>NZ_JACKSH010000024.1:0-42205 GCF_025821625.1 Mycolicibacterium pyrenivorans
GGGGCTGCCGGAACTGCTCGGTGGGCGCCGCGTCGGGGCGCCGGGCGCGGATCTGTTCGGTGGGTGGGTCCGGCCGGCCGGGACGCGGCAGCCGATGGGTCGCAGGGTCGGGTGGCGGGGTCTCCCCGCCGCGCCGGCCAGGCTGTCCGGGGCGCTGCGGCGGAGTCGTCATCTGCGCAAGTCTGCCTCAACTACGCGGCCGAATCCGGAAGCCCGACGGAGTCGATTTCGGGCAGCGGCAACCGACAGATCCGGCGGGCCTCGTCGGAGGGCATCCCGAGGACCTTGAGGACGTGTTCGGTGACTTTGTCCGCGGTGGCGGCGACGTCACGATCCGGTTCGTCGCGGAGCAGTTGGCCGAGACCGAGAAGCGCCCCACCGACGACGGCCATGACCACGCCGAGATCGTCCACCTGGAATCGGCCCGCGGCCACCGCGGCGGCGATGTCGCGCCGGGCGCGCGGTGCCACGCCACGGTCGGAGGACAGCAGAGACAGCCCGCTCGAGAGCAGCACCCGACTCTCCTGCGGCCGATGGCGGAACAGCCGACCCGTCAGGCGGAAGCTGCGGGCGAACGTCTCTGCCGGGTCCTCCGACGACTTGGTGAGTTCGTCGAGCAGCGCGCCGTGTAAGTCCAGCACCTCGGTAAGTGCCACTTCGAACAGTTCTTCCTTGCTGGTGAAGTGGTTGTAGAACGAACCCATGCCGACGTCGGCTGCCTGGGTGATCTCGAGGACAGGGACGTTGAGCTTCCCTTCCGCGATGAAGAACTGCGCCGCCCTGATCAGCGCGGCGCGCGTCTTCTGCTTGCGGCGCGCGAGGCGGTTCGGCGGCTCGTCCGGTTGCGCCATCGACACTCTCCCTCCGCGAATCGAGTCATTGTAACCGCCTTCCTCATTTGTGAGGATTTCGTCAGAACTGCTTGACTGAGGATTACGGCGCATGTGACGATTTCGTCAGAACTATAGGAGGTACTGATGAGCGAGGCCACGGACGCGCACCGCGACCTGCACTGCGAGCAGGGTGCGCGCAAGGGCGAGCACCCTGGCCGGTCCCGCAATCCGGTGATCAAGGTCCGCGACATCGCGTGGTTGGAGTTCGAGAAGCCCGACCTGCTGCGCGCCGAGGCGTTCGCGCAGGCGTTCGGCTTCTCCACGGCGATGCGCAGCGAGGACGAACTGCAGTTGCGCGGCGGCGACGCCGGCGCTCCGTGCCTGATCGTGCGTCGAGGCCCACGGTCCCGTTTCGTCGGGACCGCGTTCACCGCTCAGCACAGGGCCGACGTGGTGCGCCTTGCCGAGGAAATCGGTGTCGCGGCGCGCCCGCTACCCGAGAGCATCGGCGGACTGAGCGCCGATCTCGTCGACCCCAGCGGCATCCCGGTCCGCATCGTCGCCGACACCCACGCGCTGGCGCCGCTCCCACCGCAACTACCCCAGGTTCTCAATGTCGGTCATGACCTGTTGCGCGCCAATGCGACACAGCGGCCACGGCGCATCCCCGCGCGGGTGCAGCGGCTGGGCCATGTCGTGCTGCAGAGCACCAGATACCTCGAGACACTGAACTGGTACCTGGACCACCTCGGGATGATCGTCAGCGACTTCCTCTACTTCCCGGGCCAGCGTCACCTCGGACCGGCGATGAGCTTCATCCGCTGCGACCGGGGCGACACCCCGGCCGACCACCACACCCTGGCCATGGCGCTCGGACCGCGAAACCGCTACGTGCACTCCGCCTATCAGGTCAGTGACATGGACGCACTGGCCGCGGGCGGCGAGTACCTGCGCGACCGCGGATACCACCGATCCTGGGGAATCGGTCGCCACATCCAGGGCAGCCAGATCTTCGACTACTGGCGCGACCCCGACGGTTTCCTCGTCGAGCACTTCGCCGACGGCGACATGTTCGACAGCAGCCTCGAACCCGGGTGGGCGGCCTTCACCGCCACCGGACTCGCGCAGTGGGGCCCACCTGTCACCAGAGACTTCCTCGGTATCACCCCCGGGCGCGAGTCGGTCGAGGAACTGCGCGCGATGTGGCGCGCTGTGCGCGAGCACGACAACGAATTCACCCTGACCCGCCTCCGCGGCCTGATGAAAGTAGCGAGCTCATGACCACCACCGTCCTCCGCACCGCCGACGCCTGGTATGTCCGGATCGGCTCCGGCGCAGTGAAGATCGACACCGCCGCAACCACCACCGCGGAGTTGCTGCGAGATCGGGCCGCCATCGACGCCGCGACCGACCGCGCCGCCGCGGTCTCCGTCGACAGGCTGGACCTGGTGTCGCCGGTGACCACCCCGTGTCGGGTGGTCGCCCAGATGACGAACTACGCGTCCCACGTCAGGGACTCGGGCATGGATCCGGCGACCGTGCCACTGACGTTCTTCCGCAAGGCATCCGGATCGATCAACGGCCCCACCGATGACATCGTCAAACCCGCACACGTCCGCTTCCTGGACTACGAGGTCGAGATCGGCGTGGTCATCGGCCGCGCGCTACCGGTCGGCACCACCCTCAACGAGTCCGATCTTCCCGACTACGTCGCCGGCCTCGTTGTCACCAACGACGTGTCGGCCCGCGACATCCAGCTTCCGAAAACGCAGTTCTACGAAGCGAAGTCGTACCCGACATTCACCCCGGTCGGACCGGCGCTGGTGCTGATGGACGCCGACGAGCTGAAACGCTTCAGCGACCTTCGCCTGCAACTGCGCGTCAACGGCGAACTGCGCCAGGACGCCGTCGTCGGCGGCGACATGATCTATCCCCCGCTGCGTGCCCTGCAGGAACTGATCCGGTTCCAGCGACTCGACGCCGGTGATCTGGTGCTGACCGGCACCCCGGCCGGGACGGCGCTCAGCGCTCCCCCCAAACCGATCGAGATGATCGGCGCGCTGCTGCCGCCCGCGTTGAAGTGGAAGGCGTTCTTCAAGAGTCAGTCGAAGAACGTCAAGTACCTGAAGGCCGGCGATGTCGTCGAGGCGAGCGTGGGCACCGATGACGCGGCGATCGACCTCGGAACCCAACGCGCGGTGGTCAGGTACGCGTGAGCGTCGAGCACGTCCCCGTCGTCGTCATCGGGGCGGGCCCCACCGGCATCACCGTGGCGACGTTGCTGGCGCAGTACGGCATCGACTGCGTGATCCTCGACCGATGGGCACAGGTCTATCCCCAACCCCGGGCGGTTCACCTGGACGATGAAATCTGCCGTATCGTCGCCCGCCTGGGTCTCGCCGACGGATTCGCCGCGATCTCACGCCCCGCACACGGGCTGCGACTGCTCGACGGTTCGATGAACGTCCTGGCGGAGTTCAACCGTGATACCGCGTTGAGCGGCAACGGCTTTCCTCAGGCGAACATGTTCGACCAACCCGAGTTCGAGACGCTGCTGCGTGCCAACCTCGAGCGTTACCCGCGCGCCCGGCTACGGGGCGGCGTCGAGGTCACCGAGGTCACCGACGCCAAGCCGGACCGGGTCCGCGTCACCTACACGGATCGCTCCGACGGCACCGAGCACCGCGTCGACGCCGACTACGTCCTCGGATGCGACGGAGCCAACAGCATCACCCGCCGCCGAATCGGGTCCCGCATGCACGACCTCGGCTTCGAACAACGTTGGCTCGTCGTCGATGTCGCGACCTCGGCTGACATCGACCAGTGGGAGGGCGTCCACCAGGTCTGCGACCCGCAGCGCGCCGCCACCTACATGCGCATCGGCGAGACCCGCTACCGGTGGGAGTTCCAGCTGCTGCAGTCCGAATCCGCAGGCGACTACGCCACCCTCGACTCGCTGTTGCCGCTGTTTCGTCCGTGGGTCGACCAGGTGCCCGCGGACGACCTGACCCTGGTGCGCGTCACCGAATACACGTTCCGCGCACAACTCGCCGACCGATGGCGCCGAGGCCGCGTCTTCCTGCTCGGCGACGCCGCCCATCTCACCCCGCCGTTCATCGGGCAGGGCATGGGTGCGGGATTGCGCGACGCGATGAACCTGGCGTGGAAGCTGGCGGGGGTGCTCGACTCCGCCTTGCCCGAGGACGTGCTGGACACCTACGCGCAGGAACGGAAGCCCCACGCCAGGACCATGATCCGGCTCGCGCTGGGTATCGGGCGCTGCATGACAGCGGGCGGCGAACTCGGCAGCCTGACGCGGCGAATGGTCCTGCCTGCACTGCAGCGACTTCCGGGTGTCACCGCCAAGGTGCTGGCCGGCGAGACCCCGCCGTTGCGCCGTTCTGCGTTGGTGCGCAGGGCCCGTACTCCCCGCCGGCTGGCGGGCAGGCTGTGCCCGAACCCGGTGATCACCGGCGGGCACCGGCTCGACGCCGTGCTGGGCGGCGGTTTCGCCGTCGTCACCACCAGCTCACCGAGCCCCCGCGAGCGAGCCCTGATCGAGCAGCGCGGAGCCATCGTTCACGTCACCGGCACGGACAGCGATCTGGGGCGGTGGCTGCGCCGCAGGAGGGCAACAGCCGTGCTCGTCAGGCCGGACCGGGCCGTCATGCAGGCGGGCCGTGACCTCGACCGACTGTGTCAGAGGCTGCCCCGGTACCGCGACCGGTCGTACTCGACGGGGCCGGGCGAGAGGCTAGGTTGACTCCATGGAATCTGGTGCGAGCCCACTCGTCAGCACTGTGCCGCGGCCACACGCGGCGCGACTGGCCGCGACGACGTATCCGGTCCACGGCTCCATGGAGGCCCGGTTCGCCGACATGGACGCCAACGGGCACCTCAACAACGTGGCGCTCGAGACACTGCACGAGAACACCAGAGCGACGCTCAACCGGCGCGTCCTGCCGAGTGCGTACGGGCGCGCGCCGCGAAGCCTGCGCATCGTCACGTCGACGGTCGTCGTGCACTATCTGCGCGAGGCGCCGTGGCCTGCGGTCATCCAGACCGCGAGCGGCATCGGACACGTCGGCCGCACCTCGTTCGTCTCCTCGACGGCCCTCTTCCACGACGACGCCTGCGTGAGCCTGTGCGACACGGTGCTCGTCCTCCTCGACGACAACGGCCCGACACCGATTCCCGACGACGCCCGAGCCCACCTCGCCTCGCTGTGTCTGCGGGTGGACTGAGGCATTGCAGCCAGCAGGAAACGCCACGGTGCGGAATTCGCCATGGCACCGGCTGGTCAGCTTCCAGGACAGCGGAGCTTCGCCGGGGCAGAGTGATCCGCAGCGGCCGAGCCATCAGGAGGAAGCATGACGACGACCAGCATGCGCAGCAGCCACACCGCCTCACTGCTCGACGGCGAGATCGTGGAGGAATCCGCGCTCGGCTCGATCCGGCGCATCACCGCCGACAACCTGCCGATCCTGAAGGGCTTGTCCATCAAGCGGGTGGTGCTCAACCCCGGAGCGATGCGCACCCCGCACTGGCACGCCAACGCCAACGAACTCACCTACTGCATCTCCGGCACCGCCCTGGTGTCGATCCTCGACGACGGCAGCAGGTTCGCCACCTTCGTCGTGACGGCCGGGCAGATGTTCCACGCGGCCTCAGGGTCTCTGCACCACATCGAGAACATCGGCACGGACGTCGCCGAGTTCATCATCGCGTTCCGCGACGAACGCCCCGAGGACTTCGGATTCGGGGCCACCCTGGGCGCGTTCTCCGATGCCGTGCTGGGCAACACCTACGACCTGCCCGCCTCCGACATGGCCAAGATCCGGCGCGACACCAGCACTCTCCCACCCAACCCACCCGCCGACCGCAAGCTGGCCGCCCGCGTCGGCGACCCGGTCGTGCCCACGGCTGCGTATTTCAACGACCCGCACAAGTTCGACATCGAGGCCCAGGCCCCGGGGCTGAACTACGTCAGCGGCAGCGCCCGCTTCGCCCGTGACCAGTACTGGCCGGCGCTCGAGGACATGTCGATGTACTCGCTGCGGGTCACCGAAGACGGGATGCGCGAACCGCATTGGCATCCGGTGACCGCGGAGATGGGTTACGTCCAGCAAGGTGATGCCCGCATGACCGTCATGAATCCCGATGGGACACTGGACACCTGGACCATGACCACGGGCGAGATGTACTTCATCCCGCGCGCCTACCCGCACCACATCGAGAACATCGGCACCGACGAGTGGCACTTCCTGATCTTCTTCGATCAGTCCTTCCCCGCCGACATCGGCTACCGCGCGTCGGCGAGCGCCTACTCGCGCGAGGTGTTGGCCGCCGCCTTCGACACCCACATCGACGACCTGCCGAACTTCCCCTTCACACCGGCCGATCCGCTGATCGTCAAGCGCACCAACCCCGTCGACTGACCGCGCCCTCCCGCGAGCGGCGGCTACCAGTTGGTCGGCGCGTAGTCCTTGAGGAAGCAGCCGTGCAGATCTTCACCGGCCTCCCCGCGCACGATCGGGTCGTACACCCGGGCGGCGCCGTCGACGAGGTCCAGCGGGGCGTGGAAACCCTCGTCGGCCAGCCGCAGCTTGGTCGGGTGCGGACGCTCGTCGGTGATCCAGCCGGTGTCGACGGCTGTCATCAGAATGCCGTCCTGCTCCAGCATTTCTCCGGCGCTGGTGCGGGTCAGCATGTTCAGCGCGGCCTTGGCCATGTTGGTGTGCGGGTGGCCGGGGCCTTTGTACGCGCGGCTGAACTGGCCCTCCATCGCCGACACGTTCACCACGTAGGTGCGGCGGGCCGATGACGCGGCCATCGCCGGGCGCAGCCGACTCACCAGGATGAAGGGCGCCGTCTGGTTGCACAGCTGAACCTCGAGGAGTTCCATCGCGTCGACCTCGTGCACCCGCTGGGTCCAGCTGTTCACGGCGGCGGTGTCGGGCAGCAGCCCGCCCGCGTCGATCGCGGTGCCCGCGGCGATCCGGTCCGCGGACGCGCTGCGGGCGGTCATCGCCAACGAGGACACCGCGTGCGGGGTGTGGTGCTCGGCCAGGCTGCCCGCGAGCGCGGCCGGGTGGGCGTCGCTGACGCGGTCGAACGAGATCACGTCCACGAGTTCCGGCGGCGGGGTGCGCTCCGCCTCGACGAGCGCCGCGTAGGAGCCGGGGGCTCGGCGCACGGTCTGGGCGGCGTTGTTGATCAGGATGTCCAGCGGCCCCTGAGCGGCCACGGTGTCGGCGAGGGCGACGACCTGGGCGGGGTCGCGGAGGTCGATGCCGACGATGCGAAGCCGGTGCAGCCAGTCGGCGCTGTCCTCCATGGCTGCGAAGCGGCGCACGGCGTCGTTCGGGAAGCGGGTGGTGATGGTCGTGTGCGCGCCGTCGCGGAGCAGCCGCAGCGCGATGTACATGCCGATCTTCGCGCGGCCACCGGTGAGCAGGGCATGTCTGCCGGTGAGGTCGGTGCGAGCGTCGCGCTTGGCCCGGTTGAGCGCGGCGCAGTCCGGGCAGAGTTGGTGGTAGAACGCGTCGACCACCGTGTGATGGTTCTTGCAGATGTAACAGGCCCGCGACCGGATCAGCATGCCCGCGGTGGCGCCGGCCGCCGAGGACACCAGCAGCAGTCCGGCCGTCTCGTCGTCGATGCGGCCGGGAGCACCGGTGGCGGTGGCGGCGATGACGGCGCGGTCGGCCGCCGCCACCGCGTCGCGCTTGGCGTCGCGGCGGGCCTTCTTCACCGACTTGAAGATGCCCGCGGTCGCCCTCCGGACAGCGACGGCGTCGGGGTGCTCGGGTGGCAGCGCCTCGATGTCGGCCAGCACCTGTAAACACGTGCTCAGCTTGTCCGGGTCGATAGCGGTCACCTAGGAAGAGTACGGCCTGGAAGAGTACGTGCCTGTTCAGGCCGGATTGCCCTCCAGCACCCTGACGACCTGACGAAGCGGTTCCGGTGAGGTTCCGATGTCACCGATGAACGGATGCGCGAGCAGCAGCACGAGGAACAGGTTGGCGGCCACCAACGCGGCCACCGTCGCCACCATCGAGTAGTGCATGACGGGTGCCTCGACGCCGTAGATGATCGCGCAACCAAGAACCAGCCCGCCGGTCAGGAGGATCACCGCCCACAACGACCAGGGCGGGCCGACGTCGGTGCTGGCCTGCAGCACCCGTTCGGTGCGGGCCCGGCTCATCGTGTTGAGGTCGCTGAGGGAGTTCGCCAGGACGGTTTTCTGGACGTCGCTGCCCGGTGTCACCTGCGTGTAGGCGGTGAAGAGGCGGTCCAGGGCGCTGTCGGCCTCAGGGTAGGAGTGGCCCTTGGCCGCCAACGGCCACTCGGTCAACGCCGCCTGTTCGTACTCGAGCAGGCTGTTCCGCAGGCGGTCCCGATCCGGGGCGTCGAACACGGTGAGGTTCTTGGCCATCTGCACCGCGGCCGAGCCTTCGGCGCGCACCTTGCCGTCGGCACTGTTGATCTGGCCCCACATCGCGGAAACGACGAAGCCGATGAAGAACGCGTAGACGAAAGCGACGACGCCGAAGGCGAACTTGGTGACGTCGTTGTGGGCGTCACCCCTGAGACGGGGGAAACGGTGCCGCAGAAATGCCTGGATGAGCACCGCCCCGCCGGCGATCACGACGATCAGCCCGAGGAGCAGCAGCCCTGACGGGACATTGCTCACCAGCCAATGACTCATCTGATTTCCCCTCTGTCCGGTTCGAGTACGGGCATCGCCTCGACGGCGGTGCCGGGTCTGGCGCGGACGGCCACGAGGCCACCGCCGATGACCAGCGCCATGCCGAGGTAGGTGACCAGCGTGGGCCGGTGATCCCAGACGAGCCAGTCGATCAGCGCGGTGAACACGATGACCGAGTAGATGAACGGCCCCACCTTCTCCGCCGATGCGTAGCGGTAGGCCACAACGATCAGGATCTGGGAGAACAACTGGGCGAATCCGAGGCCGATCAACCAACCCCACGCCTCGGCGGGGAACGGTTGCCAGTCGAACACGGCGATCGGGACCGACATCACGGTGGACAGCAGGAAGTAGTAGAACAGGACCCTGAGCAGGGGTTCGGTGGCTCCCAGCCACCGCACCGACATCATCGCGACGGCCAGGAAGAGCGCGCCCGCGAGCGCGGACATCTCGCCGATGTCGAAGCTCTGTCCCTGGGGCTGCAACACCAGAACCACCCCGGCGAATCCCAGCCCCGCGCCGGCCCAGGTCGGTCCCGACACCCGCTGGCGAGTGACGACCCAGGCGATCAGAGGCATCCAGAGCGGGGCGCTGTAGGTCAGCAGCGTCGCGTTGGCCAGCGGGATCTGCGTGATCGCGAAGAACAGCGCGTACCAGCACGCGGTGCCGGTCACCGCCCGCAGGATGTGCAATCCGATCTTGTCGGTCCGCAACGACGACGTGCCGGCGCGCAGCGCGACCGGTGTGACGAACAACAGGCAGATCAGGTTCTGGAACAGCAGCAGCACTCCCGTGGAGGTGTACTGACCCGACACCTTCGCCAGGGTCCCGACCAGCGCCACGCAGAAGAATGCCGCGGTGGTCAGAGCCGCGGCCAGGAACAGGTTCTCGGGCCGGTGCCCGGTCGCGGTTCGCGACACAGCGGTGCGCTACGAAGGCCGGGCGAGCCGGATGCTCACCGGGGGTGGCGGCGTGGCGACGTCGACGGCAGGCGCGTTGGCGTTCATCCGGTTGGTCTCGCGCTCCAGGATGTTGTTGAGCGCCCGCGGCGCGACGACATCTAGTGCTCGCAGCGCGATCGCCTTGCGCGGCGCGATGCGGATCGGCCGGGTGCGCGCCGCCGTCACCATCCAGTCGGCCGCCTCGTCGGGGCTGAGTGCGGCCACTCCGGCGTACGCGCGGGTCGGGGCGATCATCGGCGTGGCCACCAACGGGTAGTAGACGGTCGTGGAGTGCACACCCGAGTGGCCCCACTCGGTGTCGATGACCCGGCTGACGGCGCTCAGTGCGGCCTTGGATGCGTTGTAGGCGGCGAACATCGGCGAGGATTCCGGCAGCACCCGCCAGGTGGCGACATTGATGATGTGCCCGTCGCCGCGTTCGATCATTCCGGGGGCCAGACCCCGGATCAGCCGTAGCGGGGCGAAGTAGTTCAGTTGCATGACGCGTTCGACGTCATGCCAGCGCGCCAGGGACTCCGCCAGCGGCCTGCGGATGGACCTGGCCGCGTTGTTGATCAGAATATCCACGGCGCCAACCGAATTCACCAGCCTGTCGACCTCATCGAGATCGGACAGGTCCGCCCGCATGGCCGACGCGTGCCCGCCGGACGCGGTGATCCGTGCGACGACCTCGGCCAGCAGGCGTTCCCGGCGTGCGACCACGATGACCGACGCTCCGGTGGCGGCGAGTTTCTCCGCCGCCACCGCACCGATTCCCGACGACCCACCGGTGAGCAGGATCCGCTTGCCCCGCAGATCCACCGGCGTCCGTGTGGGCCACCGCGGCAACGGCCGCATCCCGGCCAACCGCAGGGTCCTCTTGATGTTCGCAATCACAGCCTGTACCTCTGATCGGGTCGGCACATGGCGTGGCCGCGTCACCTCAATGTAGGGCCCTACCAGCGGCCCCGCAGCGGATCTACGTATTCGTCAGGGACCGTCGTCGATCGGCCGCAGCGGTGGTCTCGGGACCCCGTCAGCAGGAGGCTTTCGCGGTTTCGGCGGTGCCGCAGCACGCGCCCGCCTCGGCGGTGCCGCCCTGGGTGTGTTGCGGACTGGTGCCGAAGGTGTCGGAGTCCGACAACACCGTGTAGACCTCCCACTTCTCCCCCGCCGGACCGGTGACCCACACCTTGTCCTGGGTGGCGAAGCAACAGGTGGTGTTCATCTCCTCCTCGGTGAACAGGCCCTCGCCGGCGAGCCGGGCGATCTCCGCATGCACCGTGGCGCTCTCGGCCACCTCCACGCCGAGATGATTGAGCGTGCCCCCCTTGCCGGGGTTCTCGATCAGCACCAGTTTGAGGGGCGGCTCGGTCATCGCGAAGTTGGCGTACCCCTCCTTGATCTTGGCGGGCGCGGTGTTGAAGAGCTTGGAGTAGAACGTGATCGCTTCGTCGAGGTCGTCGACGTTGAGGGCGAGTTGAACTCGGGACATGGGCTGAATCCTCCGAACCTGTGAGACTTATATCGAATTGGCTTGCAGGCACCACCCTGCCACCTTTTTGATATATGTCAACATCGATGGCAAGATCGAATCATGCCCAAGGCCCTGCCGACGATCGACATGTCCGCTCCGGTGTGCTGCGCGCCTATGGCCGCCGGGCCGATGAGCGACGACGACGCGCTCGAGGTGGCGCTGCGCCTCAAGGCGCTTGCGGACCCGGCGCGGGTCAAGATCATGTCGCTGCTGTTCAGTTCCGCGGCAGGCGTCCAGAACAGCGGCGAACTCGCCGCACTCCTCGAGCTCAGCGAATCCACGGTCAGCCACCACCTTTCACAACTGCGCAAGGCAGGATTCGTCGAATCCGACCGGCGGGGCATGCACGTCTACCATCGACCGGCCCGCGACGCGGTCGGAGCGCTGTGCGTGGTGCTCAACCCCGACTGCTGCGCGTGACAGGGCCCGCGGTCCGTTCAGGCCGAAAGGTAGATACGCGCGTCCCAGCCAGTCATCTCGAGGCAGGAGTGGGATCCCGACGTCACCGTGGCCGGCGTGCCGGGAAGGTTGCCGAGGAGTAGATCGGCCCCGAGCCATTCCCGCCCGACTTCGACGGTCCGCGGATCGCGCCCGCAGTTGGCGATGACGAGGAGGCTTCCGTCCGGCGAGGTCCTGGTGTACGCCCAGAGGTGGGGATCGTCTTCCATCAGCGGCGTGAAGTCGCCGTCCACCAAGAGGGGCAGTTCGTGGCGGAGGCGGATGAGAGCCTGGTAATGCGCGAAAACCGTTGCCGGTGAGTCGATCTGGGACGCAGCGTTCAGCCAGGTGTGGTTGGGGTTGACCGACAGCCAGGGATCGCCCGCGGTGAATCCGGCGTTCGGTCCCGCGTCCCACTGCATCGGCGTGCGGGCGTTGTCGCGGCCGATCTTGGCCAAGCCGGCCAGTGCGGCACCCTCGTGGCCACCGATGGCGAGCACGCTCGCGTAGTAGTTCACCGCCTCGAGGTCCTTGTGGTCCTGCGCAGTTCGGAACGGGTAGTTCGTCATTCCGATCTCCTCGCCTTGATAGACGAACGGCGTGCCGCGCATGCCGTGAAGGATCGTCGCGAGCGCCTTCGCCGACGCGGCCCAGAAATCGGCGGTGTCGTCACCGAAGCGCGAGACGACCCGAGGTTGGTCGTGGTTGTTCCAGTACAGGCTGTTCCAACCGATTTCGCCCAGCGCGGCCTGCCACCGATGGAGCGTCTTCTTCAGGACGACCAGGTCCAGACCCCGGTAGTCGAACTTGCCCGCCGGGCCGTGGTCGACGGACACGTGCTCGAACTGGAAGACCATGTCCAGCTCGTGGCGGGCCGGATCTGTGTAGAGCCGCGCCTGTTCCGGCGTCACCCCCGGCATCTCCCCGATGGTGATGAACTCGCCGTCGCGACCGGTGAAGACCTCGCGTCGCATCTCGGCGAGGTACTCGTGCACGTGCGGCCCGTCGGCGAACCCGTCGAAGGCGACGACGAACCGCTGCCCCTGGATCGCCGATGCATCGGGGAGCCCCTCGACCTTGGAGATGAAGTTGATGACATCCATGCGGAACCCGTCGACACCACGGTCGAGCCACCAGCGCATGAGGTCGTGGACGGCCTCCCGAACCTCGGGATTGTCCCAGTTCAGGTCGGGCTGCTTGCGGTCGAACAGATGCAGGTAGTACTGGCCGGTGTGCTGGTCCCACTCCCACGCCGAGCCGGAGAAGAACGAGGCCCAGTTGTTCGGCTCGGCACCGTCACGGCCGTCGCGCCACACATACCAGTCCCGCTTCGGGTTGTCGCGCGAGGACCGCGACTCGACGAACCACGGATGCTCGTCGGAGGTGTGGTTGACGACCAGGTCCATCACCAGCTTCATCCGGAGTTCGTGCACCCGCGCAAGCAGCACGTCGAACTCGGCCAGCGTGCCGAACAGCGGATCGATGTCGCGGTAATCGCTGATGTCGTAACCGTTGTCGGCATGCGGTGATCGGTAGATCGGCGACAGCCAGATGACATCGACCCCGAGTGTCTGCAGATGGTCGAGACGCTCGATGATGCCCCCGAGGTCGCCGACCCCGTCGCCGTCGGAGTCGGCAAAGCTGCGCGGATAGATCTGGTAGACGACGGCAGAGCGCCACCATTCCGCGCTCATGTCCGGTTGCCGATCACGGCGCGGTACACGGTGACGTACTCGTCGATCATCGTGGTGACGGTGAAGCGTCGGGCGGCGTGCTCAGCGATTCCGGTTCGGTAGAGCTCGCCTGCGCGGCCGACGGCGGCGACCGCCGAATCGAGGTCGTCGACGAGAAATCCGGTCACGCCGTGGGTGATCAGCTCGCCCATCGAGCCACGGGCGTTGGCGATGACGGGCGTGCCGCAGGCCATCGCCTCGACCACGCTGTAACCGAACGGTTCGTCGAAGTCGATGAGGTGGAGCAGCGCGTGTGCGCCGCCGAGAACCTCGGTGCGTGACTCCGCGCCGACGGGGCCGAGGTAGCGCACCTGTTCGCCGTCGACGTGCGGCGCGATCTCGTCGCGGAAGTACTGCTCGTCCTGGATGATGCCCGCGACGTCGAGCCGACGGCCGCACCGGCGGGCGACCGCGATCGCGTCGGCGGTGCCCTTGTCGGGGTGGATCCGGCCGAAGAACAACAGATGCTCACCGGGATTCGGGTGGATCCCGAACTCCTCGACGTCGATGCCGTGGTGAATCGTGGCGGCGTAGTGCAGGTTCGGGTGCCGATCGGCGTCGCTGATCGACACATACGTCGTGGTGCGGTCATAGCGTTCGTAGACGGGGACGATGCGATCGGACGAGAACCCGTGCACGGTGGTGACCACCGGGGTCGCGACGAGGCCGCTGTAGGTGAGCGGCAGGAAGTCGAACCCGTTGTGGATGACGTCGAATTCACCGGCCCGCTCGAACACCGACGCGATATGGAGGCACTCGGCGACCTTCGGGTCGATCGTCGTGTCCTCGGACCACCCGGCCGGAGCGGTCGCGTGCAGGGTGGCCGTGGTGATCGAGTCCGCGGTGGCGAACAGCGTCACGTCATGACCGGCCGCCACCAATCCTTCGGCGAGCAACGACGCGAACTGTTCCCACGGCCCGTAGTGCCGGGGCGGCGTCCGCCACGCGATCGGCGCCAGCACGGCCACGCGGATCGGGTCACTCGCCTCGCCGTCGATGAGAATGAGTTCAGGTTACCCGCGCCTACACCCCACGCTCGACCGGCAGTCGCCCCTTGTCGACGGCTGCCACCAGCGCGGCGTGGTCGGCCTCGGTCTGGTCGGCGTACCGGCGCGCGAAGACGCACAGCGCGTCGTCCACTTTCTCCGAGCGGCCCATGTAGCCGGCGATCATCGAGGCGCCGCTGGTTCGCGCATGGCCTTTGGCCAGCAGCTGACCGACGACGCCGGTGTAGTCGACGAGGGCCTTGGGATCCATCGCGTCCAGCGGGATGGTGCCCTTCATGTTGCGGAACTGTCGCACGTAATACTGCAGGCCGTTCACGGTCGTCCAGCCCAACAGCGGGTCGCTGACGGTCTGCAGCGCCTGCTGGTACTCGACCACGCGCTGCCCTTGGTGCGCGTGCCACGCCGATTCGCCGTGTACGTAGCGCGCCAGGACCGAGCGGCGGGCCTGCTTGAGTTGCAGGAACACCACGTCTTCCGGCGAGGAGCCTTCCAGCAGCGCCACATACGCGCGCAACCCGACGCTGCCCACGCCGACGACCTTGTGCGCGACGTCGAGCAGGGTGTAGCCGCCCAGCACGCGCCGCCAGTGCGTGGACAGGGTGGGCAGATAGTCGTCGAGCGCTTCGGCCAGCGCCTCGGCCTCGGTCTCGGGCAACCGGGTGATCAACGGCGGCTCCTCGACGATCCTGCGGACCCCGTCGACCTCCTGGGTGAATCGGGGCAGTGCGCGGTCGCTGGTGCGGTTGCGCGCCCGTCTGGCCGAGCGCCGCACTTCGTCGTTCAGCGGACCCTCCGTCTCGCCCGCCAGCCGGTCCACGTCCAGCCGCGTGAAAGAGCGCGAGAACAGCGGCTGGTCGGCCAGCCGGCGCAACTCGAGGCGGTACGCCGACACGCACGAGCGCACCGCTGCCTCGCAGTCGTCCTCGGACGCGCCGTTGTGGCGCCCCGCCACCCAGATGCTGGCCACCAGCCGCCGCAGGTCCCACTCCCAGCAACCCGGATGGGCCTCGTCGAAGTCGTTGAGATCGATCACCAGGTCGCGTTCCGGTGATGCGTAGAAGCCGAAGTTGCCCAGGTGCGAATCCCCACAGACGACCGGCGTGATGCCCGTCGACGATAAGCGGGCCACGTCGTCGGCCATCACCACGGCGGTGCCTCGCAGGAAGCCGTACGGCGAGGCGGTCATGCGTCCGACGCGCACCGGGATCAGGCGGTCGAGGCGGCCGCGGTGGTTGACCTCGATGAGGTGTATCGGGTCCGGCCGGTCCGGCGGCGCGGTCCAGTCGGCCAGCGAGCGCCGGGGCACTCGTTTGCGCAGGCTCTTGCCGAGCGCATACCGCTCGGCGCGGGTCACCGGCCGCTGTCGCAGCGAGTGGTAGGCACTGCTGTCGGTCTCGGCCAGCACGGTGTGTCTCGTCGGCTCGCGGCCCCATGCGGCACTGCTCACCGCTGTCATGTTGCGCCGCTCACCGATGGCGCGGGGCGACTTGAGTGAATCCTCACCGAGCGACGCTAACCACTCCGACCGGACCGCGCATCGACCAGACTGGGCCCATGACGGATTCCGGCGCGACCCGCGTTGCGGTGTACCTCGACTTCGACAACATCGTGATCTCGCGATACGACCAGGTGAACGGGCGCAACTCCTTCCAGCGCGACAAGGCCAAGGGCCTCGACGAGGATCCGGGCCGACTGGCCCGCGCCACCGTCGATGTCGGCGCGATCATCGACTTCGCGTCCTCCTTCGGCACGCTGGTGCTGACGCGTGCCTACGCCGACTGGTCGGCCGAGATCAATGCCGGCTACCGCGGCCAACTGGTGGGACGCGCCGTGGATCTGGTGCAGTTGTTCCCGGCGGCGGCGTACGGCAAGAACGGGGCAGACATCCGGCTGGCCGTGGATGCGGTCGAGGACATGTTCCGGTTACCCGACCTGACGCACGTGGTGATCGTCGCCGGTGATTCCGACTACATCGCGCTCGCCCAGCGGTGCAAGCGCCTGGGCCGGTATGTGGTGGGCATCGGCGTGGCCGGATCGTCGAGCCGCATGTTGGCGGCGGCGTGCGACGAGTTCGTCACCTACGACGCGCTGCCCGGCATCCCGGTGTTCGAGCCGACCCCGGCTGCCGACGACAGTGCCGAGAAGCCGCCGCCGAAGAAGCGCTCGGGACGGGCGAAGGCCGTGCAGCAGCGCGAGACACCCGAGGAGCCCGAGACAGAGGAGCCGGAGACACCCGATCCCCAGGCCGCGGCGACCGGGCTGCTGACCCGCGCGCTGCGGATCGGCCTGGAAAAAGACGATGCCGACTGGCTGCACAATTCCGCGGTGAAGGCGCAGATGAAACGCATGGATCCCTCGTTCAGCGAAAAGTCGCTCGGTTTCAAGTCTTTCAGCGACTTCCTGCGATCGCGCTCCGACGTCGTGGAGCTCGATGAGAGTTCGACGACGCGGATGGTGCGGCTCCGGGAGAAGGCATGACGATGGACTCCCGGTTGCGGGAAATGCTCGACGAGTTCGAACTGCGCAAGCTCGTGAACAGCTACTGCCGCGCCGTCGATCGCGGCGACATCGCGCATCTGCGCAGCCTTTACCATCAGGACGCCGCGGATGACCACGGCGGCTTCTCGAAAAGGTCGGCCGACGATTTCCTCGGCAAGTACGAGAAGCGTTCCGGTGCATGGGGTTTCACAGAACGCAGGATCGTCACCGACTGGGCACACGTGAACGATCCGTCCACCGTGGACCTGAGCCACCCCATCACCAGGGACACCCCGAAGGGCAGCACAGGTGCCGACGACCCGTCACACGGGTTCTTCTCGCTGCTGGGCGGCCACCTCGAGCGCTGAGGGGCTACCCCGCCCGTCACGAAACCGAGGTCGGCGCCTCCGACAACGTCACCAGTTCGGCCTGCGGCCGGGCGGGCACCTCCTCGGCGTGGAACCAGCGGAACGCCAGATTGCCGCGCGGATAGTCCACGGTGGACACCGAATTCGGGTGATCGGTCATGCCCTTGGAGATGACGATGGTCACCGACCCGTCGCTGTTGGGAATCGCGGTGCGCGCGTTGACCGACACCCGGGCGTCGGTCACGATGTGACCGCCCATGAACTGGTTCCACACCACCATGTTCCAGAATCGGGATACCGGTGGGCGATGGGTGACCACCAGGGCTTCGTCGTCCTCGAGGACGAAGCTGCCGTACGAGTAGCACGCATCGCGGGCCGACCAGCCGAAGTTGCTGTCCTGCACCTGGTACGGCTCGCCGAATTCGTTTGCGAGCTGGGCGGTCTGGTGACCGAGCGCGTGGGTCTCGTCCACCCTCGCCCCGACCGCCAGCGGCACGATCGCGAACATCGTCCGCAACCACGCCGCACAGGCCCGCAACGCCGCCGCCGTCTCGGCGTCTCCGTGCCGGATCGGGTCGGGATCCTCGAGCGCCTCGATCTTCCAGCTGACCGGCCGTCCGGTGAGCGGATCGACCTGGTAGTCACGGGTCACCAGCACCGCCATGCCCGGCAGCGGGCCGATCTCGAACGCGAAATCGCCGGTGGTGTCGATGGCGCCCGAGGTCTCCAGGTCGCTGTCGTTGACGATCTTGACCACCCGGTCGGACCAGGTCCCTGGAGCGGGTTCGTTGTAGGCGGTGACCGAGAAGTAGACGCTGTCACCACGATTGCCGCTGATCCGGTAGCGCCGCCGATCGTCCACCGGGCACATGTGGTACCACGCGTCGGTGTTGTCGCCGCCCCACCGCCGGTCCCGGCGGAACGGGGTGTTCAGTTCGACGAACCGGGGCCTGCTCGGCTCGGGGAACAGGTAGGTGTCGAAGGCCACCCCGAGCGTGGTGGCCAGCATCCGGTACCCGTCGGCGAGGTGGCGGTCGTCGGTGACGGCACGGTCCCCCTCGAGGAAGCTGCGATCCAACCCGCCCAGGGTCTCGAGCAGTTCCCGCCATGCGGCGGTGGATTCGGTCATGCGCTGATTCCTCTCACGATAAGGGTGGCGGCCCGGTCCATCCAGCCGTCATCGAGTGCTGTTCCGCGGGTGAGCAACGACACGAGGGTGATACCGGCGACGGCCTCGGCCAACTCGTCCGCGGACACCTCGGAGCGCACCTCCCCGCGCTCGACGGCGCGGCGCAGGAAGTCTCCGAGACCGCCGGTGATGATGTCGCCGAACCGGGTCAACAGTGCGGCGTGCAGGGTGGGGTCGGCGGCCATCTCGCCGATCAGTCCCGGAAGGGCGGCACGCGCGGGTGGCGCGGTCAGGACGTCGGCGACGCGCCGCACCATTTCCCGGACGTCGGCGGGAAGCGAACCGGTGGCTGGGATCTCGGTCGACTCGTCGATCGGGAACACCGCCTCGTGAACCAGGTGTGCCTTGCCCGGCCAGCGACGGTAGATGGCGGGCTTGCTGGTTCCGGCGCGCCGGGCGATCGTGTCCACCGTCAGTTCGGCGTACGGGACCTCACCGAGCAACTCGACGGTCGCGCTCAGCACAGCGTCGTCGATCTGCCGGTTCCTGGGGCGTCCCAGCTCTGTTCTCATTACGTGACTCAGAGTAACATAACTCGCCGTGACCGAATCCACGGGTGATCTCATCGTGCTCGACGACCTGGCTGCTCCGCGTTATAGCGCTGAGGCGCAACAGGTTCGAGACATGATGGCGCCGCTGGCCGCCGACTGCCCGCTCGACTCCGAGGTGCTGCACCGCGCGGCGCGGGAGGCGACGGGACTCGACGACTTCGGCCCGGACGACTACCGCGAGCGCCTCGACCGCTACCTCGCGGCGCTCAACGACATCGACGACATGCACGCACCCGGGGTGGTGAACTTCTTCAGCCAGATCTCCCAGTGGCTGAAGAACCGCCTGCTCCTCACCGACCTGCTCACCCGTCACCCCGAGATCCATGATGTCGAACTGGTCCCACCGGTGGTCATCGCCGGATTGCCCCGCACCGGAACCACCCATCTGCACAACCTGCTGGCGGCAGGCCCGACTTTCCGCACCATGCAGTACTGGGAGAGCGTCGAGCCGTTCCCGCTACCGTCCGAAGCCGGGATGGAACCGGATCCGAGGCGGGCGCGGATGGACCTGGCGGTCTCGATGATGGACCTGCTGATGCCGCACTTCCGCAGCATGCACGAGATGACGACCGATCATGTGCACGAAGAGATTCAGCTCCTCGCCAACGACTTCTCGACCATGCTGATGGAGACGCTGGCGCACGTCCCGAGTTGGCGCGACTACTACCTGGGGCACGACCAGACGCCCCACTACGAGTACCTGGCAACACAACTCAAGGCGATGCAGTTCCTCAGGGGCGGCAGGCGCTGGCTGCTGAAGTCCCCGCAGCACCTCGAACAACTGCCGGTGCTCGATCGCGTCTTTCCCGGGCTCGTCGTCGTCTGCACCCACCGCGACCCCGTCCCCGTGACCTTGTCGATGCTGGCCATGGTGGCGTATTCGTCGCGCATGTACAGCGCTTCTCCGCCGGTGCGCGAGATCGGCATCCTGGGTGAACCGGCTGGACCTGATGCTGTCGGAGTTGATCCGCGATCGTGACGTCATCGGCGCTGAGCGGTCGATGGACGTCCGGTTCGACGACTACATGGCCGACCAGGTCGGCGTCGCCGAACAGGTTTACGAGTTGGCCGGCGAGACGATGACCGATGACGATCGCACCGCGATCGACCGCTACATCGCCGAGCACAAACGCAACCGGTTCGGCAGGGTCCAGACGTCCGGCGAGATGTTCGGTGTCGACGAACAGGACCTCCGGGAGCGGTTCTCCCCCTATGTCCACAGGTTCCTGAACTAGGACAACGGGAACGGTGTTCGCCCCTCAGGACGAAACGCCGGGAGTGTCCAGATCCTCGACGTGGCTCTCCACCAACAGGGACATGCCGTGCAGCGGCGCCAACTCGACCCCGAAGCTGTGCAGGTCGTCCACGGTTGCCAGTTCGGTACCGGTGAACATGTCCGAGACCCGCGCACCCGGCGGGAGGTGTTCGGAACGCACGGTTCCCGCGCTCGGCTCGTTGGCGAAGTTCAGGACCGTCAGCTGAAGGCGGCCCTCCCCCTCCAGCTCGTGAACGAGGACCAGCATGCCGCGGTGGGACACTTCCGGGATGTCCAGCTGCCGGCTGGTGGCGATGCCGTAGTGCGATCTCACCTTGAGGATCGCCTGTAGTTGCCGCACGAAACTCGTCTCGTCGGCGAGCTGCTCCGGAATAGAACCGTAAAGGCTTCGGCCACGCGGCATTCCGGCCGCCGACTGCTTGGCCTGGGGGTTGATGCCCATCAGGTCGTGTGCGGCCCGATTGATCCACCGGGTGTCCCCGCCTGCGACGAGTTCGGACACCGCACTGATCGGCAGGGTCAGCATTCCGCACAGATCCCAGCCGGACAGCGCGAACACCCCCGGCTGCAGGGCGTTGAACATCGCCAGCAGCAGGTGCGCGCGGCGGATGAGGTCGATGTCCTCGATCTCGTCGAGGTCGCCGATACCCAGTGCCGCGGCGACGACCGATGCCGTCGTGCAGGCGATGCCGTTGGTGGTGAAGACCTGGTTGTAGGGCGCCGCCACGCCGGTCAACTGCTGGATCAGGTCGCTGCGTACCGATGCGGCGATCTGTTCGCCCGTGAGGTCGGCCGCTTTGTAGGTGTAGATGTCGTCGCGGTGGCCGTTCTCCCAGTGGAGCAGCTCGTAGGTCAGTTCGTCGTGGTTCTGCAGGGCGTGCACCAGCGACGCAGGATCGACCCCCAGTTCCAGCGTGGTGCGCAGCGTCAGCCGGAGAAACTCGGTGTCGGCGGTGGCGAGCGCATGTTGGTAGGCCGGTCGGTTGACGAAGTCATAGGACAGATCCGCTCCCGCCTCACCGATCTGGCGGATGTCGTCGATCGTCAGGTTCAGTTCCTGGAACGTGAATCCGCCGACCTTGCGCACCATGCTCGCGATGAGGTGGTTGGCCGCCTCGGACAGCGGATGGCCCTCCGACCACGCGGTGCTCCCCTCGGAGGCGGCCTTCTCGACGCCGAGGAACCCGTTGGCATCCAGACGTAGCGCCCCGGTGCCCAGGTCGGCCAACGAGTGCAGAGCATCCCCGATGACCATCCGCATCCCGGCGAACGAGGGATCCAGCCAGTTGATCGACGGCTGACCATCTTTGAAGTAATGCAGGTAGACCCACCGTCGCGCGACACCGTCGACGCCGGTGACCGGCCGCGTGACGCTCCAGTTCGTCACCTTGACGCCCTCGGCGTAGAAGATGACCCGCTGCAGGCGGCCGATGATGTAACCCGCCTTGTCCAGCCATTCCTCGGTGACGGCGTCGATGTTCACCGAGTCCGCACCGGCAGGGACCTCGGGCAGCTCGTGCCAGTCGCGCGGGTCGATCTCGACCATGTGGTAAATGCCTGGGTAGTCAGCGTATTTCATCTCGGCAAGGCGGAAATCAGACCCTTTGCCGGTGTGGCCGGGCACGATGTCGTCGATGATGGTCCCGCCGTACCACGTTGCGGTGGCGCACATTTGACGGAACTCGTCTTCGGTTCCGAACGCCGGATCGATCTGTGTGCTGATCCGATCGAAGTGGCCGTCGACGCTCGGCGTGTACTGCCAGCCCGAGATGCCGCCGGCCCGCTTCACCGGACCGGTGTGGATCGCTTCGATGCCGATCTCGGCGAAGGCCTGCCACATCAACTCGTTGGCCATGGCCTTGAGGAACGATTCGTCCGGCCGGGTGATCAACGACAGCGGATAGGCCGTGAACCAGACCGACGCGGTATCGACGGCGCCGCGCGGATTGGGCGTGGCAAACGGGTTCTGCCACATCGAACCCTGACCGGAGAACTGCTGGCTGATCTCGTTGGCGTCGGCCAGCATCGACTGGGCCCGCAGCCACTCCACGTAGGCGGGGTTGGTTCCGTTGGCAGGCCCGTCCTGGGTGATGGAACGTCGGGTGAACGGCGCCTTGACGCGTGGCCGGAACCGCAAGGTGCGAGGGCGGGCGGGGTGGAGGTGCTCGGCGTAGGTCGGCTCGACCGGCTCCGGAGCCTGTTCGTCCCCGAAGTCCTCCAGCTCCGACATGACCCTCCTTCTCATATCCAGCACCGCACGCGCAGCGCCCGCAACGCGATCCTGGCGGTATTGCCAACTCGTCGCATCCGGAAACCGGCGGACTCGGCAAGCGAACCCTAGATCACCGACTCCCGGCACAGGCACGGCCGGCGCCCTCCAAGGTAGAGGAACCCGGAGGAAAGGCCGTCGACGTGCACAACAGACGAAACGGCGCCCACGGCAGAGACGCAAGGACACAATGGGCGGATGCGCTTCGGAAACTTCATGGCTCCCTTCCACCCGGTCGGGCAGAACCCGACACTCGCCATCGAGCGGGACCTCGAGTTGATCGTGGCGATGGACCGCCTCGGCTTCGCCGAGGCGTGGATCGGCGAGCACCACTCCGCGGGGTTCGAGATCATCGCGTCGCCCGAGGTCGTCATCGCCGTCGCCGCGGAGCGCACCAAGCACATCAAGCTCGGGACCGGTGTCAGCTCCCTGCCGTACCACCACCCGTTGATGCTCGCCGACCGCATGGTTCTGCTCGACCACCTCACCCGCGGCCGTGCCATGCTCGGCTGCGGGCCCGGTCAGCTCACGTCGGACGCGCACATGCTGGGAATCCCTGCCGACGAGCAACGGCCACGCATGGAGCAGAGCCTCGACGCGATCATGCGGCTTCTCCGCGGTGAGACCGTCACGATGCACACCGACGGGTTCACCCTCCAGGACGCGCGCCTACAGCTGAAGCCGTACAGCGACCCCTGCTTCGACGTCGCGGTCGCGGCGTCCTTCTCCCCCACCGGGCCGCGCGGCGCGGGCAGGCACGGCATCGGCATGCTGTCGATCGCAGCGACCGCGAAACAGGGTATGGACCTGCTGGCCCAGCACTGGACGACGTGGGAGGAGGTCGCCCTCGAGCACGGTCATGTCGCCGACCGCTCGAAGTGGCGGCTGGTCGGCCCGATGCACCTCGCCGACACCCGCGAGCAGGCCGAGCGCGAGGTCGAGTACGGAATCGCAGAGTTCTCAAGGTATTTCAGCCACATCCTGCCCGCGGGTCCGGTGCAGGGCGAGACGGCCGCGGAGATCATCGCCAACAACCGGGAATCCGGCTTCGCCGTCATCGGCACACCCGAGGACGCGGTCGCCAAGATCTCCGAGCTCGTCGAGGCAAGCAACGGCGGGTTCGGCGCATTCCTGCTCTTCGACCACGACTGGGCCCCGCCCGTCGCGAAACTGCACAGCTATGAGCTCTTCGCGCAGTATGTGATGCCGCACTTCACCGGTCAACTGGCGCCACCGACCGCCTCGTGCGACTGGGTGACCGCAAGCGGGACCGAGTTCGTGGACCGCGCCGCGCATGCGATCGGCAAGGCGATCGAGGATCACGCCGCCGAGCAGGAGGCCAAGAAAGCCCCGCGCTGACCGCCCGGTTCCTCAGCCGGACGTCGCGCGCCGCACAGTGCCTACCACCGCGACCCGATGTCGTCGGCGATCAGCCCGGCGACCTTCGACGCTGAATCGGCGGGATTGGCACTGCACGTGTTGATGTCGACGATGATGTTGTTCTTCAGCTGAAGCGCGCGTCCACACGCCCAGCCGGGGGCCGCGGCGTCCTTCTGGGTCGCGATGGTGCTCAGTGTGCCGTCGCCGTTCGAGATCTGTCCTGGGAACCACTGCGTTCCGCTCTGCGTGTGGGTGTACTCGCGGCAGGCCGGCCACTGCTGAGCCGAGGCGTCGAAGAACGCGGCCGCCATCTCCACGGTGGGGAACAACACGACGGCCTGCTTGAGGTAATGCGTGAAGTCATCGCCGTTGTTGAGGCTCTCATCGCGCTCGGCCCGGAAGCCGCTGTCGGCGTAGACGAGAGCCTCGGCCGCGCCGTCGACGGCAAGGCACTCCGGCGGCGACATGGTGGCGTTGTTGTCGCTCATCACGGACTGGCTGCCGGTGACCGCCATTCCGGTCGTGCCCATCGCGGCGTTGATCTCCTCGGGGGTCAGCAACAAGCTCGCCAGCTCTCGCTCGACAAGGGGACGCGGGATCAGTGTCCGGGTGGGTGTCATCGACTCGGCGTTGCCTGTACTGGCACACCCGGCGGTGAGGACGCAGATGGCTGCTGCAGCTGCGAGCGTGGCCGTCGATCGGCGCATGGACAGCTCCCCCTTCGAGCAGAGAACAACATGTGTACGTGGCGCGATATCCCCGGTAGCGCGACACTGCGAAAATGGTGCAACACCGCCGCCGAGGCCGTCGGTACTTCGGGCGGTGTTTCCTGATAACGATGAACTGCGCTTCTTGGTAACGAATCGTGAGCGAGCACGGCCGGACCCGGCCCGGGCGTTGCTACCATCGCGGCGTGCAGCATTCGCCTGCGCCGTCTGGTCATGGCGGACATCGGTACCTCTCCCGTCGCAAAGCTCTCACCTATGGCCTGTCCGCGCCGGCTGTGCTGGCGCTCGGATCGGTGCTTGCGGCACTCGCCACCCAGGAGGCAACAGCGGCGAACATCAGGTTGATCGATTTCACCCATCGGCAGGTCCCTCCGGACCAGATCAGATCTGCGGGCTTCGACGGGGCGCTCGTCTATGTGTCCGAGTTACGGCCGGGCGCAGACTTCGATTTCAAGCCCGTCACCCGCGGCTACGCTGATGCGCTGCGCGCGGCCGGCCTCCACGTCGTCAGCTGTTACCAGTACGGCAAACCGGGGTGGCCCACGCCGTCGGACTACACCCGCGGGTACGACGGCGGCGCGGCGGACGCCCAAACAGCACTGCGACTGCACGCTGCGGCGGGGGGCCCGGCTTCGGCGCCGATCTTCTTCAGCATCGACGAGGACATCGACTTCGACACCTGGAAAAGCGTTGCGGTCCAGTGGCTTCGAGGAGTCAACTCGGTCTTGGGCGTGCATCGCACGGGTGTCTATGGTCATGCCCGAGCGTGTGCGTGGGCCATCGCGGACGGCGTGATCGGGCGTTCCACCACGCCGGGGCATTGGTGGGCATGGCAGACGAAGGCGTGGTCCGGCGGTCAGCGCGACCCCAGGGCGGTGCTCTATCAGTCAGTGGTCGTGACCGCGTCCGAGCCGGGCGTCGCGATGGGTGGCACGCACGTAGACGTCGACGAGGTCCTTGCCGCCGATTTCGGGCAGTGGGCGCTCGACAGATCCCGATGACGTGACCACCCCTAGCCGCCCGCACCGTCGCGTGGCGGTACGGGCGGTTCGGGTGACAGCACCGCGGGATCAGAAGTACGTGGTCGCCGTCGTGCTCGTTCCGTTGTCGCACGTGATGGTGACGGTCCAGTTCCGGAACTGCGGAATGGCCGGCACGATCTTCAGGTCGTACGTGGAGTTGGCCGGCAGCCCGAAGCCGCGGCTGAAGTTGTCCGTCGCGTAGGTGCACTGCGACGTCACGCCGCTGCGGTCGGTGATGCGCGCCAACAATCCACCCACGATCGTCTGGAACGACACCGTCGGCCCCTGCTTCGGCGCCGGCGGCTGGGTCGGCGGTGGCGGCGGGGTGGACCCACTCGCGCAACCCGACACGATGACCTTTGCGCCCTGCTGGTTCTGCAGCATGCTCCTGGCCTTGGATTCGGCGACGGACAGCGACGGGTCCGATGCGCCCTTCATTTCGCCGTAGTCGTTCGAGGCGGCGGCTGCGCACTCGTTCTTGGCGATGACCTGGGTGACGCAGTGGCTGCCGCCGTTGTTCTGGCAGTTCGTCAGCGCCCCGATGCCGGCCTGGTCTTGGGTCGCGCTGATCGCCGAGCCTCCGGCCATCGTGACCGGCGGATTCTCGTTGATGAATCCGATGGCCAGCGCGATGTAGGCGTCGGCGGCGTGCGCCGGTGCGGGTGCGCTGACCATGCCGATGACGCCGGCAAACGCAGCCAGCAGAACGGCGGCGATGGTCCGGCCTTGGAAGCCGTTCCGGCGCTGAGAGGTGCTCAACATGATTTCTCCTGTGGTTTGATCGCTGCCCCGAGGGGCTGCGCTCAGGAGTTTGCGCTGTGCACAGCCCGGACGAGGCACGTTGTTGATGGATTGACTGTTCGGCCTTTCACGCGGATGTCGTGCATGTGCCTGCTGAGTATTCGCTCATTGGCCAGCTTGTTCACCCGTTCTGCAATAGTGCGGCTCAGCAAACGGCGGGGTAATCGCCGGAAAGCCAGGATCTACTGACTGAAGGGAAGGATTTCCTGTCCGCCAGGCAAGCAACGGCATGCTCGGGTGGGCGGTCACGCCCGACCCAGTTGATCAAGGGCGACGCGCAGCGAAGTGCTGGGGATCTTGACCAGCCCGCCATAAGGCTGATCTGTTCGAGCATCATGAAGATCGGGCCGGCGAGAGCAAGCGCGGCGACGAGCAAGGCCGCGATCACGCTGGCATTGCGAGGTGCGAAGAGCCCGAAACTGGCGAAGATGACCGCCAGCCAAGACACGACGACAACGAAGAACGCCCAGGGGAATCGGCTGCCGACCTGTTCGATCGTCGTCCACCTCGACTCCGCAATCGTGTTGGTGTTCTCCAGCGCTTTGGACCGGAGCCACCGCTGTTGCTCTGTCTGCGGCGACAGGGCAAAGAGATCCCGCTGAACCAGATTGATGCCGGCCCCGCTACTGAGCGCCGTGAGCGAAACCGCACCGCCTTCCTCCGGCCAGATCTGGTTTATTCTCCCTGCAAGCAGATCCTTGAGCAGTGCTCGGGTTTTCGCGGTCTCCGGCCCGTATTCGGCCAAGGTCCGATCGAGCATGATGAATTGCACTCCCGCACCACGCAATTCACTCTCCTTCTCGGCGAGCGAGCTGATGGAGGACCCGGTGAGCAGACCGAGCACAACTGCCGACAGCGTCCCGAGCATGGCCATGATGGTCCTGATGGCGTCGCGCGATTCGGTGCTCATATGCGGATCGGGAAGGACCTTCCCGAGAAACATCCCCAGCACTGCGCCGCCGAATATGACCGCGAAGACAACGACGCCGATCAGAACATCCTTCATCTGCTTCTCCGACCGGCTGACCCCTGGTTCAGTCCGGTCAAATGATACGCGGCAGCAGCGGAATAGAAGCTTGGTTCACCGACGTGGACCCGCGTGACGCGACCGCCGCGAGAGCGCGCGGCGATATGACTCGATGTTGTTGCTCTACAACCACTTCGGATCGCACCCGCACTCGGGGCAGCGGAGTGGGCGCATCGACATCCCCGAGGAGGGCTGGGTATGGGCTCAGTCAGCTGCGGAGGTGAACACGTCGATGGGCCGTGCGATCTTCAGCACCACGAGCGGGATGTGCCGGCTCGTCGACCGTTGATAGGCGATGTAGGGCGGATACAGGTGGCACATGTACTCCCAAATATCGTGCCGTTCAGTGCCTTCCGGTTCGCGCCAGGTGGCCTCGAAGGCCTGGGTGGCGATCTGCACACCAACGGTCTTGCTGGCCGAGATGTTCAGATACCACTCCGGGTGCGTGTCGGCACCACCCTTCGAAGCGACGACGACGATCTCACCGCCGACGTTGCCGTAGATGAGCGGCTTGACATAGGTCTTCTCCGACTTACGGCCCTGGTACCTGATCAGGCAGTGGGTGGTCATTTCGCGACCACCGACAGAACTCAGGTCGAGGATGTGACCCCGTGTTCCACCCGACTCGAGGTACATCGCGAGATGCTCGCTCATCCAGTCGCCGCGCTCGGCACGAATTGCAGCGGCGTCGGCGTCGCCCATCAACATTCCCTTCGACGGTAGGTCGCCTGAGCCGACCACACGGCGGCCGGTGAGTCAATTCGCCCGTGGCCGTCGACGGAACCTCTCGGAGAGGCCGTCCCGACGGGCACGAGAACGCCGGAGCTACCGTGAATCGAATCCCGCAACAAGATCATGCGGACCAGCGGCAATACCGGGCCTGAGGACGCGAAGACGCGAAGGCGCACGAAACGACCTGGGCATACACGAGAGATGTCGACGACGGCTACACGGCTATCGGCCTACTGAACTGCGGCGTACGCATGCCGGTTTGTAGGCTTCCGAGCATGCCGCTGAACAACGGCGAGGAATTCGCCGGATACCTGATCCAGCGGTTACTCGGCACCGGAGGGATGGGTGAGGTCTACCTCGCCCAGCATCCTCGGTTGCCTCGTCAAGACGCGCTCAAGATCTTGTCCCCCACCTCGACGGCGGACACGGAGTTTCGCGCTAGGTTCATTCGAGAAGCCGAATCGGCCGCGACGCTCAGACACCCCCATATCGTCGGTGTTCTGGACCGAGGCGAGTACGACGGCCGGCTGTGGATCTCGATGGACTACGTGGACGGCATTGACGCCGGTCGATTGGTCAAGGAGTCGTATCCCAGCGGAATGCCGGAACAAGATGTCTCGGAAATCGTCACCGCGGTGGCTGACGCGCTCGACTTCGCCCACGAACACCGTCTGCTCCATCGTGACGTCAAGCCCGAGAACATCCTCGTCGCCGCATCGGATGGGCGCCGCCGGAGGATCCTGTTGACCGACTTCGGTATCGCTCGTCGGATCGACGACGTCAGCAACCTCACCGACGACAACGTCGCGGTGGGAACTGTGAGCTACATGGCCCCCGAGCAACTCCGCGGCCAGTCGCTCGACGGCCGAGCGGATCAATATGCGTTGGCTGCCACGGCTTTTCACTTGCTGACCGGGGCACCACCCTTTGAGGACGCCAATCGCGCTGTGGTCATCAGTCACCATCTGGGTACCCCGCCCCCGCGGATATCGAATCGGCGACCCGATCTCGCGCACCTCGACGACGTCCTTGCGAGGGCACTGGCCAAAGATCCCAACGAGCGGTACCCCAGTTGCCTCGACTTTGCCCATGCCCTCACGCAGCGCGGTCCGCGCCGCGATGCCGCGCAACCGCATCCGCAGTTCGGTTCACAGACGCGGGGTTCGGATGGCCGTCCGGCCACGCAGCGCCTCGAGCGTTTGGTCCTTCAGGGGACAGCACACGGCGTCAGGCAAAGCGCGGTCGGTGCCCGGGACCAGCTAGGAACCGTGTCGTTCCATTTGATGCCGAATGACCGGACCGACAACCTGCGTGTTCCTGTTCTGGTCGAGATACAAACTCAGCTCGTAGCAGGTCAACTTTCCGACGGTGACGAGGTCGAGGTCAGCGGTGTCTGGGACGGCCACACCCTCGACGCCGACGAGATCGGCATCTTCCCAGGCGATGCGCCCAGGACGCGACAGTCGTCACCGTCCCGCGCGAAGGCGTCGCGGGAATCGTCGACGAGCCGCGGAAGCGGCCGGGCGGCGGCACTGGCCGCGCTGGTCGGCGTGATCGTGTTGGCGGCGGCTGTGGTTGTGTGGTTCACCGACGGATTCGGGCTGTGGACCGGCCCGGGGACAATCGTCAAGCCAGTGAGCGCAACTGTGTTTTCACCCAGCGGCGTCCCGGACAATCCGCAGAAAGCCGACTTGGCAATCGACGGCAACCCCGAGACGTCGTGGCCCACCGTCACTTACAAGGACCCCGTCCCGTTCCCGAATTTCATCGAGGGAGAGGGACTGATGTTGCATCTGTCCGAACCGACAGCGCTGAGCGCGGTCATCATCGACTTGTCCAGCACGGGAACCGAGGTGCAGATCCGCTCGTCGCCCACCGAAAACCCGGCCGAGTTGGCCAACACCACGGAGCTGACCCCGACGACGCCACTACAGCCGGGACGCAACCGCATCGAAGTCCGTGACCGGACCAAGACATCGAATGTGCTGGTGTGGATCAGCACGTTGGGCACCACCGATGGCCAGAGCCGAACAGCAATCTCCGAAGTGACGCTGCAGGCGGTTGCGTAGGGCCGTACTGATGATCGCTTCGCTGAGCAGCGCCGCCTCACAGACCGAGCAGTGGTTCTTCGCGAACCCCCGCTCGATCTCATGGGCCGTCGCTATTGCGCGAGGTATCCCCCGTCGACCGGCAGCACGGCGCCGGTGATGAAGGAGGCGTCGTCGGACGCGAGGAAGACGATGGCGCTGGCGACTTCGGCCGGTTCGCCGATACGGCCCATCGGGTGCATGCTTTCGATCGCCGCCAGATACTCCGAGCCGCCCGGCTCCTCCGGGAGCCGCATGACCCGCTCGGTTCGAATCGTTCCCGGCGCAACGGCGTTGACTCTGATCCCCCGGTCTGCCCACTCGACCGCCAGGTGCTTGGTCAGACCGGTAGCGATGAACTTGGCGGGTCCGTAGGCCGCCTGCCGCTTCTGCCCGGCCAGTCCGGAGATCGAGGAGAGGCAGACGATGGCGCCACCACCGGTCGGCAGCATCGCCTCGATCGCGAACTTGCACGTGAGGAACATGCCACGTCCATCGATAGCCATGACCTCGTCCCACTCGCCGGCGGTCATCTCCAGCACGTCGCCGAGGGGGATGGTGCCGGCGTTGGCGACGAGCACGTCGAGCCGACCGAAGCCCTCGGTCGCCGCCGCGATCATCTGCCGCGCGTCAGACTCGATCGAGACGTCGCCGACAACGGCCTCGACGTCCGCCCCGGCCTGCCGCAGTTCGTCGGCCAGCGCCAGCAGCGGCTCGCGCTGAATGTCGGTCACGACCAGCCTCGCGCCCTCGCGTGCGAAGACCAGGGCGGTCGCCCGACCGATGCCAAACGCCGCCCCGGTGATGACAGCGGACTTCCCGAGGAGGCGCCCTCGTCCCTGGGTCACGCTATCCGTCACGTGCTCATCATCTTGGTCAGCAACGCCCCTACTCCCCTTTGTGCGCCGAGCTTCCAACGCGATAGATGGCCACTCGACCTCGCGGTTGATCGCTCTGGAATGTGGATTCCTCGAAAGACGTCGCGGTCGAGCCCTCGCCTCGGGGCGGGACCCGAACAGCATAAGTCCAGGCAGGTGAGTTTCCCGGTGAAACGGCCACCGTGATGGATCAGTAGACAGCGAAATGGGCCAGGACTTTCGTCCTGGCCCATTCCCTATCGGTGGAGCTGCCGGGAATCGAACCCGGGTCCTACGGCATTCCCTCGAGGCTTCTCCGTGCGCAGTTCGCTATGTCTCTACTCGGATCTCCTGATCACGCGAACAAGTCAGGATGACGATCCCAGTCGCTGTTTGATGTCCCGATACTTCCCGCGACCGGATGTATCGGTTTGTCCCTCTAGCTGATGCCAGGGTCCGGGCCGAGGGCGCTCCCGGTCTGACAGACTCACCGTCGCTTAAGCAGCGAGGGCGAAGTCGCGCTGATTGGAATCGGCGCTTAATTGGTTGCAACGACGCTTACGGTGGTCAATTGCCTGCACCGGCACGCTTCCCTTGATTCGATGCGCGAAGTCGAAACCGTTCAGCCCCTCGCACCCCTGCCGACCTCCGGCAGGAATATTCATTCTACAGCCATGTTCAACACCGGCCGGCGAATAAATAGTCCGTCCCGCCACCAAGGCGTGCGTAGGCGCTCAGATCACGTAGTTGAGGTGCTCGGCGATCCGGCGCCCGACGGCCTCGTCCCCGCCGTAGCTGATCGCGTCCTCGTGGGCGGCCGGCGTCGTGCGACCGCCGGCGATCCGGGTGAACAGCACGCCGTCCAGCGTGATCGTCGACGTCGGCTGCTGCGAGCCGAAATCCTGCACGACGCGGCCCCGGCCCTCCACCGACACGTTGATGATCCGGTGCAGCGGTCCGGTCAACTCGATGCTGACCCGGGAGCCGTCGGGCGCGCCGCCCCGCTTGCCGACGACGAAGCCCATGCTCGCAGCCATCTCGTCGAACGCCTGTGCCGAGGCCGGGCAGACGAGTTCCTCGTTGCCTGCGGGCCGCGCGACAGCGTCACGGATGTCGAGTTCGTGCATCCAGCAGTCGAAGACCCGCACCCTCATGAACCGCCCGTACGTGTCCGGCCCCGCGGGCGTCGCGGTCACGGAGTTCCACTGCTCGTCGGGCATGCCGGACAACGCCTTGCGGCGCTCGGCGGTCACGCTGCGGAACTTCTGGTGCAGTTCGGCGGGGTCGACCTCGCGCAGCTTTCGAACCCAGTGCTCGTTCATCACGCCGATGTCGTTGCGCACATGCTCGAGTGTCGAGACGTCGATGTCGGCCTCAGGCGTGGCGACGCCCTGCAGCATCGACTCGGTGCCGGTCACGTGCGCGACGACGTCGTGCACGGTCCATCCGGGCAGCGAGGTCGGTGTCGTCCATTCCTCGGCGGAGAGGGTCTGCAAGAGGTCGTCGATGTTCTGCCAGGATGCGAAGAGGCCGTCGAGCACGTCGGACTTGGCGAGGGTGGTGACTGGGCGAGAGGGGCTGTTCACCCGGCCGAACCTAGTTCCTTTCCGGGGGACGCGTGCGTGGAATTCGTGCTAACCGCCGCGCGCCACGACACCCGCGCCGAGTTGCGAGATCGGCACCGGACATCCGAAGAGATGCCCCTGTGCCAGCCGGCAGCCGGCGTTGTACACCGTCTCCGCCTGCGCGGCGGACTCGACGCCCTCGGCGATCACCTGGAGGCCCAATGCGTCGCACAGTCCGACCACCGAGCGGTACAGCGCCAGATCGCGATCAGAGTCCGCGCCCACCACCAGGCTGCGATCCACCTTGACGATCTGGACGGGCAGTCCGTGCAGATACGTCAGCGAGTTGTACCCGGCCCCGAAATCGTCCAGCGCGACCTTGACCCCGAGCGCGTTGAGCCGTTTGATCTGGGCCGCGGGGTCGGCGAGGTCCACGATGGGCACCGTCTCGGTGATCTCCATGACGAGTCTGCCCGTGGGGATTCGATGACGCGCCAGCGCGTCGCGGACGTCGCGCTCGAAACCGGGGTTTCCCAGCCGCGCCGCGCCGACGTTGACGTGGATGTCGACGTCCAGACCCGCCTCCCGCACCTCGCGACATGCAAGCTCTAGCACCAGCGCATCGAGGTCGGCACCCAGGCCGGCGGCTTCTGCCACTGCGACGAACGTCTCCGGGGCGATCTCGATGCCGTTCGGCGCGGTCCATCGGGCCAGGGCCTCGACCGCTACCGGTGTCCCCTCCGGAAGCCGCACCACGACCTGGTAGACGAGCCGGAAGCCGGCCGGTGCGCGGCCATCGGCCAGGCGCAGCGCAGTCGGGAAGTCGATCTGCACCCCGGAAGCCGGTTGATAGACCACCGCGGTGTCCTTGCCGAGCCGTTTTCCGGCATACATCGAGATGTCCGCCTGCCTGAGCAGGTCGTCCGACGTCTGCAGGGTGCCGTCGGACTCTGGCGTGACCAGACCTATGCTGGCCCGCACCCGCACCGAGGAGCCATGAACCGCGAACGGGTCGCGCAGGGCCACCCGAAGACGGTCCGCCACGACGTCCAACTGGTCAACGTCACCGTTGATCAAGATCGCGAACTCGTCTCCGCCGATGCGGGCCAGGGTGTCGGTGTCGGCCACACACCCCTTGAGTCGTTCCCCCACTGCGCAGAGCAATTCGTCGCCCGCCGCGTGGCCGAAGCGGTCATTCACCTCCTTGAAGTCGTCGAGATCGACGAAGATCAACACGAAGTGGCCACGACGTACCGCCTGGTCCAGGCGCTGGGCGAACAGCAGCCGGTTGGGCAACCCGGTCAGCGCGTCATGGTGCACCTGGTATCCGAGTCGCCGCTGCGCCCGGTACAGCCGCTCGGTCAACAGGTGCTGAGCCCGCATCGCCACGACCTGGCGGACGGTCATCAGCAGCACCATGAGCACGGTGGCGGCGACGACGAACGCGTTCAACGGCTGCCCGATCAACACGTGGAACGCGAACATGACGGCGATCCCGAGAAACCCGACATACGGCAGAACCAGCTGCGCCCAGTCGATGCCGGCTCTGTGGCCGTCGTCCGCGTCCTCCTGCGGCGGCGGAGGTTCGAGCATCGCATAGGCGATCAGCAACGGACCGACGACGAATCCGATGCCGCCCCACAATTCACCGCCATCCACTCCCACGGAAATGAAGTAGGCGATGATGCGGTCGGACGCGGCCATGATCACAAGACCGCCGGCCAGGAAGAAATAGTTCGCCCGTGACGGGCTGCGCGGGTCGTAGATCATCGCGATCACCACGGCCGCGGCCACGAGCAGCAGTTCTGCGAGGGCGAACGCCATCTCGACATCGGGGTTGCCCGACCGGGGTAACGACGCGGTCGACCGGGTGCCGAATCCACCCATGGCCGCCAGGATCAGGAACGATATGCCCGCGACCACCCCGTCGAGCACATTGGTGACCAGCGAATGCCGCAGCGTGCCGGCCCGGCGTCCGGTGACACCACCGCCGGCATGCACCAGCAGGATCACCGCGGGCAGCGCGAACACGGGCAACAGGAGGTAGAGAACCACCCCGGCAGCCGATGCGACCCCACCGTCCGCCCGACCGCTGCCCGCCCACCACAGCATCTGCCCGATCAGCCAGCACACCATCGCCGACACGTAAAGCAGCCGCCACCAACGCGACGCGCCGCGCACCCGCCGGGCGACGACGAGGCCGCAGATCACGGCTCCCATCCCGGTGCTCAGCTGGAGTATCGCTTCTCCGCGCACGGCCGCCTGGTGACCCCAGAGAGCCAGCGCGTTGATCACCGCGAGCACGGTGACGAGCACGAACAGCGTCAGGCGCGGTCGGTTGCCGATGGCTGCCACCAGCCTCCTTCCCCCCGCGACCGGCCGCTGCCCGGCCGTAACGTTAGGGAGACGGTAACTAACCGCCGGCGATCATTCCGACAGATGCCAGTGCCAGCACGATGCCGGCCGCCTGCCACCGCGTCACCCGCTCGCGAAGCACCACGATCGCCAGCAGCACCGTGGCCGCTGGATAAAGCGCGATCAGAACACCGGCCAGCGACAACATCGACGATTGCAGCGCCAGCAAGGTTGCGACGTTGGCGACGGTGTCGAGCACCCCGGCCAGCACCGCCAGCCTCAGGGGCACACCCCGCTCGAGAACGAGGTTGGCGGTGACCGCCGCGGCCAACAGCACAATCGACACGGCCGCCAACCGTCCGAACACCAGGGGCCACAACTCGGCCTCGTGCGGCACCTGGTCGAGGAGCACGAAGTTCATCCCGAACGCGACGCCGGACCCGACCGTCAGCCAGGCCACCCTCGCCGTGAACTTGTGGGGTCGGGCGTCATCCTCGTCGGTGCTGGATTCTCTTCGCGCAAGCGGCTCATCGGTCGCTTCCCGGCTCACGAGCACCACCGCCGCGAGCGCGAGCACCACGCCGACGAGCGCGACCGGCCCGGGCCGCTCCCCCAGCGCCAATCCGGCCGCGACCGGGATCCCGGCGACCAGGATCGCCGTCAGCGGCGACACGACCGAGATCGGTCCCGACCCCAGCGCGGCGTAGAACCACCACACACCGAATGCCTGGGCGATGCCCGACAGCAGTCCCCACACGACCGCAGCGGTGCTGAGCTCGCCGCCGAACGGCATCGCAACGACGATCAGAAGGAGCAGCGCCACCGGGTAGGAGACGAGCACCACCCGCAGCGCAGCGATCCGGCGCGACGCGATGCCACCGACGAAGTCGCTGATGCCGTAACCCAAAGCCGCCATCAGCGCAGTGAGAATGCCGGTCAGGAGGTCATGCCCTTGACGCGGCGACCCATCTCGCGGGTGACCTCACGCTCGGCGTCGCGACGCGCCAGGTCCTGCCGCTTGTCGTGGGCCTGCTTGCCGCGGGCCAGCGCCAACTCCACCTTGACCCGGCCCCCGGTGAAGTACAGCGACAACGGGACCAGGGTCAGGTTGCCGTCGCGGACCTTGCCCACCAGGTTGTCGATCTCGCGCCGGTGCAGCAGCAGCTTGCGGTTTCGTCGCGGGGCGTGGTTGGTCCAGCTGCCGTGGTGATACTCGGGGATGTGCAGGTTGCGCAGCCAGATCTCGCCGTCGTCGATGGTGGCGAACGCATCGGCCAACGATGCCTGTCCGTCCCGCAGGCTCTTGACCTCGGTGCCCATCAGCGCGACGCCGGCCTCGAAGGTCTCAAGAATCGAATAGTTGTGCCGCGCTCTGCGGTTGGTCGCCACAACCTGGTTGTTGCGGTCCTTGGTGGCCTTGGCCTTCTTCGCCACAGCTACCTGCGCACGTACAGGCGCAACGTGACATACGACGTGACACCGGCCATCACCACACCCACGAAGAGCAGGATGGGAGCGATGTAGAGGATGTCGGCGTAGTCGATGCGTGCGATCAGGTTGGCTTGATAGAACTGGTCGAGGGCGTTCTCCAGGAACAGCGCCCGCACCGCTATCAGACCCGCGATGGAGATCAGGACGCCGATCAGCGACGCGAGCATCGCCTCGACCAGGAACGGCAACTGGGTGTACCAGCGGCTCGCGCCCACCAGCCGCATGATCCCTATCTCGGTCCGTCGGGTGTACGCGGCGACTTGAACCATGTTGGCGATCAACAACACCGCGCCGATCGCCTGTACCAGCGCCACCGCGAACGCGGCATTGGACAACCCGTCGAGCACCGCGAACAGCCGGTCGATCAGGTCCTTCTGGTTCAGCACGTTGAGCACCCCGGGCTGGCCGACCATGGCCTCGTCGAAGTCCGTGTGTTGTTCGGGGTCGTTGAGCTTGACGACGAACGACGCCGGGAACGCGTCCTTGCCCGCGACGTCCTTGTATTGCGGGAACTTGCGGATCGCGTCGTCGTAGGCCTCGGTCTGGTTCAGGAACCGCACGGATCGCACGTCGTCGCGCGCCTCGATCTGCGACCGCAGCGCCTTGCACGGGTCGGCGTCGCAGTTCGGGTCGTTGGCCGAGACGTCGTTGGTGAGGAAGACCTGGCTCTCCACCCGGTCGAGGTAGATGTCGCGCGACTGGTCGGCCAGGCGCACCACCAGCAGGCCGCCGCCGAACAGACCGATGGAGATCGCGGTGGTGAGGATCATCGCGACCGTCATGGTCACGTTGCGGCGAAGCCCCGTCAGGACTTCGTTGATGAGAAATCCGAAGCGCACTTAGCGATCCATTCCGTAGACGCCGCGCTGTTCGTCGCGAATCAGCCGGCCGAGTTCGAGTTCGACGACACGCTGGCGCATCGAGTCGACGATGTGGTGATCGTGGGTGGCCATCAGCACCGTCGTGCCCGTGCGGTTGATCCGCTCGAGCAGGTCCATGATGTCCTTGCTGGTCTCGGGGTCGAGGTTGCCCGTCGGCTCGTCGGCCAACAGGACCAGCGGACGGTTGACGAAGGCGCGGGCGATCGCGACGCGCTGCTGCTCACCTCCCGACAGTTCGGCGGGCAGGCGGTTGGCCTTGCCCGACAACCCCACCATCTCCAGCACATCGGGAACCACCCGGTTGATCACGTCACCGCGCTTGCCGATCACCTCGAGCGCGAAGGCCACGTTCTCGAACACCGTCTTCTGCTGCAACAGCCGGAAGTCCTGGAAGACGCAGCCCATGACCTGTCGCAGAGCGGGGATGTGGCGGCCGGACAGCTTGTTGACATGGAACTTCGACACCCGGATGTCGCCTGACGTGGGCTGCTCCTCGGCGAGTAGCAGCCGCATGAACGTGGACTTACCCGACCCGGACGGACCGATGAGGAAGACGAACTCACCCTTGTCGATCTTGACCGAGACGTTGTCGAGCGCTGGACGTGCCGACGACTTGTACTGCTTTGACACATGGTCCAGGGTGATCATCACGGCACGCCAGTGTAGCGGGACGACATCGGGCTACCCCCGCGCTACTGCGGCGGCAGCGTGGTCGGCGGCACCGGCACCGTCGGTGTGGGGTTTTCACCGATGACCGGCGGCGCCTGGGTGAACGTCTGCGGACTCAGCGGACCAGGCCCGTCCGGGTCGATCACCGTCGTGGTGGGACCGGGCGGACCGGTAGGGCTCGTCGTGTCGCCCGGCGACGTCGGTGTCGTCGGACTGGTGGTCGTCGGCTCGGTGGTGGTGGTCGTCGGCTCGGTGGTGGTGGGCGTTGTTGTGGTGGTGGGCGTGCTCCTCGGCTCCTGCACCTGTGTCCGGGGTACCCAGGTGTAGTCCGGATCCGGCACGAAGCCGGGCGGCACCACCGCGGATGCCGGCGCCTCCGGCGCACGCACCGGCGGCTCATAGACCTGATACAGCCAGAACAGGGCGATGAAGGCGACGAGGAGGCCCGCCGTCGACGTGCGGATCCGCCCGCCCGGCAGGTAGCGGGGCCACCCCCGGTCTTCTCGCCGCCAACCGCGCAGCCGCTCACGGATGTTCACTGCTTCTGCTCCGCCCGGCTCTGAGACGGCTCGGCCTGGCCGGCGATGGTGTCCACCGTCGGGGTGTGGTCCTTGGTGGCGATGCCCGCGCGGTTGAGCGCCGCGATGATGCGGATACGGAGCCGGCGACCGACTTCGAACTGCTTGCCCGGCAGTGTCCGGGCCACCATCCGCAGGTTGACGATGTCGAGTTCGATGCTCTCCACGCCCATCAGCTGTGGGGTGTCGAGCAGCAACGCACGCAGCCCGTCATCCTCCATCGCGTTCTCGCCGACCGCGTGCAGCAGGTCGTTGACGCGGTTGAGGTCGGCGGTGGTGGGCACCGGGATGTCGACGACGGCGCGCGCCCAGTCCTTGGACATGTTCAGCGAGCGGACGATGTTGCCGTTCGGGACGGTCCACACCTCGCCCTCGCTGGTACGCAGTTTGGTCACCCGCAGCGTGACCTCCTCGACGGTGCCCTCGGCCTCGTTGGGCGCGCCGAGCATGTTCACCTGCACCAGGTCGCCGAAACCGTACTGGCGTTCGGTGATGATGAAGAACCCGGCCAGCAGATCCTGGACGAGCTTCTGGGCGCCGAAACCGAGCGCCGCACCGAGCACCGCCGCGGGTGCCACCAGAGAGCCCACCGGAACGTTGATCACGTCGGTGATCTCGACCGCGACGACGACGAACAGAATCGCGATCGAAACCCACGAGATCACCGACGCCACCGCCTGGCGGTGCTTGGCGCTCTCGGAGCGCACCAGCTGGTCGCTCTCCTGGTACTCGGCATCGATCCGGCGTGTCACCCGCCGCGCGATCCAGCTGATGAACCTGGCGGCCAGCAGCGCGCCGATGACCAGCAGGGCGATCCGCAATCCCTGCGTCAACAGCCACGCGCCTATGTCGCCGTGCCAGAAACTGTTCCAGCCCTCGGCGAAATCGATCGCTTGATACGTACTGGTACTAGTCGTCATCTTTTCTGTTGCGCCACCGGATACCGGCTTCCAGGAAGCCGTCGATGTCGCCGTCCAGCACGGCGGCTGGATTGCCGACCTCGTATTCGGTGCGCAGATCCTTCACCATCTGGTAGGGATGCAACACGTAGGACCGCATCTGGTTTCCCCAGGAGCTACCGCCGTCACCCTTGAGGGCGTCCATCTCGGCTCGCTCTTCTAAGCGCTTGCGTTCCAATAACTTTGCCTGAAGCACGCGCATCGCCGAAACTTTGTTCTGCAACTGCGACTTCTCGTTCTGGCAAGTGACGACGATACCGGTCGGGATGTGGGTGAGTCGAACCGCCGAGTCGGTCGTGTTGACCGACTGACCGCCGGGCCCGCTGGACCGGTAGACGTCCACACGGACGTCGCCCTCGGGAATGTCGATGTGGTCGGTGGTTTCGGTGACGGGCAGCACCTCGACTTCGGCGAACGATGTCTGACGGCGACCCTGGTTGTCGAACGGGCTGATCCGCACCAGCCGGTGGGTGCCCTGCTCAACCGACAGCGTGCCGTACGCGAACGGTGCGTGCACCGCGAAGGTGGCGCTCTTGATGCCCGCCTCTTCGGCGTAGGAGGTGTCGAACACCTCGACCGGATACTTGTGTTGCTCGGCCCAGCGGATGTACATCCGCATCAACATCTCGGCCCAGTCGGCGGCGTCCACTCCCCCCGCTCCGGACCGGATGTTGACCAGCGCTTCCCGCTCGTCGTACTCGCCGGAGAGCAGGGTGCGGACCTCCATGGCCGCGATGTCCTCGCGCAGCTGTTTGAGTTCGGCGTCGGCCTCGGCGAGTTCGTCCGGGCCGCCCTCCTCCGCGGCGAGCTCGTAGAGGACGGGCAGATCGTCGAGGCGCCCGCGCAGCTCCTCGACGCGGCGCAACTCACCCTGGGCGTGCGACAGCTCGCTGGTGACTTTCTGGGCGCGCGACTGGTCGTCCCAGAGGTTCGGGTCGGAGGCGTCCTGCTCGAGCTTCTCGATCCGACCGCGAAGCGCCTCGACGTCGAGAACACGCTCCACGGTGGTGAGCGTGGCGTCGAGGGTGGCGATATCGGATTGACGGTCAGGATCCACGGGACTTCAGGGTACTCACCTTGCCGACCATCGCTCCCTTCGCCGCCGTCTGCTCTTCCCGTCCTCCTGCGAATTCGCAATTGTTTCCCCGCGACCCCCGCAGAATGCCGTGCCAGGCGTTCGACGCGATCTAGCATCGGGTTGCAACCTCGTCCGGCCGCCTCGCGACAGCCCCTTGCGCGCGACCGGGCAGCGACAGAAGGCAGCCCTACATGCCCGCAATGCGGCCGTATCACGTGGCCATCGTCGGCTCAGGACCCTCGGGGTACTTTGCCGCCGCTTCCTTGCTGAAGTTCGCCGACTCCGGTGATCGCGACGTCCGCGTCGACATGCTGGAGATGCTTCCGACCCCGTTCGGGTTGGTGCGCTCGGGCGTGGCGCCCGACCATCCGAAGATCAAGTCGATCAGCGCCCAGTTCGAGAAGACGGCGCTGGATCCGCGGTTCCGCTTCTTCGGCAACATCGTGGTCGGCGATGACGTACACCCGGCGGAGCTTGCCGAGCGCTACGACGCCGTCGTCTATGCGATCGGCGCGCAATCGGACCGGTCGCTGGGAATCCCCGGCGAGGACCTCCCGGGCAGCGTGGCCGCGGTGGACTTCGTCGGCTGGTACAACGCGCACCCCCACTTCGGGGAGATGGCACCCGACCTGACGGCCGGACGCGCAATCGTGATCGGCAACGGCAACGTCGCGCTCGACGTCGCACGCATCCTCGTCAGCGACCCCGATGTGCTGGCAGCCACCGACATCGCCGACCACGCGCTCGAGTCGCTGCACACCCGCGGCGTGGAGGAGGTCGTGATCGTCGGCAGGCGGGGGCCGCTGCAGGCGCCGTTCACCACGCTGGAACTGCGTGAGCTCGGCGAGCTCGAAGCGCTCGGCGATGTTGACATCGTCGTGGACCCCGCCGACTTCGCCGACATCACTGACGAGGACCTCGAGGCGGCGGGCAAGACCGTGCGCAACAACATCAAGGTGTTGCGCAAGTACGCCGAACGCACGCCCACCGACGCGAAACGGCGCATCGTGTTCCGCTTCCGCACATCACCGATCGAGATCAAAGCCGGCGAGGGCACGCCGAAGAGGGTGGCGTCGATCGTGCTCGGCCGCAACGAACTGGTCAGCGACGCCGCTGGCAGGGTCTCGGCCAAGGACACCGGCGAGCGGGAGGAAGTCCCGGCGCAACTCGTGGTCCGAGCAGTCGGCTACCGCGGTCTGCCGACCCCGGGTCTGCCGTTCGACGAGCGCGCCGGCACCATCCCGCACGTCGACGGCCGGGTGGCAGATAGCCGCAACGAGTACGTGGCGGGCTGGATCAAGCGTGGCCCCAGCGGGGTGATCGGCACGAACAAGAAGGACTCCCAGGAGACGGTCGACACGCTGCTCGCGGACCTGAGCGGCGCCGAACTCGCCGATTTCGGCGCCGACCATGCGGACCGGCTGGCGGAATGGCTGGTGGAGCGGCAGCCCAAGGTGGTCACCGACGACCACTGGAAGCTGATCGACGAACACGAACGCTCGGCGGGTGAAGGAGCGGGCCGACCGCGGGTGAAGCTGACGAGCGTCGCGGAACTGCTCCGGGTGGGGCACGGCTGACGACGATCGGGCGAGGGACGAGCCCGTGAGGAGTCAGCCCATCAGACACGGCTGACGACGATCGGGCGAGGGACGAGCCCGTGAGGA
>NZ_JACKSH010000024.1:42221-102431 GCF_025821625.1 Mycolicibacterium pyrenivorans
GACGACGATCGGGCGAGGGACGAGCCCGTGAGGAGTCAGCCCATCAGACACGGCTGACGACGATCGGGCGAGGGACGAGCCCGTGAGGAGTCAGTAGCCCTGGGCAGGCGGTGGTGGCGGCGGCGGGACTTCCTGCGGCGCAAACCGCCAGTTGTCCGCGTTCTTGGGCGAGTACATCACCGGGTGCAGCTGGCCCATCGTCGGCCAGTCGTTCACGTCTACGGCGATGCGCGCGTACACCGTGTATTCGTTCACGGTCGGACCGCTGATCACCCCGGTGATGGTGACGAACTGCTCACCCTCGACACCGTCGGGCCGCGGGCTGACGCCGGTGACCAGCATGGTTCCGGCCAACCAGTCGTTGCCGATGCCACGCCTCCTCCTGATCCAGGGCGCCGCGACAACCACAAGCGCACCGACGAGCAGGAGGAGGATTCCGAATTCGACCACTCCGACATGGTAGGACGGCAGCTATGAGCACCCTGGTGGATGACGTGAACCTGGCCCTCGGGCTGGCCGAGGAAGCAGACGCGCTGACGATGCGGCGGTTCGGCGCGGTGGACCTGCGCGTCGAGACCAAACCCGACATGACTCCGGCGACCGACGCGGACCTCGACGCCGAGACGATGCTGCGGGACCGGCTGGGCGAACACCGGCCCCAGGATTCGGTGTTCGGCGAAGAGTTCGGTGGCACAAAGGAATTCACCGGCCGACAGTGGGTGATCGACCCGATCGACGGGACCAAGAACTTCGTCCGGGGGGTTCCGGTCTGGGCGACACTGATCGCCCTGCTCATCGACGGCGTGCCGGTCCTCGGGGTGGTGAGCGCACCGGCGCTGGGGCGCCGCTGGTGGGCAGCCCGGGGGCAGGGCGCGTTCGCATCATTCGCCGGCGCGACCCGGGAGATCTCGGTGTCCGGGATCTCCGACCTCCAGTCGGCGAGCCTGTCGTTCTCCGATCTCACCACCGGCTGGGAGGCGGGGCGGTCCCGGTTCGTCGATCTCACCGACACCGTGTGGCGAGTGCGCGGCTACGGCGACTTCTGGTCGTACTGCCTGGTGGCCGAGGGCGCGGTCGACATCGCCGTGGAGCCGGAGGCCAAGCTGTGGGATCTGGCCCCGTTGGACATCCTGGTCCGCGAGGCCGGTGGCCGATTCACGAACCTTGCCGCCGAGCCGGGACCCCACGGCGGGAGCGCCGTGGCCACCAACGGATTGCTACACGACGCCGTCCTGGCCCACCTGTCGGCGGGTTCACCGTCCTAGCCCCCTGCAAACTGGATTCTGTGTATCCATCGGCGATGAAATTTCTTATTGCACAGCAGTTTTGTCCGACGTCGTCACGACAGGGCGGCTCGCGCAGCTAAACTGGTCAGATCCGGCCGCCTTGTGAATTGAATAACAATGGCTGACAACTTACCGACGAGTCAGTTGGGATACCTTACTCTGGAGTCAGTTGCGGCGGATCTGCACGCCCGAGCCCTAGTGAGGAAGTCGACATGACCAACACCCTCCCCTCCAAGCGGGGCGGCCACGAGAGCGCCGTCGGCCTCCAGAAGCACAAGCGCACGGCGATCGATGTCGGGATGGCGCTGCTCACCCCGATCATGGGCCAGGAGTTCCTGGACAGGCACAACCTGCGCGACCCGCTCAATCGCGCCATCAAGTACGGCGTGAAGCACGGCTTCTCCGCCGCCGGCGCCTCGACGCGGCAGTTCAAACGAATCCAGGGCATCGGCAAGTCGCCGACCCGGCTCAAGGCCAGCGGTGCCGACTACTTCGACCTCACCCCCGACGACGACCAGAAGATGATCGTCGAGACAGTCGAGGAGTTCGCCGCAGAGATCCTGCGGCCCGCGGCGCATGACGCCGACGACAGCGCCACCTACCCGCCGGACCTGATCGCCAAGGCCGCCGAACTCGGCGTCACCGCCATCAACATCCCCGAGGACTTCGACGGCATCGCCGAGCACCGCAGCACCGTCACCAACACGCTCGTCGCCGAGGCACTCGCGTACGGCGACATGGGTCTGGCCCTGCCGATCCTGGCGCCCGGCGGCGTGGCATCCGCGCTCACCCACTGGGGCAGCGCCGACCAGCAGGCCACCTACCTCAAGGAGTTCGCCGGCGACAGCGTTCCCCAGGCGTGCGTGGCGATCGCCGAGCCGCACCCGCTGTTCGACCCCACTGCGCTGAGGACCACCGCGGTCCGCACCCCGAGCGGATACCGACTCGACGGGGTCAAGTCGCTGGTGCCCGCCGCAGCGGACGCCGAGCTGTTCATCGTGGCGGCACAGCTCAACGGCAAGCCGGCGTTGTTCATCGTCGAGGCCGCCACCAAGGGGCTGACCGTCAAGGCCGATCCGAGCATGGGCATCCGCGCCGCCGCGCTCGGCCGCGTCGAACTCGACAAGGTCACCGTGCCGCTCAGCGCGCGGCTGGGCGAGGACGGCGCGAACGACCAGGATTACTCGGAAGCGATCGCGCTGTCCCGGCTGGGGTGGGCGGCGCTGGCCGTCGGCACCTCGCACGCGGTGCTCGACTACGTCATCCCCTACGTCAAGGAGCGCGAAGCCTTCGGCGAACCGATCGCCCGCAGGCAGTCGGTCGCGTTCATGTGCGCCAACATCGCGATCGAACTCGACGGATTGCGTCTGATCACATGGCGTGGCGCGGCACGGGCGGAGCAGGGTATGTCATTCGCCCGCGAGGCGGCGCTGGCCAAGAAGCTCGGCACCGACAAGGGCATGCAGATCGGCCTCGACGGTGTCCAGCTGCTCGGCGGGCACGGCTACACCAAGGAGCATCCGGTGGAGCGCTGGTACCGGGATCTGCGGGCCATCGGCGTCGCCGAAGGCGTTGTCGTCCTCTGATTCTGACCGACCTGACGAAAGACACTGATATGGCGATCAATCTGGAACTACCCAAGAAGCTGCAGGCGGTCATCGAGAAGGGACATCAGGGCGCGGCGGAGATACTGCGACCGATCTCCCGCAAATACGACCTGAAGGAACACGCCTACCCCGTCGAACTGGACACCGTCGCGACGCTGTTCGAGGGCATCTCCGAGGCCAAGACCCACTCGTTCGCCGGCGCCGAGGCGTTCCGTGACGAGGATGGCGGGCCGGCCGGAAACATCAACGGGGGCAACATGTCCGCCGTGCTCAACATCCTCGAGGTCAGCTGGGGCGATGTCGGGTTGGTGTTGTCGATCCCGTACCAGGGATTGGGCAACGCGGCGATCTCCGGCGTCGCCACCGACGAGCAACTCGAGCGCCTCGGCAAGGTGTGGGCCGCGATGGCCATCACCGAACCCGGATTCGGCTCCGACTCGGCGGCGGTGTCGACGACCGCCAAGCTCGACGGCGACGAGTACGTGATCAACGGGGAGAAGATCTACGTCACCGCCGGATCCCGCGCCACCCACATCGTGGTGTGGGCGACCCTGGACAAGACCAAGGGCCGGGCGGCGATCAAGTCGTTCATCGTGCCCCGCGAGCACCCCGGCGTCACCGTCGAGAGGCTCGAGAACAAGCTCGGCATCAAGGCCTCCGACACGGCGGCGATCCGGTTCGAGAATGTCCGCATTCCCAAGGAGAACCTGCTGGGCAGCCCGGATATCAACGTGGAGAAGGGTTTTGCGGGGGTCATGGAGACCTTCGACAACACCAGGCCCGTCGTCGCGGCGATGGCCGTCGGTGTCGCTCGGGCCGCGCTCGAGGAACTCCGCAAGATACTCACCGACGCGGGCGTCGAGATCTCCTACGACAAGCCGGCGCACGCTCAGAGTGCTGCGGCCGCGGAGTTCCTGCGCATGGAGGCCGACTGGGAGTCCGGCTACCTGCTGACACTGCGGTCGGCGTGGCAGGCGGACAACCGGATCCCCAACTCCAAGGAAGCCTCGATGGGCAAGGCCAAGTCAGCGCGCGTCGCCAGCGACATCACGCTGAAGACCGTGGAGCTTGCCGGAACCACCGGCTATTCCGAGGAGGCCCTGTTGGAGAAGTGGGCCCGCGACTCGAAGATCCTCGACATCTTCGAGGGCACCCAGCAGATCCAGCAGCTGGTCGTCGCCCGCCGCCTGCTCGGCCTGTCCTCCGCCGAACTGAAGTAAGCCCCGGGGGCCCCGCTGCTACGGTGCGCTCGTGGAGCACCGAATCACCTGTCCGCTGTGCGAGGCGATGTGTGGTCTGAGGGTGACCACCGACGCAGGCAGGGTGGGTGCCGTGCGCGGCAATCCCGACGACGTGTGGTCGCGGGGGCACCTGTGTCCCAAGGGCGCGTCGCTGCACCACATCCACGACGATCCTGACCGGCTGCGGCGCCCGATGGTGCGCAACCGCTCCGGTGACCATGTCCCCGTGTCCTGGGACGACGCGCTGGGCGAGGCGGAGAAAGTGCTGCGGCCCGTGCTGGACCGGTACGGCGCGGCGGCGGCGACGGTGTACATCGGCAATCCGGTGGCCCACAACCTCGGGTTGGAGACCTACGTCGGCGCACTGGTCGGGTTGGCCGGGGCGGCGGGGATGCGCGCGTACTACACACCGGGCACCGTCGATCAGTGGCCGCTCAACGTCGTCAGCGCGCTGCTGTTCGGCGGGATGTGGAACGGCCCCATCCCCGACCTCGACCGCACCGACCACCTGGTGATGCTGGGGGCGAATCCCTCTGCCTCGCAGGGGTCGATGCTCTCGGCGCCGGACATCATGGGTCGGCTGGCCGCGATCCGGCAACGGGGTGGCGACGTCGTGGTCGTCGATCCTCGCCGGACCCAGACGGCACGGCGGGCTTCAGAGTGGGTGCCGGTGCGCCCCGGCACCGACGCATTGCTGCTGTTCGCCATCCTGCACACCCTCGCGGACCGGGACTGGATCCGTCGCCCACCCCATCTGGACGGATTGGTCGCGGGTCTCGGCGACGTCGTCGCGCTGTCGGCCCGCTTCTCTCCCGAGCGGGTCGAGGCGCCCACCGGCGTCCCCGCCGCGACGATCCGGAGGCTGGCAGAAGGGCTGGCCACCGCCCAGCACCCCGTGCTATACAGCCGAATCGGTGCGTGCACACAGGAATTCGGCACCTTGGCGACCTGGCTTGTGTTCGTGTTGAATGTGGCGCTCGGCGCGGTCGACCGTCCCGGTGGGGCGGTGTTCCCAAAGGCTGCCGTCTGGTCGCCGATGTTCATGAAGCCGCCCGATCAGGACCGGCCCGGCTGGCAGTTCGGACGCTTCCGCAGCCGGGTGCGCGGCGCACCCGAAGTCCTCGGCCAGTTTCCGGTCAGTTGCCTGGCCGAGGAGATCGACACCCCGGGTGAGGGTCAGATTCGCGCACTCATCACGGTGGCAGGCAACCCGGTCATCTCCGCCCCGGGGGCGCGCCGCCTCGACGCGGCACTCGGTGGCCTCGACGCAATGATCTCCGTGGACAGCTGGCTCAACGAGACCACCCGCCACGCACACGTCATCCTGCCCGGTCTGTCCCCGCTGGAGCGCGCACACTGCGACGACCTCTACTGGATGTATTCCATTGCCTCGTGCGTGAAATGGTCCGACGCGGTGTTCCCGCCGGACGGGCGTCCTGAGGAATGGGAGATCATGCTCCGACTGGCCGGAGCACTGGTGGGCACGCCGATTCCCGATGTCGATGTGAGCGCGATGGACGACCTGTACACCCAGGGCATCATCCACACCGCGTGCCAAGCGGCCGACACTCCTCTGTTCGGCCGCGAACCGTCAGAGGTGTTCGCCGCCCTGAAAGGCCAAGGGCCCGAGCGCATGATCGATCTCGGCATCCGGGTAGGGCCCTGGGGTGACCAGCTCGGCCAACTGCCCGGAGGGCTGACGCTCGACGAGGTGCGCCTGCATCGCGACGGACTGAGATTGGGCGAGCTGGAGGGCGGCAGGCTTGCCGAGGTGCTCACCACGCCGTCGGGCAGGATCGAGCTGCTGCACCCGCTCCTCGCCGCCGACCTCCCGAGGCTGGCCGACCGAGTCGACCGCGCCGACGACGAACTGCTGCTGACCAGCCGACGTCACCTGCGATCGAACAACTCCTGGCTGCACAACGTCGCGAGCCTGATGCGCGGCAAGGACCGCTGCACGCTGCTGATCAATCCCGCCGATGCCTCCCGGTTCGGTGTCGCGGACGGCCAGCAGGTCGACATCACCACGACCGAGGGCACCATCCGCGCGACCGCAGAAGTCACCGACGACATGATGGCGGGGGTGGTGTCGCTGCCCCACGGCTGGGGCCACGGCGTCGACGGCACCGCCCTGGAGGTCGCCAACGCGCACCCAGGTGTCAACACGAATCTGCTCAATCCCGCCGCGCTGGTGGATGTTCCGAGCAATACCCAGGTCGTCAACGGGGTTCCCTGCAGGGTCTCTGCCGTACCCTTCGCGGGTTGACGGACCGGGAGCGTCAGAATCCGTCGTGCACGACCACGCGGGTGCGGCCGGTGACGCCGCCACCGATGATGGCGCCGAGGACGTCGGCGACGTCGAGCACCGGGACATCCCGGGTGATGCGCTCGAGATGCCGCGGTCGCAGGTCCGATTCGATCCGAGCCCAGAGCTCCCGGCGCGGCCCTATGGGCAGCAGCACCGAGTCGATACCGGCCAGCGTCACACCGCGCAGGATGAAGGGTAGGACGGTGGCCGGCAGGTCCGAAGATCCGGCGAGTCCCGAAATCGCCGCTACACCCGCGTATTTCAACGTGCTGAGGGCGTAGGCCAACGTGGTTCCGCCGACGCAGTCGACGACCGCGGCCCAATGCGCCTTGCCGAGCGGACGCACTTTGTCGTCGGGGCCCGGCACCCGGTCGATGACCTCGGAGGCGCCGAGATCCCGCAGCAGATCGTGCGCGTCCTTCTTTCCGGTTGACGCCACCACCTCGTAGCCCAGACCCGCCAGCAGGTCGACGCTGACGCTGCCGACGCCACCCGTGGCGCCCGTCACCAACACCGGCCCGTCGGACGGGGTGATGCCGTGCGCACGCAGGGCGTCGACGCTCATGGCCGCGGTGAAGCCGGCGGTGCCGATCGCCGCCGCCTCCGCCGTGCTCACGGTGGTCAGCTTGACCAGGAAATCGGCGGGATACCGCGCCATCTGCGCGTAACCTCCGTGTCGGCCGGTGCCGATGTCCTGGCCGTGCGCGATCACCGTGTCGCCGGCGGCGAACTCCGACGACGTGCTCGCCGTGACGGTGCCGGCGACGTCGATCCCGGGGATCAACGGATAACCCCGTGCCACGCCACCTTTCGGGGTGACAGCCAAGGCGTCCTTGTAGTTCACGCTCGAGTATTCGACACGGATCTCCACGTCGCCCTCGGGCAGGAATGAGTCGTCGACCACCTCGTGGCGCAGCACGACACCGCCCTCGGCGTCCTCGTGAGCCACCATCGCGTTGAGTTCCGTCATGACGGCCACACTAACCACCCGAGGCGCAGACGAAGAAGCCCCGGCCGTGGCGGCCGGGGCTTCTTTTCGTCAGGTACCTGTTAACCGATCAGGTGTGCCTGCAGGTCGGGCTTCATGGCCTGCAGCTCCCGGCCCCAGTACGCCCAGTTGTGCGTGCCGTTGTTCGGGAAGTTGAACACACCGTTGTTGCCGCCCGCGGCGATGTAGTTCTCCTGGAACGTCCGGTTGGTCTTGATGGTCAGCCCCTCGAGGAAGGTGGCGGGCAGGTCGCCGCCGCCGAGTTCGTTGGGCTGGCCGTTACCGCAGTAGATCCAGATGCGGGTGCCGTTGGCGACGATCTGCGGGATCTGCACCATCGGGTCGTTGCGCTTCCAGGCGCTGTTCGGGTCCTCGGTCTTGCCCCACATGTCGTCGGCCTTGAAGCCGCCGGCGTCACCCATCGAGATGTTGATCAGGAACGGCCACCAGCCCTCGGAGGGGTTCAGGAAGCCGGACATCGAGCCCGCGTAGATGAACTGCTGCGGGTGGTACACCGACAGGATCAGCGAGGCGGACCCGGCCATCGACAGGCCGATCGCCGCGCTGCCGGTCGGCTTGACCTCACGCTGGGAGGCCAGGAAGTTCGGCAGCTCCTGGGTCAGGAAGGTCTCCCACTTGTAGGTGACCGTCGGGCCCTTGTTGCGGGCCGGCGCATACCAGTCGGAGTAGAAGCTCGACTGGCCACCGACGGGCATCACGATCGACAGGCCGGAATCGAGGTACCACTCGAACGCCTGGGTATTGATGTCCCAGCCGTTGAAGTCCTCCTGCGCGCGCAGGCCGTCGAGCAGGTACACGGCGGGCGAGTTCGGCCCGCCGCTCTGGAACTGCACCTTGATGTCGCGCCCCATTCCGGCGGACGGCACCATCAGGTACTCGACCGGGAGACCCGGCCGGGAGAAGGCTCCGGCGGTCGCCGACCCTCCGGTGACGCCCACCAGCGCGGGCAGCATCGCCGTTGCGATGGCCGCGACGCCGAGGCGACGCGCCCAGGGCCCACGAATCCTGTCAAGAAGTCTCATACCGTCAATCCATCCATCTTTCGATTACCGCGAGGTGCGGATTGTCCTGCGCATCTCGGGTGGTGGGACACCACAGCATTGTCTTCACCGCGCTGTCACTCCACTCCGAATCCGCAAATTCGCGATGGAGTGGTCCGAGAAAGCTTCAGTTGTAGCGGTTGCAGTAAAACATGTGACCAGGATTTGTTGAAGTCCGGCCACGCCGAACAGCACAGACCCGTCAGGAAAAGGGAATTTGACGGTGCGGGAAGTAATGGGGTCGATTCGGCAGAAAACACTGGTATACCACCCGGGTTGCGTGCGAATTCGCCGCTACGGCCACCTCGCGTGCCGCAAAGTAGTGACGGCGGTCACACTCGGTGCCGTTCAGTAGGCTCCGGCGCATGGCGAACGGCGAGACGGGCTCGGGCAGGCTCTCCGTCGACGACTGGATCCAGGCCGGCTACGCGATTCTCGCCGACGACGGGATCGAGGGTCTCAAGATCGACCGGCTGTGCGCCCGACTCGGCGTCACCAAGGGCAGTTTCTACTGGCACTTCAAGGACATGGCCGGCTACCGCAGCGCCGTCGCAGGAGCGTGGGCCGAGTTGCGCGACGCGGACCGCAGCCACTTCGGCGACCTGGGCCATCTGCCGCCGCGGGAGCGCCTTGCCCAGATGATGACGTCACTGCTCGGCGAGCGACAGTGGACCCTCGAGCGCGCGATGCGCGAATGGGCGAGGACCGACCCGGGCGTCGCCGAGAGCGTGCACGCCGCTGACCGGCTCGTCCTCAAGGCCGTCCGTGAGGCGTTCCTGGATGCCGGTTTCGACGCCGAGGACGCCGACATGCGGGCGAATGCCACCTTCGCCGCGGGCATCGGCTTCCTGCACCTCTCCGATGCGCCACCACCGGCCCGGATGGCCGCGCAACGGCAGCGATTTCTCGACCTCATGCTCGCCCATTGACCTACTTTCCATACCTAAAGGTATGGTACCGTCGGGCTCATGCCTCTGGTCTCGGCCGACGCCCCCATCGTCACCTCGGATTTTGTCGCCGGATTGGCCGAGCGCGCGGCCGAGGCCGAGCGGCTGCGCCGACTCCCGGCGGCGACGCTCGCCGACCCCGTCACTTCCGAGTTCGTCGAGGTGCTGGTTCCGGCCCGCTACGGGGGTACACAGGCACCGTTTCCGGCCATCCTCGACCCGGTGCGGCGGATGGCCCACGGCTGCGCTTCCAGCGCCTGGACGCTCGGCTTCTACGCCTTGCACAACTGGATGCTCGCCCTCTTCGGCGAGCAGGCGCAGAGCGAGGCGTTCGCCACGCGCCCGTTCCTGGCCCCCGCACCGCTGGCACCGACCGGACGGGGCGTCGGCTGCGAGGGGGGCATCCGGCTGTCGGGCCGGTGGTCCTTGGCGACGGGCGTGATGGACGGAAACTGGATCATCGTGGGCGCGCTGTGCGAACGCGAGGCGGGAGACCCCGGCACGATCCATCCGGTGCTGGCGCTGCTGCCGATCGAAAACGTCCGCATCGAGGATGTGTGGCACACCGACGGCATGCGCGCGACCGGCTCCAACGACGTCGTGATCGACGACGCCTTCGTGCCGGCCCATCGCCTCGTAGCCGTGTCCGACATCTATATGGGCACCGCACCGGGCGCGGCGCTGCACGATGCCGAGACCTATCGCTGGCCGATGGTTCCCGCGCTGGCGCTGCTGGCCGCGATGCCCGCTCTCGGTAGTGCCGAGCGCGCCGCGGACATCTATGCGGAGCGGCTCTCGCAGCGGTTCCTGGCGTACGAGGGTGTCATGCAGAAGGACAAGCCGGTGGCCTCCGTGCATCTCGGGCAGGCGCTGGTACGGCTACGCGCGCTGCGCGGGCTGCTGGCCGACACCGTGGGCGAGATCGGGTCGATCGTCGCCGCAGGCGACCCGGTCGACCGCCCGGTGCGCGGCCAGGCGCGACTGGCGGCCGCACACATCGTGCACGAGTCGCGCGTGGTGATCGGCGATCTGCTCGGGGCATCGGGGGCCAGCGCACATTTCCTGGACAACCCGCTGCAGCGCATCAAACGCGACGTCGACGTCATCGCCGGCCATGTCGTGTTCGACTACGACACCGGCCGTGAACTCGCCGGAGCCCTGACAATGGGGATACCGATCCCACGCACCGCGATGGTGTGAGCCCGGAATCTCAGGAAGGAACCGCATGGCCGAGACCATCCGCGACCGCGTCACCAAGTTCTTCCAGAAGAACTTCGCCAACCAGGTGATGCGGCGCATGCCGTTCCAGACGCTGCTCGAGACGACCGGACGAAAATCCGGCGAACCCCGACGCACCCCGCTGGGCGGCCGCCGGATCGGTGACGAGTTCTGGTTCGTCTCGGAGTTCGGCGAGAATTCGCAGTATGTGCGCAATATCAAGGCGAATCCCGATGTGCGGGTGAGGTTGAACGGTCGCTGGCATCGAGGCACGGCGCATCTGCTGCCCGATGACGACCCCCGGGCGCGGATGAAGATCCTGCCTGGGTACAACAACCTCGGCGTCCGCACGTTCGGGACGAACCTGCTGACGGTGCGCGTCGACCTGATCGACTGAGCGACAACGCTATTCACGGTCCTTGGTCGTCTTCGGGGAGTAGGTAGCGGTCGGGATGGTGGTAGTTGTTGACTCGTCGCTGGCCTGTGTCGAGCGTTGGTGGTGGGAGCCATTCGGTGCGGCCGTCGGGGCGTTTGCGGGTGGTCCAGCCGGTTTTCTCGATGAGCCGGTTGTCGGGTCCGCAGGCGAAGGTCAGCTCGTCGATATTGGTGTGGCCGTCGTTCTTCCAATCGGTGACCGCATGATGAGCCTGGCACCAGTAGCCCGGCGCGGTGCAGCCTGGTCGCGTGCAACCCCGGTCCCGGGCATGGAGCACGATCCGCTGCGCGGCTGACGCCAACCGCTTCGTGCGGCCCAGATACAGCCCCGGTCCCGGGCATGGAGCACGATCCGCTGCGCGGCTGACGCCAACCGCTTCGTGCGGCCCAGATACAGCGACTCGCTGGTGTGCTTGTCGTAGATGTAGAGATAGTGGTAGGCACGGGCGGCCATCCGGATCAGCGTCCGGATCGGCAACCGGGTGCCGCCGCCGGTGACCGCCAGCCCCGCACCCTTCTCGAGGTCTTGCACCGTCGCGGTGGCGATCACGGTGACGGGTAGCCCGTTGTGTTTTCCGAGATCTCCAGACATCAACGCCATCTGTCCCATCGCGACGAGCGCGTCGTGGTTGCGCTGAGCCTGGGTGCGCAGATCCGGGCCTGCAGTCTCGTCCTCGGGCAGGCTCATGCCCGGTGCGGCCAGCTTCGCCAGCACCGCCTCGACCACCGCCCGCGCTTGGGCGGTCAGGGTTCCCCTGACCCCGCACGTCCCGTCGCGTCGCTGCGGACCCAACGTCAAGCCCCGCTTACGCGCCTGCTCCTTCTCCGAGGGTTCGGGGCCGTCCTGGTCGATCATCATCAACAACTGCCCAGCGGCCGCGTCCAACTCCGCAGGCCCTACTCCGGCGGCCAACTGCGCCAGTTGGGTGTCGGCGACCTCACGGGTCCCGACATCGACCCACGACGGCAGGTCCTTGTGGAACTTGGCGATGATCTCGACGTGTTCGGGCCCGATCAACCCGGCGGCCTGGGCAGCGGCGGCGGCTTCCCACCGCGGCGCCAACACCTGCCCGGTCATCGCGCGGCGCGGCCCCAGATTCGCGGCCTGCTCCAGGCGAGCGCCGGCGTCTTTCGTCGAGATCCGCAACGCCGTGGCGAGCACCTCCTTCCACGACGACTCACCCAGCGCGCTGGGTTCGGTCTCGGCCGCCAGCCGATTCAGAATCCGATGCTCGAGCGTCGGCACCGACCACACCGCCGCGGTCAACTCCGCGAGCAGACCGACCAGCTCGCGATGGGTCAGCTCGTCACACATCTCGCCCAGCACGGCGAGCTGCGACTTGATCGCCTCGATCGCGCTGGACACCTCACTCATAAATCGAACACTAGTTCGACCCACCGACAAGTATCCCGCACAGAAAGCGGAGAAACCAAAGTGACAGAAGAGGTTTGAGTCGGCAGGACAGATGCGTGGCCGACCGTTGACTGGTCGGCCCAGATAAAACTAATGTCAGTTTTACTTTTGGATCGGCAGAAGGGCACCCATGGAATCGTTCGTCCACCTTCGCAAGGGCAAGACGCCACGGCGGCTGCACGCCGACCTCGAAGGCCTCAAAGACGACGAACTCGGTCGCGGTGGCTTCACCGGTCGCACGGCCAGCCTGTATCGCCGTCACGACCCGACGGCGTATCGCTCGGTGGGCCCGCTGCGGCCCGTCGACGTGCTGTCGAGCGAGCTCAAGCCCGAGGACCTCTCCGACCCGCACGGCAGTCCCCTGTTGATGTTCTCGAATGTCGACTGTGAGGTGCTCCTGTCGCGCCGTGCGGCGCCGATGCCGTTCTTCGTGCGGCACATCGACGGCGATCTGCTGTGTTTCGTGCACGAGGGTGAAGGCCTCATCGAGACGGAGTTCGGACCGTTGCGCTACCGCAAGGGCGATTGGGTGTACCTGCCGAAGGCGTGCACCTGGCGGCACGTCCCCGACGAGCAGTGCACCTGGTTGATGATCCAGGCCACCGACGAGTTCCGGGTGCCGCCACCCGGGCAGCTCGGGCGTCACTTTCCGTTCGATCCGTCGCAGACGGTGATACCCGACCCGGTCGCGCACGAGGACGGCGACGGACCCAGCGCCGACGGTGAGTACGAGGTCCGGCTGATGCACTCCGGCGGGCCCACCACGCTGTACTACCAACATCATCCGTTGGACGTAGAGGGCTGGCAGGGCGACAACTTCGCCTTCACCTTCAACATCGCCGACTACAACGTCGTGACCTCCGACAGCGTGCACCTCCCTCCCACGGTGCACTTGTTCATGCAGGCCACCGGCGTGTACATCATGAACTTCCTGCCCAAGCCCGCCGAAGGAGTGCCCGGCACCGAGCGCACGCCGTGGTACCACCGCAACGTCGACTTCGACGAGATCGCGTTCTTTCACGGCGGTTCCCTCTACGGCATCCCGATGCCGCCGGGGCTGATTTCGCATGCGCCCCAGGGTGTTCACCATGGCGCGCCGGAGAAGGCGCGGGAAAGAGCTCGTCGGAAGTTCGACGATTACAGGTCCGTCGACTGGCAGGTGATCGCCGTCGACACCCGCCGGCGACTGGTTCCGTCGGCGGAAATCCTGGCGAACGACCTCGGGCAGCACTGATGAGCGTTTGCGCGAAGAAGAGACGGCACTGATGAGCGTTTGCGCGAAGAAGAGACGGCACTGATGAGCGTTTGCGCGAAGAAGAGGCAGGACTGATGACGAGCACGGAGCAACGGCCGGCGCCCATCAAGCATGAATACCAGCGCATCCCCTATCTGGTTGCCTACCAGAACAACTCGGGCGTGCGCGACGTCTACGGCGCCGTCGCCGAGTTGGTGGTGCTGGAGAGCTACCTTCTCAAACCGGCCGTGCCGTCGGACACCGTGCTGGTGTTCATGCATCCGATCGGCGGGGGTGCGTACCTGCCGATGATCAACGCGCTGGCCCGCGCCGGTCACCACGTCATCTACTGCAACAGCCGCTTTCGCGGCACCGATTCCGCGCTGCTGATGGAGAAGGTCGTCGAGGACCTGGGCGAGTGCATCAAGGACGCCAAGAACCGGCTCGGCTACTCCAAGGTCGTGCTCGCAGGCTGGAGCGGCGGCGGGTCGCTGTCGGTGTTCTACCAACAGCAGGCGCAGAACCCGACCGTGACCGCGAGCCCATCCGGTGACGGCCCCGACCTCACCAAGCTCGGACTGATCCCGGCCGACGGCATCATGCTGCTCGCCGCCCACATCAGCAGACACGGCACCATGACCGAGTGGATGGACGCCTCCATCCTCGACGAGAGCGATCCCAGCAAGCGGGATCCCGAACTCGATCTCTACAACGCCGACAATCCGAACCAGCCGCCGTACACGCCGGAGTTCCTGGACCGCTACCACCAGGCGCAGATCGCCCGGAACCGGCGCATCACCAAGTGGGTCAAGGCAAAGCTGGCCGAACTCAAGGCCGCGGGCCGACCCGATGACGAGTTCGCGTTCGTCGTACACGGCACCATGGCCGACCCCCGTTGGCTCGACCCGGCCGTCGATCCCAACGAACGCACCCCGGGAACCTGCTATCTGGGCGATCCTCAGGTGGTGAACATGAGCCCGGTGGGTCTGGCGCGGTTCTGCACGCTGCGCAGTTGGCTGTCACAGTGGAGCTATGACGACGCCAACGGCGACGCCGTGAAGTGCGGACCCGACATCGCGGTACCGGCGTTGGTGATCGGAAACCTCGCCGACGATGCCTGCACTCCGAGCCACACCCGGCGAATCTTCGAGGCGATCGGGCACCCCGACAAGGAGATGCACGAGATCGCCGGCGCGAACCACTACTACGCCGGGGCAGACCAGCGCGACAAACTGCGCGAGGCGGTCGGCATCGCCACCGACTGGCTGGTGCGCCACGGCTTCGCGGCCACCCCATGACCGTCGCGACGGGACCGCTCGACGGCATCAGGGTCATTGAGGTCGGGACGCTGATCTCCGGGCCGTTCGCCGGTCGACTGCTCGGTGACATGGGCGCCGAGGTCATCAAGATCGAGCCTCCCGGTGCGCCGGATCCCCTGCGCACCTGGGGTCAGGCGGAACTCGACGGGCACCACTTCTTCTGGACCGTCCACGCCCGCAACAAGAAGGCCGTGACCCTGAACCTGCGGGAGGCCAAGGGACGCGACCTGTTCCTCGACCTCGTCGAGCGCAGCGATGTCATCGTCGAGAACTTCCGGCCGGGCACGCTCGAGAAGTGGGGTCTGGGTTACGACGTTCTGCGCGAACGTAATCGCGGGATCATCCTGGTGCGGGTGTCCGGATACGGGCAGACCGGCCCGGACGCGCACAAAGCCGGATACGCGTCGGTCGCCGAGGCCGCCAGCGGCCTTCGGCACATGAACGGGTTTCCCGGCGGGCCTCCCCCGCGGCTGGCGTTGTCGCTCGGCGACAGCCTCGCCGGGATGTTCGCCGCCCAGGGCGCGTTGGCCGCACTGTACCGCCGTTCGGTGACCGGCGAGGGCCAGGTGGTCGACGCGGCGCTGACCGAATCATGTCTGGCGGTGCAGGAATCCGCCATCCCGGATTACGACGTCGGCGGCGTGGTGCGAGGCCCGTCGGGCACTCGCCTCGAGGGCATCGCACCGTCGAACATCTACCCGACCGCCGACGGCAGCTGGGTGGTGATCGCGGCCAACCAGGACACCGTTTTCCGCAGGTTGTGCGAGGCGATGGGCCAGCCCGAACTCGCTTCCGACGAGCGGTTCTCCAACCATGTCGCACGGGGCCGTAACCAGGACGAGCTCGACAAGATCATCGGATCCTGGGCCGCCGAACGGCAACCCGCCGACATCATCGCGACACTCTCGCAGGCCGGCGTGATCAGCGGTCCGATCAACACCGTCGCCGAGGTGGTCGAGGATCCTCAGCTGCAGGCTCGCGGGATGATCGCCGACCACTGGGATGAACGCATCGGACGCAACGTGAAGGGCCCGGGAGTGGTCCCGGTGCTCTCCGAGACGCCAGGAACCATCCGCTACGCCGGCTCGGCACGGCCAGGCCAGCACAACGACGAGGTCTACCGCGGCTTGCTCGGCAAGAGCGATGCCGAACTCGAGGAGCTACGGACGGAGGGGGTGTTATGAGCGACCTGCCCGGCCACGTCGACATCCGCGACGTGTCGCTGCGCGACGGCCTGCAGATCGAAGACCCGATCCCGTTGTCCGCCAAGCTTGAACTGCTCGCGGCCATCGCGGCCACCGGTGTGCGGGAGATGGAGGCGACGGCCTTCGTCTCCCCGTCGAAGGTCCCTGCGCTGGCCGATGCGGCCGAGCTCGCCGCCGAACTGCACAACTTCAGCGACATCGAGTTCTCCGCACTGGTGGCCAGCCCGAACGGAGCCAAGCGCGCGATCGCCTCGGGCCTGCGCTCGATCGAATACGTGGTGTCGGCCGCCGACGGGCACAGCCGCGCCAACGTCGGCCGTACGTCGGCGGAGGCAACCGCGCAGATCCCCGAGATCGTCGCGATCGTCCACGACTGCGACGCCACGGTCGAGGTCATCGTCGCCACCGCCTGGGACTGCCCGTTCGACGGACCGACCGACCCGCAGCGGGTCTCGGACATCGTCACCGCCGCCACCGATGCCGGGGTCGACCGGCTCGCGATCGCCGACACCATCGGCACCGCCACACCGAGGCGGGTCAGCGAGCTGATCGCCCTCGTTCGGCCCAGGATCGGCGACATTCCGCTGGGCGCGCACTTCCACAACACCCGCGGGACGGGTCTGGCGAGCGCCTACGCAGCCGTCGCCTCCGGTGTCACCCGGCTGGACGCGTCCGTCGGCGGACTCGGCGGATGTCCGTTCGCGCCAGGCGCGAGCGGCAACATCGCCGTCGAGGATCTGGTGTACCTGTTGCGGGACAGCGGAGTTCATGTCGACGTGGACCTGCAGGCGGCCATCGACGCCGCCCGCGTCGCGCAGGACGCGGTGGGGCACGGACTTCCCAGCGCACTGCTGCGCGCAGGCGACCGGATCCTGGGCTAGCAGCGAACGTGCCCGCCCTCCCGTCAGGAACGCTGAGCGCCAAAGGCCAACAGACCCGGTTGGCAATCGAGCAGGCCGCGCGGAAGCTGTTCGCCGAACGCGGTTTTCACGGGACCACCCTCGGCGACATCACCTCGGGGGCGGGCAGGTCGCCTGCGGTGTTCTACCGGTATTTCGCCGACAAGGAGGATCTGCTCGCGGCGTTGGCCCAGTCGTTCCTGCGCGAGGTGGTGACACCGTCGGGGCTGAGCCTGCAGTTGCCGGAGTCGCCCGACGACGATGCGTTTTTCACCGCGGTGGTGACCGGGTACTGGACGATGTTCAAGCAGAACATCGGAATCATGATCGCGGTGGCCCAGCTTGCGACGACCCAGCCACGGTTCGCGGCGCTGCAGAACGAGTTCCGCCGCTTCGGCGTGGACATCGTCGCCGCATCGGTGCGGCGCGCGCAGGAGCAGGGCTACGCCGCCGAGCTCGAGCCCGAGTACACCGCGGCCGCGATCGCGTTGCTCTTCGAGAACTTCACCACCGTCTTCGTGGGGACTCCCGGCCTCGGTATCGACATCGATGATGAGAACGCCATCGCCACGCTGTCACGGATCTGGAAGAAGACGCTGTACGGGTTTTAGCTCGACTGTCAATGGAGACCGTCCAAAGGAGACACAGTGGATTTCAGCCTTCCCGACCACCTTCCCGGGCTACTCGCCGAGATGGACGCGTTCATCGAGGCGGAGATCAAACCGCTGGAGACCGAACACATCCAGTACTTCGACCATCGGCGCGAACATGCCCGCACCGACTGGGACAACGGCGGTGTCCCGCGGCGGGAGTGGGAGGATCTGCTCGGCGAGATGCGCAGGCGCGCCGACCGGGCGGGCTGGTTGCGGTACGGCCTGCCCTCGCAGTTCGGCGGTCGCGACGGCAGCAACGTCGACATGGCCGTGATCCGGGAGCACCTGGCGCACAAGGGACTCGGCCTGCACAACGATCTGCAGGACGAGTCGTCGATCGTGGGAAACTTCCCGCAGGTCATCATGATGGACCGGTTCGGCACCGATTCGCAGAAGAAGGAATGGACCGACGCCCTGATCACCGGCGAGCGGTCGATGGCGTTCGGACTGACCGAGCCCGATCACGGGTCGGACGCCACCTGGCTGGAGACCCGAGCAGTGCAGGACGGTGACGAGTGGATCATCAACGGCGCGAAGCGGTTCAACACCGGGGTTCACCGCGCCACCCACGACCTGGTGTTCGCGCGGACCTCGGGGGAACCCGGTCAGGCCCGGGGTATCAGCGCGTTCCTGGTGCCGACTGATTCCCCGGGCTTCTCGGTTCCGTTCTACTGGTGGACGTTCAACATGCCCACCGATCACGGGGAGGTGCTGCTGGAGAATGTCCGGGTGCCTGCCGACGCGGTGCTCGGCGAGGTGGACCGGGGCCTCGAGGTCGGGCAGACCTTCCTGCACGAGAACAGGATTCGTCAGGCGGCGAGCAGCCTGGGAGCAGCTCAGTACTGCATCGACCGCGCGGTCGCCTATGCCGGTCAGCGCTCGGTCTTCGGCAAGCCGCTCGCGGTCAATCAGGCGGTGCAGTGGCCGCTGGTGGAGTTGCAGACCGAGGCTCAGATGGTTCGGCTGCTGGTGCGGTACGCCGCGTCCGAACTGGATCGCAACCACCACATGGAGGTCTCCGACAAGGTGTCGATGGCCAACTACCGCGCAAACCGCCTGGTGTGCGAGGCCGCCGACCGCGCGATGCAGGTGTTCGGCGGGGTGGGCTACAGCCGTCACGAACCGTTCGAGCACATCTACCGGCACCACCGTCGTTACCGGATCACCGAGGGCGCCGAGGAGATCCAGATCCGGCGGGTTGCGCAGCGGCTGTTCGGGTTCGGGCGGCGATGAGCGCTTGCGCGAAGAGCAGAGGGACACGATGAGCGCTTGCGCGAAGAGCAGAGGGACACGATGAGCGCTTGCGCGAAGAGCAGAGGGACACGATGAGCGACACGCTGGCCCGCGCGTTGGAAGAGGTGCTTCGGCCAGTCCTCGGCGAGGTGAGCGTCGAGAACCTGCAGCCGCTCACCGGCGGGGCGAGCCGGATCACGTGGGCGTTCGACGCGGTGGCCGACGGTCGGCGCGCGTTGATCCTGCGCACCGGCGCCGGTGACGACATTCACGCGGGCATGGAGCTGGAAGCCGCGGTGCAGCAACGCGCGGCAGCGGCAGGCGCGCCGGTCCCGCACATCCTCACCGCCGACGACTCCCCCGCTTCGCTGGGCAACCCGTACCTGATCTGTGACGCCGTCGCCGGGGAGACGATCGTGCGGCGGATCCTTCGCGGGCTGGACGATGCGGGCAGGACCAGGCTGCTCGAGCAGTGTGCCGCAGCGCTCGCGGCGATCCACCGGGCCGACCCCGAAGGGATCGGTCTGACCGCACCCGACGACCTCGCGGAATGGCGTGGCCGCCTCGACGAGATGGCCGACACCACAGCCACTTTCGAGTGGGCTTTTCGCCGACTGGAGGACCGGCGCCCCCCACCGTCACCGATGGGGCTGGTGCACGGCGACTTCCGGATGGGAAACCTGATCGTCGACGACTCCGGCCTGGCGGCGGTGCTGGACTGGGAGCTGACCCACATCGGCGAGGTCTACGAGGACCTCGCATGGTTCTGCATCAGGGCGTGGCGGTTCGGCGCCGCGGAGGCGCTCGGTGCGGGTGGGCTCGGCAGCGTCGAGTCGTTCCTGCGCGCCTATGAGGAGGCGGCGGCGGTGACCGTCGACCGCGACGCGTTCCGATGGTGGCTGACGGTGGCGACGCTGCGGTGGGGCGTCATCTGCCGGCACCAGGCCGAGCGGCACCTGTCCGGTGAGCAGCGCTCGGTCGAGCTCGCGGCGATCGGGCGCCGTGTCAGCGAAACCGAATGGGACATATTGGATCTGCTGTCCGGCCAGGGGCCGCGATGAGCGCTCGCGCGAAGAGCCGAGGAGCCAGATGAGTGAACTGTCCGGACGCCCCACCGCGGCCGAACTCGTCGCGGCCGCCGCCGACTTCCTCGACAACGAGGTCCGCGCCGCGTGCGACGGGCAGGTGGGTTTCCACGCCCGCGTCGCCGCCAACGTGCTGCGGATCGTCGAGCGCGAACTGCTCGACGAGACGGCGGGTGCGGTGCGTGAGGCCTTGGGGGGACTCGGCTTCGCCGACGAGGCTGCGCTGTCGACCACCATCCGTCGAGGCGAGTTGGACGACCGCGGCGACGACGTCATGGCGTGCCTGAGAATCCTGGTGCAGCACCGGTTGTCCATCGATCATCCCGGGTACGACCAAGAGGCATGAAGACACAGATCACTCAGTTCGACCTCACCGGCGACAGTGATCCGTACGGAATCGCGGTCGCCGATGACGGCGCGGTGTGGGTGACGATGGTGCACAGCGGCGCAGTGGTGCGCTTGACACCCGACGGCACGCACACCCGTTATCAGGTGGGTCCGCGGTCACAACCGTCGGCCATGACCGCGGGCCGTGGTGGTTCGGCGTGGTTCACCCGCACGAAGGACGACCGGGTGACGTCGGTGGCGCCGGACGGCTCGATGACGACTGTCGGCCTCGACTCGGGTAGCGGCCCGTTCGGCGTCTGCGTCGGGCCGGACGGGGCGGTGTGGGTCGCCGAGTCGACCGCCGACCGCGTCGCGCGGATCGCGTCCGACGGCACCTCGACGTCGTTTCCGCTGCCCGAGCAGTCGTTCCCGTCGTTCATCACCGCCGGCCCCGACGCAGCGGTGTGGGTGACGCTCAACCGCACCGACGCCGTCGCGCGCGTCACCGCCGACGGTGCCGTCGCCGTCCATCAGCTGGCCACGCCGGCCGCCGCGCCCGTCGGCATCACCTGCGGCGACGGGGCGTTGTGGTGCACCGAAATCGGGGCCGGGCAGATCGGCCGCATCGACCCAGGCGGGAGCGTGACCGAGTTCGCGCTGCCGGACGCGGCCGCTCGCCCGCACGCCATCGCCGCGGGCACGAACGGTTGCTGGTTCACCGAGTGGGCGGCCAACCGGGTCGGGCACATCGGCTGGTCGGGTGCCATCGACGAGATCGAGCTGCCGGCGTCGACGTCGGAGCCCCACGGAATCGCCGTCGGGCCCGACGGCGCGGCGTGGGTGGCGATGGAGAGCGGTGCAGTGGTGCGGATCAGCCCAGGTTGACGCGCGATGTCACGTTCTGCGCACCCGAGCCAGGAAGGCGGGCTCGTCGACACGCGTCCCGACCGCCAGCCCCAACTCCTCGGCGTGGATCTCGGTGACGACACCGCGGTAGGTGGTCGAGGTCAACTCCTCGATCTCCCAGCCCGCGCCGAACGCGTCGCGGATCGTCGTCTCGCTGACCTCGGGCCCGAATCCGCGACCGGCGTCGGACAGCGCGAGGACGTAGACGACCGCCCCCGGCCGGGTGGCCGTGTGCAGGCTTCGGACATACGTCGCGCGATCGGCGTCATCGAAGATGTGGAACAGCGCGCTGTCGATGACCGTGTCGTAACCGGGCGACTCGCCGAGGTGCAGTGCGTCGGCGACCTCGAAGCGCGCATCGACCCCGTGGTCGACGGCGTTGCGCCTGGCCTGCTCGACGGCGGTGGGCGCGCCGTCGACGCCGAACACGTCGTATCCCGCCCTGGCCAGCAGGATCGTGTGCTCGCCGGTACCGCACCCGACGTCGAGCACCTTCCCGCCGATGGCGCCCGCATCCACCAGGGCGACGATGGCCGGCTGTGGCTCGCCGATCACCCACGGCGGGGTCTGGTTCTTGTAGAAGTCGTCGAATCGGGAGATCGTTGGCGTCTGGTCCATGCACCCCAGTGTTCAACCTGAACCGGAGTTGAGGTCAACAGATGTCCGAAACCGATACGCGGGCCGTCACCGACGTCGCCGATCGCTTGTTCGACGCCATCGAGAACAGCGACATCGCCGTGGTGGAGCGGCTGTTCAGCCCCGAAGTGGCCGTCTGGAAGAGCGGCGACGTCCGCGACAACGACCATGTGCGGTCGGTGCGCATCATCGCCTGGTTCGTCGACGCGACCGTCGACCGCCGCTACGAGATCCTCGACCGCCAGGTCTTCGACGGCGGCTTCGTCCAGCAGCATGTACTGCACGCCACCGGCCGTGCGGGCGCCACGATCGCGATGCGGGTCTGCATCGTCATCAAAGTGGGAGCAGACGGCCTGATCAACCGCGTCGACGAGTACTTCGACCCGGCGGACATCGCTCCACTGCTTTCTGCGTGATCACCAGATCACAGCGAACGGAACGGTATTCGCGCAGTTCTCGAGTTGCGAGGACGCTGCATCCACACGCGGCTACCATCGCGCTCATGGCTGCCCCCTCGCCGAGCCCATCGCGTCCGCCCGGACCCCTGCGCATCCTGGTCTACAGCGACAATCCGCGGACCCGGGAGCAGGTGCGGCTCGCGTTGGGTAAACGGGTGCATCCCGAGCTGCCGGAGCTGAGCTACGTCGAGGTCGCCACCGGCCCGATGGTGATCAGGCAGATGGACGCGGGCGGGTTCGACCTGGCGATCCTCGACGGTGAGGCCACTCCTGTCGGCGGAATGGGCATCGCCAAACAGCTCAAGGACGAGATCGACCCGTGTCCACCGGTGCTGGTGCTGACCGGGCGGCCCGATGACGCGTGGCTGGCCAGGTGGTCGCGAGCGGAGGCGGCGATTCCCCACCCGATCGACCCGATCCGGTTGGGCGACGCGGTCGTGTCAATCCTGCGCGCCGCGGCCTGACGGCCACCTGCTAATGCGCATGTCCCACTTGCCTTTTCGGGGCACGGGGCATTGCCGAAGAGCGCCAGTAGAGATACTAACCAAAATGTGTGGCTTGCATCCAAAACACCGCTAGGCTGTGGGCTAGCTCACAGCGACCAGCCCCGAGGAGCGCCTGCTCAGCATGAATCTGTACACACCGATCCTGGTGCTTGGTGCGATTGCTGCTGTGTTCGCCGTCGGGTCGGTGGGGATCGCCGTGCTGATCGGGCCGAGGCGCTACAACCACTCCAAGCTCGAGGCCTACGAGTGCGGGATCGAACCCATGGACGCCTCCGACCCCGCCGCGGCGGCGACGGGACAGCGATTCCCGGTCAAGTACTACCTCACGGCGATGATGTTCATCGTGTTCGACATCGAGATCGTCTTCCTGTATCCGTGGGCGGTCGCGTTCGACAGTCTCGGCGCCTTCGGGGTCATCGCGGTGGCCCTGTTCTTGTTCAACGTCTCGGTGGCGTACGCATACGAATGGCGGCGGGGAGGCATGGTATGGGACTAGAGGAGCGGTTGCCGGGCGGCATTCTGCTGTCCACGGTCGAGAAGGTCGCGGGTTACGTACGCAAGGGTTCGCTGTGGCCGGCGACATTCGGGCTGGCGTGCTGCGCCATCGAGATGATGGCCACCGCAGGGCCGCGTTTCGACATCTCCCGTTTCGGCATGGAGCGCTTTTCGGCCACGCCGCGGCAGGCCGACCTGATGATCGTCGCGGGACGGGTCAGCCAGAAGATGGCGCCGGTGCTTCGCCAGATCTATGACCAGATGGCCGAACCGAAGTGGGTTCTGGCGATGGGGGTCTGCGCGTCGTCGGGTGGGATGTTCAACAACTACGCGGTCGTACAGGGGGTCGATCATGTGGTTCCCGTCGACATCTACCTACCCGGTTGTCCGCCGCGACCGGAGATGCTGCTGCACGCAATCCTGAAACTGCACGACAAGATCCAGGAGATGCCACTCGGCGTCAATCGCGAGGAGGCGATCCTGGCAGCTGAACAGGCCGCGCTGGCGGTGCCGCCGACGATCGAGCTGAAAGGGCTCCTGCGGTGATGAGCGCTCGCGCGAAGAACAGAGGACAACGGTGAGCGCTCGCGCGAAGAACAGAGGACAACGGTGAGCCGCTCGGGCGAGGACGAGCCGACCATGAGCACCGACGCCGACGGGGCGCCCGAGGTCATCGGGGTGCGCAGGGGCATGTTCGGCGCCCAGGGCAGCGGCGACACCTCCGGGTACGGCCGACTCCTCCGCCCGGTCGCGCTGCCCGGCAGTTCACCGCGGCCCTACGGTGGCTATTTCGACGAGGTCGTCGACGCGCTGGCCGCCGCACTCGGTGACGACGCGTACGCCGCGGCCATCGAGCGCGTGGTCGTTTTTCGCGGGGAGCTGAATCTCGAGGTCAGCCGTGACCAACTCCCAGCGGTGGCGCAGGCGCTGCGCGATGAGCCGGGCCTGCGGTTCGAACTGTGTCTCGGGGTCAGCGGTGTGCACTACCCGGACGACGCCGGACGCGAACTGCACGCGGTCTATCCGCTGATGTCGATCACCCACAACCGCCGCATCCGCGTCGAGGTGGCCGTCCCCGATGCCGACCCGCACATCCCGTCGCTGTTCCGGGTGTATCCCACCACCGACTGGCACGAGCGCGAGACATACGACTTCTTCGGCATCATCTTCGACGGCCACCCGTCCCTGACCCGCATCGAGATGCCGGACGACTGGGTCGGGCACCCTCAGCGCAAGGACTACCCACTCGGCGGAATCCCGGTGGAGTACCACGGCGCCGAGATACCGCCGCCCGACGAGCGGAGGGCTTACAGCTGATGGCCACATCACAGAGTGTTCCCGGCCCGGCTGAACGTGTGGTGGTCGTTGGCGGCCAGGACTGGGACGAGGTCGTCACCGCGGCACGCCGAAACGCCGGCGAGCACGCCGGGGAACGCATCGTCGTCAACATGGGCCCGCAGCACCCGTCGACGCACGGCGTGCTGCGACTCATCCTGGAGATCGAGGGCGAAACGATCGTCGAAGCCCGGTGCGGCATCGGATACCTGCACACCGGTATCGAGAAGAACCTGGAGTTCCGCAACTGGACCCAGGGCGTGACGTTCGTGACCCGGATGGATTACCTGTCACCGTTTTTCAACGAGACGGCGTACTGCATCGGGGTCGAGAAACTCCTGGATGTCACCGAGGCGATCCCCGAGCGGGCATCGGTGATCCGGGTGATGCTGATGGAGCTCAACCGGATCTCCAGCCACCTGGTCGCGTTGGCCACCGGCGGCATGGAACTCGGCGCGATGACGGCGATGTTCCTCGGCTTCCGGGAACGCGAACTGATCCTGTCGGTGTTCGAGTCGATCACCGGGCTGCGGATGAACCACGCCTACATCCGGCCCGGGGGTGTCGCGGTCGACCTGCCCGACGACGGCCTCAGCCAGGTCAGGGATCTGCTGGAACTGCTGCCCGAGCGGTTCTGCGATCTGGAGGATCTGCTCAACGAGAACTACATCTGGAAGGCCCGCACCCAGGGCATCGGCTATCTGGACCTCACCGGCTGCATGGCGCTGGGCATCACCGGCCCGATTCTGCGCTCCACCGGGCTCCCGCACGACCTGCGCAAGACCCAGCCCTACTGCGGTTACGAGACATACGATTTCGACGTCATCACCGACGACGGCTGCGACTCCTACGGTCGTTACCTGATCCGGGTGAAGGAGATGCGTGAGTCGCTCAAGATCGTCGAGCAGTGTGTCGAGCGGCTGGAGCGGCTCTCCGGTGCGCCCGTGATGATCGAGGACAAGAAGATCGCGTGGCCCGCCGATCTGAAGCTCGGACCCGACGGGCTGGGCAATTCGCCCGAGCACATCGCCAAGATCATGGGCCAGTCGATGGAGGGTCTGATCCACCATTTCAAGTTGGTGACCGAAGGGATCCGGGTGCCTGCCGGCCAGGTCTACGTCGCGGTCGAATCCCCGCGGGGGGAACTGGGCGTGCACATGGTCTCCGACGGCGGAACCCGGCCCTACCGGGTGCACTACCGGGATCCGTCATTCACGAATCTGCAAGCGGTGGCGGCGATGTGCGAGGGGGGCATGGTCGCCGACGCGATCGCGGCGGTGGCGTCGATCGACCCGGTGATGGGCGGGGTGGATCGGTGATGAGCGCTTGCGCGAAGAACAGACAATCGATGAGCGCTTGCGCGAAGAGAAGAAGGCGCCGATGACGATCTTCCTGGAGCTCGGGCAACGTCCCGACGAGCCCGGTCCCCCGATCAACGGCCCGGCGAGCTACCCCGCGGACGTCGTGTCCCGGCTCGAGGCCGACGCCGCGGTGATCGTGGCGCGCTACCCGCAGGCACGCTCGGCCCTGCTTCCGCTGCTACACCTGGTGCAGTCCGAGGACGGGTGTCTGACTCCGGCCGGGATCGCTTTCTGCGCAAGCCAATTGAACCTGTCCCATGCCGAGGTCACGGCGGTCGCAACCTTCTACTCCATGTACCGCCGCACCCCGACCGGTGACTATCTCGTCGGGGTGTGCACCAACACGTTGTGCGCCGTCATGGGCGGCGATGCGATCCTCGACACGCTCGAGGAGCACCTGGGGGTGGCGGCCGGTCAGACCACCGCCGACAGCCGAATCACCCTCGAGCACATCGAGTGCAACGCCGCCTGCGACTACGCGCCGGTCGTGATGGTCAACTGGGAGTTCTACGACAATCAGACACCATCGTCGGCGCGCGACCTCGTCGACGCGCTGCGCGCGGGTGAGTCACCGAAGCCGTCGCGGGGCGCGTCGCTGTGCACGTTCCGGGACACCGCGAGAATCCTTGCGGGCCTGCCGATCACCGAAGTCGCGGCCGACGGCGCGCCGACCGGTGCGGCGACGCTGGCCGGTCTGCGGTTCGCCCGCGAACACGATATGACCGCACCGTCGCCGGATCCGCAGCCCTCCGACACGACCGACCCGCAGCCCGGACACGAGCAGGCCGAAGCCGCCGAAGCCGTCAGGGACGAACCCGCACCGGGTCCGTCGGCGAACGTCCCGGTCCAGTCCGGGACGCCCGAGACCGACCCGAAGGCGGCGGACTCGCAATGACCGCACTGACTCCCGTGTTGACCCGGTTCTGGGACGACCCCGAGCCATGGTCGCTGGACACCTACCGCAGGCACGGTGGCTACCAGGCGCTGGACCGTGCGCTGGCCATGAGCCCCGACGACGTCATCACCACAGTCAAGGACTCCGGCCTGCGCGGCCGTGGCGGCGCGGGATTCCCGACCGGGACGAAGTGGTCGTTCATCCCGCAGGGAGACCAGGGTGCGGCCGCCAAGCCGCACTACCTGGTGATCAACGCCGACGAGTCGGAACCCGGTACCTGCAAAGACATTCCGTTGATGCTCACCACGCCTCACTTCCTGGTGGAAGGGGCGATCATCGCCGCCTACGCGATCCGCGCTCACCACGCGTTCATCTACCTACGGGGTGAGGTGGTGCCGGTGCTGCGGCGACTGCAGGCTGCGGTCGCCGAAGCCTACGCGGCGGGCCACCTCGGCACCGACATCCACGGCTCCGGATTCGATCTGGAGCTCATCGTGCACGCCGGTGCGGGCGCGTACATCTGCGGTGAGGAGACCGCGCTGCTGGACTCGCTGGAAGGTAGGCGGGGCCAGCCGCGGCTGCGGCCGCCGTTCCCCGCGGTGGCGGGGCTGTACGCGTGTCCGACGGTGGTCAACAACGTCGAGTCGATCGCCAGCGTGCCACCGATCCTGCTCAACGGCGTGGACTGGTTCCGCTCGATGGGCTCCGAGAAATCGCCCGGCTTCACGCTGTACTCGCTGTCCGGGCACGTCACCACGCCCGGTCAGTACGAGGCGCCGCTGGGGATCACGCTGCGCGAACTGCTCACCTACGCCGGCGGTGTCCGGGCCGGGCATTCGCTGAAGTTCTGGACACCGGGCGGATCGTCGACACCCCTGTTGACCGCCGAACACCTCGATGTGCCACTGGATTACGAGGGTGTGGCCGGCGTCGGATCGATGCTGGGTACCAAGGCGCTGCAGATCTTCGACGAGACCACCTGCGTGGTGCGGGCGGTGCGGCGCTGGACACAGTTCTACGCGCACGAATCCTGCGGCAAGTGCACCCCGTGCCGTGAGGGCACCTACTGGCTGGCGCAGATCTATGAGCGGCTGGAGACCGGAGCCGGCACACCGGCGGACATCGACAAGCTGCTCGACATCTCGGACACCGTCTTCGGCAAGTCGTTCTGCGCGCTGGGTGATGGCGCGGCCACCCCGATCATGTCGTCGATCAAGTACTTCCGTGACGAGTACGAGGCGCACCTCGACGGGGGCTGCCCGTTCGACCCCTACGCGTCGATGCTCGCCGCACCCGAAAGTGTGGGCGCATGACACTCGCTGAGCACGGCCACGACGCGCCACCGGTCGAGATGGTGACGCTGACCATCGACGGCGCCCAGGTCAGCGTTCCCAAGGGCACGTTGGTGATCCGCGCCGCCGAACTGATGGGCGTGCAGATCCCCCGCTTCTGCGATCACCCGCTGCTGGACCCGGTCGGCGCGTGCCGTCAGTGCCTGGTCGAGGTCGAGGGACAGCGCAAGCCGATGGCGTCCTGCACGATCACCTGTACCCCGGACATGGTGGTGCGCACCCAGATCACCTCCGAGGCCGCCGACAAGGCGCAGCACGGGGTGATGGAACTGCTGCTCATCAACCATCCGCTCGACTGCCCCGTCTGCGACAAGGGCGGCGAGTGTCCGCTGCAGAACCAGGCGATGTCCAACGGTCGCGTGGAGACCCGCTTCGAGGACGTCAAGCGGACCTTCCCGAAGCCGATCAACATCTCGTCACAGGTTCTGCTGGACCGCGAACGCTGCGTGCTGTGCGCCCGGTGTACCCGCTTCTCCGACCAGATCGCCGGTGACCCGTTCATCGAGTTGCTGGAACGCGGTGCGCTCCAACAGGTCGGTATCGCCCCGGGTGAACCGTTCCAGTCGTACTTCTCAGGCAACACCGTGCAGATCTGCCCGGTGGGTGCGTTGACCGGTGCGGCGTACCGATTCCGGGCCCGGCCGTTCGACCTGGTGTCGAGTCCCAGCGTCTGCGAGCACTGTGCCTCGGGGTGCGCCCAGCGCACCGATCACCGGCGCGGCAAGGTGATGCGCCGCCTCGCCGGCGACGACCCCGCCGTCAACGAGGAATGGAACTGCGACAAGGGCCGGTGGGCATTCACCTACACGACGGTCGGCGACCGGATCACCACCCCGCTGGTACGTGACCCTGACGGCACGATGCGCCCCGCGTCCTGGTCGGAAGCACTCGGTGTGGCCGGCGCCGGACTGGCGGCGGCCAACGGCAACGCCGGCGTTCTCGTCGGCGGCCGGGTGACCGTGGAGGATGCCTACGCCTACGCCAAGTTCGCCCGAATCGTGTTGGGCACCAACGACGTCGACTACCGCGCCAGGCAGCACAGCACGGAGGAGGCTGATTTCCTCGCCGCCGTCGTCGCGGGACAGCCGATGACCGTGACCTACACCGACCTGGAGAACGCTCCTGCCGTACTGCTGGCGGGGTTCGAACCCGAGGAGGAGTCGCCGATCGTCTTCCTCCGCATGCGCAAGGCGGTCCGACGGCGCGGCCTGCAGGTGGTGGCGGTCGCACCATTCGCCACCCGCGGTCTCACCAAGCTGGCGGGCCGGTTGGTCCGGTCGGCGCCGGGCACCGAGGCGACAGCACTGGACGGCCTGGCCGACGACGAGCTGCTGACCATGCCGGGTTCGCTGATCCTGGTGGGTGAGCGGCTGGCCGGCTCGCCGGGCGCACTTTCGGCCGCAACCCGTCTGGCCGAAGCCACCGGAGCCCGGCTGGCCTGGGTCCCGCGGCGTGCCGGGGAACGCGGCGCGGTGGAGGCGGGGGCGCTGCCCAACCTGCTGCCCGGTGGACGGCCGGTGGCCGATGCCTCGGCGCGCGAGCAGATGGCCGCGGCGTGGAGCGTCGACGAGCTTCCCGGCGACACCGGCCGCGACACCGCCGCGATCCTGCGGGCGGCACGCGATGGTGAGCTGGGTGCCCTGCTGATCGGCGGTGTCGAGCTCGCCGACCTGCCCGACCCCGACGCCGCGCTCGCCGCAGTGGACGCAGCGCCGTTCGTCGTGAGCCTGGAACTGCTCGAGAGCGCGGTCACCGAACGTGCCGACGTGGTGTTCCCGGTGGCACCCGTGGTCGAGAAGGCGGGTTCGTTCGTCAACTGGGAGGGCCGGATCCGGCCGTTCGAACCGTCGCTACACACCAGCGCGGTCCCGGATCTGCGGGTGCTGAACTTCCTGGCCGACGAGATCGGCGCCGATCTCGGTCTACGGACGGCCGCCGAAGCAGCCGAGGAACGAGACCGGATCGGACTGTGGGCGGGTGCCCGTCCGGAACCGCCACGCACCGAGCCGTCGCCACCGCACCCGGCCGCCGGGCAGGCCGTCTTGGCCGGCTGGCGCATGCTGCTCGACGCCGGACGACTCCAGGACGGTGAACCGCACCTCGCCGGGACCGCACGAGCGCCGCTGGCACGGCTGTCGGCGACCACCGCCGCCGAGATGGGGGTCACCGACGGCGAACTGGTGACCGTCAGCACTGATCGCGGCGCGATCACGCTGCCCGCGGAGGTGACCGACATGGACGACCGCGTGGTGTGGCTCCCGTTGAATTCCATGGGCAGCACGGTGCACGAGACGCTCGGCGTGGGCGTCGGCGCCGTGGTATCGATCGGGCGGGGTTCACGGTGACCTATCCCGATCCGACGCTGTTCGGCCACGACCCGTGGTGGCTGATGCTGGCCAAGGCCCTGGGCATCTTCGTCTTCCTGCTGCTGACGGTGCTTTCGGCGATCCTGATCGAGCGAAAGATTCTGGGCCGCATGCAGTTGCGACTCGGACCCAACCGGGTCGGGCCAGGTGGTCTGCTGCAATCGCTGGCCGACGGGATCAAGCTCGCCCTCAAGGAGGGCTTGATCCCCGCCGGGGCGGACAAGTGGATCTATCTCGCCGCGCCGGTCATCTCGGTGATACCGGCGTTCATGGCGTTCGCCGTGATCCCGATGGGTGGCGAGGTGTCGGTGTTCGGGCACCGGACCGCGCTGCAACTGACCGACCTTCCCGTGGCGGTGCTCTACATCCTTGCGGTCACGTCGATCGGCGTGTACGGACTCGTGCTGGCGGGCTGGGCGTCAGGGTCGGTCTATCCGCTGCTGGGCGGCCTGAGATCGACGGCGCAGGTGGTCTCCTATGAGATCGCGATGGGATTGTCGTTCGTGGCGGTGTTCATCTACGCGGGAACGATGTCGACATCGGGAATCGTTGCCGCCCAGCGAGACACCTGGTTCGTGTTTCTGCTGTTGCCGTCGTTCCTGGTCTACCTGATCTCCATGGTCGGCGAAACCAACCGTGCTCCTTTTGATCTGCCCGAGGCCGAGGGTGAGCTGGTCGGCGGCTTCCACACCGAGTACTCGTCGTTGAAGTTCGCGATGTTCATGCTGGCGGAATACGTCAACATGACCACGGTGTCGGCACTGGCCACCACGCTGTTCCTCGGCGGCTGGCAGGCGCCGTGGCCGATCAGCATCTGGGAGGGCGCGAACACCGGTTGGTGGCCGCTGCTGTGGTTCACCGCGAAGGTCTGGCTGTTCCTGTTCGTCTTCATGTGGCTGCGCGCCACCCTCCCCAGAATGCGCTACGACCAGTTCATGGCGCTGGGCTGGAAGATCCTGATCCCGGTGTCGCTGGGCTGGATCATCATCGTCGCGACCACCCACATCCTTCGCGACTACGGCTACCAGGCGTGGGCCACCGGGCTGATCAGCACGGGCATCGTGGCAGCGAGCGCGCTGCTGCTGCTCGGGTGGCGGACACTGCGCGCCAGGAACCTTCGCCGAACCCCTGCAGATCCCATCCAATCGGCAGACGCCGGCGCCTACCCGGTGCCGCCGATGCCGGCCAAGGAGTCAGCCGATGCCTAAGTTCCTCGATGCCCTCGCCGGTTTCGGCGTCACCTTCGGGTCCATGTTCAAGAAGCCGGTCACCGAGCAGTACCCCGAGTCGCCCGGGCCGGTCGCCCCGCGTTATCACGGCCGTCATCAACTCAACCGGTATCCCGACGGTCTGGAGAAGTGCATCGGCTGCGAGCTGTGCGCCTGGGCCTGCCCGGCCGACGCGATCTACGTCGAAGGCGCCGACAACACCGAGTCCGAACGGTATTCGCCCGGCGAACGCTACGGCCGCGTGTACCAGATCAACTACCTGCGCTGCATCGGCTGCGGCCTGTGCATCGAGGCGTGCCCGACCCGGGCACTGACGATGACCAACGACTACGAGATGGCCGACGACAACCGTGCCGACCTCATCCTGGGCAAGGACAAGTTGCTGGCCCCGCTGCAGCCGGGCATGGAGCAACCGCCACACCCGATGGCGGCGGGCAGCACCGACGACGACTACTACCTGGGCAACATCGCCGCGGTGAAGGAGGCGCCGTGAGAATTGAGTTCGTCGCCGCGATCACCGACGCCGGCCAGACCACCACCAGCGAGGCAGTCCTGTTCTGGGTGCTCGCGGCGATATCGGTGATCGGCGCCGTCGGTGTGGTCACCGCGCCGAAAGCGGTGTACTCGGCGATCGGGCTCGCGCTCACGATGTTGTCGCTGGCGGTGCTCTACATCGCCCAGGAGGCACCGTTTCTCGGGGTCGTGCAGGTGGTGGTGTACACCGGCGCGGTGATGATGTTGTTCCTGTTCGTGCTCATGCTGATCGGCGTCGACTCCTCGGAGTCGTTGGTGGAAACCATTCGCGGTCAACGCCTCGCCGCGATCGGCGTCGGCGTCGGTTTCGGCGTCCTGTTGATCGCCGGCATCGGCAACGTCTCGGTGACCGGGTTCGCCGGCCTGACGCAGGCCAACCAGAACGGCAACGTCGAAGGGCTGGCGGCGCTGATCTTCACGCAGTACCTGTGGGCCTTCGAACTGACGGGAGCGCTGCTCATCACCGCCACGCTCGGGGCGATGGTGCTGGCGCACCGCGAACGTTTCGAGCGCCGCAGGACCCAACGCGAACTGGCCGCCGAGCGCTTCGCCCCTGGCGGGCACCCGACCACGCTGCCCAATCCCGGTGTGTACGCCCGGCACAACGCCGTCGACGTGCCTGCGATGTTGCCCGACGGAACGGGCTCCGAACTGTCGGTCAGCGGAATCCTGCAGGTCCGTGCGGTTCCGGAAAACGGGGAGGGCCAGTGAACCCGGACAACTACCTCTACCTGTCCGCGCTGCTGTTCACTATCGGTGCGGCAGGAGTGCTGTTGCGCCGCAACGCGATCGTCATGTTCATGTGCGTCGAGTTGATGCTCAACGCCGCGAACCTGGCCTTCGTCGCGTTCTCCCGCATGCACGGTCACCTCAACGGTCAGGTGGTGGCGTTCTTCACGATGGTGGTCGCCGCGTGCGAAGTGGTGATCGGACTGGCCATCATCATGACCATCTTCCGGACGCGGCGCTCGGCAAGCGTCGACGACGCAAGCCTGTTGAAGAACTGATGAGCAAATGACATTACCTGTGTGGCTGGTGATCGCGCTCCCCCTGGCGGGTGCGACGATCCTGCTGCTGAGCGGCAGGCGCTCCGATCGCTGGGGCCACCTGCTGGGCACGCTCGCCGCGCTCGCGTCGTTCGCCTGTGCGGCGGCGCTGTTCGTCGACATGGTCGGCCGCGACTCCGAGAGCAGGTCGACCCATGAGTCGCTGTTCACCTGGGTCCCGGTCGGCGGGTTGCAGGTCGACTTCGGTCTGCAACTCGATCAGCTGTCGATGTGCTTCGTGCTGCTGATCACCGGCGTCGGCTCGCTGATCCACATCTACTCGATCGGCTACATGGCTCCGGGAGCGGAGCTTGCGGAGCGACCCGATAACCCAGGTCCGAGTCGTCGTCTTTTCTTCGGATATCTCAACCTGTTTCTCGCGGCGATGCTGCTGCTGGTGCTCGCCGACAACTACCTCGGCCTGTACATGGGTTGGGAGGGTGTGGGCCTGGCGTCGTATCTGTTGATCGGTTTCTGGTCGCACAAGCCGTCGGCGGCGACGGCGGCCAAGAAGGCGTTCGTCGTCAACAGGGTCGGTGACGTCGGACTGGCGCTCGCGCTGATGGTGATGTTCGCTGCCGTCGGCTCCGTGTCGTTCGCCTCGGTGTTCGGCGCCGCACCGCAGCTCTCCGAGGGCACGTTGACCGCGATCGGGCTGATGCTGCTGCTTGCGGCGTGCGGCAAGTCGGCCCAGGTTCCGCTGCAGTCCTGGCTCGGGGACGCGATGGAGGGCCCGACGCCGGTGTCGGCGCTGATCCACGCGGCGACCATGGTGACCGCGGGTGTGTATCTGATCGTGCGCTCGGGTCCGGTGTTCGACCTGGCGCCGCATGCCCAGACCGCCGTCGTGGTCGTCGGCGCGGTGACACTGCTGTTCGGTGCTGTCGTCGGTTGCGCGAAGGACGACATCAAGAAGGCGCTGGCCGCGTCGACGATGAGCCAGATCGGCTACATGGTGCTGGCCGCGGGGCTGGGTCCGGCCGGGTACGCGTTCGCGATCATGCACCTGTTGACGCACGGGTTCTTCAAGGCAGGCCTGTTCCTCGGCGCGGGTTCGGTGATGCACGCGATGGACGACGAGGTGGACATGCGTCGCTACGGCGGGCTGCGCAAAGCGCTGCCGATCACCTTCGCGACGTTCGGGCTCGGCTATCTGGCCATCATCGGCGTGCCGCCGTTGGCCGGGTTCTTCTCCAAGGACGGGATCATCGAGGCGGCCCTCGGCGCGGGCGGAGTCAAGGGCGTCATCCTCGGTGGGGCCACGATTCTCGGCGCCGGGATCACCGCGTTCTACATGACCCGGGTGATGCTGATGACGTTCTTCGGTGAGAAGCGCTGGGCTTCACAAGCTCATCCCCACGAGTCTCCGGCGGTGATGACGTGGCCGATGATCCTGCTGGCGGTCGGATCGGTGACGGCTGGCGGGGCGCTGGCGATCGGCGGCACCCTCGAGCACTGGCTGGAACCGGTGGTCGGCGCGCACGAGATCCACCATGTGCTGCCGGTGTGGGTCGTGACGGTGATCGTCCTGTCCGTCGTCGCCGTCGGCATCGCCGTCGCCTACCGCATGTACGGGTCGCGGTCGGTCCCCGAGGAGGTACCCGCCGGGTCGGTGCTGACGGTCGCGGCGCGCCGGGACCTCTACGGTGACGCGTTCAACGAGAAGGTACTGATGCGTCCCGGCATGCTGATCACGCGCGGGCTGGTGGAGATCGACGACGAGGCGGTGGACGGCGCCGGGAGCGGGTTGGCCGCGCTCGTCGGACGCGGTTCTGATCGGCTGCGACAGTTGCAGACCGGTTTCGCACGGTCCTACGCCCTGGCGATGCTGACCGGCACGGCGCTGGTCGTCGCGGCGATCCTGGCGGTGAACCTGTGGTGACATCGTTTCCGTGGCTGACGGTGCTGTGGGCCATCCCCATGGTCGGGGCGGGCCTGGTGATGCTGCTGCCCGCCGCGCAGCGCGCACTGGCGAAGTGGGTGGCGCTGGGAGTGTCGCTGGCGGTCCTAGCCGTCACCGCTGTGGTGACTGTCGGGTTCGACCCGGGTGGCGAGCAGTTCCAGTTCGTCGAATCCCACACGTGGATACCGTCTTTCGGCACCGGCTACATCCTCGGCATCGACGGCATCGCGCTGGCCCTCGTGGTGCTCACCGCGGTGCTGGTGCCGCTGCTGATCGTCGCCGGCTGGAACGACGCCCGCGACCGGCTCAGCTGGGGCGGCCGTTCGGTGAACATCTACTTCGCGCTGACGCTGGCCGTCGAGGGCATGGTGCTCATCTCGCTGGTGTCGCTCGACATCCTGCTGTTCTACGTGTTCTTCGAGGCCATGCTCATCCCGATGTACTTCCTCATCGGCGGGTTCGGCGGAGCGAACCGCAGTGCCGCGGCGGTGAAGTTCCTGCTGTACAACCTGTTCGGCGGCCTGATCATGCTCGCCGCGGTCGTCGGCCTGTACGTCGTGACGTCCACCAGCGACGCCTTCGCCGCGGGCACCTTCGACTTCCGCGAGATCGTCGCCGCGGTCGCCGGCGGTGAGTTCGTGCTGAACCCGATGATGATGCACCTGCTGTTCGGCGGGTTCATGTTCGCGTTCGCCGTCAAGGCGCCGCTGTGGCCGCTGCACCGCTGGCTGCCCGACTCGGCGGTCGAGGCCACGCCCGCCAGCGCGGTGCTGATGATGGCGATCATGGACAAGGTCGGCACCTTCGGGATGCTCCGCTACTGCCTGCAACTGTTTCCCGAGTCCGCCGTCTACTTCAGCCCGCTGATCATCACGCTCGCGGTGATCGGGATCGTGTACGGCGCCGTCGTGGCGATCGGTCAGACCGATGTGATGCGGTTGATCGCCTACACGTCGATCTCGCACTTCGGGTTCATCATCCTCGGCATCTTCGTGATGACCAGCCAGGGCCAGTCCGGATCGACGCTGTACATGATCAACCACGGCATCTCGACGGCCGCGCTGTTCCTGATCGCCGGTTTCCTGGTGTCCCGGCGAGGGTCTCGGCTCATCAGCGCTTACGGCGGCGTGCAGAAGGTGGCGCCGGTGCTGGCCGGGACCTTCCTGGTGTCCGGGCTGGCCACCCTGTCACTGCCCGGGCTGGCACCGTTCATCAGCGAGTTCCTCGTCCTCATCGGCACCTTCACCCGTTACCCGGCATTCGCCGTGCTCGCCGCCAGCGCACTGGTGCTCTCGGCGATCTACGTCCTGTGGATGTATCAACGGATGATGACCGGCCCGGTGCCGGCCGAACTCGCTGCCGGGGACGGCAGACTGCACGACCTGCGGCCCCGTGAGCTCGTCGTCGTCGCACCGCTGATCGCGCTGCTGGTGGTGCTCGGCGTCTATCCCAAGCCCGCTCTCGACGTCATCAACCCCGCGGTCACGCACACGCTGACGACGATCAACCAGCCCGACCCGGCACCCCGGATGGCGGAAGGCCCGGCACGATGAACCTCCCCACACCATCTGTCGAGTACGGCCTGATCTCCCCCATGCTGATCGTGCTCGGCGCGGCAGTGCTCGGCGTCGTCGTCGAGGCCTTCCTGCCGCGCCGCGTCCGCTACCCGGCGCAGGTCGCGCTCAGCCTCACCGCCCTGGTCGCGGCGTTCGTCGCCGTCATCCTGGTGGCCCGGGACCTGCACGGGGGCACCGGTTTCAGCGCGGTGATGGGGGCGGTCGCGGTCGACATGCCCGCGCTGTTCCTGCAGGGCACCATCCTGTTGATGGGGGTGCTGGGGATCCTGCTCATCGGGGAGCGCCGGATCGGGCTGCCCGCCGAAAGTCCAGTTGGCCAGGCAGATGCAGCGGATCGCGCGGAATCCCAAGGTCTGGACGCGTTCACCCCGCAGGCGTCGGCGATCGCGGGAAGTGTCGCCGAGCAGGTGGCGACCAGGGCGGGTGTGATCCAGACCGAGGTGTTCCCGCTGACGATGTTCGCTATCGGCGGCATGCTGCTGTTCCCCGCGGCCAATGACCTGCTGACGATGTTCATCGCGCTGGAAGTGCTGTCGCTTCCCCTGTACCTGCTGTGCGGGCTGGCGCGACGGCGACGGTTGCTCTCGCAGGAATCGGCACTGAAATACTTTCTGCTCGGGGCGTTCTCGTCGGCGTTCTTCCTCTACGGCGCGGCCATGCTGTACGGCTACGCGGGCACCCTGTCGCTCGAGGGCATCGCCGAGGCGGTGTCGACGGACACCGGCAAGCCGTCGCTGGCGCTGGTCGGGACCGGACTGCTTCTCGTCGGCGTACTCTTCAAAGTCGGTGCGGTGCCGTTCCATTCGTGGATTCCCGACGTGTACCAGGGCGCACCGACGCCGATCACGGCGTTCATGGCAGCGGCCACCAAGATCGCTGCGTTCGGTGCGATGCTGCGGATCTTCTACGTGGCGCTGCCCGAACTGCGGGCCGACTGGCGGCCGGTGTTGTGGGCGATCGCGATCCTGACGATGGTGGTCGGGACGATCACCGCGGTCACCCAGACCGACGTGAAGCGGATGCTCGGCTACTCGGCGGTGGCGCACAGCGGTTTCATCCTGACCGGCGTGATCGCGGGCAACGAGGCCGGCCTGTCCTCGACGCTGTTCTATCTGTTCGCCTACGGCTTCTCCACCGTCGGCGCGTTCGCCGTCGTGGGCCTGGTCCGCGACGCCGACGGCGAGGAGGACACCGCGATGTCGCGGTGGGCCGGGCTCGGCAGACGATATCCCGTTGTCGGCATTGTCTTCTCGCTGTTCCTGCTCGCATTCGCCGGCATCCCGCTCACGAGCGGCTTCGTCAGCAAGTTCGCGGTCTTCAAGGCGGCGGGCGAAGGCGGGGCCATCCCACTGGTCGTGGTGGGCGTGATCGCCAGCGCCATCGCGGCGTACTTCTACGTCCGGGTGATCGTGTTGATGTTCTTCACCGACCGTCCCGAGGACGCGCCCGTGGTGGTGGTGCCCAGCGCGCTGACGACAGCGGTCGTCACCGTCACCGCAGCCGTCACCTTCGCCCTCGGCGCACTTCCGCAGCCCGTGCTGGACCTGGTCAACTCGGCGGACCGGTTCCTCTGATACGAACACAGGTGTGATGACAGAGCAGCTCGTGCTGACCGACGACCACGGCGCCGTGCGCGTCGTGACGTTGAACCGTCCCGCGGCCCGCAACGCGCTGAGCCGGGACCTGATCCGCGCCGCCTATGCGGCGCTGACCGTCGCCGACGACGACGAGTCGGTGTCGGCTGTGGTGCTGACCGGCACCGATCCCGCGTTCTGCGCCGGAGTCGACCTCAAAGAGGCCGCGCGACGGGCTGTCGTACTTCGAGGAGTTCCGCTCGCAGAGCTGCATCGCCGCCGTGGCGAAGATGCGCACCCCGATCGTCGGCGCGATCAACGGCGCCACCTTCACCGGCGGCCTGGAGATGGCGCTGGGCTGCGACTTCCTCGTGGCCTCCGAGCGCGCCGTGTTCGCCGACACCCATGCCCGGGTGGGCATCCTGCCCGGCGGTGGCATGACCGCGCGGCTCCCCCAGCTCGTCGGCGCGGCGATGGCCCGGCGGCTGTCCATGACCGGAGAGGTCGTCGACGCCGCGCGGGCCGAGCGGATCGGGCTGGTGACCGAGGTGGTGGCCCACGAGCGGCTGCTCGATCGTGCCGTCGAACTCGCCGCGCAGATCGCCGACGTGCCGCGGCCGACGATGCGCAGCCTCAAGGAGATCTACACGACGGGTGCGGCTGCGGTGACCGGGCCTGCGCTGGCCGCTGAGGAGAAGATCGCCCTCACCCAGCTCCGGGACTTCGACACCCTCGATGTCCAGTTCCAAGCGGTGACGCAGCGGAACAAGGAACAGATCCGGCCCGACTGAAGGCGGCACTGGACAACTCGCTACGGCACCACCCCGTGCTGCAGGATCGCGGCGATATTGTCGACCCAGGCCGAGCCGGCGAGGTCCTCCGGCGCCTGCAGGAGCGTCAGCAGCGTGGCGCCGCCGATGAGGTCGACGAGCCGGTCGGGGTCGACGCCGCCGCGCACCTCCCCCCGCTCGATCGCGCCGTGCAGCCAGGTGCGCACCGCGCCGAACAGGTCGGTGAACCGGGCGGCGACCCGCTCCCTGAGCTCGGTGTCGGCGGACATGTCGGCGATGACGCCGGGCAGCGCGGCGCGCACCACGGGGCTCAGGAAGATGTCGCGTGCCGCCTCGATCATGGCACGCAGATCGGTGTCGATGTCCGCCGGCGAGGTCAGCGGCGACGCGGGTGTGGCCGGGAAAGCAGCCTCGTGGACGAGTTCGGCCTTGCTCGACCACCGACGGTACAGCGCGGTCTTGGTGGTCCCGGCACGCTGGGCAACCACCGCCATCGTCAGGTTCGAATAGCCGATTTCGACAAGCAGATCCGCGGTGGCCCGCAGTATGGCAGCGTCGATACGCGGGTCCCGTGGGCGTCCAGCACCCGGGCCCTTGTCAACCGGCGACGGCTCTGCTTTCATAACGCTACCAACGGTAGCGTAACTGTGGCGGGAAGGACCAGTTCGTGACAAATGAACCAGCCGTCGAGGACGTGGGACGGCTTCAGCGGTCCAGCCGTGACATGACGAACGTCCCTGCGGCCCTGTCCCGGTGGCTTTCCACCATCCTGGGAGACACCACCCCCGAGATCACCGTGGAGAGTGGCGTCGATTCCAACGGCATGTCGTCGGAGACGATCCTGCTGTCCGGGCGCTGGCTGCAGGCCCACAACGTCGTCGAACAGAAATGGGTGGCTCGGGTCGCGCCCACCGAGACCGACGTTCCGGTCTTCGAGCACTACCGCCTCGACCACCAACACGAGGTGATTAGACTGGTCGCCGAGCTGACCGACATCGCGGTGCCGCGGGTGCGCTGGCTCGAGACCAGTGGCGACGTGCTGGGACGGCCGTTCTTCCTGATGGATCGTGTCGACGGGATGGTCCCGCCCGACGTCATGCCCTACACCTTCGGCGACAACTGGCTCTTCGACGCCACCGCCGACCAGCAGCGGCACCTGCAGGATAGCACGATCGAGGTGCTGGCCAGGTTGCACTCGATACCCAACGCGCAGCAGACATTCGGCTTCCTCCAGGACGCCGATCCGCCGGGCGAGACCGCGCTGCACCGGCACTTCGGATGGCTGAAGAGCTGGTATGAGTTCAGCGTGCCCGACATCGGCCGCTCCCCGCTGGTGGATCGGGCGCTGACCTGGCTGGAGGACCGCTTCCCCGCCGACGTCGCCGCGGCCGAACCGGTGTTGGTGTGGGGTGACGCGCGCATCGGCAATGTCATCTACCGGGACTTCACGCCCGTCGCGGTCCTGGATTGGGAGATGGCCACCGTCGGCCCACGCGAATTCGACGTCGCGTGGATCAGCTTCGCGCACATGGTCTTCCAGGAGCTGACCAACCTCGCCGGGCTTCCCGGCATGCCGGACTTCCTGCGCGAAGAGGATGTCCGCGCGACCTATCACGACCTGACCGGCGTCGAGGTCGGCGACCTCCAATGGTTCTACGTGTTCTCGGGCGTCATCTGGTGCTGCGTGTTCATGCGTACCGGGGCCCGCCGGGTGCACTTCGGGGAGATCGAGAAGCCCGACGACGTCGAGACGCTGTTCTACCACGCGTCACTGCTGAAAAGACTGATCGGAGAGGCCAACTGATGCTCGGGCCGATGGACGAATTCCCGGTACACCAGGTACCCCAGCCGATCGCGTGGCCCGGATCCTCCGACCGCAACTTCTACGACCGGGCCTACTACAACGCCCACGACCGCACCGGCGACATATTCGTCATCACCGGGATCGGCTACTACCCGAACCTGGGGGTCAAGGACGCGTTCCTGCTCGTGTCCCGCCGCGGAGGCGGCAGATTCGGCGGGAGCGGCGACACCCAGACCGCGGTCCACCTGTCCGACGCCATGGACCAGGATCGGCTCAACCAGCATGTCGGCGCCTACCGCGTCGAGGTCGTCGAGCCGCTGCGCAAGCTGCGCATCGTGCTCGACGAAACCGAGGGAGTCGCAGCCGATCTCACCTGGGAGGGACTGTTCGACGTCGTGCAGGAGCAGCGACACGTGCTGCGGGCGGGCAACCGCGTCACCCTCGATGCCCAGCGGTTCGCGCAGGTAGGCACGTGGAGCGGCCAACTGCAGGTCGACGGCCAGACGATCGACGTCGACCCGTCCCGCTGGATCGGCACCCGCGACCGGTCGTGGGGCATCAGGCCCATCGGCGAGGCCGAACCGGCAGGGCGGCCGGCGGACCCGCCGTTCGAGGGCATGTGGTGGCTGTACGTGCCGATGGCGTTCGACGACTTCGGCATCGTCGTGATCATCCAGGAGGAACCCAGCGGGTTCCGGTCGCTCAACGACTGCACGCGCATCTGGAAGGACGGCCGCGTCGAGCAACTGGGGTGGCCGCGCGTCAAGATCAACTACCGGTCCGGCACCCGCATCCCCACCGGGGCGACGATCGACGCCACCGCATCCGACGGCAGCCCGGTCCATTTCGATGTCGAGTCCAAGCTGGCGGCACCGATCCACGTCGGCGGCGGCTACGGCGGCGACTCCGACTGGATCCACGGTATGTGGAAGGGCGAGAACTTCACCGAGCGGCTCACCTACGACATGAACGACCCGGCCATCGTCGGGCGTGCCGGCTTCGGCGTCATCGACCATGTCGGCCGAGCGGTGTGCCGTGACGCCGACGGAACCGAACGTGAGGGCTGGGGTCTGTTCGAGCATGGTGCGCTCGGCCGCCACGACCCGTCGGGATTCGCCGACTGGCTCACCGTCGCCCCGTAAACCCCTCGCCGGAATTGCATTCCAGCAGGCCTTCTCTCGAACTTTCGCTGCCGGAATGCAATTCCGGCGCAGATCAGGCGGGGCGGGGTTCGCGGACCGCGGCGCGGCCGAACACCATCGACTCCTCGATCCGGTCGAACCGGTGATCGATGACGTCGAGCACGTAATTGTGCCGCACGTTCCACGGCCGGTGCGTCCCTGACTTCGGCAGCGCGTGCGGCGACCGCTTGATGTAACCGGCCTGCAGATCGAACGCCGGCTTCTCGGTGATCGGCCCGTCGCCACGATGCGGGTAGGCGTGCGTGTAGCCGCGAGCATCCATGTAGGCCAACAACTTCGCGACGGCCTTGGCCGTCATGTCCGCGCGCAACGTCCACGACGCGTTGGTGTAGCCGATGCACCACGCCATGTTCGGCACATCCTCGAGGAGATACTCCTTGTAGACGAAGCGGTCGGTGGGATCGACCTCGGTGTCGTCGATGAACAGTCGGATGCCGCCGAGGGCCTGCAGTTGCAGCCCCGTCGCGGTGACGATCACATCGGCGTCCAGGCGGGCGCCCGAGGCCAGCACGATGCCCGTCTCGTCGACGTGGTCGATGGTGTCGGTGACCACCTCGGCACGGCCCTGCTTGATCCGCTCGAACAGATCGTGATCGAGGATCAGGCACATCCGCTGGTCCCACGGGTCGTACTTCGGTCTGAAATGCAGGTCGACGTCATAACCCACGGGCAGCGCGGCTTTGGTGCGGTTGCGGATGAGCTTGCGCCCGAATTTCGGCGCCTTGCGGAACATGAAATAGGTCAGTATGTGGAACGCCGCGTTGCGGACCCGCACCACCGAGTGAGACAGCTTGCGCGGCAGGACCCTACGGATGAAGTCCACCATCGGGTCGACGCGTGCCATCGACATCATGTACGTCGGCGACCGCTGGAGCATCGTGACGTGGGCGGCCTTCTCGGTCAATGCCGGGATCAGGCTGATCGCGGTGGCACCGCTGCCGATCACCACGACGCGCTTGCCCGTGTAGTCCAGGTCCTCGGGCCAGAACTGGGGATGCACCACCTCACCGCGGAACCGTTCGATGCCGGGGAACTCGGGCGTGTAGGGATCGTCGTAGCTGTAGTAGCCGGTGCCGAAGAACAGGAAGCGGGCGCGGTGAAGCCGCTCCTGCCCGTCATGCTCGGCGCGCACCGTCCACGTGTCCGTCGCGGAGTCCCACTCTGCGGTCTTCACGTAGGTGTCGAACCGCATGTGCTCGTCGATGCCGTGCTTGTGCGCCGTCGTCGTCAGGTACTCGCGAATGTACTCGCCGTCGGCGACGTTCTCGGGGCGTGTCCACGGCTCCCACGGGAACGACAGCGTGAAGATGTCGCTGTCCGACCGGATGCCCGGATACCGGAACAGGTCCCAGGTGCCGCCGATGCGGGAACGGCGCTCGAGGATCCGGTAGCTCAGCTGCGGATTGCGTTCCTTGATGCGGTAGGCGGCCCCGATCCCGGAGATCCCCGCGCCGATGATCAAGACGTCGGAGAACTCGGCATCATCTGAATAGTGCTCGTGCATCCGCAACCTCCTTTGGTCCGGTCACGTACCACGATATGGGTCAACCCCTCAGCGCGTCGACGATCTCGCTCAGTGAATCCCCCGCGGTCGGACCCGGCTGGTTCCGACAGACCGGTCCGACACCCCGTTCACGCGGCACGTCGTCGCCGATCGGCCCTGCTCAGGGTCGGTTCGGCTGGCCAATAGTCGCTACGCGCAGGTTTTCACGCCAGAATCGGCGAGGATGGGGGCCATGGTCGACGTCGTTGTCGTGGGAGCCGGTTTCGCGGGGCTGGCCGCGGCACGCGAACTGGTCCGACTCGGGCACGACGTCGTCGTCGTCGAAGGTCGCGACCGGGTGGGCGGCAGGTCCTACACCGGGGAACTGGCCGGAACTCCGGTGGATCTGGGCGCCACCTTCGTCGGGCCGACCCAGGACGCGGTGCTGGCGTTGGCCGCCGAACTGGGGTGCGAGAGGGTACCCACCTACGGACGCGGCAAGAACCTGATCCGCTGGCGTGGGCGCGTGCGCTCGTACCGCAGCACGATCCCGCGGTTGTCGATTCTGGAGTTGGTCGACGTGTCGCGCATCCAGTGGCGGTTCGACCGCATCAGCAGGAAGGTCCCGGTGGCCGAACCGTGGACCTCGCCGATCGCCGCGGACCTGGACGCAATCTCGCTGGATCAGTGGCTGCGCTCAGTGCACGCCGGCGCGTCGACGCGCGATCTGATGGCGATCATGGCGCGCGTGACATGGGGGTGTGAACCCGACGCCGTCTCGATGCTGCACGCGGTCCGCTACGTCAAGGCCGCGGGCGGCCTCGGGCGCATGCTCGACGTCGAGGGCGGCGCCCAGCAGGACCGCTTCCCCGCGGGCACCCAGCAGATCGCGGTGCGGATGGCCGACGAACTCGGCGACCGGGTGGTCCTCGGCGCTGCGGTGACGGGCATCCGCAGACACCGGGACGGCACGATGACCGTCGCCTGGCCACGCGGGGAGTTCACCGCCCGCGCGGTCGTCGTCGCGATCCCGCCCGCGCACCGCGCCGGCATCGAGTTCGACCCGCCGTTGCCGCCCGAGCATCAGGAGCTGACGCGGCACTGGCCCCAGGGCCACCTGAGCAAGGCGTACGCGGCCTACGACAAGCCGTTCTGGCGGGACAACGGGTGCTCGGGTGAAGCCCTCTCCGACGAGGGCCCGGTGTTCATCACGTTCGACGTCAGCCCCGGCGACACCGGACCGGGGATCCTGTTGGGGTTCACCGATTCGCGCATGTTCGACCCGCTCCCGAGCGACAAGCGCCGGGAGGTCGCCCTGGCCGGTTTCGCCGCGCTGTTCGGCGAAGCCGCGGCACGCCCGATCGACTACCTCGATCATTGTTGGGGTGCGGAACAATTCGCCCCCGGCGGACCGACCGCGGCGGTACCGCCCGGTTCGTGGACGACGCACGGACGGTGGTTGCGCACCCCGGTGGAGGCCATCTTCTGGGCGGGCACGGAGACCGCCGACCAGTGGACCGGCTTCCTCGACGGAGCGGTGCGCTCCGGTGTGCGGGCCGCGGGCGAGGCGCATCAGGAGCTGACGCGCCGCTCCTGATCTTCTCCCGTCGCTTCGCTCGCCCCGGCGTGAACCGTGTCGACCAACCACCTCAGGTGTTCGTTGACGTCGGTGGGACACTCCAGGATCGCGCAGTGCCCACCGGAGAGCTCCACGAAACGGGCCAGGTTCGGCGCGGTCGCCGCGATGCGGCGTGCACTGGCCATGGGCAGCAGGCGATCGTGGCGGCTGCCGATCACCAACGTCGGCACGGTGAGGTTCTTCATCCCGATGTGCTGCGGGCCGAGATGATTGACCAGAACCCGCGACCACCCTGCGCGACCGGCAGGCGGAGTGCCGGTGAACAGCTCGTGCACGAACCTCGCGATCGCGGGGTCGGCGCCTCGACCCACCGCGATCATGGAGATGAGGCGGCGACCGGGAAGGTCGACGGCACGCACCAGCGGCGCTCCTCCGAACGTCTTCACCAGGGTGCCGCCCGCCCGCACCCGCGCCTCGGCGAACGTCGCAGGCACCGGCAGCAGGTTGATGTTGCGCAACAGGTCACCGGTGGTGGTGTTGATCAGCGCGACGGCGTCGGCGCGCTGCGCGACCCGGTGCGGGTGCCGCTCCGCCCACGACGTGATCGCGATCCCACCCATGGAGTGTCCGGCGATGACGGCGCGTTCACCCGGTGCCAGCGTCGCGTCGAGCACCGCGTCGAGGTCTGCGGCCAGATAGTCCAGGCTGTAGCCGCCCCGGCGCGGCGGCACCGAGCTGCGGCCGTGGCCGCGGTGGTCGTAGGCGATCACCCGGTAGTGCTCGGCGAGATCGGCGATCTGATACGCCCAGACCGGAATCGCACACGTGATGCCGTGCGCGAGCACGATCGGATATCCGTCTTCCGGACCGAACACCTCGGCGTGCAATCGCACGCCATCCTTGGATCGCACGTCCACGATCTGTCCCCGGGGCAGTGTCTGTGCCGGTGCGAATCCTGCGCCCCGCAGCCGCGTCCCACCTCGTGCCATCCGCGCTCCTGCTCACTGCCCTGGTCCCGGCGGCTTTGCCGGGTACCTGACTGTACCGCCGGACAGCACGGAAATCGGTGCAGTTAAATGGTCGGATGCGTGCGATACAGATTGCCGAGCTCGAGGGTCCGCAGGCCGCGAAGGTCGTCGAGATCGACGAACCCACCGCCGGTGACGGCGAGGTCGTCGTCGACGTCCACGCCGCCGGGGTGGCCTTCCCCGACGCGCTGCAGTCCCGCGGCCTGTATCAGTACAAACCGGCCATGCCCTACACCCCGGGGGCGGAGATCGCCGGCGTGGTCCGCAGCGCACCCGACGACGCGCACGTGCAGCCCGGTGACCGGGTGGCCGGACTGACGATGCTGTGCGGCGCCATGGCCGAAGTCGTTGCGCTGCAACCGGAACGGCTCTTCAAGCTGCCGGATTCGGTGTCGTTCGAGGCGGGGGCCGGGCTGCTGTTCAACGACCTGACGGTGCACTTCGCACTGCGCACCCGCGGCAGGCTGCGTGACGGGGAGACGGTGCTGGTGCACGGGGCCGCCGGTGGGATCGGCACCTCCACGCTGCGGTTGGCCGGCCCGTTCGGGGCTTCCCGGGTGATCGCCGTCGTCAGCAGCGAGGACAAGGCCGACATCGCGCGCAGGGCCGGGGCCACCGACGTGGTGCTCGCCTACGGATTCAAGGACGCGGTGAAGACGCTCACCGACGGCCGCGGCGTGGACATCGTCGTCGACCCGGTCGGTGGCGACCGGTTCACCGATTCGCTGCGTTCGCTGGCACCCGGCGGCCGGCTGCTCGTCGTCGGGTTCACCGGCGGCGAGATCCCGACGATCAAGGTGAATCGGCTGCTGCTCAACAACGTCGACGCCGTCGGTGTCGGCTGGGGGGCCTGGACCCTGAGCCACCCCGGCTACCTGCAGGAACAGTGGGCCGAACTGGGCCCGATGCTGGCGTCCGGCGCGGTGCCGCCACCCGAGCCGGTGGTGTATCCCCTCGAGCAGGCAGCAGAGGCGATCGCCTCACTGGAGGATCGGACCGCCAAGGGCAAGATCGTCGTCGCGCTGCGCTGACGGGCTCAGGTAGTTGACTCCGACCGAACTTTGCCGAATCCACCGTGTCGAACGTGCGGAAGTAGTGCGGTGATCTTTGCCCACTGCGATGATGGGCCATATGTCCACCGCTGACAGGTCATCGGCCGAAGACCCGCAGGTTGCTGGCTTCCTGGCTTCTGCGGCGCTGCGACCGACCGGACTGATCATCGAGGGGCAGGCCGGGATCGGCAAGTCGACGCTGTGGTCGGACCTGGTGCGCCAGGCGCGCGACCGCGGGTACCGGGTGCTGTCCGCGCGCGTCGGGCAGACGGAGTCGGTGATGGCTTTCGCGGCGCTGGCCGACCTGCTGGGTGGCCTCGAACCCGACCTCTTCGCGAAGCTCCCGGACCTCCAGCGGCTCGCGTTGGACCGCGTCCTGCTGCGCGCGGGCACGGACGGACCCGCGACCGACCAGCGAGTCGTCGCCGCCGGTTTCGTGACAGCCCTGCACGCGCTGGCCGAGGACTCGCCGGTGATCATCGCCATCGACGCCGCCCAGTGGCTGGACAACTCGAGCCGCGCCGCCGTCGAATTCGCCGCACGCCGCCTGAAGGGCCCGTTCGGCGTCCTGATCACCGAGACCTGCGAACCCGGGGAGGGAAAAACAGCCGGCTGGCTGCATCTGGACCGCCCCGACGGGGTGGACCGGACGGCGGTGCGCCCGCTGGGAACCCGGCAGCTGCACGCGGTGATCTCCCAGCGCCTCGGACGGACGCTGTCGCGACCGGCACTGCTACGCATCGCCGAGATCTCCGGCGGCAACCCGTTCTTCGCTCTCGAGCTGGCCCGGGCGACCGGCGACGGCCCGTCCAGCGCCGACCAGCCATTGCCCGCCGGTCTCGCCGAACTCGTCCGCAGGCGCGTCGGTCGGCTCGACGATCATGTCCGCACCCTGCTGTTGACGGCGGCGTGTGTGGCCGACCCTACCGTCGAACTACTTTCCGCCGCAAACGATGTCGACACCGAGGAGGTGCTTCGGCGGCTCGAGCAGGTCGAGTCGGAGGGCATCGTCACGCTCGAGGGAAACCGGGTGCGTTTCAGCCATCCCCTGCTGGCCAGCGGCGTCTACACCGACGCCGGGCCGACCGTGCGCCGCGCGATGCACCGGACGTTGGGCGCCTTGGAAACCCAACCCGAGCTCAAAGCAAGGCATTTGGCCTTGGCCTCGGTCAGCGCGGACGACGAGATTCTCACCGCGCTCGACCAGGCCGCCGAAACCGCGCGGGCGCGGGGCGCCCCGGCCGCCGCCGCCGAACTGGTCGACCTGGCGATCGATCTCGGCGGCGACACCCCGTGGCGACGGATCAAATCGGCGGAGAACCACTTCCTGGCCGGCGACACCGCACAGGCGGGCACGGTGCTCGGTGCGACCGACGAGATGGAGCCGGGCATCCTGCGCGCACTGGCCGCGAGCCAGCTCGCGACGGTACGCGGGTACCAGAACGAGCACAGCGAGGCCGTCGAACTGCTGCGTGGGGCGCTCGACGACGCCGCCGGCAACGTGCCCATCACGGTGACGGTGCTGCTGCGACTGTCCTTCGCGCTGAACAGCATCGGTGAGCTCGACGATGCCCGCAGGCACGTCCGCGACGCCGTCAAGCTCGCCGAGGAGCTGGGAGTTCCAGGGCTCACCAGCGCCGCGCTGTCCTGGGCGGTGCACGTGAATTTCCAGTGTGGCCGCGGCCTCGACGAGGCCGCGCTGCAACGGGCGCTCGACCTCTACGACAGCACCCTCGATGTGCCGATCATCTTCCGTGCGCCGTTCGTGCACGCACTCGCGCTGTCGTGGACCGGCCGGCTGGAACAGGCGCACCGGGAGCTGATCGCGGTGCGCGACATCTGCGTCGAACGGGGCGCCGAGAGCGACATGATGGCCATCGCCGGGTTTCTGGCGATCAACCACGTCTGGCGCGGACAGCTCACCGAGGCCGCCGCCGAGGCCGCCGAAGCCGTGGAGCGCGCCCAGCAACTCGGCGGCGACGACGTCCTCATCATCCCGATGACGGTGCGCGCCGCGGTCGCCGCGTACGCCGGCCGGGAGGCCGACGCTCGTACCGATGCGCAGTGGGTCCTGGCCGCGACGAAGAACCGCACCGCGTCGCACATCGCGGACTGGCCGGGGATGACGCTGTGCTTCCTCGAGGAGTCACTCGGCAATCACCGGGAGGCCCTGGAGGCGCTGGACTCCGCGTTTCTGGCGCCCGGGCGGGCACCGGCCACCGAGCTGATGTATGCCTGGCACCTGCCCGACGTGATCGAAGCGATGGTCGGCGTCGGGCGCCTCGACGAGGCCGAGACACTCACCGCCACGCTCGAGCACAACGGCGTCGAGCACGGTCGGGTCTGGATGAAGGCGGTGGGAGCGCGCTGCCGGGCGATGCTGCTGGCCGCACGCGGCGACGTCACCTCAGCCGAGCAGACAGCGCACCTGGCGATGGCCGAGCACGACGCGCTGCCGATGCCGTTCGAGCGCGCGCGAACTCAGCTCATTCTCGGTCAGCTCCAGCGGCGGCTGCGTCAGAAGAACACGGCGGCAGCCAATCTGACCGAAGCGCTGCAGGTGTTCGAGCGGCTGGGAACGCCGCTGTGGGCGCGGCGCGCACAGTCCGAGTTGTCCCGCACCGTGGTGACGCCCAACGACGACCTCAGCCGCCTGACACCCTCAGAACAGCGCGTCGCCGAGATGGCGGCATCGGGAGCCACCAACAAGGACATCGCGGCGGCGATGTTCATCAGCGCCAAGACCGTCGAGCACAACCTGACGAAGATCTACCGCAAGCTGGGTATCGGCTCTCGAGCGGAGTTGGGCCGCCGGATGGACCAGGGCCGCACAGAAATTTAGCTGATCCACTCAGGCTGCTGCTCCACATTCACCGCGGAGAAGTCCTTGTGCGCCAGGCCGGCCAATGTGCCCCCGTCCACCACGAACTCCGAACCGGTCGAGTAACTCGACTCATCGCCGGCCAGGTAGACCACCAGGTTGCTGACCTCCTTCGGCTGGGCGATGCGGCCGAGAGCGCTCTGGAAGATGTCCTCGGGAACCCAGTCCGCCATCGGCGTCTTCACCAGGCCGGGATGGATCGAGTTCACCCGAATCCCGAACTGCCCCAACTCCAGAGCAGTGGACTTCGTGAGCCCGCGGACCGCGAACTTCGTCGCCGTGTAGCCGTGGCAGGCGACTGTGCCCGCCATGCCTTCGATCGAGGAGATGTTGATGATCGACCCGCGGCCCGCCTGCTTCATCGTCGGCACCACCGCACGGATGCCGAGGAATACCCCGGTGAGATTGATGTCGAGGATGCGGTGCCATTCGGCCATGTCGAAATCCTCGACGGTGCCGATGTTGAGGATCCCGGCGTTGTTCACCAGGACGTCGACCCCGCCGAACTCGGCGACGGCGGTGGCCACCGCGGTGTCCCAGTTTTCGGCGCGGGTGACGTCGAGATGGACGTAGCGGACGTCATCACCGAGTTCCTCGGCCACCGTCTCGCCTTCGGCGTCCAGGATGTCGCCGCACACCACCTTCGCGCCGTGGGCGACCATCTCGCGCGCGTGTGACGCACCCATGCCGCGGGCACCTCCGCTGACGAGGGCGACCTTGCCGGCCAACCGTCCTGTCATCAATCCTCCTGTTGTCATTGCGCTTTGAGCTCGTAGTCGTCCCGGTTCGGACGATGGGTCCACTTCCAGTAGTCGACGATGCGCCACGCGAACAGCGTGGGCAGCTCACCCTTGGAGTTCTTGTAGTAACTGCTCGTGACCGCCGGGTGGGAGTAGACCATGGTCTTCAGCCGTTCCTGGCTGCGCCTGTCGTAGTCGGCGCACACGGCGGCCTTCGGTGTCGCCGAGGCGGCACCGGACGTGAGCACCATGTCGATACATCCAAGGACGTAGCGCATCTGGCATTCGGAGTTGTAGATGAGGCTGGCGCCGTTGACGGCGTTGGTGCCCGGTCCGAACATGCAGTAGAAGTTCGGAAAATCTGTGACGGTCACCCCCAGGTAGGCGTAGGCGGCGTCACTCCAGGCGTCGTTCAGCCCGATGCCGCCCACACCACGGATGTCGATGGGCCCGAGCTGATGGTTGACGTCGAAACCGGTGGCCCACAACAACACATCGGCCTGCCGGTGCACGCCGTGGGCATCGGTGACACCGTCCGCGGTGATCTCGGCGATGCCGTCGGTGATCAGGTCGACGTCGTCGCGCTGCAAGGTGGTCAGCCAGGTTCCGTTGTCCTGCAAGGTGCGCTTGCCCATCGGTGGGTACCTCGGTGTGACCTTGGCCAGCAGTTCGTCATCGGAGGTGAACGCCTGCATCCACGCGACGAACATCTCACGGATCGCGTGATTGCCTGCGCTGACCGATAATCCGCCGGTGTCCCAGTCCGGGTCGATCGTGATCTGCTCGTTGAGCGCGTCGGCGATGGGCCACCACGTCACGAACCTCAGCCACCGCCCGTAGTACGGCAGGTGCCGGGTGGCCCACCGGGCACCCTCCCCCACCGGTGCGTGGTAGTTGACGTTGGGCGCCATCCACTGCGCGGTGCGCTGATAGACATCGACATGCGCGGCGGTGTCGGCGATCGCCGGGACGAGCTGGAACCCGCTGGCGCCTGCCCCGATGACGGCGACGCGCTTCCCGGCCAGATCGACGGTGTCGTCCCAGTCGGCGGTATGGAACGCCGGGCCCGCGAAGTCCCCGGCGCCCTTGATGTCGGGGATCACCGGGTTGCTGAACTGGCCGACCGCACAGATCAGCCCGCGGGCGGTCAGCGTCTCGGAAACACCGGAGGAGTCTCGGATCTGCACCCGCCAGGTGGCGCTCGCCTCGTCCCACGCCGCACCGGTCACCTCGGTGTCGAACCGGACGTGCTCGGCGATGTCGTAGCGCGCCATCACGTCGTTGAGGTGCTGCAGGATCTCGGGCTGGGTGGCGTAGTGGTGCTCCCAGTGGTCGGTGGGCTCGAATGAATAGGTGTAGTACTGGCTGGCGATGTCGACCCGGCAACCCGGGTAGCGGTTGGCCAGCCAGGTGCCGCCCACCCCGGACTGCTTGTCGACGATCGTGAACGGGATGCCTGCTTGTTTGAGTTTGATGCCCGCCAGCAGCCCGGACTCGCCGCAGCCGATGACCACCACCGGGAAACCGGCGCGTTGGTCGGCGGTCGAGGCGAGCACCGGCCCGGCCTGATCGGCGTCGGTGAACCGCAGGTCCGCGGCGATGTAGTCGACGAATTCGTCGGTCACCTGCCCGGCGGACATCACGTCGAGCATGACCCGCAGCTGGTGCTCGTCGGGAACGAACGGTGCCGGGCAGCCCCAGTCGCGGTAGTCGCGGACGACGTCGAACGCCCGCTCACGGACTGCCTGCTTGTCCGGTTCGCTCATCCCGCCCTGCAGGTCCATCGCGATGAGCATGAACGGACCGGGCAGTTCGTCGAGGATGCCGAGATCGCCGGTCATGTGCACCATCGACATCAGCAGCGCGGGCACGCTGGCCTCGTCGATGGCCGCGCGGATCACGTCGTCGGAGTCGTCGAATGGCAGGCCCGTCAGCCGCGCGAGTTCCAGATCGCACACCGCAGCGCCGGTGACATGTGGCATGCACCACACCATACATTTGGCATTCTGTGGATGATCAGGATTCGCGGTCGCCGTGGCGGACCAGGAAGTCGAGCACCGCATCGGCGAACACATCGTTGCGGTCGCCGGCCACCATGTGCCCGGCGCCCTCGACGTCGACGAACTCGATCTGCGGGAAGCGGGCGAGAAACTCCGTGGCCCGGTCGCGGCTCACCAGGTCGCTGACCTGCCCACGCACCAGCAGCACGGGTACCCCGTCGGCGAGAATCGTGGCCACGGCCGCATGCAATCGATCGGTGTCAGCCACCTCGAGCGGTGGCCGCGCGGCGGTGCCGTCGATGAACTGCGGGTCCCAGTGCCAGTACCAGCGATCTCCCCTGCGGCGCAGGTTGTTTCGCAGGCCGTCGAGATCGGCGGGGCGCGGCCGGTGTGGGTTGAACTCGGCGATCATGTCGGCGACCTCGTCGAGCGAACCGAAACCCTCCACCATCCTGTCGGCCATGAAGGCGTGGATCCGCTCCGCACCCGACGGGTCCATGTCGGGCACGATGTCGACGAGCACGACGGCGGCGGCGATGCCGCGGGCGAGCTCGCCGGCCAGCAGCATCGACGTCAGGCCGCCCAGTGAGGCGCCGACCAGCACCGGTCGCGGCGGCAGCTGGTCGAGGATCTCGCGGACGTCGGCGGCGAAGCTCGACACCCGGTAGTCGCCGTCGGGCGACCAGTCCGATTCCCCGTGCCCCCGCATGTCGACGGTGACGGCCTGCCAGCCGCGGTGCGCCACCGCCGCGGCCGCCCTGCCCCAGGACCGACGGGTCTGACCGCCGCCGTGGAGGAACACCACCGCCCGCGCGTCGGGGTCGCCGTGGCGGTCGGCGGCGATGCGGACACCACCGTGCCCCGCCGTGAGGAACTGTTGTGGTGCTGACGTCATCATCGGATGTTAGGTCGTGGCGTGCCCCGCGAGCGCCCGGGTTTCGCGCCTACGCGCGGCGAGTCGCGGACAACAGCGCGCCCTCGCCGAGGGCGAGGTCGGCAATACTGTGCCGATGAGCAGTCTCGCGGGCAAGGGCGTTCTGGTGACCGGTGCGGCGTCGGGCATCGGGGCGGCCACTGTCAGGAGGGTGCTCGAGGAGGGTGCCTCGGTGGTCGGTGTCGACCTCGCCGTCGAGGCACCGCCTGGCCTTGCGGCCCGCTTCGAGTACCACTGCGCCGACGTGCTCGACACCGCCGCCGTCGGCCGCGCGGTCGCGGCCGTCGTGCAGAAGGCCGGTCGGCTCGATGGCGTGGTCCACTCGGCGGGCGTGGGTGGCGGGGGCCCGATCCACATGCTGCCCGACGAGGAATGGGACCGCGTCGTCGACATCAACCTCAAGGGCACCTTCGTGGTGATGCGCGCAGCGCTGGCCCAGATGATGGTCCAGGACCGGATCGACGGTGAGCGCGGGTCGATCGTCACGTTGTCGAGCGTTGAGGGTCTCGAGGGGACCGCGGGCGGCAGCGCGTACAACGCCTCCAAGGGCGGGGTGGTGCTGCTCAGCAAGAACGCCGCGATCGACTACGGGCCCAGCGGAATCCGTGTCAACGCGATCTGCCCGGGCTTCATCGAGACCCCGTTGTTCGAATCGGTCATGGGCCTTCCCGGCATGGACACCCCCCGCGAGGTCCTACGCCATGAGCACAAGCTGCGGCGGTTCGGCCGGCCCGACGAGGTCGCCGCGGTGGCGACCTTCCTGCTCTCGGGTGACGCCAGCTTCGTGAGCGGCCAGGCCATCGCGGTCGACGGCGGCTACACCGCCGGACGCGACCATCACGTCACCGAGTTGATCGGCCTCGGCGAGCAATAGCCTCGACAGCTCACCACACGACGGCGATGGCGGCCGCTGAGAATGCGAGCACCCCGACCCCGACGAACAGTGGGCGTGGCACCGCCTCCCCGGTGCGCTTCTGCCGGGCGCTGCCCATGCCCAGAAGTGCGCCGAGGATCACCAGGATGACGAGCTTGATGCCGATCTTGGGATAGTTCAACTCGATTCCGGCCGGCCACGGCGCGGCGAGGGCAAGCCCGGTGAGCAGCGCCACCAGCAGGCCGTAGTCCATCACCCGGGTGGTGCGGAACCGGCCGGCGGCCGCCTCGGCCACCCATGCCCCGAAGGTGACCGCGAAGCCGACGATGTGCAGCAGAACAACTACAGAGCGTAGTACCTCCATGGCGTGAGGTTACAACACCCTGGGTGCACTCCGTACCGAATTGCGCGCTCAGATACGGGGGGTGCCCGGGGGCACCCGATAGCAGTTCGTCCCGCCGGTCCCGAATGCGCACACACGCACTGCTCGGCGCGGCATCGCTGACCTCGGGGGGCGATGAGGCGGCAACGAAACTCGGTGTGCCGGATAACGCCTTCAAGCACCTGCCCGGGTTGATGAGCCCGGTGGTGGGCGGGGCCAACCGGATCATCGCCGCGCTCCCCGGCCTCAACACCCTGCGCACGTACCGGGCCCTTGACAATCACGCCCGGGTGCTGGCCGAGCAACGTCTGCGCTACGGCGTGACCCACGGACCTGGTGGACACCGCCCCCTCGCACGGGACGCGGCACCCGGCCGCCGGCGAGCCTCAGCAAACGACCGGGATGCCGTGGCCGGTGTGACCTGACCCACCCCCTAGGCACCGAGGAGACGGCGCTCACCAGCGGCCAAGGTCGGCTGTGAACCACTGACCTGCATCGGCACCGACTGTCGCCAAACTCACACCCGCAAATTTGATTTACCCAGAATTAACAAGGACCATCAGAGCGTTCCACTCACCGGGCGATCCTCGACGAAGTGGACGTCACAGCAACGTGTCCCGCAATCCGGGGCACCCATAAAGGAGTTGAAGAGGAATGTCGTTCACGCAGTTTCGTACAGACGTGAAGCGCGCCGTGAATCGGCGACGCATGAATGCGCGGATCAATGCACTGCCGGACTCAACGGTCCGCACTGAACTCATCGCCATCGCGCGGCGCCACGAGGACGCCCAGCGCTGACGCGACGATCTCGTTTCCAGAGCCGGTGCCCCAACGGGTCACCGGCTCTGTTGTCCTCTCACCCGCTCGTCGCGCCGTCGACGGATATCGGCCCGTCGCCTGCGGCGAGTGCCCGTGGATGAGATCGACCGCGCGGGCGGCACTTTGCGCGCCCCCTCCATCGTCGTCGGCCAGTCGTTGTGGGTCCGGTCACCGGCCAGCGCGAGGTTGGGCAGCGAGGTCCGATTGCCCGGACGGATCGTGGACATCCCCACCCTGGACGAGAAGGTGGCTTTCGGCCACGGCACCACGGTGACGTCGAGTACCTCAGCGTCGCGGGCAGCCGGGTAACTGTCGCGCAGCGCCGCGACGAGGCGGTCGGCGACGTCGGTGTTCTTCAACGTCATCAGGTCGTAGACAGCGCAGCTGGTGAGCGCGTAGAGGTGGTTACCGTCTTCGCACGGACCGTGCATGCGGTCGCGGTCGAACACCCAGTCGATATCGTTGTCCAGCAACAATTTCCACGGCGCCACGGTGCCGAGCGGACGTTCGAGCAACACGTAGGCGTTCATGATCGGGATCGGCTCGAGCTTCTTGGCCGCCAGCCGAATGTCTTGCGAACTCGGCACGTCGACCAACAACGACCGAAGGTTTTAGGCCGGCACCCCCAGCACCACCGCATCGGCGTCGATCACCGAGTCATCGGACACCGTGACACCACGACGACGACGCATCGGTTCCGCGGATCGGTCATGGGTCGATCGTAAGCGGGTCGCTGTCCCGGGTTCGTCAGGCGGCCGTGAACAGCGCGAGCGCGGCGAACGCCTCGACGAGGAAGTAGAACCAGTTGGGGTAGAAGCCGGTTCGGCCGCCGAGGACCGACGACAGCCGACCGAATGCCATCCCCGCCAGTGCGGCGGCGACCGTCATCACGATGCCGGCCCTCAAGTCCGGCGTGGTGAGCGCGACCGCGAGCATCGCGGCGATGGCGAGGCCGAAGCCGCCGTAGACCGCACGGACCTCGGCGCGCGCCGACGCAGACCCGAGGGTGATGTCGAACGGGGCGAGCAACCGTCCCGGTGCCGCCAGCGCGTACACCCCCATGCCGACGAAGAACACTGCAGCGGCGACGATGACAGCGGTTTCCACGCTAACCTCCACTTCACGGATGTAGGAGATCACCATGACAGCAGCGGCCCCTTCGGCGCTTCCACGAACCTGCTGCCCGTCGGTGTGGCTGTGGCCCGGGCAGGCGCTCTACACCGGGCCGGGTCTGGACCTGGCACCGCATTCGGGGTCGGTGTGGTGCCTGGCGATCGGCGTCGACCGTCCTGTGACCGTCACCGCCTGTGAGCATGTCGTTTCCGCCCGCAGCGTGCTCATCCCGCCGCGCCTGACCCACCACCTCGACACGCACGGCGGCCGGCTGGTGTCCTGCTATCTCGACCCGACCTCCGACCGCGCAAGCGGGTGCCGCGACAAATGTCGCGGCGCCTCGGGTGAATTGGCGTTCGGCCACGCCGACGAGCAGGCGCTGGGGAGGCCGCCGACCGACGATGATGCCGCGCGACACTGGCTGGATATCGCCGCCCCAGCAACCACGCGTCGGATGGACCCGCGGATCGCCGACGCGGTGCGGCGCGTCACCGCCGATTCGCCGGCTTCACCGTCCGCACGTCAGCTCGCCGCCGACGCGGGGCTGTCCGAGTCCCGGTTCCTGCACCTGTTTCGGCGCGAGGCCGGAACGAGTTTGCGCCGCTACCGGCTGTGGATCCGCTTGTTGCGTGCCGGTGTTGGGATCAGCGCGGGGCAGAGCTTGACCGAGGCTGCCGCCGAGGCAGGATTCGCCAGCCCGTCACACCTGGCCGATCGCTTCAAGTCCACCTTCGGGCTGACCGCAACCCAACTGTTGGCTTCCGGCGTGGGTCCAGTGCCAGTAGCTGTCGGGCGCCGTCTTGGTAGATGCGTTCCAGGTGTGCCGGGGACAGGCGGCGCAGCCAGCGCCGCACTGTGGACACGGGCCGGTCGATGACGGTAGCGATGCGCCGGTGTCCGAGTCCATTGGCCTTGTGCACCAAAGCCGTTCCGATCACCGCGGTGGTGTCGGCGTGGCGTGGTTGCAGGGCGGCGGGCATCACGATGTGCGTCGATGAGCACGATCGGCATCGGGTGCGGCGAGGTTGCACGGTCACTGTTGTGCCGTCGCGGTCGCGCACGATGCGCTGTCGGCCGTATCCCCAGGCGGCCAGCCGGCCGGTGTTGCAGAGCGGGCAGCGTAGCTCGCCGTCGGCGAGTAGTTGCTCGGCAAGTTCGGTGGTGCGGGCGACGATCAACGTGGAGCCAGTCCATGACACATCAGCCTTGCCTATCACCATCGGGCGGGCATAGGGGTCAGTTCATGTTGGGCGACACCAGATCTGGGTCGGCCACCGTCACTGACCGTGACGACCAGAGGAATCCTCACCGCGTCGAGGTCCGAGTGGGCGATCGACGGCCCGACCGGCAGCCAGGCCGATCGTGGGCGCAGTGATGATGCAGACGACCATGATCCCGCACATCGGTTATCGGCAAGACCAATGACGAATATCACCGTCGTGGTCGTCACCCAGAGGGACGGTCAACAGCAAGCGACAACCGCCGATTCCAACGCCTGGCGCACCGTGCGCCGATGCACCCGATGCTTGTCGGGTAAGTCCCCTGGCGTGGTGGGGTTTCGGGACCTGGGTCTGACGGTGCCGGACCTTTGGCCGGGTGTGTCGTTGCCGGTGTTGGGGTGGGCCATCGCGAGGGTAAGTCCCCTGGCGTGGTGGGGTTTCGGGACCTGGGTCTGACGGTGCCGGACCTTTGGCCGGGTGTGTCGTTGCCGGTGTTGGGGTGGGCCATCGCGTAGTGGTCAGTGAGTTACCGACCAAAGTGACTCACGAGAGGACCTACCACGCGATGACCCAGGACCATTCTGCCTTGCTCACCCAGCTCGACGCGCTCAAGTCCGCTGATGCTGGGGCGGTGTTCGCCGAGCTGATCCGCGCCGGGCTGCAGGCGTTGATCGAGGCCGAGGCCACCGAGGCGATCGGCGCCCGGCGTTACCAGCGCACCGACGGCCGTGGCACGCATCGCAACGGGCACCGCCCCAAGACGGTCTCGACCACCGCCGGTGATATCGAGGTGCAGATCCCCAAGCTGCGGGCCGGGTCGTTTTTCCCGTCACTGTTGGAGCGGCGCCGCCGCATCGATAAGGCGCTGCACGCGGTGATCATGGAGGCCTACGTGCACGGAGTGTCCACCCGCAGCGTCGATGATCTGGTGGCGGCGATGGGCGTCGAATCGGGGGTCTCCAAGTCGGAGGTCTCCCGGATCTGCGCCGGCCTGGACAAAGAGATCGAGGCGTTCCGTACCCGCAGCCTGGCCCATACCGAGTTTCCGTACGTGTTCTGCGACGCCACGTTCTGCAAGGTGCGGGTGGGGGGGCCCACGTGGTCTCTCAAGCGCTGGTGGTGGCCACCGGGGTGTCCATCGACGGCACCCGCGAAGTCCTGGGCACCGCCGTGGGTGACAGCGAGTCCTACGAGTTCTGGCGCGAGTTTCTGTCCTCGCTGCGCGCTCGCGGTCTGACGGGGGTGCATCTGGTCATCTCCGACGCCCATGCCGGACTTAAAGCCGCTGTGGCACAACAGTTCACTGGGTCATCCTGGCAGCGTTGCCGGGTGCATTTCATGCGCAACCTGCACACCGCGGTCGCGGCCAAGCACGCCCCGGCAGTGACTGCGGCGGTCAAGACGATCTTCGCTCACACCGACCCGGCCGAGGTGGCTGAGCAGTGGGACCGGGTCGCCGACACCCTGGCCGCCTCGTTTCCCAAGGTGGCCGCCATGATGAGCGAGGCGAAGACCGACGTGTTGGCGTTCAGCGCGTTCCCGAAGGCCCATTGGCAGAAGATCTGGTCGAATAATCCCATCGTTATCTGTAGTGCTGCGGTGAGCGTCTTTCATGTGGACCACGAAGTCTCGAAGTGGTCGGTTCTGCGTTCTGGATGTGGTTATCTCCAGCCGT
>NZ_JACKSH010000025.1 GCF_025821625.1 Mycolicibacterium pyrenivorans
CCTCATCTGCGCAATAACACGCCGAGAACGCTTGAGTCTCAACCAAAAGAACCGCTGAACAGCGAAAAGGCACCCACTAGAACACTAGGAGCGCCACGTGTGTTCGATATGATGGTCGGGTGGGTTGGCACAACGGTCCGCCGAGCTGGACGGAGATGGAGCGCGTCCTCAGCGGCCGGCCGGAGCGCGGTAAGCCGCGCCGCAGCGGGCTGCCGCTGAGCGAGCCTCCCGGCGACGGTGGTGACAGCCCCGCGTGGTCACGCAAGCGAGGTCGGTACGAACCCAGCGGGCAGCAGCCGGGCACGACTGCTCCTGGTGCGGTGCCCTACGCCGAACTGCACGCCCATTCGGCCTACAGCTTTCTCGATGGCGCCAGCACGCCGGAAGAGCTCGTGGAGGAGGCGGCCCGGCTCGACCTCCGCGCCATCGCGCTGACCGACCACGACGGGCTCTACGGCGTGGTCCGGTTCGCCGAGGCGGCCAGGGAACTCGACGTGGCCACGGTGTTCGGCGCCGAGTTGTCCCTCGGCGGCGGAAGCCGCACCGACGAACCCGACCCGCCAGGGCCGCACCTGCTGGTGCTCGCGCGGGGGCCGGAAGGCTATCGGCGACTGTCGAGGCAACTGGCGGCGGCGCATCTCGCCGGCGGCGAGAAGGGCATGCTGCGCTACGACTTCGACGCGCTGACCGAGGCGGCGGGCGGGCACTGGCAGATCCTGACCGGCTGCCGCAAAGGCCATGTCCGCCAGGCGCTTTCCACGGGTGGTCCGGATGCTGCCGCCGCCGCGCTGGCCGGGCTGGTCGACCGGTTCGGTCGCGACCGGGTGACCGTCGAGCTCACCCACCACGGCCACCCGCTCGACGACGAACGAAACGCCGCGCTGGCCGCGCTCGCTCCCCGGTTCGGCCTCGGAGTCGTCGCCACCACCGCCGCACACTTCGCCGAACCGGCGAAGGGCAGGCTTGCCATGGCGATGGGCGCGATCCGGGCCAGGAACTCGATGGATGAAGCGGCGGGTTTCCTTGCCCCCCTTGGTGGTTCACACCTGCGATCCGGAGAGGAGATGGCGCGGGTGTTCGCACACTGTCCCGAGGTGGTGACGGCCGCAGCCGAGCTGGGGGAACAGTGCGCCTTCGGCCTGGCCCTCATCGCCCCGCAGTTGCCGCCGTTCGAGGTGCCCGAGGGGCATACCGAGATCAGCTGGTTGCGGCACCTGGTGATGGAGGGCGCCCGGGAGCGGTACGGCCCACCCGGGCGCGCCCCCCGCGCATACGCCCAGATCGAGCATGAGCTGACGATCATCGAGCAGTTGCGGTTCCCCGGCTACTTCCTGGTGGTGCACGACATCACCAGGTTCTGCCGGACCAACAACATCCTGTCCCAGGGCAGGGGCTCGGCGGCGAACTCCGCGGTCTGTTATGCGCTCAAGGTCACCAATGTCGACCCGGTCGCCAACGAGCTCTTGTTCGAACGTTTCCTGTCGCCTGCCCGTGACGGACCACCCGACATCGACATCGACATCGAATCGGACCTGCGGGAGAACGTGATCCAGTACGTCTACCAGCGGTACGGCCGTGAGTACGCCGCGCAGGTGGCCAACGTGATCACTTACCGGGGGCGAAGTGCGGTGCGGGACATGGCCCGCGCGCTCGGGTACTCCCAGGGTCAACAGGATGCCTGGAGCAAGCAGGTCGGCCAGTGGGGGAACCTGGCCGCGGACGCGAGGAGCGGAAAGGGCACCGAGTCACCCCACGTGGAGGACATCCCCGCGCAGGTGATCGATCTGGCCAAGCAGATCTCCAACCTGCCAAGGCACATGGGTATCCACTCCGGCGGCATGGTGATCTGCGATCGCCCGATCGCCGACGTGTGCCCGGTCGAGTGGGCGAGGATGGCGAACCGCAGTGTGCTGCAGTGGGACAAAGACGACTGCGCGGCAATCGGATTGGTGAAATTCGACCTGCTAGGTCTCGGTATGCTCTCGGCGCTGCACTACGCCATCGATCTGGTCGCCGAGCACAAGGGCATCGACGTCGACCTGGCCATGCTGGATCTGGGGGAGCAGGCGGTCTACGAGATGCTGCAGCGGGCGGACTCCGTCGGGGTGTTCCAGGTGGAGTCGCGGGCGCAGATGGCCACGCTGCCGAGGCTGAAGCCGCGGATGTTCTACGACCTGGTGGTCGAGGTGGCGCTGATCCGCCCCGGGCCGATCCAGGGTGGGTCGGTGCACCCGTACATCAAACGGCGAAACGGCCTCGAAGAAGTCACCTACGACCATCCCTCGATGGCGCCCGCGCTTCGAAAGACACTGGGGGTGCCTCTTTTCCAGGAACAACTAATGCAGCTGGCCGTCGACTGCGCGGGGTTCTCCGCGGCGGAAGCCGACCAGTTGCGCCGTGCGATGGGCTCGAAACGCTCGACGGAGAAGATGCGCCGGCTGCGGGACCGGTTCTTCGACGGGATGGCCGAACTGCACGGTGTCACCGGGGAGGTGGCCGAACGGATTTACGAGAAGCTGGAGGCGTTCGCCAATTTCGGCTTCCCGGAGAGTCATTCGCTGAGCTTCGCGTCGTTGGTGTTCTACTCGTCGTGGTTCAAGCTGCACCATCCCGCGGCGTTCTGCGCGGCGCTGTTGCGGGCTCAGCCGATGGGGTTCTACTCACCGCAGTCGCTGGTCGCCGATGCGCGCAGGCACGGCGTCGTCGTGCACGGACCGGACGTCAATGCCAGCCTCGCGCACGCCACGCTGGAGAACCACGGTCTGGAGGTGCGGCTGGGCCTCGGCAGCGTCCGCCACATCGGCGACGACCTGGCGCAGAGCCTGGTCGATGAGCGGAATGCCAACGGCCGCTTCACCTCTCTTCTCGATCTGACCGGCCGGCTGCAACTGTCCGTGCCGCAGACCGAGGCGCTGGCCACCGCGGGGGCGCTCGGCTGCTTCGGGATCTCCAGGCGCGAAGGTCTGTGGGCCGCCGGGGCGGCCGCGACCGAACGGCCGGACCGGCTGCCCGGGGTCGGGTCGGCATCGCACGTCCCGTCGCTGCCCGGGATGACGGAGCTGGAACTGACCGCCGCCGACGTGTGGGCGACCGGCGTGTCCCCGGACAGATATCCGACCCAGTTCCTTCGGGAGGATCTCGACGCCCTGGGTGTGGTTCCCGCCGACCGGCTTCTGTCGGTGCCCGACGGAACCCGGGTGCTGGTGGCCGGGGCGGTCACACACCGGCAGCGGCCGGCCACCGCGCAGGGGGTGACGTTCATGAACCTCGAGGACGAGACGGGGATGGTGAATGTGTTGTGCTCTCCGGGAGTGTGGTCGCGCCATCGCAAGTTGGCGCAGACGGCTTCGGCGTTGGTGGTCCGCGGCATCGTGCAGAACGCCACCGGCGCGGTCACCGTGGTCGCCGACCGGATGGGCAAGCTCAGTATGCGGGTGGCTGCGAAGTCGCGGGACTTCCGCTAGACGCCACTTCGTCAGGCGGCTCCCAGGTACGCGAATGTAGGCTCGGCACAATGACGCTCAACCTCTCCGCCGACGAAGTCCTGACCACCACCCGCTCGGTGCGCAAGCGGCTGGATCTCGACAAACCGGTCCCGCGCGACGTGCTCATGGAATGTCTGGACATCGCGCTGCAGGCGCCCACCGGGTCGAACAACCAAGGCTGGCAATGGGTGTTCGTCGAAGACCCGGACAAGAAGAAGGCGCTCGCCGACATCTACCGGACCAACGCGACGCCCTACCTGGCGATGGCCAAGCCGTCGCTCGGCGACATCCGCGACGAGCAGCGGCCCCGCGTCGAGGACTCCGCGAAGTACCTCAACGACCACTTCCATGAAGTCCCGGTGATGCTGATCCCCTGTCTGGAGGGCAAGCCGGAGAACACCCCGTCCGGACAGAGCGCGGGGTTCTGGGGTTCGCTGCTGCCCGCGGCGTGGAGTTTCATGCTGGCGTTGCGGTCCCGCGGACTGGGATCGGCGTGGACGACGCTGCACCTGCTCGGCGACGGCGAGCGGCAGGCCGCCGAAATCCTCGGAATCCCCTTCGACAAGTACAGCCAGGCCGGGCTGTTCCCGATCGCATACACCAAGGGCACCGACTTCCGCCCGGCGAAACGGCTACCCGCCGAGCAAGTCACCCATTGGGACAGTTGGTGATTTCTCCTCGCGCAAGCGCTCGTCGGAAGGTAGGTCAGATCGCGCCGGGGAACCCCTGCTGGCGCCAGGCTTCGTAGACGGCGACGGCGGCGGCGTTGGACAGGTTCAGTGACCGCCGTCCGCGCAGCATCGGAATCCTCACCTGCGCGGTGATGTGCGGGTCGCTCAGCGTCGCCTCATCGAGACCGGTGGGTTCCGGGCCGAACATCAGCACATCCCCGGGACGGTAGGAGACGTCGGCGTACGACGCCGTGGCGTGCGCGGTGAACGCGAAGACGCGGTCCGGCGTCAGCGCCGTCCAGGCGGCGGCGAGGTCGGAATGCACCGTGACCGACGCGAGGTCGTGGTAGTCGAGGCCGGCGCGGCGCAGCTTGGGTTCGGACAGGTCGAAGCCGAGCGGTTCCACCAGATGCAGTTCGCAACCGGTTCCGGCGACCATCCGGATCGCATTGCCGGTGTTGGGGGCGATGCGCGGGGAATAGAACATGACCTTGAACACGACACGGTCGTCCTTCCTCAACGGGTGCCTGGAAGGTTACGGCTGGACATCGCCCCGGTAGATCGTGGCCCTGCGCCCCGCCGGGCAGCCGCACCCGCCGGTTGGTGAAAAGCGACGGACCCGAACTTGCCTGTGCGGCAATGGCGCAATGGGCCCCGGTGTTCTCTTGCGATAATGCGGGCATGGTCGAGCAGAGCATCTGGATGCGGCAGGTCACGGCGGATCCCGGACATTCGCACTGGTATGTCGAGCGATTTCGGGCGATGGCGCGTGCCGGAGACGATCTGGCCGGGGAGGCGCGATTCGTCGACGCGATGGCCCCCCGCGGCGCCCGCATCCTCGACGCAGGCTGCGGGCCCGGCCGGTTGGGCGGGTATCTGGCCGCGGCCGGTCATCACGTGGTCGGTGTCGACGTCGACCCGACGCTCATCGAAGCGGCCGAACAGGACCATCCCGGGCCGCGCTGGCTCGTCGGCGACCTCGCCGAGCTCGACCTGCCCGCCCGCGGTATCCCCGAACCGTTCGACGTGATCGTCTCGGCAGGCAACGTCATGACGTTCCTCGCCCCGAGCACCCGGGTCCAGGTGCTGAGCCGGCTGCGCGCGCACCTCACCGGTGACGGCCGGGCGGCGATCGGTTTCGGCGCGGGTCGTGACTACGAGTTCGCACAGTTCCTCGACGACGCTGCCGAAGCGGGGTTTGCGACCGATCTGCTGCTGTCGACCTGGGACGTGCGACCGTTCACCGACGACTCGGAGTTCCTCGTCGCGCTTCTGCGGCCGTCGTGAGCGGTGACCGTCGTGAGCGGTGAACGCGGTGCTACGCGGAGCGGCCGAGTCCCTCTTCGTACGCGGCGATGGCGACAAGGCCGGTGTGAGTGTCGATGTCGACGACTTCGCTGCTCATCGCCCGCATCATCGGGGAGTCGATGATCGACGCCAGATCGGCCAAGGTGGACAGGTCCTCGTCGTCGTTGTACATCGGCGCACCCTTCTTCCGTGACCTCACCTTACCCGCCGTGATGTGATCCCAATCACTCCATTCAATTGTGGCGTGTCCGTGGTGATCTCCGATGTCGCAGGCGTAACGATCGCCTATCGGTTCAGCCGGCACGATCACGTTTGCTGGCGCCGCGGGCAACGGAGCGGTGGCGGATTTGCGGGCTCGGTCTGCTCAGTGTGAACGGTGGAAACCGGGTGACTTGGCTGGCATACTCGTCGAATTGCCGGGCCCGGCGCCATCAGCAGGAAGCAAAATGAACGACGCTCGATCGAACGACTGCGGGCGCCCCGCCGACAGCGTGGGCGGCCGATGAAGCCCGGGCAACCGGCGAAGCGGCCGTCGCGGAGGGCGCTGCCCAACTGGCCGGTCCGGTGGAAAATGCTCGCCATCGTGGCGGTGCCGCTGGTGCTGGCCTGTGTGTTCGGCGGCTTCCGCATCCAGGCCGCCACCTCCGACGCCGTCGAACTGCGCCGAGCCGCCGACCGGGCGGCCATGGTGCCGGCCGTCGTCGACTACATGGCGGCCCTCGAGGACACGATGGTCGCCGCCACCGAGGGCGGCGACGCTCAGACCGCCCTGGCCGGCTTCGATTCCCGCAAGGCCGCGCTGCAGCAGCAACTGGCAGGCACCGACGTCCCCGACGACGTCCGGCTGGCCACCAACACGCTGCTGGACTACGGGCAGGACCTGGTCGGCAAGATGATGGGCAACACCATCGACCTGCGCGGCCGGGTGATGACGTACGCACCGTTGCTGATCACCGCCGAGACCGCGATCACCGGCCTTGTCGCCAACGACGACCAGAGCGTGCAGTCCCAAGGCGACGCGCTGGCCCGTGCCGTCGGGGCGCGCGGGCAGATGGCGATGCAGCAGATGCTCGTCAACCGCGGCGGCGACCTACCCGAACCGGTGCTGCGCTCGGCGATGATCACGCTGGCGGGCACCGAGCCGTCGACGGTCTCGGCGATGGGGGCGTTCCTCGGCGGCGCGACCGACCAGGCGGCCGCGCTGCGCTCGGAGATGGTCGAGCGGATGGCGGTGCTGTCCGAACCTGCCGCCGCGCTCGTCGGCAACCCTGACCTGCTGGCATCTCAGCAGGTCACGGCCGGCATCGCCGACGGGGTTATCGCCCGTACCGCCGAGTCGATCCCGGCGACCGTGGACGAGCAGGCCGGTGACGCGCGCACCACGGCGATCCGTGATGCCGCCCTCGTGGTCGCCGCGATCGTGGTCGCGCTGCTGCTCGTCACGCTGGTGGCCCGCACCCTGGTCCGCCCGCTGCGCACCCTGCGCGACAGCGCGCTCAAGGTGGCCCACGACGACCTGGCGCGGGAAGTCGACCAGGTCCGCACCGACGGCAAACCCGTCCCGGTGCAACCGATCCCGGTGCACACCTCCGAGGAGATCGGCCAGGTCGCGCACGCCGTCGACGAACTGCACGAGCAGGCGGTGCAGCTCGCAGGCGAGCAGGCCCGGCTCCAGCTGCAGGTGACCGACATGTTCGAGACGCTGTCGCGGCGCAACCGGTCGCTGGTGGATCAGCAGCTCTCCCTCATCGACAGGCTCGAACGCAACGAGGAGGACCCCGACCGGCTCGAGAGCCTGTTCCGGCTGGACCACCTCGCCGCGCGCATGCGCCGCAACGGCGCCAACCTGCTGGTGCTGGCCGGTGCGCGCATCCCGCGGGAGCATGCCGACCCGGTGTCGGTCACCGCGCTCGTCAACGCGGCGGCGTCCGAGGTACAGGACTACACCCGCGTCGTCACCACCGGCCTTCCCGACAGCGAGATCGCGGGCACGGTCGCCGGCGACCTGGTGCACCTGCTCGCCGAGTTGCTGGACAACGCACTGCGGTATTCGCCGCCGACCTCGCAGGTGAAGGTGTCGGCCGTGCACACCGGCAACGGCGGTCTGGTCCTCGAGGTCAGCGACACCGGGCTGGGGATGACCGAATCCGATCTGCGGGTGGCCAACACCCGCCTGCAGTCCGGCGGCGAGGTGAACCCGTACACCGCGCGGCACATGGGCCTGTTCGTGGTGGGGCGGCTGGCCGCCCAGCACGGCCTGGTGGTGCGGTTGCGCAGCACCGTCGCCGGCGAACCGGAGTCGGGCACCACGGCGGGTGTATACGTGCCGGCCGAGCAACTGGTCGCCACGGGCGACGTCCGCTACGGCGCACCGGACGAACAGGCCGCCGACGCACACGCCGGTATCGCGACCGCGCTCGCCCTCGACGAGCCCGACCCGACCATCACCGCGGCGACGTTGGTCCCGCCGGTCGAGGTGCTGCCGCAGCGGCAGCCCGGTGCCAGCGGGATCGCCGACCCCGGCCGGCCTGTCGAACTCCCGCAGCCCTCGGCACCCTCCGATGTGGCCGCGTTCTTCGCTCCGCGTCCGCAGGCAGAGCCGGAGCCGCGGGAACAGCCGGCGGAGCAACCGCCGCCGGCTGCTCACCAGCCGCCTGCTCACCAGCCGGCTGCTCACCAGCCGCCTGCTCACAAGTCGCCTGCTCACAACGGGCATTCCCGTCACGCGGTGCACCAGGACACCGACAGCGACGACGCGATCTACCAGAAGATGCTGTCCGAATGGCTTGTCGATCCGCACGAGCTGTCCCACAGCACCGACCTGAACTGGCAGTCGGTCTGGGACCACGGCTGGTCGGCCGCGGCGGCCGCGGAGAGCGCTCCGGTGCTCGACCACACCGTCGAGGGTCTGCCCGTTCGCCGGCCCGGTGCGCGGCTGGTGCCGGGGGCCGCCGACGACGGTGACCACCGCAACGGTGCCGGGCCGCAGGCGCCGTCGGCCGCCGGCTTCGCGGAGTCCGGCGGCGGCGCCCACGGTCGTCATGTCCGGGATCCCGAGGCGGTGCGCACCAGCATCGGCAGGCATTTCGGCGGCGTGCACGCCGCCCGCTCCCGCACTCAGCAGACCGAAGGGGCCGACACCGAATGACCGACTCGCAGCAGCGCGATTCGCTCGACTGGCTGGTCTCCCGCTTCGCCCGTGAGGTGACGGGGGTGTCGCACGCGATCCTGGTGTCGGCCGACGGGCTGTTGATGGCGGCCAGCGAGCACATGCCGGGTGAGCGGGCCGACCAGCTCGCCGCGGTCGCCTCCGGTCTGGCGAGTCTGTCCACGGGCGCCGCGCAGCTGTTCGACGGCGGGCATGTGCTGCAGTCGGTGGTCGAGATGGAGAACGGTTACCTGCTGCTGATGCGCGTCGGTGACGGGTCCAACCTCGCGACCCTGGCGGTGCACAACTGCGACATCGGCCAGATCGGCTACGAGATGGCGATCCTGGTCGAACGGGTGGGATCCGTCGTCCAGGCCACCCGACGTGCCCCGCAGCACTCGTGAGGGACCCATGGACGAGTGGCGAAGCGACGGCTCCGGATCCGATGTCGATGAGCCGAGTCTGGTACGCCCGTACACCCTGACGGCGGGTCGTACCGACTCGCGCGTCGAGCTTCCGCTCGAGGCGCCGGTGGGTGCGGTCACCCCGGCGCAACCGCCGCGGTGGCCCGGCAACGATGTCCGGGGCCAGATCCTGGCGATGTGTGCCGAGCACCCCTCGGTGGCCGAGATTGCCGCGCATCTCTCACTGCCGCTCGGCGTGGCGCGGGTGTTGGTGGGGGATCTGGTGGTGCAGGGTTATGTGCGGGTGCACGCCACCCTCGGCGAGGCCGCGACGGCCGACGAAAGACGAGAACTGATCGGAAGGACTCTGCGTGGCCTCAGGGCACTCTAGTAGGGCCGCATCAACCAAGATCGTCATCTCCGGCGGGTTCGGTGCCGGTAAGACGACGTTCGTGGGCGCGGTGTCCGAGATCGTGCCGTTGCGCACCGAGGCGTTGGTGACCAACGCATCGCTTGGGGTCGACGTGCTCCAGGCAACCCCGTCGAAGACGACCACCACGGTGGCGATGGACTTCGGCCGGATCAGCCTCGACGACGATCTGGTGCTCTATCTGTTCGGTACGCCCGGGCAGCGCCGGTTCTGGTTCATGTGGGACGACCTCGTTCGCGGCGCGATCGGCGCGATCATCCTGGTCGACGTGCGCAGGCTGGCCGACAGCTTTGCGGCGGTGGATTTCTTCGAGGCGCGCGATCTGCCGTTCCTGGTTGCCGTCAACGAGTTCGACGGCGCGCCCCGGCATTCGCTGTCCGCGGTCCGCAGGGCGCTGACGTTGTCCGAGCACGTGCCGGTGATGTCGGTGGACGCGCGCAGCCGCGACTCGGCCAAGGCGGCGTTGATCGCCGTCACCGAATACGCGCTGAGCCGGCTGGCGCCGATTCCCGGGTGAACCCGCACGAAGCAGACCGCGAATTCGCCGGTCACGACTTCCGCGACCACGATCTCAGCCGCCTGAGCACCGAGCGCGTGGTGTTCACCGACTGCGACTTCTCCGGTGTGGACATGTCCGAATCCCAGCACGTCGGCTCCGCCTTCCGGAACTGTAAGTTTCGTCGGACGTCGTTGTGGCACAGCTCGTTTCGGCACTGCAGCTTTCTCGGGTCCACGTTCACCGAGTGCCGGATGCGGCCGCTGACGCTGGTCGAGGTGGACTTCACCCTGGTGGCGCTCGGCGGTGCCGACCTGCGCAAGGTGGATTTGTCCGACTGCCGGTTGCGCGAGGCGAGCCTGGTGGGTGCGGACCTGCGCGAAGCGGTGTTACGGCGTGCCGACCTGACGGGCGTGCGGGCCCAGGACGCCCGGTTGGAGGGTGCCGACCTGCGCGGCGCGCGCACCGACCCGACGTTCTGGACGACGGCGAAGCTACGCGGCGCCAAGGTCGACATCGAGCAGGGACTGGCCTACGCGGCGGCCCACGGGCTCGACATCGGAGGGTGAGCGGTTTCTTCCAGATGCGCAACGGGCTGATCGTGCAGCAACGCGGCTACTGGGACAGCGCGCAACTCGCCCGGGTGCATCCGGATGCACCGGTAGACGTCGGCTGCTGGTCAAAAAGCCGCACGTCATGAGGTGTTTAAGGACACAGCGCTAAAAGTCGCATTCCAGATGCGCAATTAACTAGCGTCTTTTGTATGCAACTCACCCGGTTCACCGATCTCGGACTGCGGGCGATGATGTTGCTCGCCGCGGGCGAGGCCGACGATCACCGGGTCACCACCGGATCGATCGCGGCAGGCGCCAACGCCTCGGAGAACCACATCGCCAAGGCGGTCTCCCGGTTGGTCGATCTCGGCATGGTGCACGCCCGTCGCGGACGCACCGGCGGCCTCGCCCTCACCGAGGCGGGTCGGCATGCGTCCGTCGGGTGGCTGGTGCGGCGCCTCGAGGGCGACCGCGAGGTCATCGAGTGCGGCGGCGACAACCCGTGCCCCCTGGTGCCGGCCTGCCGGTTGCGCCGCGCGCTGGCAGACGCCAAGGAAGCGTTCTACCGCGAACTGGACCGCTACACCGTCAGCGACCTGGCCGGGGACGCGAACCTCGTCCTGATCCCCCTGATCCCGGCGAGCCATGGCCCGCCGGTAACCCCGGATTCACGACCAGACAGCCCCACCACCGAAAGGACCTCCCGATGACCATCACCGCCGCCCCCGCACAACTGGAGCCAGCGCACGCCGAGATCGTCTCCGCGACGCTTCCGTTGATCGGCGCGCACATCGACGAGATCACCACCGAGTTCTACCGCCGCATGTTCGCCGCGCATCCGGAGTTGCTGCGCAACCTGTTCAACCGCGGCAACCAGGCACAGGGCGCCCAGCAGCGCGCTCTGGCGGCGTCCATCGCCACCTTCGCCACCCATCTGGTCGATCCCGCGCTGCCGCACCCGGTCGAACTGCTGTCGCGCATCGGGCACAAGCACGCGTCGCTGGGGGTGACCGCCCAGCAGTATCCGATCGTGTACGAGAACTTGTTCGCCGCGATCGTGGAGGTGCTGGGCGCCGACACCGTCACCGAAGAGGTGGCAGCGGCCTGGGACCGGGTGTTCTGGATCATGGCCGACACGCTCATCGCGCTCGAGCACGACCTCTACCGCGGCGCAGGTGTCGCCGACGGCGACGTGTACCGCCGGGCCCGGGTGGTGTCCAGGGTCGACGACACCTCGGGCGTGGTGCTGCTCACCGTCCGGTCCGTCGACGAACCTTTCACTGATTTCCTTCCGGGACAGTATGTTTCGGTAGGCGTCACGATGCCCGACGGCGCCCGTCAGCTGCGGCAGTACAGCCTGGTCAGCGCCCCGGGCGCGCGCGAGCTGACCTTCGCGGTCAAGCCCGTCGGCAGTGTCGCGGATCAGCCCGCAGGTGAGGTGTCCAGCTGGATCGCCGCCAATGTGTGCGTCGGCGACCTCCTCGACGTCACCGTGCCCTTCGGTGACCTGCCCGCCCCCGACGGCAGCGAGCCGTTGGTGTTGATCTCGGCAGGCATCGGGATCACCCCGATGATCGGCATCCTGGAGTACCTCGCGGTCGAAGCGCCCGCCGCCACCGTGCAGGTGCTGCACGCCGACCGCAGTGACCAGAGCCATCCGCTCCGGGAGCGTCAGCACGAGCTGCTGGCCCAACTGCCCAACGCGACCCTGGACGTCTGGTACGAGGACGGCTTGACCGCGGGTGCACCCGGCGCTCATCCGGGGCTGCTGACGCTGGAGAACGTGCCGCTGGCCGAGGACGCCCATGTCTACCTGTGCGGGAACAACGGTTTCGTGCAGGCGGTCCGCTCCCAGCTCGTCGCGCGCGGCGTGACGACCGAGCGGGTTCACTGCGAGCTGTTCGCGCCCAACGACTGGTTGCTCGGCGAGTAGTGGCTAGACGCTGATCGCGCGGGCCACCAGGTCGGCGATCGCACGGCAGAAGTCCGGGTCGACCGGTTGGTCGGTGTACAGGGCGAACGTGTGCAGCGGCGACGTCAGCAGCTGGAGTGTCAACAGCGGCTTGGCGTCGTCGCGCAGTTCGCCCCGTCCGGCGGCACGGTCGAAGATCTCCCCGATGATCGTCCGGCGCAGCAGCCAGAACTGCACCCTGATGTCGGAGTCGACGACCAGTGCCCTGCTGTCGACGACGAACATGCGGGCGATCCGCCGTCCGACGGGGTCGTTGAGGTACGCGCCGATGGCGAGAGCGAGTTCGACGAGGTCGCCGTGCAGGGATCCGGTGTTGGGCAGCGTGATCCTCGATTCGCTGTAATCGCGCAGCGAGTCGAGGATGAGTTGGCGGTCACTGGCCCACGTCTTGCGGATGTAGTCGGGCTCGATGTGGCCGCGGTGGGCGACGCCTTCGATGCTGAAGCGATCCACGCCCCACTGCTGCACCTCGGCGAGTGCGGCCGCGAGCGCTGCCGAGCGCATCGCCGCGTCGGCATGTGACACGTCGGCATCGCTCACGGATCGATCCATCGGCTCCCCCCACGCCGAGCGTACGGAAGTCGATGCGGCGTCAGGCGGCTTTCAGCCGGATCCGCCACCGGACGAAGCCGAGATAGAAGACGCTGATCGCCACCAGCATCGCCATGTCGAACAGCCACGCAGCCGAAGTGTGTTCCCAGTGGCGGTCTTTCGGCGTCAGCGGCCCCGGCACCAACCGGATGAGGTCGACGGTCGACGCCGACGCCGCGAAGCCCCAGCGGGCCGGAGTCGCCCATGACATCTGGTCGAGGACGATGCGGTCGGTCACCGGGATCATGCCGCCGGAGAACACCAGCTGGCTCATGATCGCGACGACCAGAAGCGGCATGATCTGCTCGGCGGACTTGGCCAGCGCCGAGAGCGCCAGGCCGACCATCGCCGCCGCCACGCACGTCACGGCGATGTCGGTGAACAACTCGAGGCTGCGGTTGCCGATCACCGCGCCGCTGTCCACGGCGCCGGCGCCCCAGCCCTTGCCCGCGATCGCGATCGACGTGACGATCGCCGCCTGGACGATGGCGAACGCGGTGAACACCACCACCTTGGCCATCAGGTAGGCGGTCGTGGACAACCCGACGGCCTGCTCGCGCCGGAAGATCGCGCGTTCACTGATCAGTGCCCGGATGGTCAGTGCGGTGCCCATGAAGATCGCGCCGACGTTGAGCATCACCAGGATCTGGCCGGGCTCGTTGGGAGCCTCGCCGCCCTCCATGGCGGTCTTCGGGACGCCGAACCCGACGTCCCCGGGCACCGACAGCGACAGCACGCCCATGATGAACGGCAGCAGCATCAGGAACGCGAAGTAGCCGCGGTCGGAGATCACCAGCCGGATCTGGCGGCGCGCGATCGTCGACAATTGCCTTCGCACGCTGGTGCGGGTCGGGTTGCCCAGTTCCGAGGGTCTGAGTGCGGCCGGTTGCGGCGGCGGCGGCCCGTTCTGGTCGAGGAAGCGCTGTGCGGCCGCATCCGGATCGCCTGCGACATGGGAGAAGATGTCCGCCCAGTTCGTCGTGCCCATCGACGGGCCGATCTGGCTGGGCGGGCCGTAGAACGCGGTCTTGCCGCCCGGGGCGAGCAGCAGCACCTGGTCGCAGACGTCGAGGTAGGTCAGCGAGTGGGTGACGACGAGGACCACGCGGCCCGCGTCCGCCAGCTGGCGCAGCATCGTCATCACCTGGCGGTCCAGCGCGGGATCCAGGCCCGAGGTCGGCTCGTCGAGGATGAGCAGCGACGGGCCGGTGAGCAGCTCCAAAGCCACCGAGGCGCGCTTGCGCTGCCCGCCGGAGAGCTTGTCGACGCGGGTGTCGAGGTGCTTGCTCATCTCGAGTTCTTCGAGCACCTCGTTGACGACCTGTTCACGGTCGGCCTTGGTGGTGTCGGGCGGCAGCCGCAGCTCGGCGGCGTACATCAACGCCTGCCGGACGGTCAGCTGACCGTGGACGACGTCGTCCTGCGGCACCATCCCGATCCGGGAGCGCAGCGAGGCGTATTCGGCGTGCACGTCGTGGCCTTCGAACGACACCTGGCCGGTCGTCGGATGGGTGTAGCCGGCGACCAGTCGGGCGAACGTCGACTTGCCCGCACCCGACGGGCCGATGATGGCGGTCAGCGTGCCCGGTCGCGCGGCTATGGAGATGTTCTCCAGCAGCGTCTTGTTGCCCTCGATGGTCCAGGTGACGCCGTGGACGGCGAGGCCGCCGGTGGCGGTGTCGGCGGCGGTCTCGGTGCGGCGCACCAGCGTGCCGTCGCGGAACACGAGGTCGACGTTGCCGATGGTGACGGTGTCCCCGTCGGTCAGCATCGCGGACTCGACGCGGGCACCGTTGACGAAGGTGCCGTTGATGCTGCGTTCGTCGCGGATCTCGGTCCCTGAAGGGCCGGGGATCAGCGTGGCGTGGTGGCGGGAGGCCAGCACGTCGGGGATGACGATGTCGTTGTCGCTCGCGCGGCCGATCTTGACCGAACCGGGCGGGGCCTCCGCCGGCCGGCCGGGCCGCAGGATCTTGAGCATGCTGGTCGCGAGGTTGCCGTCACCGGACCGCGGTGCCGCCGCGGGACCCATCACCGTGACCGACTCCATCGTGGGCGACGAGATGGGCTGGTGGACCGGTGCGGGCCGCGACGGCTGCGGCGCACTTGGTGGCTGGGCGCCCGGGTAGGGCCCCGTCGGGTAGCCGGGCTGCGGGCGCGGCGCGGGCGGGCGGCCCATCGG
>NZ_JACKSH010000026.1 GCF_025821625.1 Mycolicibacterium pyrenivorans
CGCGTCGGCAGCCGGCGTCGCGGCGCCGTCGGCGACCAGCAGCGCGCGCCCGTCGAGCGACCGGGCGCGGTCGTGCCACCCGAGTTGCCGCAGAAACGACGCCCTGGTGCTCAGCGCCAGCGAGGCGAGCGGGCCGTGTGCCTCAAGCCGGTGGAGCCGGTCCAGGTCGGCCAGCGCGCTGTTGTAGCGGCCCTGCCCGCCCGCGGCGACCGCGCGCAACCACAGCTGCTCTGGTGTCATGGCAGGCGGCAGGGGCCATTGCCCCGGGTTGCCGCCGAACGCCGCGTCATCCATACCGGATCGGCACGTTATCAATTCCAAAATCGTTTAATCCCGCGTCAGTTAACAATTTGTGGTGGGGATGTTAATTCCATGTCAACCGCCTCGTGAGCGCCGGTGAATGCTCGAACGACACAGCGTGAACTGAACAGCCAAAACACCGGTTGGCATCTCGGGCCGTCCGCACCTGCTAGCACCGATCTCGTTGCCCGCGGGTCGCATCGATGAACGGGATGTAAATTTTCTGCCTGCGGATATGCGGTTGAGCACAACGCCAGCCTATTGACGGCAATTCGGTAGCCCTTCTACGTTGTGTGCACGAGTGGTCATCGGCGACTGTGCTCGGATCAGTTCCACGACTCACGCATCCGGCGCGTTAGCGAAATGGATGTGCAGAGAGGGGTTTTCCAATGCCACAGCCGCAACAGTTGCCCGGGCCGAACGCCGATATCTGGGATTGGCAGATGGCGGGCCTTTGCCGAGGTGTCGATTCCTCGATGTTTTTCCACCCCGACGGCGAGCGCGGTCGCGCCCGCGCTCAGCGTGAGATGCGCGCCAAGGAGATGTGCCGCCGTTGCCCGGTGATCACCCAGTGCCGCTCCCATGCGCTGGCCGTCGGCGAGCCCTACGGAATCTGGGGCGGCCTGAGTGAATCCGAGCGCGAGCTGCTCCTCAAGCGGGGGATTCGCCGCACCGCCTGAACCCGCCGCACCGCCTGAAACCTCAGCCGTGCCGCACCGGATGCGGGATCAGCATCGGGACGTCGCGGCGGTACTGGCAGTACTGCTCCCCCAGGCTTGCGGTCAGGTCGCGTTCCTCGAGCCGCAGGGCCACCAGGATGTAGCCCGTGGTCGCGACGGCGAACAGCAGATGCCCGGCGGTCATGGTCGGGGCTGCCCAGAAGGCGATCAGGAATCCGAGCATCAACGGGTGACGGACCAGGCGGTACAACAGCGTCGTCTTGAAGCCCGTACGGCCGTTGCCGGTGCCCCGCCAGGCGTCGAGGACCTGTCGCAGACCGAACAGCTCGAAGTGGTTGATCATGAACGTCGTCGCCAGCACCATGACCCAGCCTCCGACGGCCAGCGCCCACACCAGCAGCCGGATCGCCGGCTCACCGATGTGCCAGACCGTCCCCTCGATCGTGCGCCACTGCCAACACAGCAGACCCAACAGCAGGCTGGCAGCCAATACATAGGTGCTGCGCTCGATCGACGCCGGAATGATGCGTGTCCAACACCGCTTGAAGGCGGGGCGGGCCATGACGCTGTGCTGAATGGCGAACGCCGACAACAGCGCGACGTTGACACCGAAAGCCTCAAGCGGTGGCGCGGCGATGCCGCGGTCCACCGTGCGGGGCACGCCGAGTCCCATCACGAACGCGATGGCATATGCGAACGACGCGAGGAACACGAGGTAGCAGAGACCGCCGTAACCGACCGCCAGTATGCGGCCGGTTGATGTGTTGCGGACAGATGAAGTGGTCATATCGCGATGGTCACCCGATCGGCGGCGCCGCGAATGGGTCGTCTGCCTCAATTCAGCGCTGCGGCACCAGTCCGTTGCGCAGCGCGTACATGCTGGCGCCGATCCGGTTGGACGCGCCGATCTTGGCGTAGGTGCGCTCCACGTGGTTGCGGGCCGTCTTCTCGCTGATCACCAGCGCCGCGGCGATCTCCTTGTTGGACGCCCCCGTGGCGACCAGGCACAGCACCTCGACCTCGCGGGGAGTCAGCCGGTCGGGCCGGGGATGGTGGCGGTGCTCCCCGTGCCCGGCGGCGCACAACACCGCGTCGACGGCCGCCGAGTCGAGTTCGCCGGCACGCACCCTCGTCTTGAGCCTGCGTTCGGCGTCGCCGGTCGTCAGCGCCGGCCGGTAGGGACGCGGTTCCAGCGCCGCCTGGTAGCTCACCGCCGCGGCGAGGATGCGGTCGGGCAGCCCCAGCGCCGGGCCTGCGAGGCTGCGCGGGTACCCGGTGCCGTTCACACACTCGTGGTGGTTGCCGGCCACCGTCGCGACGTCCTGCAATCCGCTGACCTGGCTGAGAATGCGCACCGTCAGATAGGGATGCAGCCGAACCCGTTCGAACTCCCCCGCGGTCAACGCCGCGGGCTTGGACCACACCTGGTTGGAGACCCCGATCCGCCCGAGGTCGTGGACGTAGCCGGCGCGGCGGACGAGGGAGACCCCGGATTCGTCGAGTCCCGCGATTGTTGCCGCGCCGGCCGCAAGGTCGGCGACGGCACGCGAATGTCCCAGTGTGAACGGGCATTTCAGATCGACGAAGTCGCCGAGCGCCTGCAGGAGCGCATCCAGTTCGCGACCGTCGACGCGGTCGGCGCGATCGGGCGCCTCCCGCAACGCGGCATGCCAACTGTCGCCGGCGGCCGGACCGGCGAGGATCTTGTCGGCGTCGGCGACGAACACCTCCGCGACGTCCGGGTCGAACTGGCCACCGCTGCGGGCCCGCACCATCGCGACGGCGCCGTGGACGCCGAGATTGCGGTGGTGCACCTCGACCATGTCGGACAGTTGGGCCACCCGGATCGCGATCGGCAGGCTGTCGCCACGCGCTCCGGTGGGCAGTCCCCCGCCGTCGAATCGCTCGAAGGTGAAGCCGAGGGCGTGCTGGACGTCGGGGCTCAGGCCCATCCGCTCGGCGAGCAGCGCCGCGGACGTGCAGTGGCTGTGGATCAACCGGGACAGCTGGCCGCGGGCATTGACCAACAGTGCGGCCAGCACCATCATCCGGCGCGAAAGTGGTTCGCCCCGAGCAACATTGGACAGGATGAAGCGGTAGTACGGCAGCCCGGACCAGTCGACGGAGTAGGAGTCGTGCCGGACGGCGATGTCGTCGCCGAACCATCGGGCGTACTCGTGGGAGTCGGCGTGGCAGCCGATCCACATGATCAGGGCCGTGTAGTAGACGCAATCGCGTTGCGCGCGGTCCAAACCGAGCCGGTCGGCGATCCTGGTTCCGATCAGCGCCGAACGCAGCATGTGTTCGGCGGGCTGACCCAAGCCGAGGTCGACGGCCACCGAAAGCGCCGCCAGCAGTTCGGCCCTCGTCGGGCCGGTCCCCGGGTCCATCGCCTTGATTGTGCTCCTCAGAGCGGCGGTGGACATGCCAAGTCGGCCGCACTTCGGTGCCTGGTGGGGTCGAATGCGTCGAATCGGCCCTGTCCGACCACCGCGAGGCCGCGTTGGGGGGCCCGGAAGTCGCCGAGGCGCGCCTGGTCCGGAAGGGGCGCGATCGCGCCGAGGTCGCGACCGTGCAGCACCGCCCGCGAGGAACGCACCGCCCACATCCGCCGGGGCGCGATCCGGAAGTTCTGCCCGTTGGGCATCGTGCCCGCAAGCCGCACCTGCCCGGCACCCAGCATCGCGCCGGCGCACCGGCCGATCGCCCCGAGTGCGCCCGGGCTCGTCCACACCCCGTCGGGCAGCCGTGAGCCGATCCTCGTCAGCAGCCGGGTCGCCGCCGTGTCGTGCAGCCCGATCGTCCAGCGCAGCACGTCGGGGATGTCGACGACGAGCGTGTAGTCGCCGGTCCAGGTGACGTCGACCGGACAGACGACGGCGTCGTTGGCGGTGACCGAACTGAAGTAGCGGGCGCAGCTGTGTTCCGCGGGCGTGGTGGCGTAGAACGTCCACGCGCCGTCGGGGTCGCGGTGCCACACCGACCGGTAGCCGGGCACCGAGCCCGGCAGGAACGACGCGGCCGGGAAATCGCGCAGGGCGAGATAATGCCCACTGGCAAAAGGCAATCCCATCACGCCGAACCCGGTGACGGTCTCGTCGGGTCCGGTGGGCAGGGTCGGTGTCCGTGCCACCTCGGCGGCGGCGATGCGGGGGTTCTGAATCGTGGTCATGGCCCAACAGTGCGGGGCGGGCACCCGGGTCGGCATGGGGCGGTTGCCTCAAATGGAGCGCTGGTCGGTAGCGATGTGCACCTCCGAGGTCAGGGTCTGATGAACAGGGCAACGTCTGGCGATCTTGTCTCCTATGTCGCGCCGGCAGCCAGCCATTGGTCAAAGGTGGTCGGGGCGATGCGGGCGTTCTCGCCGGGCAGCAGGACATTGCCGGCCATCGACACATCAAGAGGACCCGACCAGGTGGGAACCAGTTGCACCTTGCGACCCAGGACGTCGTTGGTGCGCCGGGCCATGTCGACCAGGTCTTGCGTCTCGGGGCCGGCGACGTCGACGTAGCGGCCCTGCGGTTCCCCGGCGGCAACCTCGGCGAATATCTGAGCTATGTCGTCCGGTGCGATCGGCTGAATGAGCAGCGGAGCGATGGTGGCGACCCCCGGCGGGCCAAATGCCAGAAATTCAGGTCCTCAATACGAGAACACCCCGGCCATCAGGAGACGGGTTTGCCGTCGTCCTCAGCCTCGGCCGGCCTCGTGACAATTGCCGCCGCGTCAACGCGTGGCTCCGGCCGGCGGGTAAGCAGGAGCCGGATGATGCCGTAGCCGATGCCGGCGGCGACGGCCAGCACGCCCAACCAGGGAAGCATCAGGCCGAAGATCAGCACCAGGGTGCCCGCCACGGATACCAGTGCGTCCCAACCTCGTTCGACCTGCCCCAGGAAACCCCGGTACTCGGTGGGCGCCGGTCCGCCGATCGCCTCGGCGGTGAAGGTGACATCGACAGTGCTGTAGTCGATGCGGTCGCCGAGCGCCTCGCGTTGCGCCCGCAGGCTGTCGAGCTCCGCCTGACGCTCCGACAGCGCATCCTCGGCCTTGATCAGCGCGTCGGGATCCCTGGCGTCGCGCATGATGGCCAGCAGCCGGTCCACCGAGGTCTGCAGTGCCTTGATCCGGGCGTCGAGGTCGACACGCTGCGCGGTGACGTCCTCGGTGGCGATCTCGGCGTGTTCGACGGCGCCCAGTGCCTTGAGCTCCCGCATCGCCTCGTCCAGCTTGGCGGCGGGGACCCTCAGGACCACCGATGTGCGCGCTCTCCCGGTGTCCGATCCCGCGTCCTCGGATCGACTGTCGACCCGGCCGTCGGCGTTCTCGACGATGACGGCGGCCTTGTCCGCGGCCTCGGCGGGGTTGGACACCACGATGCTCATCGACGCCGTCTTGACCACGTCGCGCTTGTCGGCAGGCGGCTGCTGCGGCATGTCCTGCGGCAGGGGCGCTCCGGCGACCTCCTCCGTGCCGCCGGGGGCTTGCGCGGGACGCTCAAATGTCCCCGCACAGGCCGTGAGGACGCTGAGTGCCGCGACGCCGGCGACCGCCAGCGCCGCGAGGCGGCGACCCGATCTGCCCAAGAGCTGGTTCATGGGTGAAATCTAGCTCGCGTCGCGGTGCCGGGGCTGCATCATGGCGAGCATGCCACTCTGGTGCAGTGCGCTCTGCGCGCCAGGCCCGAAACCAACCCGAGGAGTTGACTCACCGTGACCTCGACCGACAACCGGACCGCCCGATGGCAACGTTATTGGGACAAGCACTCCGGCTCCTACGACCGGCAGATGGGGTTTTTCGACCGGCATGTGTTCGGCGATTCCCGCCAATGGGCGTGCGGGCAGGCGACCGGTGAGGTGCTGGAGGTCGCCGTCGGGACCGGGCTCAACCTGGAGGCCTATCCGGCGGGGATCACGCTGACCGGCATCGATTGGAGCGATGCCATGCTCGACGGCGCCCGCCGGCGCGCCGCCGAACTCGGCCGTACGGCGACCCTGCAGCAGGCCGACGCCCATGCGCTGCCGTTCGCCGACGCCTCCTTCGACACCGTCGTCTGCACCTTCGGGCTCTGCGCGATCCCGGACCACGTCAAGGCCATCAAGGAGATGACGCGGGTGCTGCGCCCCGGAGGGAAGCTCATCCTCGTCGACCACGTCGCGAGCACCTCGCGGATCGCCCGCGGTGTGCAGCGGTTCCTGGAAACCTTCACCGTGCCGCTGGGCGGTGAGCACTTCCTGCGCAGGCCGTCTGTCCAGGTACGCGCCGCAGGCATGGACGTCGAACAGATCCAGCGGTTCAAGGTGGGACTTGTCGAACGCCTCGTCGCGCGCAAGCCCGCCGACGGCAACGCACGTGAGCGGAACTCCGGAGAACACTGACCGTGGTAGCGGATTGCAGCAGAGTTCGTCGCCGAGCGCTCAGGTGACCCGGGTCCAGGGCTGACAGTTCCGCGACTCGAAGGCCATCACCGAGGAGTTGATGTTGGCGTACATCGGACCGATCGACATATTCGTGGCGACCACATGGTCCTTGTTCGCATCTGGCGTGCTGTAGGTGAACCACACGCACATCGAGTCCTGTGTCGGCACATCGTTGATCCAGACCCCGAAGACCGACGCCGTCCCGCCCGTGTTGTAAAGACCCGGCACGATGTCGGGCCCGACCAGAAAGAAACCGTTCCCCGGTATCGGGTTCATCGGGTCGGCAGCGGCCGGTGACACGAACGCCATCGCGGCCACACAGGCAACAAGGCCGGCCGCTGAGTGACGCAGTCGCGTTAGGGGCATACTTCCTCGTCATCCAGTTGCCCGATTCCATTGGCAGCGTATGCCCTCGGTCAGGCCTCCACGCAGTAAACGAAGCACCCCCGCCGTGTGGACCGGGGGTGCTTCGTTACCGCGTTGAACTAGTGCGAGTGACCGTGGCCGTGCGAGTGACCGTGGCCGTGGCCGTCGTCCTCGGCCTCGGCCGGCTTCTCGACCACCGCGGTCTCGGTGGTCAGGATCATCCGCGCCACCGACGCCGCGTTCACGATGGCCGAGCGGGTGACCTTCACGGGGTCGATCACGCCGTCGGCGAGGAGATCACCGTATTCCAGCGTGGCGGCGTTGAAGCCGTGCCCGGCGGGCAGTTCGGCGACCTTGCTCACCACGACCGAACCGTCGAGCCCGGCATTGGTGGCGATCCAGTACAGCGGCGCCGACAACGCCGAGGAGAACACGTCGACACCGAGTGCCTCGTCACCGGACAGCGACTCGCGCAGCTTCGCCAGGCCGGCACGGGCCTGCACCAGCGCGGCACCGCCGCCGACGACGATGCCCTCCTCGACGGCAGCCTTCGCCGCGGAGACGGCGTCCTCGACGGCCTCCTTGCGCTTCTTCAGGTCCGTCTCGGTGGCTGCGCCGACCTTGATGACGGCGACGCCGCCGGCCAGCTTGGCCAGCCGCTCCTCGAGCTTCTCGCGGTCCCAGTCCGAATCGCTCGCCTCGATCTCGGCGCGCAGCTGAGCGGCACGCCCGTCGATGGCCTCCTTCGATCCGCCACCGTCGACGATCGTTGTGCTGTCCTTGTCGACCACGACGCGGCGGGCGGTGCCCAGCACGTCCAGGCCGACCTCACGCAGCATCAGGCCCACGTCGGGGTTGACGACCTGACCGCCGGTGACGACCGCGAGATCGTCGAGGAACGCCTTGCGGCGGTCACCGAAGAACGGCGCCTTGACCGCAACGGCCTTCAGCGTCTTGCGGATCGCGTTGACGACGAGCGTCGACAGCGCCTCACCCTCGACGTCCTCGGCGACGATGAGCAGCGGCTTGCCGCTCTCGGCGACCTTCTCCAGCAGCGGCAGCAAATCGGGCAGCGAGCTGATCTTCTCGCGGTGCAGCAACACCAGAGCATCCTCGAGCACGGCCTGCTGAGCGTCGAAGTCGGTGACGAAGTACGCCGAGATGTAGCCCTTGTCGAACCCGACGCCGTCGGTGATCTCCAGCTCGGTCAGCAGCGTCGAGGACTCCTCGACGGAGACGACCCCGTCGTGGCCGACCTTGGTCATCGCCTCGCCGACCAGCTCGCCGACCTCTTCGTCGCGGGACGACACGGTGGCCACCTGGGCGATCGACTTCTTGTCGGTCACGGGCGTGGCCCCGGCCAGCAACGCCTCGGAGACCGCGTCGGCGGCCTTCGAGATGCCCGCCCCGAGGGCGATCGGGTTGGCGCCGGCCGCCACGTTGCGCAGGCCGGCCTTGATGATGGCCTGCGCCAGCACGGTGGCCGTGGTGGTGCCGTCACCGGCGACGTCGTTGGTCTTGGTGGCCACCGACTTCACCAGCTGAGCGCCGAGGTTCTCGAACGGGTCCTCGAGGTCGATCTCGCGGGCGATGGTCACGCCGTCGTTGGTGACGGTCGGACCACCCCACGCCTTGGCGAGCACCACGTGGCGGCCGCGCGGGCCCAGCGTCACCTTGACCGCGTCCGCGAGCTTGTCGACGCCGGCCTCCATGGCGCGACGCGCGGTTTCGTTGAATTCAATCTGCTTGCTCATAGATTTCTTTCCCTAAAGACGGGTATGACGCGCGCCGCCCCGGACATCACCCGTATGCGGGAACGTCCGGGGCGGAACACGATATTGCTTACTTGGAGACGACAGCCAGCACGTCACGGGCCGACAGGATCAGGTACTCCTCGTTGTTGTACTTGATCTCGGTGCCGCCGTACTTGCTGTAGATCACCACGTCGCCCTCAGACACGTCCAGGGGAATCCGCTTCTCGCCATCCTCATCCCAGCGGCCGGGGCCTACTGCGACGACGGTGCCTTCTTGCGGCTTCTCCTTGGCGGTGTCGGGGATGACCAGACCGGATGCTGTCGTGGTCTCGGCCTCGTTGGCCTGTACGAGGATCTTGTCCTCGAGTGGCTTGATGTTCACGCTCGCCACGATGGAGCCCCTTCACTGATGTTGGTGTATGTACTCGGCGGCCGGTGACCGCCCCACGCGCCGTCGTCGCGGGTGCCGACACAGGGTTTGGACCGACTGCCACCTAGCACTCTATACACGCGAGTGCTAGCACTCAAGGCTGGGTTGCGCTGAGGCGATCGGACGTGTCGGTGGACGCGCGTAGTATCGAACACATGTTCGATGGGTCGCTTCCGGAATCGGGCTCGCTGGCCGAGGTCGGCGATGCCGCCCTGGTCGGCGCGATCACCGGCTGGGCGCGGGCTTCGGCGGCCGCCGAAGCGCGCAAGCTGGCAGCGATCGCCGAGCTGGAGCGCCGCCGCTGCACCGACGCGCTGCACCCGGGGTGGGCGTGTGACGACCGGGATGCCGCCGCGGCCGAGGTGTCCTGCGCGCTGACGGTCGGCCACGGCCGCGCGCTCGGGCAGATCGATCTCGCCGTGACACTGCGTGACCGGCTGCCGAAGGTGGGGCGACGGTTCCTGGCCGGCGAGATCCCGATCGGGATGGTGAACACCATCGGGTGGCGCACCGCCCTGGTCCTCGACGGGCATGCCCTGGCCCAGCTGGACACCGAGATCGCCGACCGCGCCCACGAGTGGGGTCCGCTCTCGCAAAACAAGCTGGAAAAGGCGATCGACTTCTGGGTCCAACGCTACGACCCGGATGCCGTCCGCCGTGTCCGAACCTCGGTGCGGGCACGCGATTTCGTCGTCGGGAAACGTGACGACACCACGGGCACCACGACGGTGTACGGCAGGCTGACCAACACCGACGGGGCGCTGCTCGAGCGGCGCATCACCGTCATGCTCGCCACGGTGTGCGACGACGATCCCCGCACCCTTGGCCAACGACGCTCCGATGCGATCGGCGCGATAGCGCTTCAGGCCACGCACCTGGCGTGTCAATGTGACAACGCTTCGTGTGCCGGGAAAGCCGACGACGGTCGGGGCGGCAGCGTGGTCGTCCACGTCATCGCCGACAAGGAGTGTCTGGACGAAAGCCTGGATCGCGAGCTCCACGGCGAGGGCGCCGACGCGCCGCCCGCTCCCGTCGAACAGGCCGAACAGGCCGAGCGCACCGAGACGCCGCGGCGGCGCAGCGTCGCGCTGATTCCCGGCGCCAAGGGGGCGATCGTCCCCGCACCACTGCTGGCCGAACTGATCGCCAGAGGTGCGAAGGTCCGGTTCGTCGGTGCCCCCACCCAAAGCGAGGACCGCTACCGGCCCTCCACCGCATTGCAGGAGTTCGTCCGCACCCGGGACCTGACCTGCCGATTCCCCGGGTGTGATCGCCCCGCGGTGCACGCCGACATCGACCACACCCAGCCGTGGCCCGCCGGCGCCACCCACCCCGGCAACCTCAAGTGCTACTGCCGCCTGCATCATTTGGTGAAGACGTTCTGGGACGGCTTCACCGACCGGCAGCACCCCGACGGCTCCGTCGTCATCACCACTCCCAGTGGTCTGTCGTACACGACGAAACCGTTGAGCGGCTTGCTGTTCCCACAATGGAACACCGCCACCCCACCACCACCCGCCGGACGGGACGCAGCACCGACCGGCCCCGGCCGGCAGCTGATGATGCCCACCCGCCGACGCACCCGCGCGCAGACCCGCGCCGCCCGCATCACCGCGGAGCGGCGCCTCAACGCCGCAGAGCGTGCCCTCGACGCAGGGTCAACCGCGGCGGTACGGACCCGAGACCAGGGCCGCATGAACGCCCCCTACGAATTTCCCTCTGCCGATTACGTCCCCGACTACGGCGACGATCCCCCGCCGTTCTAGCTGAGTTGACTCGGATCGATCACCAGGTGATCCGAGACGTCACCGAGCATCTCGATGTCCACCCGGCGCTCGGTGAAGTACCAGCCGTGGTCGTCACGGGCGAACGAGTCCTGATAGCGCCCAACAACGATGGGCTGCAGCGAGATCGCCTCGGTGTGCTGCACCACGCAGAACGTCGAACGCGCGGCTGCGGTGTCCCCGCTGATCTCCACGATCGGATTGAGCACGAGATGACGGGTGCGTGGGGTGTTGCCGTGCTCGGGGAATCGGCGGGTGGTGGTCGCGAACAGCTTGGAGATCCGCGCTGCACCCGAAACACCCATGAAGCTGCCGCGGCCGAGCAGGTCCCCGACCCCGTCGAAGTCGCCTGCATCGACGAATTCCGCGTAGCGGTACAGCAGTTCGGTGATCTCCAGCTTGTCGGCGATACCGTTGCCAGTCACGCGACCTGCCCCTGCACCACCGGCAGACCCGGGTCGCTGGCCACATCGAGCGGCGACGCCTCCGCGCCGGCGGCGATCAGGTGCGCCGCGAACGAAGCGATCATCGCGCCGTTGTCGGTACACAGCCGCGGCCGAGGGATCCGCAACGTCAAACCCGCTGCGGCACAACGCTGCGCCGCCAGTTCCCGCAGCCGCGAGTTCGCGGCGACGCCGCCGGCGATCAGAAGCGTCGAGACCCCGAGTTGCTCGGCCGCGCGCACCGCCTTGGCGGTCAGCACGTCGGCGACGGCCTCCTGGAATCCCGCCGCCACGTCGGCCTGCGACGCCTCGGGGTGCCGCTCCACGTAGCGGGCCACCGCGGTCTTGAGCCCCGAGAAACTGAACGAGTAGGCCGCGTCCCATGGTCCGGTCATGCCGCGCGGGAAGACGATGGCGTCGGGATCACCGGTGCGCGCCAGCTCGTCGAGCACCCTGCCGCCCGGATAGCCCAGCCCCAGCAGCCGGGCGACCTTGTCGTACGCCTCCCCCGCCGCATCGTCGACGGTGGAGCCCAGCTCGACGATCGGCTCCCCCAGCGAGCGCACGTGCAGCAGGTTGGTGTGCCCGCCGGACACCAGCAGGCCGACGCTCTCCGGCAGTGGGCCGTGGTCGAACACGTCAGCGGCCAGGTGACCGCCGAGATGGTTGACGGCGTAGAACGGCACCTGCCACGCCGCCGAATACGCCTTGGCCGCAGCCACTCCCACCAACAGTGCCCCGGCCAGTCCGGGGCCGATGGTGGCCGCGACGACGTCGGGCCTGGTGACGCCCGCGGTCTGCAGCGCGCGGCGCATCGTCGGGCCCAGCGCCTCGAGGTGCGCGCGGGACGCGATCTCGGGAACCACACCGCCGAAACGGGCGTGCTCGTCCACACTGGAGGCCACCTCGTCGGCGAGCAGCGTGACCGATCCGTCGTCCCCGAGGTCGGCGATGCCGACCCCGGTTTCGTCACACGAACTCTCGATGGCCAAGATGATCATCGCCGCTCCCGTTTCATCGTGTAGGCATCGGCGCCACTGACGCGGTAATAACGCTTACGCACCCCCACCCTGGTGAACCCTTCGCTCTCGTACAGTGCGATCGCCGCCTCGTTGTCGGTCCTCACCTCGAGGAAGATCGTTCCGCCGCCGGCGAACTCGAACAACCGGTGAAGCAACTGCCTGCCGATGCCCTGGCCCTGGTAGGCGGGGTCGACGCCGATGGTGTGGATCTCGTACTCGTAGGGCCGGATCCGGCCGAGCCGGGCGATGCCCGCGTAACCCACCAGCTTGTCGTCGACGCGCGCGGCCTCGTAGTGGTTGTGCTTGGCGGCGAGCTCGGCCAGGAATGCCTTCTCCGGCCACGGATCGTCGCCGTCGAACAACTGGGCTTCCAGCTCCGCGCACCGCGCCGCATCACCGGCCTTCAGCGGGCCGTAGCGCGCGGTCACCGCGGCGCCGCCTGCGGCTTGGCGTCGGGCCTGCGCAGGTACAGCGGCACCAGCGGATCGGGATCGGCATCCCAATCCGCCACCGCGCCAACGAGTCCCGCCGCACTGGGATAGACCGGCGCCAGCCGCGGCAGGTCGAACAGGGCGGCGTGCTCGGGCGAGCCCGCCACCGCATCGGCGCCGCCGGGTACGTCGGTCGCGGCGTTCACGGCGGGTCCGTCGATGCGGACGCCGTCGCGATAGCGCGCCCAGTACACCTCGCGCCGACGGGCGTCGGTGACCACGAGGACCTCCCCGGTGGTGCCGACCGCGATCGCGTCGAGACTGCACACCCCGTGCACCGGCACGCCGAGCGCATGGCCGTACGCGGCCGCCGTCGCCATGCCCACCCGGAGCCCGGTGAACGGGCCTGGGCCGCAACCCACCACGACGGCGTCGAGCCGGTCGACCGCGACCTCCGCGTCGCCGAGCGCGCCGACGATGTTGGGGGTGAGCTGTTCGGCGTGCGCGCGGGCGTCGACGGTGACCTGTTCGGCGAGCACCTCGGTGACCTCGCCGTCGAGCCGCACCACCCCCGCCGTGACCGCGGGTGTGGCGGTGTCGATCGCCAGCACCAGCCTGCTCACGGCCGGCTCCACTGCCAGATGGCGATGCGGGCGTCGGTGTCGGGGGCCCGCTCCAACCGGATGTCGAGGTGGCTGTCCGACAGCCGTTCGGCGACCCCCTCACCCCATTCGACGACCACCACGGCGTCATCGAGGTCGGTGTCAAGGTCCAGCGAATCCAGTTCGGCGAGCAGGTCGACCGAGGACTCGTCGAGCAACCGGTACAGGTCGACATGCACCATCGCGGGGGCTCCTTCGGTGCGTGCCGGATGCACACGGGCCAGCACGAACGTCGGCGACAGCACCGGCCCTTCGACGTCCATGGCCTGCGCAATCCCCTTGGCGAGCACGGTTTTCCCGGCTCCGAGCGGCCCCGACAGCACGACCACGTCGCCGGCGCGCAGCTCACGGCCCAGCCGGGCCCCCAGCGCGATGGTGTCCTCGGCGGTGAGCAACTCCGAGGTGCCCGAACACTCATCCATTCGTGCGCACCCGTTCCCGCACCCGGCGTGTCAGCGCGACGAGCTTCGACGGTGTCGCGCGTTCCACCAACCGCACCAGTGCGTCGTCGATGATCTCCGGATGCTCCATCTGGACCAGATGTCCTGCGCCGCAGACGATCACCAGCTCCGACTTGGCCAGTGCGTCCGCCATCTCCTGCGAGTATTCCTTCGGCGTCAGCAGGTCGCGGTCACCGCAGGCGACCAGCGTCGGGACCTTGTTCAGCGTCACCAGCCCCTCGGTCTCGTCGTGCACCTCGAGGGCGTGCAGGAACTCCACCAGCGTGGCGATCGGGGTGTCGTGCATCATCCGCTCGGAGAACGCCACCACGCTCGGGCTGACCTTCTCGTCGCCGAAGGACGCCGCGCGCAGGATCGGGCCGATCACCTTGCGTGCCGCGCCGCGGCCCCGGTGCACCAGCTTCGGCGCGTACCGCGCGGTGAACCGCACCGCCTCCAGCGCCGGGTTCTTCAGGATCTCCCCCAGCGGTGAACGCGAAACCCCTTCTGCGGCAGAGGCGATGAGTGCGGCGCCGACGATGCGGGTCGGGTAGCGCTGCGGGTACTGACGGGCGTGGGACAGCAGCGCCATGCCCCCCATCGAGTGCCCGACCAGCACGACGGGGCCGCGCTGCGCCATGACGGCGAGCACGCTCTCCAGATCCTGACCCAGTTGTTCGACGGTGTACGTGTCCGGCGACGCCTCCCCCGACTGGCCGTGGCCCCGCTGGTCGTAGAAGACCATCCGCACCTGGTCTCCCCACTGCTCGGAGAGCCGGGCGCGCTGGAAGTGGAACGATCCCATGCGCAGACAGAAGCCGTGGGCGAACACCACCGTCAGCGGCGCGTCCTCGGGTCCCACCTCGCGCACCGCCAGAGGGACGCCGTCGGGCGTGGTGACCACACAGCTGCGGTCGGCGTCGAGCAGCTCGAAATCCTCGTCGATGTGCGGGTCTTCGGTGGTGACGCGGCGGCGCAGCGACCGCGCCGCCGACACTCCCGCGGCCGTACCGACGGCGGACACCCCCGCCGCGCCCGCCAGCCATCCCGCGCGCCCGTTCACCGGGACCCACCCCCGCGGTAGCTCCTGCCGATCCGCCCCCGGGGGCTGGTGACGACCTCGTAGTTGATGGTGCCCAGCAGCTCCGCCCAATCCTGCGCGGTCGGCTCGCCGTCGGTGCCGGGGCCGAACAGGATCGCGTCGTCACCCTCGGTGACGTCGGTCGCGCCCGGACCGAGGTCGACCACGAACTGATCCATGCAGATGCGGCCGACGTTGCGATAGCGTCTGCCGTTGATCGCGACCTCGAAGCGATTGCTCAACGTCCGGAAGACGCCGTCGGCATAGCCGGCCGGGATCAGTGCCACCGTGGTGTCCCGCTCGGCGATCCAGGTGTGCCCGTACGACACGCCGTCGCCGGCCTTCAACGGGCGGACCATCACGACCGGGCACCGCACCGTCATCGCCGGGCGCAGCCCCATGTCGCCGCGTTCCGGGACGGGGCTCAGGCCGTACACCGCGATGCCGGGTCGCACCATGTCGAACGCCAGATCGGGGCGGGTCAGGGCGGCAGGCGAGTTGCTCAGGTGGACGACGTCGAAGCGCAGCCCGCGGTCCCGGGCCGTCGCCGCCATGTCGGACAGCCGCTGGGCCTGCACGCCGTTGAGCGGGTTCTCGGGGTCGTCGCCGTGCACCAGGTGCGACATGATCCCCCGCACCCGCACCGCGCCCTCCGCCTGGGCCCGGCACAGCGCGTCGAGCACCGCCGGGTAGTCGTGGGGCCCGACCCCGTTGCGGCTCAGGCCGGTGTCGGTCTTGATGGTGACCGTCGCCGTGGTGCCCGTGCGCCGGACGGCGTCGACGACGTCATCGACCTGACGTTGCGAGGACACCGCCACCTCGACGTCGGCGAGCAGTGCAGGCGCGAAATCGGTGTTCGGGACGTGTAGCCAGGCCAGCACCGGGGCGGTGATGCCGTCGCGGCGCAGCGCCAAGGCCTCGTCGACCGTCGCGACGCCGAGTCCGGCGGCGCCAGCGGCCAGGGCTGCGCGGGCCACCGGGGTGGCGCCGTGACCGTAACCGTCGGCCTTCACGACGGCCATCACCGCGGCCGAGCCCGCGTGTTCGCGCAGCGTAGCCACGTTGTGGGCGATCGCGTCCAGGTCGACGGATGCCGTGGGCAGGGCCGTCGGCATGTTCTGGGTCGTGTTCGCTCTGTTGATCACTGCAACCGATTGTCCCAGGCGGACACTCAGTGAGCGAAATGCTCCTCGTCGGAGAAGCCGCCGATGCCCACCTTGTCCAGCTTGGCCAGCACCTCGAACAGGTCGTCGCGCAGCGCACGGGCCAGGTTCGCCGAGAAGCCCTCCCGCACCACCACGCGCAGCACCGCGATGTCGCTGGCGTTGTCGGGCATCGTGTACGCGGGCACCTGCCAGCCGTAGCCGCGCAGCAGCGCGGAGACGTCGAACACCGTGTACTTGGTGCCCTCGACGAGCTTGAACGCCACCACCGGGATCGCCGAGCCGTCGGAGATCACCTCGAACACCGGCTTCTTGTCTGGGCCGGCCATGCCCGCGAGTTCCCGGGCGAACCACTGCGCGGTGTCCGACAGGCACCTCATCACCTGGAGGTAGCCCTCGCGGCCCAACCGCAGGAAGTTGTAGTACTGGCCGACGACCTGGTTCCCCGACCGCGAGAAGTTCAGCGTGAACGTCGGCATGTTGCCGCCGAGATAGTTCACCCGGAACACCAGGTCCTCGGGCAGGTGATCGGCGTTGCGCCACACCACGAATCCGATGCCGGGATAGGTCAGGCCGTACTTGTGCCCGCTGACGTTGATCGACACCACCCGCGGCAGCCGGAAGTCCCACTCCACGTCGGGGTGCAGGAACGGCACCACGAAACCACCGCTGGCCGCGTCGACGTGCACGGGGACGTCAGGCCCCTTGCCGCCGGCCAGCCTGTCGAGCGCCGCGCAGATCTCGGCGACGGGCTCCAGTTCACCTGTGAAGGTCGTGCCGAGGATCGCCACCACGCCGATGGTGTCCTCGTCGACGGCGCCGAGCACCTGTTTCGGGGTGATGACGAAGCGGTCCTCGTCCATGGGCAGATAGCGGGCCTCCACGTCGAAGTACCGGCAGAACTTCTCCCACACGACCTGCACGTTGGAGCCCATCACCAGGTTCGGGGTACGGCCCTTCCACCCCTTTGCGCCCTTTGCGCCCTTCCCCACCTTGTCGCGCCACCGCCACTTCATCGCCAGCCCGGCGAGCATCACGGCCTCGCTGGACCCGACGGTGGACACCCCGACCGCGGTGGACGGGTCGTCGTCGCGCAGGTTCTCGGCGTGGAACAGATCGGCGACCATGCACACGCACCGCTGCTCGATCGCGGCGGTGACGGGGTACTCGTCCTTGTCGATCATGTTCTTGTCGAACGTCTCCGACATCAGCTGATCGGCCTCGGGATCCATCCAGGTGGTCACGAACGTCGCCAGGTTGAGCCGGGAGCTGCCGTCGAGCATCAGCTCGTCGTGGATGAACCGGTAGGTCTGCTCGGAGTCCATCGACTCGTCGGGCAGGCGCAGGGCCGGCAGCGGCGTCGTGGACAGCCGGCCGGTGTAGGCGGGGCTCAGTGACGAGTGGTGCGAGACGTTGGGCATGGTTATTTCTAGAGGATGGAGGCCAGCGCTGTCCGCAGATGCGCCAGGATGCCCGACGCCGACGTCGGCACGGACGCAGGGCCGGGGTCGCCGGCGGACAGGTCGGCGGCACGGGCGTGGGCGAACGCCGCTGCGGCGGCGGCCTCACCGGGGGTGAGCCCGGCCGCCAGCAGCGCACCGATGATCCCGGACAGCACGTCACCGGATCCGGCGGTCGCCGCCCAGGACTGGCCGGCGACGTTCAGGTACACCGCCCCTTCGGGTTCGGCGATGACGGTCACGTTGCCCTTGAGAAGGACGGTGACGCCGAGCCGGTCGGCGAGCCTTCGGGTGTCGGCGACGCGGTCGGTGCCGGGAGCGGACCCGGCCAGGCGGGCGAACTCGCCCGCGTGTGGCGTCAGCACGGTGGGGGCCCTGCGGTTCGCGACGAGTTCGGGGTGCGCGGCCAGGATCGTCAGTCCGTCGGCGTCGACGAGGACGGGCACGTCGGTCTCCAGCGCGAAACACAGTGCGGCGGCGGCTGTTTCGTCGGTACCGAGGCCGGGGCCGACGACCCAGGCCTGCACCCGGCCCGCGGTCGCGTGGCCGGGGGTGGCGATCACCTCGGGCCAGTGCGAAAGCACTTGCTGCGCGGCGGTTCCCGCGTAGCGCACCATGCCGGAGGTGGCGGCCACCGCGGCGCCGGTGCACAGCACGGCCGCGCCGGGATAGGTGGCCGAGCCTGCCATCACCCCGGTGACCCCCTGGGTGTACTTGTCGTCCGTGGGACCGGGGACGGGCCAGCGGGCGGCCGCGTCGGCGGCCTCGAAACCCCGGATGCCACCGGGCGGCAGGTCGAGTCCGATGTCGACCAGCTCGACGCGCCCACACGACCCGAACGCGTGCACGGGCTTGAGGCCGCCGAAGGTCACCGTCACCGCGGGTCGCACGTGGGGCCCGTCGGTGGCGCCGGTGTGCACGTCGACGCCGCTGGGCAGATCCACCGACACGACCGCGACGCCCGCCTGCCCCACGGCGTCGAACACCGCGGCCGCGTCGGGCCGCAGCGGTCCGGACCCGGAGATCCCGACGACGCCGTCGATCACGAGATCGGTTGCATCCGGCATGGTCTCGACGGTCCTGCCACCGGCGCCCAGAAACGCGGCGAGGGCCGTGCGGTGGGTGCGCTGCGGGTTGAGCAGGATCGCCGCCGCTGCGGCACCGCGACGGCGCAGGAACGTCGCCGCCCACAGCGCGTCACCTCCGTTGTCCCCGGACCCGACGACCGCGCACACCGTCTTGCCCGAGACGGTGCCCAGTTCCCGGGCGATCGCGACGGCCAGCCCGAAGGCGGCACGACGCATCAGCGCACCGTCGGGAAGCGACGCCAGCAGCGGCGCCTCCGCATCGCGGATCGCCTGGGCCGAGTAGTAGTGGCGCATCAGAGCCAGGATGGCACGCCGACCGGCCTTCCGTCGCGACTGTGGCGCGCTCTGCGTCGCCAGCGGCGAGAGGCTGTAAAACCGGGTGCCGTCCCGCAGGGGGAATGGGTACCTTCCCCACCATGGCGGATTCACAGGTGAGGAAGGAACTGCTCGAACTCGAACACGCCGGCTGGAAGTCGCTGTGCGACGGCACCGGTGACGAGTTCTACGGCGCGATCATGACACCCGACGCGCTGATGGTGCTGGCCAACGGCATGGTGATGGATCGCGGCGCCGTGACCTCTGCTCTCGGCCAGTCACCTCCGTGGGCGCGTTACGAGATCGAGGACGTCCGGTTGATCGACATCGCCCCCGTCACCGCGGCGCTCGTCTACACCGGCAAGGGATGGCGTGACGGCGCCGACGAACCGTTCGTCGGCGCGATGTCGTCGGTCTACCACCGCACGGGCGACGGCGGGAAGTTGGCGCTCTACCAGCAGTCCGCGGTCGGCTGAGGCCATCCGGATACCGGTCAGTCGTCCCGGCCCTGTCTCGCTGCCTCGACGGTCGGGTACAGGTCGATGACCTCGTCCAGGCGCATCAGGCGTAGCGGCCGGCTGGTGACAGGCCCTTCGGCCACGACGCGCAGGGACAGGTCCGTGCATGCGGTGAGCCGATGGGTCTCGACGAGCACGCTGATCCCCACGGAGGACAAGAACTCCACGTCGGTCAGATCGACGATCACCACCGAAGTCGGGATCGCGCTCGACAGGGCCACGTCGAGGTGCGTGCCGAGCGTGGGCGCGGTGAGGACGTCCAGGTCACCGGCGACGTGCAGCACCAACGTCGCATCGTCACGCTGCGGGCTGACGGTGAACCTGCCCCGTCGATCGTGTCCACTTCGACTCATTTACCAATCCCCGAACCTATGCAGTCGGACGTCCCGGGGCGGGCACAGACATCGACCAGCCCGAGCTTCCAATGAAGAAAAACAAAAGGCGGGGCCGCGCTACTGGAGCTCACGCCTTCGGGCCGCACCGAACGCCATCTGAGGATCCGTGGCAGCGGCGACCGTTGCTGCACTACGGTTCATGCTTTTCTTATCGAACTCACAACCTCCAGCGTTAGCAGCTCAGTGGCGAGTCCGTCCGCCGCTGGCCGAAATCTGGCCGAAAAGCGCAGGTAGAGGCACTGTGGTCAGAGTACGTCACATTTTCCGGCGAGGATTCCCAATCACCCCAGCAGGCTCAGCTGTCCACCGCGTCCCAGAACCGGTGGGCATGGTCGGCGATCTCGTCGGCGTACTCGCCGTTGATCGCGTGGGACGCGTCCCGGTACACCTGGACCTGTGCGTGCGGTACCAGCGTGCGGGCGCTGCGGGCGGCCATGCCCGCGTCGATCAGCCGTGCCTCCGGCAGGGCGTCGTCGACGTCGGCACCCCCGAAACCCAGCCCAGAAACCAACGTCGGACCCGTTGCGGCGCAACGGGAATGGCCATCACCGCCGAGACGGCGAGCGTGCGCAACGGGATGCGGGCGAACGTGAACATGGGATCGAGCAGCGTCAGCGACGCCACCCGGGCCGGGTTCGCCACCCGGCGAGGTTGGCCCGCCGCATCGGCGTCGAGGCGTCGCGCCCGGGCAGCAGCACCACCGGGGTGTTCCGCGCCGGGCCGTCGAACCGGTACACGCGCACCCGCCCGAACGCGGTGGGCACGTCGACCACGGCGTCGAAGGGCGGCAGGTGCGCCATCGCGTCGTCGTAGGTGTCGACGAAGTGCTGACGACGGCCGTCGACGAAGTGGCCGATGTTCCCGCCGGTTTTCCTGCGGCGCGGCACTATTCGACGGTTACGGACTTCGCCAGGTTACGCGGCTTGTCGACGTCGTAGCCGCGCGCCTGAGCGACTCCGGCGGCGAACACCTGCATCGGAATCGTCGACAGCAGGGGCTGGAAAAGCGTTGGCACCGCCGGGATCTCGATCAGGTGGTCGGCATACGGACGCACGGTGTCGTCGCCCTCCTCGGCGATGACGATCGTCACGGCGCCGCGTGCCTGGATCTCCCGGATGTTCGACAGCAGCTTGGAGTGCAGCGTCGCGGCGTTCTTCGGCGACGGCATCACGACGATGACGGGCAGGTCGTCCTCGATGAGCGCGATCGGGCCGTGCTTGAGCTCGCCCGCGGCGAAGCCCTCGGCGTGCATGTACGCCAGTTCCTTGAGCTTGAGCGCCCCTTCGAGCGCCACCGGGTATCCCACATGGCGACCCAGGAACAGCACGGTCTGGGATGCGGCGAACTTCTGGGCCAGTTCGATGACGGGCGCGACGGTGCCCAGCACCCGCTCGATCAGGTCCGGCATCGCCTCCAGGTCGTGGTACTCGCGTGCCACCTCGTCGGGGTACTTGGTGCCGCGGGCCTGCGCCAGCGCCAGCCCCACGAGGTAACTGGCGGCGATCTGCGCCAGGAACGTCTTGGTCGACGCCACACCGATCTCCGGTCCGGCGCGGGTGTAGAGCACCGCGTCGCATTCCCGCGGGATCTGACTGCCGTTGGTGTTGCAGATGGCCAGCACCTTGGCCTTCTGCTCCTTGGCGTGGCGCACCGCCTCGAGGGTGTCGGCGGTCTCCCCCGACTGCGAGATCGCCACGACCAACGTGTGGCTGTCCAGAACCGGGTCGCGGTAACGGAATTCGCTGGCGAGTTCGACCTCGACGGGCAGCCGGGTCCAGTGCTCGATCGCGTACTTGGCCAGCAGCCCGGAGTGGAACGCGGTACCGCAGGCGACGATGAAGACCTTGTCGATCTCGCGCAGTTCCTGATCGGACAGGCGCTGCTCGTCGAGAACGATGCGGTGGTCGATGAAGTGGCCCAGCAGGGTGTCGGACACCGCGGCGGGCTGCTCGGCGATCTCCTTGAGCATGAAGTACTCGTAGCCGCCCTTTTCGGCGGCGGAGGTGTCCCAATCGATGTGGAATGTCCGGTAGTCCTTCGAAGGGTCAGCGGGATCGCCAGCAAAATTCGTGATCCGGTAGCCGTCGGCGGTGACGACGACCGCCTGGTCCTGGCCGAGCTCGACAGCCTCGCGGGTGTGCTCGATGAACGCCGCGACGTCGGAGCCGACGAACATCTCACCGTCGCCGACGCCGAGCACCAGCGGGGTGGACCGGCGCGCGGCGACGATCGTGCCGGGGTCATCGGCGTGCGCGAACACCAGCGTGAAGTGACCCTCCAGGCGGCGCAGCACCGCCAGCACCGAGGCGGGGAAATCGCCTGCGCTCACACCATCGGCGTATTCGTGGGCGACGAGGTGGACGGCGACCTCGGTATCGGTGTCGCTGGTGAACTCCACCCCGGCCGACTCGAGCTCTCCGCGCAGTGCGGCGAAGTTCTCGATGATGCCGTTGTGCACCACGGCGACCTTGCCGGTGGCGTCGCAGTGCGGGTGGGCGTTGCGGTCGGTGGGCCTGCCGTGGGTGGCCCACCGGGTGTGCCCGAGCCCGGTCGCGCCCACGAGCGTGTCCGCGCCGGCCTCGCCGAGGGCCGCCTCCAGGTTGGCCAGGCGCCCGGCCTTGCGGCGGACGGTGAGCCCGCCGTGACCGTCGAGCAGCGCCACGCCCGCCGAGTCATACCCTCGGTACTCCATGCGGCGCAGCGCGTCGACGACGATGTCGCAGGCAGGACGCTGCCCGACGTAGCCGACGATTCCGCACATAGCCATCCAGGGTAGTGCAGGACGTGCCTCACACCCTGGTGGGTTACGGTCATCGGGTGGCCAGCACGAAGAAGCTCTTTGCCGCGTTGACCCGCCGTGGCCCACATCGTGTCATGCGCGGTGACCTGGCCTTTGCCGGGCTCCCGGGCGTCGTCTACACGCCCGCCGCCGGCAAGAATCTGCCCGGCGTGGCGTTCGGCCACGACTGGATCACATCCGCCGATCGCTACCGCGGGACGCTCGAACATCTGGCGTCGTGGGGCATCGTCGCCGCTGCACCCAACACCGAGACCGGGCTGGCCCCCTCGGTGCTCACCCTGGCCTACGACCTGGGAACCACGCTGGACATCATCGCGGGCGTGCGACTGGGCACCGGCGACATCAGCGTGCACCCGGGGAAACTGGGGGTCGCGGGCCACGGCTTCGGGGCGTCGGCGGCGGTGTTCGCCGCGGCAGGCATGTCCGCCAAGCCCAGGGCGGTCTTCGCTGCGTACCCCCTCGTCACCAAGCCGTCCGCGGAGGAACCCGCAGCGGGCCTTTCGGTGCCCGGACTGATCCTGACCGATCCCGGGGATCCGATGACGCTTCGCTCCAACGCCGTCGAACTGGCGCGCGCGTGGAAGGCGGCCACGCTGCGCCCCACGTCCAAGACCAAGGCCGGCGGCCTCGTCGAGGGCCGGCGACTGGCGCCGGTGGTCGGACTCCCGGGCGCCGACAAGGGCACGCAGAAGATCGTTCGCGCGCTGATGACGGGCTACCTGCTGCACATGCTGACCGGCGACCGTAACAATCAGGACTACAAGGACTTCGCCGATCCCGAGGTGGAGTTGCCGAAGGCGCCGGTGATGGACCCGTTCGCCGACGACCCTGTCGACCTCGAGAACAAGATCGTCGCGCTGCTGAAGCCCTGAGAAACCGGCCGACTTCGCCAACCAACCGGTTGGGTGTATACCTGACGAATGCAGAAGACGATGCGGACGGGCATCTTTCTCGGTTACGCAGGCGGTTTCCTCGATGCGGTCGACGAGGTGGTCGAACTCGAGAAGATCGGCGTGGACCTCGCGCTCGTCGCCGAGGCGTACTCCTACGACGCGATCAGCCAACTGGGGTTCCTGGCGGCCAGGACGACACGGATCGAACTGGGCACCGGTGTGGTCCCGATCTACACCCGCACGCCGGCACTGATGGCGATGACGGCCGCGGGGCTCGACTACGTCTCCGGCGGCCGGTTCCGGCTCGGCCTCGGCACGTCGGGCCCGCAGGTCGTCGAGGGTTTCCACGGAGTGCCGTTCGACGCGCCGCTGGGCCGCACCCGCGAGGTCGTCGAGATCTGCCGCCAGGTGTGGCGACGCGAATGCCTCAGCTATGACGGGAAGTACTACCAGCTCCCGTTGCCCGCAGAACGCGGCACCGGCCTCGGCAAGCCGCTGAAGCTGATCAACCACCCTGTCCGCGAACGGATCCCGATCACCATCGCAGCCCTCGGACCCAAGAACGTCGAGTTGACCGCGGAGATCGCCGAAGGCTGGCAGCCCGTGTTCTTCTACCCGGAGAAGGCCGACGAGGTCTGGGGTGACGCGCTGCGGGCAGGTGCCGCCAAACGTGACCCGGCCCTGGGCCCGCTCGACATCATGGTCAGCGCAACGCTCGCGATCGGTGATGACGTCGAGGACCGATTGGCTTGGGCGAAACCACAATTGGCGCTCTACATCGGCGGCATGGGGGCCCGGGGCCGCAACTTCTACCACAACCTGGCCACGCGGTACGGCTACGGCGAGGTCGCCGACCACATCCAGGACCTCTACCTCGCAGGCAAGAAGGAAGAAGCCATCGCCGCGGTGCCCGACGAGCTGGTGCGCCGGGTGTCGCTGGTCGGACCGCGCGGATTCGTCAAGGAACGGGTGGCGGCGTTCGCCGAGGCCGGCGTGACGACGCTGCTGGTGCATCCGCTCACCGGTGACCGACGCGAAACCGTGGCGTTCGTGGAGGAATTACAGTCGCTGCTATGACGGAGCTCTCCGACGACGTGATCGCCTTCCTCTCTGAGGGCACCCGCACCGCAAAGCTGGGATACGTCGCCTCCGACGGCAGGCCCCTGGTCGCACCGGTGTGGTTCGTCGTCGACGGCCGGCAGCTGGTCTTCAACACCGGCAAGGAGACCGCGAAGGGACGGGCACTGGCTCGTGACCCCCGAGTGGTGGTGTGTGTCGACGACGAGCGACCGCCCTTCTCGTTCGTGCAGATCCAGGGAACCGCGGCGTTCAGCGAGGACCCGGAGGAGTTGGTGGACACCGCGACCAGAATCGGCGGGCGCTACATGGGCGCGGACCGGGCCGAGGAGTTCGGCCGCCGCAACGGCGTTCCCGGCGAATTGATCGTGCGCATCACGCCGACGAAGGTCGTGAAGGCGTTCGACCTGGCGAACTGAGCGTCAGGCCTCGATGCCGCCGGTGAGGATCGCGGCGAGCTCGCGATAGGCGTCCGCGTCGTCCAGGCCGGTGTTCTCGCGGACCACGCGCTGCTGGATGCGCACCATCACGGTGGCCACCAGATCGGCGGCGAATGCCGCGTGGACGTCCCGAAAGTCGCCCGCGGCAACGCCTTCGGCGATCAGCTCCTGCACCCGGCGGGCCGCGATCCGCGTGTTCTGCTCGTACACGTCGCGCGCAGGTGTGAAGGCGTCGAGATCGGACATGAACTGATCCGAGACCGGATCGAGCGCGGTGCCCACCGCCGACAGGTACGCCGCGATCCGCTCGCGGGGCGCCGCCACGCGTCCCACCTCTGCCTCGACGAACTCCGTCGCGGAGCGGAAGAAGTGCACCGTGGCCGCCTGCACCAGCTGCTCCTTGCTGCCGGCGAGGGTGTAGAGCGTGGACTTCGAACACCGCAGCCTGGCTGCGATCTCGTCGAGCGTGAGATGCGCGAACCCCTCGGACAGGAACAGCGCCACCAGCGCGTCGAACAGTTCGGTACGCCGCCGGGTCGCGAACGCGGGTCGGGTCACACCGCGATAGTACTGCTAAGAGTCCTGTAGTACTGTTTCTGGTATGGCTGTGGAACGGCTCCTCCCCACCGACGACGCACGCGATCTCGTGGACCTCGCCCGGCAGATCGCCGACAAGGTTCTCGATCCGATCGTCGACCGGCACGAGAAGGACGAGACGTACCCCGACGGCGTCTTCGCCACCCTCGGCGACGCAGGGCTGCTCAGCCTGCCGTACCCCGAAGAGTGGGGCGGCGGAGGTCAGCCCTACGAGGTGTATCTGCAGGTCCTCGAGGAGCTCGCGGCCCGCTGGGCCGCCGTCGCCGTCGCTGTCAGCGTGCACAGTCTGTCCTGTTATCCGCTGATGACCTTCGGCACCGACGACCAGAAGAGCCGGTGGCTTCCCGACATGCTCGGCGGGTCGACGGTCGGCGCCTACAGCCTGTCCGAACCCCAGGCGGGATCCGACGCCGCCGCGCTGGCGTGCAAGGCCACCGGGGTGGACGACGGCTACCGGGTCAGCGGAGCCAAGGCGTGGATCACCCACGGCGGAATAGCGGACTTCTACAACCTGTTCGCCCGCACCGGCGAAGGCTCACAGGGCATCTCCTGCTTCCTCGTCGCGAAGGACACGCCGGGCCTGACCTTCGGAAAGCCCGAGGAGAAGATGGGCCTGCACGCGGTCCCGACGACCGCCGCACACTACGACGACGCGTTCGTCTCCGCTGAGCGGCGCATCGGTACCGAAGGCCAGGGACTCCAGATCGCCTTCAGCGCACTGGATTCCGGTCGCCTCGGAATCGCCGCGGTGGCGGCCGGCCTCGCCCAGGCCGCACTCGACGAGGCGGTGTCCTACAGCCAGGAGCGAAGCACCTTCGGCCGCAAGATCATCGACCACCAAGGGCTGGCGTTCGTTCTGGCGGACATGGCGGCCGCGGTCGACTCCGCCCGGGCCACGTATCTCGACGCCGCCCGCCGCCGTGACGCGGGGCTGCCCTACTCACGCCAGGCGTCGGTGGCCAAGCTGATCGCCACCGATGCGGCGATGAAGGTGACGACCGACGCCGTCCAGGTGTTCGGCGGCGCCGGCTACACCCGGGACTACCGCGTCGAGCGCTACATGCGCGAGGCGAAGATCATGCAGATCTTCGAGGGCACCAACCAGATTCAGCGTCTGGTCATCAGCAGGCACCTGGCCCTGCACTGAACGAGAGAAGACGGATGACACTCACGACGAAGTTCACCGAGACCTTCGGTATCGAGCACCCCATCGTGCAGGGCGGCATGCAGTGGGTGGGCCGCGCCGAACTCGCCGCGGCTGTCTCCGAGGCCGGCGGCCTCGGGCTGATCACTGCGTTGACCCAGCCCACCCCCCCGGATCTGGCCAACGAGATCGCGCGGGCACGGGACCTGACCGACAAACCGTTCGGGGTGAACCTGACGATCCTGCCGACCATCAACCCGCCGCCGTATGACGAGTACCGGAAGGTGATCGTCGACGCCGGTATCAAAATCGTCGAGACCGCGGGCTCCAACCCGGCACCGCATCTGTCGATGTTTCACGACAACGGCATCAAGGTGCTGCACAAGTGCACGTCAGTGCGGCACGCCGTCAAGGCGCAGAGCCTCGGCGTGGACGGCATCAGCATCGACGGATTCGAATGCGCCGGTCATCCCGGTGAGGACGACATCCCGGGCCTGGTGCTGATCCCGGCGGCCGCAGACAAGATCGAGATCCCGATGATCGCCTCCGGCGGCTTCGCCGACGCCCGCGGCCTGGTCGCCGCCCTGGCGCTGGGCGCCGACGGCATCAACATGGGCTCGCGGTTCATGTGCACCGTCGAGTCGCCGATCCACCAGAACGTCAAGGAAGCCATCGTCGCGGGCAACGAACTGGGCACCGAGTTGATCTTCCGGACGCTGCGCAACACCGGCCGGGTGGCCAGCAACGCTGTGTCGCGTGAGGTCGTCCAGATCCTCGACCAGGGCGGCCAGTTCGACGACATCGCACACCTGGTGGCGGGCAAGCGCGGCGTGAAGGTCTACGAGACAGGCGATCTGGATGCGGGCATCTGGTGGGTCGGCACCGCGATGGGACTCATCGACGACATCCCGACCGCCGGGGAGGTCGTCTCCCGCATCGTCGCCGAAGCCGAGGAGATCATCGGCGTGCGGTTGGCGGGTCTGCTGACGCCGGACTCGGCGCGGATCTGACCGCTGCGCGCCTCGCAGCCAGCAGCTCACCGAGCAACGCGACCACCACTCCGAACGCGAAATACAGCGGAACCAGGAACGGGCCGACGCCGAACAGCCCGTCCGACCCGTCGGTGTAGGCGAAGACACCGACCTGCACCAGGCCGATCTCCACGACCGGCCCGATGATCGCCGCGCCGGCACCGCAGACCGCACCCGGACCGTCGCCCAGCACACACCAGATGACGACCGCCGCAACACAGATCAGGGCGGTCGCGGGAACGACCGGCGCGCCGTGCGTCAACGCGGTCGTCACGTACATGCCGACGACCACGGCCACCCCGGCGACGCCCTGCCTGACGGTGACCGTGGCGCGCGGTGCGGGCAGGTGCAGCCGCAGCTCTGCCAGCGACACCGTCGCCCCACCGACGAGCAGTGGGAACCATAGCGGGCTGCTCCACAGGAAAGGCACCGCGTCGGTGTAGTACTCGGTGGTCGCGGTCACCACGTGGCTGTGATCGCCGATCAGGGCGGCGGAGCCGCCGAGGACGAACAGCAAGACGACATCCTGGAGGCGCAACTTCACGTCGGGCACGCTACTCCGGCGGGTCTCCGATCTGCGGCAGTTCGTCGGCCGCGATCGCACACGGCGTCTGCCCGGCGGCCACCGGATCTGCGGGCGGCGGCGCCGCCGGCGGGATCGGTTCGGCCGGTGGGGGCGCCGGTGTCGGAGCCGGTGCGGTGACCGCCTCGACCGGCGGCTCATCGGCCTGCGGCTCGCATGCCGGCGCGTCCGGTGCGGGCTCCCCGGCGACGATCGGTTCCTCGGCGGGGTCCTCGACGGGCTCCTCCACCTGTTCGGCATCGTCGGTCGGCTCTTCCTCATCGCTCTCGGGATCGTCACTCTCGGGATCGGCGAGATCGTCGCCCAGTTCCGGAACGTCGAGTTCCGGCGGCGTCGCGCCGGCCGTACCGCCGAGGAGCCCTCGCAGCGTGTCGGCGAACTGTTGCCCGAGGCCGGAGAAGCCACTGCCGATGTCGGGAATCCCGGAGCCCAGCCCACCCGCCGGGGGCACCGGTGCCTGCGGGACCGCCGGTGCCTGCGGGATGGCCGGGGGCTGCGGTACCGTCTCGGCCGGCGGGGCCGGAGGAGGTGCGGCGGGTGGTGCAGACGGCTCGCTCCACGCCGAAGGGGTGGTCGCGGCCGGAGCCGCGGGGACGCCGAGTGCCGCGGGCCCCGCGGCAGCGGCGGGCACCGCGGGCGGAATCCGCTCCTCACAGGCGGGCACCGGCGGCGGACTCCACGTCGGCCCGAGGTCCCCGGGTACGTCGAACACCGGGTGGCGCTCGGCCGCGATCTCGGCGGCCGCCCGCTGATAGGCGTCGGCCACCGACGCCATGGCGGTGTGCATCGACGAGAGCCATTCGGTGCGAATGCTGCTGTCCACGAACGGTTTCACCGAGTGGTCGACCAGCTCCGCGGCGGCCGCCCGGTCCCCCGCACCCGTCGTCACCGTCTGGGCCGCCGCCAGCCAGTCCGCACGGTGCGCGTCGGTGCGGCCCTCGATCGCGACAACGGAAGCGACCTTCCCGTCGACGGCGCGCCACAGGTTTTCCTGCAACGCGCGCAACGCCTCCGCGGCGGTGCGCACGGCTGCCGAGACGGCTGCCGATGCGTCGCCGTGACGGCGCAGGAAGTCCTGCGATGCCTGCGCGCCTTCACCCAGCCACGCCCCGGAGAGCACTGCGGACTGCCGGTCCTGAACTGCCAGCGCCTCCTGCGTGGACCGGGCCGCCGCCTCGAGCGCGACGCAGTCATCGGCCAGCGCCCGCAGGTCCATCCCGTTCTCGCTGTCGTACCAGTCGCGCACCTGGACGGCGTTGCGCGTCAGGTCGGGGTGCTGATAGCCGAGCAGCCGGCACGCCCATACATACTGCGCAACGTTGTCGACCGCGGGCCGCCCCTCGGCCAATCGCGAAGAGACATCGAACTTCTCGGCCATCGACCGGGCCCTAACCCACCCGCGCGGCAGCGCGGGCGTCGGCGTCCTGGTAACGATCGGCCGACGCCCGCAGCGCGGCGGCGATCTCGCCGGACGCCCGCGACCACTGCCGCAGCGAGGTGACCACGTCCTCGAGCGCGGCGCGAATCGATTCCCCGTGGCCGACATATGCCTGCCCGGCACACACACCTCCGAACGCGAAGTCGCTCAGATGCGTTCGCACTGCGGCGTCGACGACCAGCGCCGCCGTCTCGTATTCGCGTGCGATCACGCGCACCGCCCCTACATCGACGCGGGCCGCGCCAGCTTGTCCCATATGAGGTTGGACGCCGATGGGGCGGTATCGGTTCCCGCCGGTTCAGACCTGGCTCTGCGGTGTGCTCAGCTCTCGGCGCTGACCGACTCCGCGACCCGCACCGCCATCTGGCGGGCGGTGTCCTCGTCGGCGGCCTCCACCATCACGCGGACGACTTGTTCGGTCCCCGAGGGCCGCAACAGGATTCGTCCCGTATCGCCGAGTTCTTCTTCGACCTGAGCCACGGCGTCGCGCACCGACGGGGCGTCGGCGACGGTCGCCTTGTCCGTCACCTCGACGTTGATCAGCACCTGCGGCAGCGTCTGCATCGGCGCGGCGAGGTCGGCGAGGCTGTGGCGCGTCTGGGCCATCCGGGACATCAACCGAAGCCCGGTGACGATGCCGTCGCCGGTGGTGCCGAACGCGGGCATCACGATGTGCCCGGACTGCTCGCCGCCGAGCGAGTACTCACCGGCGCGGAGTTCTTCGAGGACATAGCGGTCACCGACGCCGGTGGTGCGGACGCCGATGCCGGCGGACCGCATCGCCAGGTGCAGCCCCAGATTGCTCATGACGGTGGCCACCAGGGTGTCCGAGACGAGCTCACCGGCCTCGTGCATCGCCAGCGCCAGCACCACCATGATCGCGTCACCGTCGATGACACGGCCGTGGCCGTCGACGGCCAGGCACCGGTCGGCGTCGCCGTCGTGGGCCAGGCCCAGGTCGGCACCGTAGGACACCACCGCCGAGCGCAGATCCTGCATGTGCGTGGAGCCGCAGCCGTCGTTGATGTTCAGCCCGTTGGGCTCGGCGTTGATCGCGATGACGTTGGCGCCCGCCGCGCGGTAGGCACGCGGCGCCGCGACCGACGCCGCGCCGTGAGCACAGTCGACGACGACCGTTAGGCCGTCGAGGCGGGTGGAGGCGGCCTTGCCGGCGTGCCGCAGGTACCGCTCCAAGGCGTCCTCGGCGTCGACGACGCGGCCGATGCCCGCGCCGGTCGGCCGCGTTCCCGGCCCCTGGTGAACGAGTTCCTCGATGCGGTCCTCGGTGGCATCGTCGAGCTTGTGCCCGCCGGGTCCGAAGATCTTGATGCCGTTGTCGGGCATCGGGTTGTGCGAGGCGGAGATCATCACGCCGAAATCGGCGTCGTAAGCGCTGGTCAGGTACGCCACGGCAGGCGTGGGCAGGACGCCGGCCCGCAGCGCGTCCACGCCTTCGCTGGTCACCCCGGCGATCACGGCGGCCTCGAGCATCTCGCTGCTGGCCCGCGGGTCGCGTCCGACCACGGCGACCCGCCTGCGGGTCTCGCCGATCCTGAGCAGCCGTCGGGCCGCCGCCGCACCCAGCGCCATCGCCAGCTCAGCGGTCAGCTCCTGGTTGGCGACGCCGCGCACCCCGTCGGTGCCGAACAGTCGAGCCATGGGTGACAACCTCTCACAAATAGTGGTTTGAGGGCCAACCGCCGCTCGTAGCGTCCGTGCCGGCACCGAATCGATACCCGGGTGAGACCAGCAACCGGCTCACCGCCCGCATCCGGCGAGGTTGCAGGCGGTGCAGGGGGTTCCTTATCAGCCTTCGGCGTTGAAGGGGATGTCCGCCTCGCCCTCACCAGGAACGGCGGGGGCCTGCGAACCCTCTTCCTCTGGGGCGGCTTCTTCCCCGCCGGGCACTGCCGGAGCCTCCGACTCGACTGCCCCATCGGCGGGAGCCTGCACCGGCTCAGTCGTGTTCTGGACGATCAGCACGTCCGGGCACACCGTCTGCGCGGCGCCTTCGACATCGGCGAGCTGGGCAAGCCCGACCGCGGCCGCCGGATCGCTGCCACAGGCCCCGGCGGCTGCGGCGGCAGCCTCCTCGACCGGGACGCTGTCCTGTGTGGTCGAGCCACCGACGAGCACCGTCACCAGGCCGTCCGACTCTGGGGCAGGGGGTTCTTCCGGCTGCGCGTTCGCCATCGTCAAACCGGCTGTGAACAGCAGCGACCCACCGAGGACGGCACCCGCTGCGGCATTCTTGAGCTCGATCATGCATGTCTCCCTTCGGTCAGGGACCGGGTACCCACCGGGGCGGCGGAACGTAACTCGCCGCGGGTGAACAGCCCGTTAACCGGGCCGCGAGGTTGACCAGGCCGGCAGAAACGGCCTGCCGACGCCACAGGGGCGCCCGAGCTCCTGACCCGAGGTTGCGTACCGGGGAGACGGAACTCAAGTCCCGCCCCCGCCAGGGCCGCATACCCCGGGAACGACAGACGCCCGGCCACTCGCGATGCGAGCAGACCGGGCGCCATGCCGTGGTTCGATCAGCGCTTGCTGTACTGAGGCGCCTTGCGCGCCTTCTTCAGGCCGTACTTCTTGCGCTCGATGGCACGCGGGTCGCGGGTGAGGAACCCGGCCTTCTTCAGCGCGGGCCGGTCCTCCGGCTGCACGATGATGAGGGCACGGGCGATCGCCAGTCGCAGCGCGCCGGCCTGGCCGGACGGACCGCCGCCGTCCAGGTGGGCGAAGACGTCGAAGCTGTCGACCCGGTCGACGGTCACCAGCGGCGCCTTGATGAGCTGCTGGTGCACCTTGTTGGGGAAGTAGTTCTCCAACGTGCGGCCGTCGAGGTTGAACTGGCCGGTGCCGGGCACCAGGCGCACCCGGACCACGGCCTCCTTGCGGCGGCCGACGGTCTGGATCGGACGATCCATGATGACGGGCTCGCGCGCGGGGGCCTCGGCCTCGGCGACCTCGGTGTGGGCGACCTCGGCGGGGGCGGCCTCGGTGGCTTCGGCGATGTCAGGGGTTTCTGGAGACATCTCGGGAGACTCGGTCACTGGGCCACCTGCTTGATCTCGAACGGAATCGGCTGCTGAGCGGTATGCGGGTGCTGTGCACCGACGTAGACCTTCAGCTTCTTCTGGATCTGGCGCCCGAGCTTGGTGTGCGGGAGCATGCCGAGGATCGCCCGCTCGACGACGCGGTCGGCGTGCTTCTCCATCTCGTCACCGAGCGCGCGCTTGCGCAGCCCGCCGGGGTAACCCGAGTGGCGGTAGGCCATCTTCTTCTGGAGCTTGTCGCCGCTGATGGCGACCTTCTCGGCGTTGATGACGATGACGAAATCGCCACCGTCGACATTCGGCGTGAACGTCGGCTTGTGCTTGCCGCGCAGCAGCTTCGCTGCTTCAACGGCGAGCCGGCCGAGCACCACATCCGTGGCGTCGATGACGTACCACGAGCGTGTGGTGTCACCCGCCTTCGGCGTGTACGTAGGCACAGCGCATACCTTCTTCTCTAGGGTTGGATCCCCGGTGACCCGGAGTGCCGGTCAGGCGTGGGCTGAGGACTGCCTCGGCGACCGGCAGGGACCCGAGGCGACCGACGGCCGGAAGGCCAGCGCACGCCAACGAGCGAGCTTACCTGTGGATATCCGCGCAGGTCAAAACGCGTCAACCGAGCCGCGAACAGACACGAACTCGCACGGATCGAGGGGGATCCGTGCGAGTTCGCGTTCCCCGGCCCTGCGGGCCGGGGGCCACCTGGGCCCTGCGGTCTAGAAGAACCCCTGGGCCTTGTCGCTGTAGCTCACCAACAGGTTCTTGGTCTGCTGGTAGTGATCGAGCATCATCTTGTGGTTCTCCCTGCCGATGCCCGACTGCTTGTACCCGCCGAACGCGGCGTGCGCCGGGTACTGGTGGTAGCAGTTCGTCCACACCCGGCCGGCCTTGATGTCACGTCCGGCGCGGTAGGCGGTGTTGCCGTCACGGCTCCACACGCCGGCACCCAGTCCGTAGAGGGTGTCGTTGGCGATGCTGATCGCGTCGTCGTAGTCGGTGAACGACGTCACGGCGACGACCGGCCCGAAGATCTCCTCCTGGAACACCCGCATCTTGTTGTTGCCGGTGAATATCGTTGGCGCGACGTAATAGCCGCCGTTGAGATCGCCGCCGAGCTCCGCGCGCTCACCGCCGGTGACCACCTTGGCGCCCTCGCTCTTGCCGATCTCGATGTAGGACAGGATCTTCTCGAGCTGATCGTTGGACGCCTGCGCGCCGATCATCGTCTCGGTGTCGAGCGGATCGCCCTGACGCACCGCCTTGGTGCGGATCGCGGCCATCGCCAAAAACTCGTCGTAGATGTCGGCCTGGATCAGCGAGCGCGACGGGCAGGTGCACACCTCGCCCTGGTTGAGGGCGAACATCGTGAAGCCCTCGAGCGCCTTGTCCTGGTAGTTGTCGTTGGCCGCCAGCACATCGTTGAAGAAGATGTTGGGGCTCTTGCCGCCGAGCTCCAGCGTGACCGGGATCAGGTTCTGCGACGCGTACTGCATGATCAGCCGGCCGGTGGTCGTCTCACCGGTGAACGCGATCTTGGCGATCCGGTTGCTCGATGCCAGTGGCTTGCCCGCCTCGACACCGAAACCGTTGACCACGTTGACCACGCCCGCGGGCAGCAGGTCACCGATGATCTCGAACAGGTACAGGATCGAGGCCGGTGTCTGCTCGGCGGGTTTGAGCACGATCGCGTTGCCCGCGGCCAGCGCCGGTGCCAGTTTCCAGACGGCCATCAGGATCGGGAAGTTCCACGGGATGATCTGCCCGACCACGCCGAGCGGCTCGTGGAAGTGGTAGGCGACGGTGTCGTCGTCGACCTCGCTCAGCGAACCCTCCTGCGCGCGAATGCATCCGGCGAAATACCGGAAGTGGTCCACGGCCAACGGGATGTCGGCGTTGAGCGTCTCGCGGATCGGCTTGCCGTTGTCCCACGCCTCGGCCAGCGCGATCGACTCGAGGTTCTCCTCGATGCGGTCGGCGATCTTGTTGAGGACCACCGCGCGCTCGGCGGCCGGCGTCTTGCCCCAGGCGGGAGCGGCGGCGTGCGCGGCGTCGAGGGCCTTGTCGATGTCGGACTCGTCGGACCGGGCGACCTCACAGAACGTCTGGCCGGTGATCGGCGTCGGGTTCTCGAAGTAGCGGCCAGCGGTCGGCGGCACCCACTGGCCGCCGATGAAGTTGTCGTAGCGGGGCTTGAACGACATCAGCGAGCCTTCGGCCCCGGGGCGGGCGTACACAGTCATGGTGGATCTCCTGGTCTTCGTCGACGGATCGGTCGACACACACGTGTGTCGTGTGTCACTCAACCTACGCTTGCAACCGTTGCACCACAGTTGCATCGTCGGGTTGTCGCCGGAGAGAATCCCGGTATCGCCGAACCACGCCGCACCCCCCGCCAGCAGCGCTCCCACGCGACGATGCGCACGCTGCTCGAGGCGGTGGTCGCGCGTGATGGCCCGCCACGAGTTCGACGTCGACTCGCTGATGGTCACGGTCGATGCGCTTGCACCGCCACCGTCCTGACCGTCTCCCGCATCGTCGTCCGCAGCTGGGTCAGGCCCGGCTCCTCGATCGGATAGTGACCGCAGTTCTCCAGCATGACGAGTTTCGTCGGTCCCGAAATACGTTGCAGGAAGCGAATACTCAACTCCGGCGGGGTCCATGTGTCGGGCGCGACAAGCGTGACAGGCGCGGCAGCGAAGGACTCGGGCGCGGTGTGGCTGTAGTTCATCCAGCCGGCCACGAACCCCAGCGGGACGCTGACGCCGCCGCCGCGCGGGTCGGATGCGCACAATCGCGACAACCGCGGGTCGGTGCTCATCTGGGTCATGTCGGCCAGCCAGCGGATGGGTAGCCGGAGGCGCCCGACGACGGGGTCGATCGCGCGCAGCAGTGCCGGAGCGGGGCGGCCCATCCACGCGAACCGGGTGGCAGCGGCGCGGGCCGCAGGGTCGGACATGTCGAGCAGGCAGGTCGCCACCACGGCGGCGACGAGTTCGGTCCGCGCGGCGACCTCATAGGCCAGCATGCCGCCCATGCTGGCGCCGAACAGGATCAGCGGGCGCGGGTCGGCGGCGCGCTCCGCGCGGGCGAGGTCGCACAGCAACTCGACCCAGTCGTCGTAGCGGACGGTCGATGGGTGGGGCTCCTCGGTGTCGCCATAGAGCGGCAGGTCGGGGGCGAGCACGTCGACGCCCTCACCGGCCGCGACGGCGGCCGCGGGCCAGAGTGCGCCGCTGTAGCCGCCGCCGCCGTGGATCACCATGACACGCACCGCGGCTTCGGGTACGGCGGCCCTGGCGATGTGGACCCGCCGCCCCCGCCACTGCCACCACGTGCTGCTCGGCGCCGTCATGTCGGCGGTGTAGGCGGCGGGGACGAAAGCCGAGTAATCGCGAAAGTCCATGGGTCCATCGTGGATCCCCGCATTACCTTGACAACTCGCGTTCGACACCACCGTCTGCCCGGGTCAGGGCCGTGGCGCGGCATGCTGCTCAGGTTCTCAGCCGAGTTCGAAGTCCAGGCCCGCGAGGTGCCCGCCCGCCTGCGCCCGCGCCACCGCGTTGAGTCCGGCGCTGTCCCGCAGCTCCCGCCAGCCGTCCCGGTCGTCGCGGCCCTCGGGCAACTCGAGCCAGCGCCGCAGCAGTCCCGGCCGCCCCTGCCTGCTCTCGGCGAGGACCGCGCCGCGCAGCGTCGCCGACAGCTGGGTGCGCAACCGCGCGATCGCCGGTGACACCGACTGCGTCAGCAGCGGGCCCGGATAGCGGGCGAGCGCGGACTCGACGTCGCCGGCGTCGAGTGCGTCGAAGACCTCGCCGATGTCGCTGGTGATCGGCACCAGCAACCGGTAGGGACGCGACCCCAGGTTCTCGGCGCCGACGACCTTGCGCAGCCGGGACATCTCGGCGCGCACCGTGACCACGTCGAGGTCCTTGTCGTCCAGCAGCACGGCCAGGTGGTCTGCCGACAGTCCCTCCGGATGCCTGCTCAGCAACACCAGGATGTCGGCGTGGCGACCGGTCAGGTGGGCCGCCCGCAGATGGCCGTAGCTGTCGGTGGTCACCCAGCGGGGGCGGTCGCCGCCGAGCACGACCAGATGCGGCTTGCGGGTTGCGGGTTCGGCGGCGACGCCCGCCACCCGCAGCAACGCGAGGTGGTTCTCGACGGCCACCGCGGTCGCGCGCACCAGCGCCAGTGTCTGCGAGGTCGCCACCTGCGTGCCGCCCGTCAGGTCGATCGCGCCGAGCAACGCGCCGGTGGTCGGGTCGTGCACGGGTGCCGCGGTGCAACTCCACGGCTGGACCACGCGCGAGAAGTGTTCCGACCCGTGGATCTGCAGCTCGCGGTCCAGCGCCAGCGCGGTGCCAGGCGCGTTGGTCCCGGCGCCGCGTTCGCTCCAGTCGGCTCCGGGAACGAAGTTCATCGCCTCGGCCTTGCGGCATGCCGTCGGGTCACCCTCGACCCACAGCAGCGTGCCGTCGGCGGCGCTGACCGCGACGACGACGCCGGAGTGGGCCGCGTCGTCGACGAGGAGGCGACGGATGACGGGCAGCGCGGGCGCCAGCGGATGCGTCTCCCGCAGCCGCTCGACCGCGGTGAGGGCGGCCGCGGCGCGGGCACCGTCCAGGTCGGGATCGACACCGCCGGCCAGGCTGCGCTGCCAACTCTGCGCGACGACCGGGCGCACCGCGTTCGAGTTCAGGTAGGTGGCGTCGACCTCACCGGCGACGAACAGTTCGTGGACCGCACGCAACCGCGAGGGCGACGGGCTGGCGCCCTGTCGTTCCTTCGGACTTGCCACCGTTGCGTTCACGCTCCTGACCGTGGACTGTGCCGGCCATCACACCTGGCGCCACCATAGCCCAAACCGGGCGAAGACAGTGACTGTGCGGCCCCCGTTCGGCTCCCCTCCGTCCGGGGGCCGCACAGACTGTGGTGGGGCCGTGTCTCTACAGGCCCCAGGCGCTGGCTGCGCTGCGGTCGGTGGCGGCGACGTCGTCGGCGCCGTCGCGTACCGCGTTGCCCAGGCTGAACAGGATGTGGTTGAGCGCCCCGACGGCCTGCTCCCAGCGGGTCTGCTCGACGCGGTAGGCCTCGGCCGCCTCGCGCGTCCAGGTCGACTGCAACGGGGTGATCTGTGCCCGGAGGTCGTCCAGCACCGCGTTCAGCCGCGTTGACGTGGAGTGGATGTCCTGGCGGACGGTGTATTCGATCTCGGCGAAGTCGTAGGAAAGCGTGGGGTCCATCAGATGCTCCTCAGAGGTTGGTGGCGACGGAACCGATGCGCTGCGAGTGGCTGTCGGTGGCCTCCCGCAGGATGCGCTCGTTGTCCCGGATGGTCTCCGAGATGCGTTGCAGCGCGGCGTTCAACTTCAGCGACTCGGCGTTCCACCGCTCCACGACGTCGCGAAAGCGCGCAGCGGCCACGCCGCCCCACACCGAGAGCGGGACACTGCTCATCCTGCCGATGAACGACTGCAGCAGCGCCCGGATCTCGTCGTTGCGGGCGTCGGTCTTGCCCGCGACCGAGATCATCAGGTCGAGGTCGGTGGTGAGCGCTGGGCCCGAGGGCCCGGACGGGGTCGTCATCGCGATCCTTTCGTGTCTGCACAAGCGGTATGTAGGTAGGACGCGGCGGTAAGCAGTTCGGTTCCATGCGATTTCAGCCCACCACGTGCGCCGACCGGACGGCGCGCGCACACACATCGTCGATCGTGGCGCGGTGGGCAGCTGCGCTCTGACAGCCGATGGCGATGCGGACCTCACCGTCGATCACCACGGCCCAGTCGGTCTCACTGTCCCTCCGAACCTCGCGGTAGGTCACCGCGGGCCTGCCGCCGACGCTGCCGCCGGGATCGAAGTCGGCGAACACCCCGGCGGGTTCGGATTCGAATGCGCGCCGCAGCGATTCGGCGACATCGGCCATCGTCGCCGGCGCCGCGCCGACAGACTGCGTGATGTGAAGAGCGGTCCGGTCGCCCGAGGGCGCCGACACCCGCAGCCGGGCCGATCCGGGCCCCGAAGTGACGCGCTCCACCGTCCACTGCGCGGGTACCAGGATTTCGACGCGGCCCTCGACCAGTACTGCCGTGGGCGAATCGGCCCGGTTCTGGCCTGACAGCCCCTGCGCTGCCCATCCCCCGCCGAGTGCCGCCACCGACAGCAGGACGCCGGTGAGCACTGCGGTCGCCCGACGCCGCGAGCGCTCATCCGCGGCCCCGGCCGGTGCGGATTGCGGCAACACACCGGTCACGGCGTGCACCACTCGGCGGCGGTCGGCGTGCGTCACGGGGATGCCTGCGGCGCGAAGCCGAGCGAACAGCGCCGGTGCCGGCCTGGCAACACCTGCGGGCACATCGACGAGCACCTCGGCCGCGGCGCCCAGGTGGGCCGCGAGGTCGCGGTCACCGCGGGGCAGTACCTCGATCTCGGAGGCGGGTGATGCGACGACCGCGAACTCCTCGGAGAACTCCACCACCGTGGCTGCGCTGTTCACGGCGCCCAGCATCGAGGCTCGTTGCAGCACAACGACTTCAGCGGCCACACCGCGGGCCGAGTCGGTGACCAGCTCGACGCGCGCCGTCGACCACCACGTGGGAACGACGAGGACCAGCGTCTCGCCGCGCGCTGCGGCGACCACGTCGAGGAGGTCGCTCCACAGCCGCCGCACCTCGACCGGCCGTTCGTCGAGCAGCGCGAGCCGATCGTCGATGCATTCGATGGCGGCCGAGATCCAATCCCGCGGGCCGCTGTTGGGCCCTCGGACGGTCTGCGGGCCGACCTCGACCACGGCGGGGTTCACGGTGGATCGACCCACCCGACCTGCAGCAGTTCGTCGGGTCTGCCACGCACGATCAGCGTGCCACGTCCCGCGGGCAGCGGGCCCGGCCGGGTGGTGCCGAGCAACACGCCCTCGTCGGGGGCGGCGCTCATCATCAGACCCGCGCAGCCCATGTCTCGGAGCCGGGCGAGAACGGGATCGAACATCGCCCGGGCGGCGCCACCGGAGCGACGTGCCACCACAACGTGCAGCCCGAGATCCTTGGCGTGCGGCAGGAAGTCGGCGAGCGGTGTCAGCGGGTTTCCGGTGGCCCCCGCGACCAGGTCGTAGTCGTCGACGACGACGTAAATCTCCGGCCCTTCCCACCAGCTGCGGTCCCGCAGTTGCCGCTGGGTGACGTGTTCGTCGGGCAGCCTGGCGTGCAGCCGGTCCGTCAGCGATGCCATTCGCGAGGTCAGCGCGACGCTGGACACCGAGTAGCCGGCGAGATGCTCGGATTCGATGAGACCCAGCATCGCGCGGCGGAAGTCGACGATCTCCAGCTGCGCGTCGCCGGGGCGGCGGGTCCGTACGATCTCGGTGCACAGCAGGCGCAACAGCGCCGACTTGCCGCACTCGTTGTCCCCGAGTACCAGCAGGTGCGGGTGTTCGGCGAAATCGACTGCCACCGGTGCCAATTCACGTTCACCGAGTCCCAGGACCACCTCGCCCCGGCGGATCGGCGGTGCCGCCGCAACCAGGGCGCGGTGCTCCACATGTGCGGGGAGCAGCGCGACCGGCGGGGCCGCTGGGCCGCCTCGCCGCTTCACGGGTTCGGCAGGAGGTGAGGCGATGACCATCTCGCGGCCCTCACAGGTGATGCCCCGCCCCGGCGGGAGGTGGATCAGTTCGCGGGCCCGCCTGCGATCCATCTCCGAATCGGCGGGGTCGCCCAGTCTCAGTTCGATGCGGGTGCCGATCTGGTCTTTCAGCGCCGGTCGCAGATCAGCCCATCGGGCCGCGGCGATCATCACGTGGATGCCGTACGACAACCCCTGTGCGGCCAGCGCGGTGATCGGCCCCTCCAGGCTGTCGAACTCCTGGCGAACCGTCGCCCACCCGTCGATCACCAGGAACACGTCGCCATAGGGATCGTCGCCCATTTCTGGGACGGTGGCGCGCAGCGCGCGGTACTCGGCGAACGAGGCGACGCCGAGGCGCCGGAACGCCGCTTCACGGTGCCGCAACACCGAGTCCAGCACGGCGACCGTGCGGCGGCACAGGTCGGCGTCGGCGCGGCCGGCCACCGACCCGACGTGGGGCAGGCCGGCGAGCGTCGCCAGGGCTCCGCCACCGAGATCCAGGCAGTAGAACTGGACCACCTCCGCGCCGTGGGTGGCGGCGAGCGCGGAGATCACGGTGCGCAGCGTGGTCGACTTGCCTGCCCCCGTCGCGCCCACGACCGCGATATTGCCTGCGGCTCCGGACAACTCGATGATGTGGCGGTCGTGCCGCTGTTCGAACGGGCAGTCCACCAGGCCGATCGGAACGCGTAGGTGGGCGGCCGCGGGCTCGTTCTGCAACAGCTCCTCGAGACGGGGCGGTCGACCCAGCGGTGGCCACCAGACCCGGTGCGCCGCCGGGCCGCGTCCGGACAGCGCGTGCAGGACCGTGTCCATCAGGGACCGCGGTCTGCTCGCCGGAGCGTCCGGTGGCGACGGGCGGGCGACGCGCGCCGTGGTCGCCGGCGTGAAGAGCTCGACCACCGGCCCGCCGACCGGTGATGCAGGACGCGGTCTTGGGGTGTACCCGGCCGAGACGAACGCGGTCTGGAACCGGGTCACCCTGCCCGAGGCGGTCTTCAGGTAGGCCGCTCCCGGCTGCGTCGGCAGGTGGTAGGCGTCGGCCACGCCGAGTACCGCCCGCGACTCGCTGGCCGAGAACGTCTTCAGGCACACCCGGTAGGAAAGGTGGGTTTCCAGTCCGCGCAGCCTGCCCTCGTCCAGGCGCTGGCTGGCCAACAGCAGGTGCATACCCAGGGAGCGCCCCAACCGTCCGATCGCCACGAACAACTCCGCGAAGTCGGGATGCTGGCTGAGCAACTCGGAGAACTCGTCGACGACGATGAACAGCGCGGGCAGCGGCGGAAGGGTGGGGTTGTGCGTGCGGGCGCGTCCGTACTCGGCGATGTTGACGAGATTGCCCGCCGCCCTGAGGATTTCCTGTCTGCGGTGCACCTCTCCGGCGAGGGCTTCGCGCATCCGGGCCACCAACGGCGCCTCGTCGGCGAGGTTGGTGATGACCGCAGAAACGTGCCGGGCGGTGTCCATGCCGAGGAAGGTGGCGCCCCCCTTGAAGTCGACCAGCACCAGATTGAGCGTCTCGGGTGAATGCGCGGCGATCATCCCGAGCGTCAACGTGCGCAGGAACTCCGACTTGCCCGAACCGGTCGCGCCCACACACAATCCGTGTGGGCCCATGCCGNCGGCGTGGAGGGTCACCGGGGATCCCCGCTCGCCGGCGCAGATCTCGACGACGGTGGTTCCGTCGTCGGGCGCGGGCCCGGCGCCCCCGTCGACGATCACCACCCGAAGCCCGGCGTCGTCGCCGTGGTGCGGCAGCCATTTCAGCCAGTCCCAGGCCTGGCGGGCAGTCGGTGCGGCGGTGACCGCCACCAGGCCGGGCCGATGCAGTGTCGCGAGTTGGCACACCAGCGCGCGCACCACCGCGCGGGCCGGGCCGCGATCGCCGGTGACGGTCAGGCGCGCCGTCGTGTGCAGCGCCACCACGACGGGCACCCCGTCGACGGTCGAGCGGCGATCCACCAGCCTGCGGGCCGCCCCGGTGGTGACGGGGTCGGCGCCTTCGTCGGATGTCAGGTGGGGTGCCACCACCACGGTGGCCGACGGCTGCTCGCCGACGCCGACGCGCACCGAACAGAACTGGGGATGCTCCGGGGTGCGTTCCCACATCCGATCGCCACCGGCCAGTGTCCACAACGTCGCCGGATCCGGGTGGGTCCAGTGCAGCGCCACGTGTTGTTCCGCGGCGGAGTCCGCGAGCGCGCCGTCGAGCGTATCGAGGTAGCGCAGGTATCCGGCGCGTTGGTCGTTGATCTCCGCTGCCCGCCCCGTTCCCCTGGCGCCGTAGGCGAGGGTGCCGACGACCGAGACCAGCATCATGGCGGGAAAGAACAGGAACATCGGATTGCGCGTCGACGCGCTGCCCGAGGTCAGGTACAGCACGCTCATCCCTGCCATCGCCGCGATCATCGCGACGGGCATCAGTCGCGCCATCGGGCTGATCGCCGCCTGCGTCGGCAGCGCGGGCGGGTCGTCGACGACGACCTGGCCGCCCGGCATGACCGGGGGCCCAGACAGCGGCGTACCGAGCAGATCCATTGGTGAGTAGACGCGGCAACCGCCGATCTCGTTCCATCCACAGCCCGACGAAGTTCTGCGTGGGTCCGGCCGCGCGTGGGGTTACGTTGTCTTGCGTGCCGGATACGTTGTGCAGGTTGGCCATCCAGGTGGCGGGGCCGGTGGAGCCGACCGCTGTGGACGTGGTGTTGCCCGCGGACTGTCCGGTTGGCGTGCTGATCCCGCCGGTCGTGGACGCGGCGCTGGGTGATTGTCCACCCGTCACCGATCCGCGACGCTGGTATCTGGTCCGTGTCGGCGGTGATCGTCTCGATACCTCGCTGACGTTGCGGGAGAACGCGGTTCGCGATGGCGACACGATTCTGCTGGCGGCGGCGCCGTTGCCGCCCCCCTCCAGGAGATCCGGAGATCCGAGCGGCGTCGTCGCCGGCGCGGTCGAGCAGGCCCAGGGTGCGGCGCTGCGCGGCGGCGTTGCGGTCGCGGCCTTTGCCGTCACGGTTCTCAGCGCCGCGGCCCTGGTGTGGTCCGGCAGTACCAGCGGGATGTCCGCGCACCTGTGGACCGCGGCCGCCCTGTCGGCGGGCGCCGCGGCGACCATCGTGGTCGGCGGGTCGGCCCGCCTGCTGTCGGTCACCTCGAGCGTGGCCGCGGTGGTCTTCGCGTCGGTGACCGGGGTCCTCGCCGTGCCCGGCGCTCCGTGGGCGCCGACCGTGTTGCTCGCCGCGTCGGCGGGGTGTGCGGTCTCGATTCTGCTGTTGCGCACGGCGTCTCGCGGTACCACCATCCTGACGACGATGACGGCGCTCACGGGCACGGTCGCCGCGGTCGGTGCGATCGGCGTCATCGCGGCGGTGCCGTTCGACGCGGCCGGGGCCGTGCTGACGGTGTTGTCGCTGGGCGGCCTGTCCGCGGCACCGAAGTTGACGGTGGCCGTGGCCGGGCTGGGGCCGTCGCGGCAGGACGTCGGAAGCCGGCGCGCCGCTGTCGCCCATCGTGTGCTGACGGGACTGGTCGCAGGCTGGTCCTGCGGGGCGGTGCTCGGGGTGGCCGCCGTCGCCGTGCATCCGCGGGACGCGCCGGCGGTCGCGGCCCTGTTCTGCGCTGACGTCGCCGTGTTGCTGCTGCTTCGCCGACGAACACATGTCGACACGCGGCGCCGGATCGCGCTGGGCGGCGCAGGAGTCACCGCGGCGCTGGTGGCCGCCACCGTAGTGGTGCGCAATGCGCCGGAACACGCCTATTGGCTGTGCGCGGCCCTCGTCACGGTCGCCATCGCAGCCCTGCACCGAAGGGTCGCTACCACCACGCCGAACCCCGTTGTCCGCCAATGTGTCCAGGTGACCGAGTACGTCGCGCTGGCAGCGGTGGTGCCGTTGGCGGCGTGGGTGACGGGCGTCTACGGCATGGTGCGGGGCCTGGCTCTGCCATGAGGGCGGCCGTGCGCCTGCTGGCGGTGGCGGTCCTGATCGCCGCTCCGGTTGCCACCCCCACCGCGGTCGCCGTGACGCCGCCGCCGCTGGACGACTCCCGGCTGCCCCCGGCGGGTCCGCCCACCCCGCAGCGCCCCACCGCCCAGCGCGACGACTGCGTCGCGGCGCCGCCGGTGTCCCCAACCTCCGCGGCTCCCGGCCAGCTGACGGGTATCGACCTGCCCACGGTGTGGGCGTTGACGCGCGGAGCGGGTCAGACGGTCGCCGTGATCGACACCGGCGTGGCCCGCCATCGGCGCCTGCCGCACCTGGTCCCCGGCGGTGACTACGTCTCGACGCAGGACGGCGCGGCCGACTGTGACGGCCACGGCACGATCGTCGCCGGGATCATCGGCGCAGCCCCGGATTCGGCCGACCCCGCCGCGTTCACCGGTATCGCGCCCGACGCCACCCTTCTCGCGATCCGGCAGTCCAGCAACAAGTTCCGTGCGGTCGACGATCCCGCGGGGTCGGGTTTCGGCGACGTCGAGACGATGGCGTCGGCGGTGCGGACCGCTGCCGATCTGGGCGCGACCGTCATCAACATCTCGTCGGTGGCCTGCCTGCCGGCCGAGGCCGATCTCGATGACCGTGCGCTGGGAGCGGCGCTGGCCTACGCCGTCGACGTCAAGAACGTCGTCGTGGTGACGGCGGCGGGCAACGTCGGCGGTCCCGGCCAGTGTGCCGGCCAGAATCCCCGCGACTCCGCGGACTGGGACGACGTCGCCGTGGTGGTGAGCCCGGCATGGTACGACGACTACGTGCTCACCGTCGGCTCCGTCAGCGCCGACGGAGGTGCGTCGGATTTCACCCTGGCCGGCCCGTGGGTGGACGTCGCGGCGCCGGGAGAGGCGATCGTGTCCCTCGCTCCGGCCGCCGACGGTCTGGTGAACACCACTGCCTCTCAGTCGTTTTCGCCGGGGTCGGCGCCGATCTCGGGAACCAGCTACGCCGCGCCGGTGGTGAGTGCCGTCGCGGCCCTGGTCCGCGCCCGATCTCCGGAACTGACCGCGCGGCAGGTGATGCGGCGCATCGAGGACACCGCCCTTCATCCCGCAGCCGGATGGGATCCCGCGGTCGGCCACGGTGTCGTCGACGCACTCGCGGCCGTCACCGATGCCGGCGCCGCGGGTCATGGCATGGCGTCGGGCGCGCCGGTCCGGATGGCCACCTCCGCGCCTGCGGCGGATCGGACACCCGGACGGACGGCGGTTCAGGGCGCCGTCCTGTGCTTCGCGGTGACGGCGGGCATCGTCGTGGTGTCGTTGTCGATCGGCCGCTTACGGCGACGCGACGAGGCCGTCCCTGGCGACTGACGCGTCGCGGTGGCTGAGTTCGGGGCCGCGCGGCAGGACCGCCAGCACGGGCCACGGCGCAGGCACGGCGGGTCCGTTCAGGCCGAGGGCCACCGCGGTGTCGCCGTCCCGGATTCCGAAGCGCGTTCCCGAATCGGTCACCAGGAAAAGCGAATTCGAGCCCGGACCGCCGCCGGTGAGCCCGACCGAGCGGACGAACACGCTTCGGCCGGCGGGCACCGAGACGGCATCGACCGCGGGACCGTCGGCGTCGGCCTGCGCCAGCGCAACCGGGTGCCCGGTCGCCGGTGTGGCGTGACCGACGAGGACAGTGCTGCCGGAGGCGCGTCCCGCCTGCCATCGAGCGCAGACGACGGGCTCGTCGGTCACACCGCCGTGTTCGGGGAACGTCGCGACGGGCAGGATGTCGAGAACGGGCAGGGTGCCGATGGCGGCGGGGGCCACCGTGGGGATCTGCTCACCGACGCGCGAGTCGGTGTAGCGGATCAGGTCTGCGGCGACCTCGCCGATGCGCTGGACCCCGTCGGCGAGGACCACGAAATGGTCGGCAGCACTTCCTGAGTCGGCAGTCGTCCGGGGCACCTTCACCACGGAGCCCACCGGGTGACCGCCTAGCGACCGGGGTCCCGGTGTGCCAACTGCGGGGATGTGCGGTGGCACGATCTGCGGCGCTTCGGGTATCGCCGACAGCACCGCAGCCGAAACCGGACGCGGCACGACACCGTCGAGTCGCAGCGCGCGGACCACGGCGTGATGGCGCAGGTCCACCCGGGCACGCCGATCGCCGTACAGCAGGTAGGTGGCGGCGGCGCCCGCACCGCGCGGCGTCACCAGCACGCCGGGTCCCGGTCTCACCGCGCCGTCGGCCGGCGGCCCGGCGATGACGGTGGTGGTCCCGCGGGCGTCGTCACACACCGTCCACGCGGACTCCGCCGGCCCCAGTGGCGTCGGGATCGCCTCCGGCGCACCGGGGATGCCCACCTGGGGCCCGCGGGGCGCGCGGTGGACGGCCCGCCGACCGACGACGCGCGGGTCCGCCGGTGTGCCCACGATCAGCCGCGCCGACGCGAGGTTGAACACCGGATGCAGGGTGTCGCCGATCTTCACGTACAACGCACCGGTTTCGCGGACCATGACGATGGACGCGTCACCCAACTCGCCGGACGGCCGCACCACGGCAAGGACCGCACAGATCGCGAGGGCGATGGCCGCGAGTACTGCGCCCGCCGCCAGTGAAAGCGATTGCGCGCGAGGCGGATCGTCGAGCATCCGGGTGTCGCCGCGCAGCAACGCGTGCTCCATCCGGCGCACCAGAAACCGGTACCCGCTGACATGCAGACGCGTTGTCGGTTGTCCAGGCATCTCTCCCCCTCCGTCAGCGTAACGGCGGTGCGGGAGTGCTCAGTTCACTTGTTGGAGCGGCGTTCGCGGTACGCGGCGACGTGCTGGCGATTGCCGCAGTTGCCGGTGTCGCAGAACTTCCCCGAGCGGTTGCGGGACAGGTCGACCAACACGGCGTGGCAGTCGGGCGCGGCGCAGATCTTGAGCCGCCGCAATTCGCCCCAACGGATCAGGTCCGCCAGTGCCATCGCCATCTCCGCACCCATCCGCTGCCACAGCGGGTCGTGGACCGAGGCGAGGTGCAGATGCCACTCCGGCATCTCGGGGTGCCGCGTCAGCCACGGCGCCGCTCGGGTGTCCGACAGCAGCGCATTGACCTGTCCGACGGCGCGCTCCTCGTCGTCGGCGGCCTCCCAGATCCTGCCGAGGCGGGCCCGCAGCTGATGGACCGACTCGAGTTCGGCCGCGTCGTGGTCGCGGCGGCCGGTCCAGCCGAAGCCGTCCAGGTATGCGTCGAGCGCGGCGAGGTCGGGGAGTTGCTCGCCGTCGACGCGGTCGCTGTTGATCAGCAAACACGCCGCCCGCAACGTGAGGTCGGTGTCATGATTGAAAAGCATTTGACTCATGACCCCCTTTCCGGATAGCGTCATGATCAAAGTTGATTTTACTCATTACATCACTGCTGACATCGTTGGAGGTGGCCCATGGCCGCGAATCTCGCGCACGCGTCGAACGAGCGCACGGGCGCAGGCCACTTTCGCATGGGCCTACTCTTCGCGATCGGATCGGCGTTCGCCTTCGGATCGTCGGGACCGTTCGCGAAATCGCTGATGGAGGCCGGTTGGAGCCCGACCGCGGCTGTCACCGCGCGGTTGGCGGGCGGCGCCCTCGCGATGGCCGTTTTCGCCTCGGTGGTGCGCCCCGGCTGGATCCGGGAGGCGCGCACGCATGCGCGCACCGTGGTGCTGTACGGACTCGCGCCGATCGCCGGTGCTCAGCTCTTCTACTACAACGCCGTCTCCCAGTTGTCGGTCGGCGTCGCATTGCTGCTCGAGTACACCGCGCCGATCCTCGTCGTGGGCTGGCTGTGGGCGACCACGCGCCGGCGGCCCACCGCCCTGACGCTCGGCGGCGTGGCGCTCGCGGTGGCCGGAATCATGCTGGTGCTCGGGATTCTCGGGCCGGGCGGGATCTCCGGTGCCGACATCAACCTCGCCGGCGTCGGATGGGGTCTGGCGGCCGCGGTCTGCGCGGCCTGCTACTTCCTGATGTCGGACAAGGTCGGCGGGCAGGGTCCGGACGGACAGGCAGGGCTGCACCCGATCACGCTCGCCGCAGGCGGCCTGATCGTTGGCGCGGCGACGGTGAGCCTGCTCGGCGTGGCCGGCGTGATGCCGCTGACGTTCACCGCGTCCGACGCCGTCATCGCGGGCTGGACCACCTCGTGGCTGGTGCCCGTCGTCGCGCTGGCGCTGATCCCGACGGCGATCGCCTACACGCTGGGGATCGTCGGGATCGCCCGGCTGCGGCCGAGGTTCGCATCCCTGGTCGGGCTGTCCGAGGTGATGTTCGCGGTGCTGGCGGCGTGGGTGCTGCTCGGCGAGGCCGTCACCGCGATGCAGGCCGTCGGCGGCGCGGTCGTCCTCGTCGGGCTCGCGCTGGCCCGCCAGGGCGACCGCAGCGAGCAGTTCCAGCCGGCCGACGCGGCATCGTGGCCGGACGCGCCCGTCGCCGAGCTAGCATCGTCGGGTGAAGACCGATCTTGATGCCCGCCCGAACCGCAGGTTCGCCCGAATGGTGTCGCTGGCGGCGGCCGTGCTCACCGTCGGTGCGCTGCTCGTCGCTCCGGCAGTGTCAGCACCCACCGCACGCGCGCAGGGCTGTCCCGACATCGAGGTGGTGTTTGCCCGCGGCACCGACGAATCGGCCGGCCTCGGCCGCGTGGGATCGGCCTTCGTCGACTCGCTGCGGGGCCGTGTCGGGAACCGCTCGGTGGGCGCCTACGCCGTCAACTACCCGGCGACCTTCGACTTCCTGGCCGCGGCCGGCGGCGCCAACGACGCCAGCGCCCACATCCAGTACATGATGGCCAACTGCCCGGCCACCAGGCTGGTGCTGGGCGGGTACTCGCAGGGCGCGGCGGTGATCGACGTGATCGCGGCGGTGCCGGTCCCCGGCGTCGGATTCACCAACCCACTGCCGCCCAACACCCCCGATTTCGTCGCCGCGATCGCCGTGTTCGGCAATCCCTCGGCCAAGGTGGGCCTGCCGCTGACGGTTAGCCCGGTGTGGGGTTCGCGCTCCATCGATCTGTGCACCTTCAATGACCCGGTGTGCTCGCCGGGCGACGACATCGCCGCACACAGCAACTACGTATCCGCGGGCCTGACGAACCAGGCCGCCGCCTTCGTCGCGGGACGGCTGTGATGGGCCGTCCGTTAAGGTGTCTTGTGACTTCCGATCGCCTCAGCCGCCGGATTCTGGCGGCAGCCTCCGCTGTCGCAGCCGTCCCGATGGCCGCCACCCTGGTGATGCCCGCGACCGCCGCCGCGCAACCGTGCCCCGACGTGGAGGTGGTGTTCGCCCGCGGAACCAGTGAGCCCCCGGGTGTCGGCCGAGTCGGCCAGGCACTCGCGAATGCACTGATACCGCAGCTCGGCGGCCGGACCGTCGGGACGTACGGCGTCAACTATCCCGCCAGCTACGACTTCCTCAACACGGCCGTCGGTGCGGCCGATGCCACCAATCGCATCGCGGTGATGGCACAGCAGTGCCCCGGTACCCGGATCGTGCTCGGCGGCTACTCGCAGGGCGCGGCGGTGGTCGACATGCTCGCGGGCGTGCCACCGCTGGGGAACAAAGTGGGCAACATCGGTTCGGCACCACCGCTGCCCGGCGGCCTCAGCGGGAACGTCGCTGCGGTCGCGGTCTTCGGCAATCCGGCAACGAAGTTCGGGAATCCGGTCTCGGCCGCAGGCTCGTTCGCGGGCAAGGCGATAGATCTGTGCGCCGACGGCGACCCGATTTGCTCGGACGGCCGAAACCCCTTCGCACACACGAACTACGAATCCTCGCCGTTCGTCGCGCAGGCCGCCGGGTTCGCGGCCGGTCGCATCTGACCGATCCGCGCGCGTCACGTCCTGCATGCTCAACGGTGGGACGGCTGTTGCCTGCTGTGGCTATGATCGGCGGGGTGATTCGCAAATTGACGGTCGCGGTCGTTCTCGCCGCACTCGCGCTGGTCGCTCCGGCGGCGATTCCGGACGCCGCCGCACCGATTCTGCCCGTCGCCTCTGCCGCCCCCTGTCCCCAGGTGGAGTTGATCTTCGCCCGTGGACGGATCGAGTCCCCGGGCGCCGGTCAGATCGGCAACGCACTCGTCGGAGCCCTGCGGAACAAGACCGGCAAGGACATCGACATGTACGCGGTGGAGTATCCCGCCGACACCGAGGTCGACATCGGCGCCAATGACATGAGCCAGCGCATCGCGTACATGACGGCCAACTGCCCCGACACCCGCCTGGTGCTCGGCGGCTACTCGCTGGGCGCCGCGGTCACCGATGTGGTGATCGCGGTGCCTATCGCCGCGTTCGGCTTCAAGAATCCGATGCCGGACGGGGCCGACCGGCACATCGCGGCGGTCGCGCTGTTCGGCAACGGCAGCAGCTGGGTCGGCCCGATCGCCAACTTCACCAACCCGGCGCTGCGCGACCGCATCATCGAGCTGTGCCACGGTGACGACCCGATCTGCAATCCCACGGCGCCGGAGAACTGGCAGGACTACTGGCCCGCGCATCTGGCCCCCGCCTACATCGGCGCGGGCATGGTGAACCAGGCCGCCGACTTCATCGTGAGCAGGCTCTAGCCGAGCTCCTCGACGGTCCGCACATCCCGGGTGACGAGGTTGCGCGCGGCGAGTTCGCCGTCGGGCGGATAGTCCACCCCGACCAGTGTCAGCCCCCGCGCCGGTGCGGCGGCGAAGTCGCTGGAGCGCCGCGTCGCGGTGAGCAGCGCCGCGCACCATGACGGTTCGCGACGATGCTCGCCGACCGCGAGCAGTGCCCCGACCAGCGACCGCACCATGTTCCAGCAGAACGCATCCGCGCTGACGCGCACCTCGATCCGGTGCCCGTCGCGTGTGCAGTCGACCCGCTGCAGGTCCCTGATGGTCGTCGCGCCGTCTCGATGTCGGCAGAACGCGGCGAAGTCGTGCAGCCCCAGCAGTTCCCGTGCCGCCGCGGCCATCGCGTCGACATCCAGCTGCCGCGGCCAGGCGGTCACGAACCGTGCTTCATGTGGCTCGACGCCGTACGGGGCCGTCGACAAGCGGTAGACGTAATGGCGCCGCAACGCGGAGAACCGTGCGTCGAATCCCGGTGCGGCACGGCTGATCCCGAACACCCGGACGTCCTCGGGTAGCAGCTTGGCGAGCCGGCGCACCAGGGGGCCGAACTCGGTGTCCTGCGCACGAACCATGCGGGGGTAGGCGTGGGGCAATGCGTCGACCGGGACGTCGACGTGGGCGACCTGCGCGGTGGCATGGACGCCGGCGTCGGTCCGGCCCGCCGCACGCGCCTGCACCGGCACCCGGAACACCGTCGACAGTGCCTCGTCGATGACCCCGGCCACCGTGCGCTGCCCGACCTGGGTCGCCCACCCGGCGAAGTCGGTTCCGTCGTAGGCAATGTCCAGGCGGAGACGAATCACCGGGCGAGCGGAGCGACGGGATAATGAATCATGCCCGCCACCGGAATCGATGGCGGGCATGGTCACAGCGTTATCGCTAGGACTTCGTGTCATCCTCAGCCGGGGTCTCGACCTCGGCCTCGTCCGCAATCGGCGTCTCCTCGACGGCTTCGACCTCCTCGGCCGTCGGGCCCTGGGCCTCTTCCGGCTCGACCGCCGCCTGCGGTACGGCCGCTGCGGCGACCGGCTGCGAAGACGACGCGACGCCGGGTCCACTGTCGCCGCCGGAGCGGCTCCGGCGGGCCCGGTCGGCCTCCGACGTCACCGTCTTCTCCCGCACCAGTTCGATGACCGCCATGGGCGCGTTGTCGCCCTTGCGGTTCTCGACCTTGATGATCCGGGTGTAGCCACCGGCACGATCGGAGAAGAACGGACCGATCTCGGCGAACAGGATGTGCACGACGTCCTTGTCGCGGATCTTCTTCATCACCTCACGCCGGTTGTGCAGCGTGCCCTTCTTGGCGTGGGTGATGAGCTTCTCCGCGTACGGACGCAACGCCCGGGCCTTCGGCTCGGTCGTCTTGATGCGGCCATGCTCGAAGAGCGACGTGGCCAGGTTTGCCAGCAGCGCCTTCTGGTGCGACGACGACCCGCCGAGGCGAGGACCCTTAGTGGGCTTGGGCATTGCGACTATCTCCTAAATGGGGCCGGTCCCCGTATCAGGTAGGACCGGGACGGATCGGGCGGGTGAAGCTGGGGTGGGAATATGCCCTGCTTAGAGCTGTTCGGTCTCGGCGAAGTCCTGGTCGGCGTCCAGGTCGTAGCCTGCATCGCTGTTCCAGGTGCCGGTGGCGACGTCGTAACCGGCGACCTCCGACGGATCGAAGCTGGCCGGGCTGTCCTTGAGCGACAGACCCAGCTGGTGCAGCTTGATCTTCACCTCGTCGATGGACTTCTGGCCGAAGTTGCGGATGTCCAGCAGGTCGGACTCCGTGCGGGCCACGAGCTCGCCCACCGTGTGCACACCCTCGCGCTTGAGGCAGTTGTACGACCGGACGGTCAGGTCCAGGTCGTCGATCGGCAGCGCGAAGCTGGCGATGTGGTCGGCCTCGGCAGGCGACGGGCCGATCTCGATGCCCTCGGCCTCGACGTTGAGTTCCCGTGCCAGACCGAACAACTCGACGAGCGTCTTGCCCGCGGAAGCGAGCGCGTCACGGGCGCCGATGGAGCTCTTGGTCTCGACGTCGAGGATCAGCTTGTCGAAGTCGGTGCGCTGCTCGACGCGGGTGGCCTCCACCTTGTAGGTGACCTTGAGCACCGGCGAGTAGATGGAGTCGACCGGGATGCGGCCGATCTCGGCACCGGAGGCCTTGTTCTGCACGGCAGGGACATAGCCGCGGCCGCGCTCGACGACCAGCTCGACCTCGAGCTTGCCCTTGTCGTTCAGCGTGGCGATGTGCATGTCGGGGTTGTGCACGGTGACACCTGCCGGCGGGACGATGTCGCCCGCGGTGACCTCACCGGGTCCCTGCTTGCGCAGGTACATGGTGACCGGCTCGTCCTCCTCGGAGGACACGACGAGACCCTTGAGGTTCAGGATGATGTCGGTGACGTCTTCCTTCACTCCCGGGACGGTGGTGAACTCGTGCAGCACGCCGTCGATGCGGATGCTGGTGACTGCCGCGCCGGGGATCGACGACAGCAGCGTGCGACGCAGCGAGTTGCCGAGGGTGTAACCGAATCCGGGCTCCAGCGGTTCGATGACGAACTGGGATCGGTTCTCGGCGATGACCTCTTCGCTGAGTGTGGGGCGCTGAGAAATCAGCATGTTTTTCTTCTTCTCCTTCTCGGCAACCGCTATTTGATGCCGTTAGGTGATCCACGACCCGTTTGGGCCGTGAACGTTTACTTCGAGTAGAGCTCGACGATCAGCTGCTCGGTGAGCGGGATGTCGATCTGGGCGCGTTCGGGCAGCTGGTGCACGAGGATGCGCTGACGCTCGCCGACGACCTGCAGCCAGCCCGGGATCGGCCGGTCGCCCGCGTTGGCCCGAGCGAGCTCGAACGGCAGCGTGTTGATCGACTTTTCCTTGATGTCGATGATGTCGTACTGCGAGACGCGGTAGCTGGGGATGTCGACCTTCACGCCGTTGACGGTGAAGTGGCCGTGGCTGACCAACTGACGCGCCATGCGACGGGTGCGGGCGAGTCCGGCGCGGTACACGACGTTGTCGAGCCGGCTCTCGAGGATGCGCAGCAGGTTGTCGCCGGTCTTGCCGGGCTGACGGTTGGCTTCCTCGTAGTAGCGACGGAACTGCTTCTCCATCACGCCGTAGCTGAAGCGGGCCTTCTGCTTCTCCTGCAGCTGCAGGCGGTACTCGCTCTCCTTGATCCGCGCGCGGCCGTGCTGGCCGGGCGGGTAGGGGCGCTTCTCGAACGACTGATCTCCACCGACGAGGTCGACGCCGAGGCGGCGCGACTTGCGGGTGACGGGTCCGGTGTAACGAGCCATGAGTTTTTTCTCCCTATTCCCTAGACCCGGCGCCGCTTGGGCGGACGGCAACCGTTGTGCGGCTGCGGGGTGACATCGGAAATGGCGCCGACCTCGAGACCGGCGGCCTGCAACGAACGGATCGCGGTCTCACGACCCGAACCCGGACCCTTGACGAAGACGTCGACCTTCTTCACGCCGTGCTCCTGCGCCTTGCGCGCGGCGTTCTCGGCGGCGAGCTGCGCGGCGAACGGGGTGGACTTACGCGAGCCCTTGAACCCGACGTGTCCCGACGACGCCCAGGCGATGACGTTGCCCTGGGGATCGGTGATCGAGACGATCGTGTTGTTGAAGGTGCTCTTGATGTGAGCGGCGCCGTGCGGGACGTTCTTCTTTTCCCGACGACGGGTCTTCTGACCCTTCTTGGCGGCGGTGCCGCCCTTCTTTGCCTGTGCCATCCGGGGTTACCTGGCCTTCTTCTTGCCGGCGATGGTGCGCTTGGGGCCCTTGCGGGTACGCGCGTTGGTCTTGGTCCGCTGGCCGCGCACCGGCAGGCCACGGCGGTGCCGCAGACCCTGGTAGCAGCCGATCTCGATCTTGCGGCGGATGTCGGCCTGCACCTCGCGGCGCAGATCACCCTCCACCTTGAGGCTGCCCTCGATGTAGTCGCGCAACTGGCTGACCTGATCGTCGGTCAGGTCCTTGGTGCGCTGGTCGCGGCTGATGCCGGTCGCGTCCAGGATCTCCTGGGAGCGGGTGCGGCCGATGCCGTAGATGTAGGTCAGTGCGATCTCCATGCGCTTGTCGCGCGGGAGGTCAACGCCCATAAGTCGGGCCATGTGTGCCATTCCTCGTGTTCTCTGCGGAGGTCTGATCCCAGTCCGTTCCCGTATCGATGTAGCCCCGGGGTCCGGCCTCCGTGCCGGACGTGACGAGGGCCGTATGCCCTCGGTGGTGCTGGGAGGTCTTCATTCAGTTGTGTAATGCGCGGAAGGCCTCAGCTGTGCTGTCTGGTCTTCGCGCAAGCGCTCATCCCTGCCGCTGCTTGTGGCGCGGATCGGAGCAGATCACCATGACCCGCCCATGCCGGCGGATCACCCTGCACTTGTCGCAGATTGGCTTGACGCTCGGGTTCACCTTCACGGCTCGTTCGATCCTTCTGTGCTTCTTGAGTGTGGGATGTCTGTGCGGTTACTTGTAGCGGTACACGATGCGGCCGCGGGACAGGTCGTAGGGCGAGAGCTCCACCACGACGCGGTCCTCCGGGAGGATGCGGATGTAGTGCTGCCGCATCTTGCCGCTGATGTGGGCGAGCACCTTGTGTCCGTTCTCCAACTCAATGCGGAACATCGCATTGGGCAGAGGCTCGACCACGCGGCCCTCGACCTCGATGGCACCGTCTTTCTTGGCCATACTGTGTAGCGATCCTTGCTTTCGTTTCGTATCGGCTTGTGGGCCATTCGACACAGCCTTCGTCCGACTCGAGAACGTGAGCCGGATCCGGGCAATTCCCGTATATCTTGGACGGGAGTCCTGACAGGCACGCAAGAAGTCGGCGCGGAAGCCGCACCGTTGATCCATGTTACTCGCAGACTGGCCGGGCCCAAAATCTGCGCGGAACGGGTGCCCGATCGCCGCTAGGGCTTGCCGTGTTTCTCGACGTAATCGACGATATCGCCCAGCGTGCGCAGCAGCTTGTAGTCGGCCTCGGGGATGTCGACATGTAATCGCTTGTGGATCCGGACGAGGAAGTTCAGCCAGTCCATCGAGTCGAGATCCACTTGATCCCGCAGCAGCGCGTCGTCGCGGATGTCGTCCGGCTCGACCTCGGGGGCGATCGTCGTCAGTTCCGACAGGATGTCTTCACGGATGCCGTGTTCGTCGTTCATGCGTTGTCACTTCTCCAGGAGTTCGGGCTGTTGAAGCAGTTCGTTGACCGCGGCCAGGAACAAGGCGCCGCGATGCCCGTCACTGGCTCGGTGGTCGGCCGCCAGCGTGGCCTGCACGGTGGTGGCGATGCGGATACCGCCGTCGACCGCCCGCACCCGCGGTGCCGGCTTGCCGAATCCCACGAGCGCGACCTGCGGTGGATAGATCACTCCGAACACCGTGTCCACGCCCTGGTCTCCGAGGTTGGTGATCGTGATGGTGGGGTCCGACATCTCCGAACTGCGCAGCGACCCGGCCCTGGCGCGAGCCACGAGGTCGGTGAGACCACTCATCAACTCGTCGAGGTTCTTGTCGGCGGCGTCGTGGATGGCCGGCGCCACGAGGCCACCTCCCCTCAGCGAGATGGCGACGCCGACATGCGCCTTCCCAACCGGTTCGAACCCGTCATCTCGCCAGAAGCCGTTGAACTCGCCGAAACGCTGGGCCGCGACGGCGACCGCCTTGATCTGCAGGACGGCCGGCAATACCCGCTCGGTGATGGTCCGTTCGGCATTGCGGCCGGCGAGCCAGTCGAGCGCCGGGTCCATCAGGACCTCGTCGGCCAGGTAGTAGTGCGGGATCTCCCGCTTCGACCGGCTCATCGCGGCCGCGATCGAGCTGCGCATCGCGGCGCCGCGTCTGGCGGCGAGTTCCCTGGGTGACAGTGACGTGGCCGGTGTCGCATCGGCTTTCGGCAGCGACGTCGGCTGAGGTGGCGGCGCCTCGGCAGCCGTCTCGATGTGGGCCGCGGCGTGCTCCACGTCGCTGATGACGACGGCGCCCTGCGGGCCGGTGCCGGTGACGGCGTCGACGTCGACGCCGAGGGACGCCGCGAGGCGGCGCGCGGCCGGCGAGATCCACCGACGGTGGGCGCCCCCGGGTTTGGGACCCGCGGTCGGAGCCGACTTGGCCTCCCCTGGTGCCGGCTCGACGACCGCGGGCGGTTCGATTGAGGTGGGGCGGGTGATCACCGGCGGTGCCTGCGCTGTGTCGGCCGACTCGCCGGCTTCCAGCAGCGTAGCCAGCGGCGTGCCCACCTGGACGGTCTGGCCGACCGGCACGAGCAGATCACCGACGGTACCGTCGTGCCAACACTCCACTTCGACAGCGGCTTTCGTGGTCTCGACCACCGCGACGACCTGACCGCGGGTGACGGTGTCACCGGGCTTGACCAGCCACTCGTTCAGCGTCCCCTCGTCCATGTCGGCGCCGAGTGCGGGCATCTTGAACTCGATCATGACTGGTCACCGAACAAGGACCTGACCGCCGCGACGATGCTCTCCTTCTGCGGCAACGCCGCCTGTTCAAGGTGTTTGGCATAGGGGATGGGCACCTCGGCACTGCACACCCTGACGACGGGGCCGTCGAGGTCGAAGAACGCGTTCTCGACGATCTGGGCGCTGATCTCGCCCGCCAGACTGCCTGTGCGCCACGCTTCGTCGACCACGACCGCGCGGTGGGTCTTGCGCACCGAGTCGATGAACGTGCCGGTGTCCAGGGGCCGCAACGACCGCAGGTCCACCACCTCACAGTCGATGCCGGCCAGCGAGAGCTCGTCGGCCGCGTCGATGACCTTGGGAAGGGATCCACCGTAGGTGATCACGGTGACGTCGGATCCGCTGCGGCGGATCGCTGCTCGCGAGATGTCCTGGGGTGTCAGGGATTCCACATCCATCGTGGTGTTGTACAACTGCACGTGCTCGAAGATGACCACCGGATCCGGGTCGGCCAGCGCGGTGGGCAGCATCCCGTAGGCATCCTCCACCGTGGCCGGGGCCACCACCTTGATGCCCGGGATGTGGGCGAACCAGCCCTCCAGGCTGTGCGAGTGCTGGGCGGCCAGCTGACGGCCCGCCCCCGTCGCCATCCGCACCACCAGCGGGACCGAGAACTGGCCGCCCGACATGTGCCGCAGCGCCGCAGCGGTGTTCACGATCTGGTCCAGCGCGAGCAGGCTGAAGTTCACCGTCATGACCTCGACGATCGGGCGCAGCCCGCCGAGCGCGGCACCGATGCCGATACCGACGAAACCCAGCTCCGACAGCGGGGTGTCGCGGATGCGGTCGGGTCCGAACTCCGCCAGCAGACCCTTGGACGCGGCATACGTTCCGCCGTAGGCGCCGACGTCCTCACCCATGAGCACGACGCGCGGGTCGGCGAGCATGGCGTCACGAATCGAATCGTGCACCGCGGTGCGGTATGCCGTCTTGTTCATCGCACCGTCTCCGCCACCGCAGGTGTCATCACGTCACGGGTGAGGTCCTCGACGGGTTCCCAAGTGCCGGCCTCGGCGTAGGCGACGGCGTCGGCCAGCTCCTCCTCGGCGGCGCGGCGGATCGCGGCGACGTCGTCGTCGGTGAGCGCGCCCGCGGTCAGGCATCGCTCGGTGAACGTGGCGATCGGATCACGTTCACGCCAGTGCTCGACCTCCGCCTTCCCGCGGTACAACTCGGGATCGAACATCGAATGCGGGCGGAACCGATACGTTCGGAACTCGAGGAAGAACGGGCCGCCGCCGTTGCGGACGTGGTAGGCCGCCTGCTCTGCGGCGGCTTGGCAGGCGAGCACATCCATGCCGTCGACCGCCAGCGCCGGTATCCGGTACGACGCCGCCTTCGCGGTCATGTCGGTCTGCGACTGCTCGACCGCGATGGCGGTTCCCATCGCATAGAGGTTGTTCTCGCAACAGAACAGCACCGGCAGTTTCCAGAGCTCGGCGAGGTTCAGCGACTCGTGGAAGGCGCCCTCGGCCACCGCGCCCTCGCCGAAATAGCAGGCGGTGACGCGTGGGTTGCCCAGCTGCGCATCGGCCAGTGCCAGACCGACCGCCAGCGGCAGACCACCGGCGACGATCGCGTTGCCGCCGTAGAAGCGGGTACGCGCGTCGAACAGATGCATCGAGCCGCCCCGCCCGCGTGAGCAGCCCTCCTGCTTGCCGAACATCTCGGCCATGATCTTGGTCATCGGGATTCCGCGCAGCAGGGCATGCGCGTGATCGCGGTAGGTGGCCACCACCGCATCCTCGGCTTCCAGCACTCTCAGCGACCCGGCGGCCACCGCCTCCTCGCCGACATACAGATGCAGGAATCCGCGGATCTTGGCCTCGCCGTACAACTCGGCGCACTTCTCTTCCATCAGCCGCACCCGCACCATGTCCGACAACAGCGCTGTCGCCACGTCGTGGTCGATCACGATGGCACCGCCTCGGTATCGGAGCTGTCCTTGGTCTCGATCGTTGATATATCGCCCTCGGGCAGGCCGAGTTCGCGGGCCTTCAACAGCCTTCGCATGATCTTCCCGCTGCGGGTGTGCGGCAGTGCGTCGGCGAACTCGATTTCCTTGGGAGCCACGGCCGCGCCCAACCGTTTTCGGGCGTGGCCGAGGAGCGCCAGCCGGAGCTCCTCGTCGGCGGTGAAACCGTCCTTGAGCGTCACGAAGGCCTTCACGACTTCGCCGACGGTGGGATCGGGCATGCCGATCACCGCTGCCTCGGCGACCGCGGGGTGGTCGGTCAGGGCGTTCTCGACCTCGAACGGCCCGATCAGGTGGCCGGCGGACTTGATGACGTCGTCGGCCCGCCCGACGAACCAGAAGTAGCCGTCGGCATCACGTTTGACCAGATCGCCCGAGAGGTAGAAGCCGTTCGCGAAGCTCTTGTCATATCGCTCCTGCTGATGCAGATACTCCCGGAACATCGAGGGCCAACCGGGTTTGAGCGCCAGCTCACCTTCCACATCGGGTTCCTCGACGACCGACACCGTGCCGTCGTCGAGACGGCGGACGACCGAAGCCTCGACGCCTGGCAGCGGCCGTCCCATCGATCCGGGCTTGATGTCGAACGCGGGGGTGTTGGCGACCATGATGCCGCCGGTCTCCGTCTGCCACCAGTTGTCGTGAATCGGCAGGCCCAGCACCCGTTTTCCCCACCACACCGCCTCGGCGTTCAGCGGCTCCCCCACGCTGGCGATGAATCGCAGACTCGGGAACCGGAACCTCGCCGCGAGTTCCGGCCCGGCCTTGATGAGCATCCGGATGGCCGTCGGCGCTGTGTACCACACCGTGACGCGCTCGGTTTCCAGGATGCGGTACCAGCGTTCGGCATCGAACTCCGCTTCGTCGACGATCGAGGTGACGCCGTGCAGAAGAGGTGAGATCACGCCGTAGGACATACCGGTGACCCAGCCGGGATCGGCTGTGCACCAGTAGATGTCGTCGTCGTGCAGGTCGAGGGCGTACTGCCCGGTGACGTAGTGCATCGTCACCGCGCCATGCACATGCAACGCACCCTTGGGGGTGCCGGTGGTGCCGCTGGTGAAGTGAAGCAACGACGGGTCGTCGGCGGTGGTGTGTTCGATCGGGGCGTCGTCGGTGGCGGCGTCCATCCGGCGCCAGAACCCCAAGGTCCCCGGCTCGTCGTCGCCGGCGTGGCTGTCGACGATGAACACGTGCCGCAGCGAGGTCAACCGGTCCCGTATCTTCGCGATCTTCCTGTCGTAGAGCGCTTTCGTGGTGACCAGCACGTCGGCTTCGCCGATGTCGAGCCGGGTCGCTATCGGTTCCGGACCGAAGGCGGAGAACAGGGGCGAGACGACGCTCCCGTTGCGCAGGGCGCCGAGGATCGTGATGTACAGCTCGGGGCAGCGACCCATCAGGGTGAAGACCCGGTCGCCCTTGGTGATGCCGACCGCCCGCAACACGTTGGTAAACCTCTTGGCAAGGCTTGCGAGTTCGGCGTAGCTGAGGTCCCGGGTGGTCAGCGTGCCGTCCTCGGCGGCGGACACGAAACGCAACGCGGTCCGGGAGGCCGTCGGACCGTCGGCGTGCCGGTCGACCGCCGCGTAGGCGATGTTGCAGCCGCCGTCACCCATGCCGGCGCAGACGTCCGGCGCGTTGGCCCAGTCGAACGCTGTACGGGTCTTGTCATAGTCGGTGAAGTTCGGGACGACACGCCAGTCCTCGGCGGTCTTGTGGATGACGGTCATGGCTTTCCCTGCGGGCTCGCCGATGGCAGGATGCCTTCACGCAGCGCGGGGGCGATGTTGGCCATGACCCGGTCGAGTAACGCGTTGTAGGCCGTCCCGTCGTCATGCAGCGCCCGGTAGCCGGCCCGACCGCTGTGGCGGCGGAGGAAGGCATCCAGGCGTCGGTCGATGGGCCAATCCACGTAGATCGCACCGGCGAACTCCGACCGGAGGAACTGCCACGCCACCTCGTCGAGCTGAACTGCGGCTCCGTCGGTGCGTTCGGTCGTTGCCATGGTGACTCCTCTGGGCGGGGCGATCCAGCCCATCGTTTCCAAGCCCAGGGGCCGGCGATAGAGACGAAAGTCACTACGGGGTCGAACAGGTGCCCTAGGTCACCACTCGGTTGTCCGAAGGTCCCTGCCCGTCGGCCGGCGGGTCGACCAGCATCGAGGAATGCCCACCAACGCGATCAGACACGTCAAAGACGCCGTGCGGACGTTCAACAAGCACGTGCTCAACCCCGCGATGATGCTGTTGGCCGGTCGCAGGCACTGGTACGCGTCAGTGATCCGGCATACCGGACGTCGCTCCGGCAAGACTCACGCCACCCCGGTGGTGGCCGACCGGGTGGCGGGCGGCTTCGTCATTCCGTTGCCCTATGGCACCGGTGTCGACTGGCTCCGCAACAGCCTCGCCTCCAGCAGCGCCACGCTCACCGTCGGTGGGCAGACTTTTGAGGTGGTGAATCCGCAGATCCTCGGGGCGACGGGCGCTGCGGCGCAACTCTCGCCACGCCGGCGACGCGTCTACCGGCGCTTCGGCATCGACCACTTCGTCAGGTTCGACGTGGCCAATCCATCCGGTGAGTAGGCAGGCGGCCACAGCAGACGCACAAAGACGGGAAATGATGGCCGCGCCCGCTGCGCTCCCCCCGTCACCTCGGTGCGCAACCATCAATCCCGTCATGCCGAACCTAGGCGCACCAGCGGTGCCCGCATAGGGTCTTTGGGCCCCGGTTCGCGACCTGCGGCCGCACTCCTGTCGGTCGTCCTATATCTGCTGGACGGTGGGCGCATACTTGTTGTCGATGACAGGCCTTGCCACTGCCCCCCGCAAACCCGTGATCTTGACCGTCGACGACGACCCTGCGGTGTCGCGCGCCGTCGCCCGCGACCTGCGCAGGCATTACGGCGAGAGGTACCGCATCGTGCGCGCGGAGTCCGGTCCCGACGCCCTGGAGACGCTCAACGAACTGAAGCTGCGCGGTGAGACGGTCGCGGTGTTCGTCGCCGACTACCGGATGCCGCAGATGAGCGGTATCGAGTTCCTCGAGGCCGCGATGGACATCTTCCCGATGGCCAGGCGGGTGCTGCTCACCGCGTACGCCGACACCCACGCCGCGATCGACGCGATCAACGTCGTCGACCTCGACCACTACCTGCTCAAGCCGTGGGATCCGCCGGAGGAGAAGCTCTACCCGGTGATCGACGCGCTGATCGAGGCGTGGCGGGCCACCGGCGACCGCGCGATCCCCCACACCAAGATCGTCGGCCATCCGTGGAATGCGCGATCCTCCGATGTCCGCGAGTTCCTGGCCCGAAACCGGTTGTACTACACATGGTTTCGCTCCGACGAGCCGAAAGGCGCTCAGCTTCTGGAAGCGGCGGGCGAGGACGGGCTGACGCTGCCGGTCGTGATCACCGAGCAGGGTGAGACGCTCGTCGACCCCACCGACGCGGAGCTGGCGGCGACCCTGGGTCTGACGACCACCCCGGCGGGCGATTTCTACGACCTCGTCGTGATCGGCGGCGGGCCCGCCGGGCTCGCCGCGGCGGTCTACGGCGCCTCCGAGGGCCTCAAGACCGTGCTCATCGAACGCACCGCCACCGGCGGTCAGGCCGGCCAGAGTTCCCGCATCGAGAACTACCTCGGCTTCCCCGACGGCCTGTCCGGATCGCAGCTCGCCGAACGTGCCCGCAGGCAGGCCGAGAAGTTCGAGGCCGAGCTGATCACCGCCGCAGAGGTCACCGCACTGGAGATCGACGGCGTCGCCCGCACGGTGCACCTGTCCGACGGCCGGTCGATCGGCACCCGCGCGGTGATCCTGGCGATGGGCGTGGAGTACCGGCAGTTGCCCGCGGAGGGTTGCGAGGGGCTGACGGGCGCAGGTGTCTACTACGGCGCGACCACGTCGGTGGCCTCCGACTGCGACGACGACGAGGTCTACGTCATCGGCGGCGCCAACTCGGCCGGGCAGGCGGCGATGTACCTGTCCCGCACCGCGAAGTCGGTGACGATCGTCAGCAGGCGCACGCTCGAGGACTCGATGTCGCACTATCTGATCCAGCAGATCAGGGCGCAGGACAACATCAAGGAGCTGCCGAACACCGTCGTGCACGCGGTCAAGGGCGACGGTCACCTGGAGGGCATCTGCCTGGAGAACACCACGACCGGTGCCCGCGAGGAGTTCAGCTGCGGGCGGATGTTCATCTTCATCGGCGCCGAACCCCGCACCGAGTGGCTCGACGGCGTCGTGGTGCGCGACGACCACGGCTTCATCCTGTCGGGGCCGGATCTGCGTGACGTCAGCGGTTGGACGCTGGATCGGCCGCCGCACCATCTCGAGTCCAGCGTGCCCGGAGTCTTCGTCGCCGGCGACGTGCGGGCGGAGTCCGCCAAGCGGGTGGCCGCCGCCGTCGGCGAAGGGTCGATGGCGGTGATGCTCGTGCACCGGTATCTGGCCGAGACATGAGCGCCTGCGACATCGCGGAGTTGCGCGGCCTGTTCCGCACCCGCCACGAGCAGGACAGAATTCGCGTCGAGGTGTGCGACACCGGACGCGGAATACCCGCCGATCAGCTGGTCATGGTGTTCGACCCGTTCTTCACCACCAAACCGTTCGGGGACGGCACGGGACTCGGGCTCGACATCGCGGCCCGGATCACCGATCGGCACCGCGGCAGCCTGTGGGCGGAATCAATACCCGGCGATTCGCGTTTCATTACCTCACTGCCCCTTACGGTCGAGCCCCGCAAGGTCATAGGAAGGACCACGTATGGGCGAGAAGTGCCTGCCCGATGAGCTGCGCACCCTCTTCTTGTTCGAGTCGCTGACCGACGAACAGTTGCAGACGCTGTGCGACAACGGCCACATCGCGACCTACGAACCCGGTCCGATCCACACCGAGGGTGACCCGGCGACGTGCTTCTACGTCCTGATCGACGGCGAACTGGTGATGTCGAAACGCTCCGGCGGGGTCGACATCGAGACCAACAGGACCTCGCAGCGCGGCGTGTACTGCGGCGCCTGGTCGGCCTACATCCCCGGCGAGGAGCACGTCTACCAGGCGACGGTGCGGGTGACCCGCCCGTCGCGGTTCTTCGTGTTGGACGCGCACGCGTTCGCCGAGTTCATGCAGAAAGAGTTCCCGATGGCGGTGCACCTGCTGGAGGGACACATGGTCGGCGGGCTGCGGCAGCGGCAGATCCTGGGGCAGCGGGAGAAGCTGCTGGCCCTGGGGCAGCTGTCGGCGGGGCTGACTCATCAGCTCAACAACCCCGCCGGTGCCACCGCCCGCGCGGTGGCAGACCTGCGCGAGGGGGTCGGCAAGATGCGCCACAAGCTGGCGATGCTCGCCGACGGTAAGTTCACGCCGGCCGCGCTGAAGGTGCTCGTCAGCATCCAGGACGAAGTCGCCGAACAGGTGGCCAAGTCGAAGTCGCAGGAGCTCACGGCGCTGGAGACCTCCGATCGGGAGGACCAGATCGGGGACTGGCTCGAAGAGCACGGGATCGCCGCCGCCTGGGACTACGCGCCGACCTTCGTGGAGGCGGGCCTCGACGTCGACTGGCTGGAACGCGTCGAGGCGTCGATCGACGACGTCGACTGCTCGGCGACGCTGCCGGGCGCGATCGGGTGGCTGAAGTACACCATCGACAACGAGTTGCTGATGAACCAGATCGCCGAGGCGAGCAAGCGGATCTCCGCGCTGCTCGCCGGCGCCAAGCAGTACTCGCAGATGGACCGCGCGCCCTATCAGACCGCGGACATCCACGAGCTGCTGCACAGCACGCTGATGATGTTCGGCGGCAAGATCGGCAAGGACACCCCCGTCAAGCTGGTCAAGGAATACGACAAGACCCTCCCCGAACTGGGGTGCTACCCCGGTGACCTCAACCAGGTGTGGACCAACATCATCGACAACGCGATCCAGGCGATGAACGGGCAGGGAACGTTGACGATCCGCACCATGCGCGAGAACGAGGGCATGATCCGCGTGGAGATCGGCGACGACGGTCCCGGCATCCCGGAGGACATCGTCGATCGGATCTTCACGCCGTTCTTCACGACGAAGCCGTTCGGCGAGGGCACCGGGCTCGGCCTGGATCTGGCGTGGCGGATCGTGGTCGAGAAGCACCACGGCAACATGTCGGTGCAATCACAGCCAGGGGATACCAAGTTCATCGTCTGCCTGCCGCTGCAGGCGCCGGCCCCGGAGATCCCGGGGAGATGACGAAACCCGATCTCGGCAGGTTCGGCGTGTTCGGCCACTACTCCCAGTGGCAGCAACTGACGCCGGCACAGCTCAGAGAAATCGAAAGCCTGGGCTACGGCGCGATCTGGGCGGGCGGTTCGCCCGCGGCCGACCTGCCCTGGGTGGACACGCTGCTCGAGGCGACGGACACGCTGCAGGTGGCCACCGGCATCGTCAATATCTGGACCGCCGCCGCGGGCCCGATCGCCGAGTCGTTCCACCGCATCGAGGCCGCCCATCCGGGCCGGTTCCTGCTCGGCATCGGCGTCGGGCACCCGGAAGCCGGCCACGAGTACCGCAAGCCCTACGACGCGCTGGCCGAGTATCTCGACAAGCTCGACGAGTACGGCGTGCCGAAGCACCGCCGCGTGGTGGCCGCACTCGGCCCGCAGGTCCTGAAACTGTCCGCGCGGCGCAGCGCGGGTGCGCATCCCTACCTGACGACGCCCGAGCACACCGCGCAGGCACGCGAGCTGATCGGACCGGACGCATTCCTGGCACCTGAGCACAAGGTGGTGCCCACTACCGATGAGCGCTTCCGCGAAGAGCATGTCACCGACGCGGAACAGGCCCGCGCCACCGGCCGCAAGGCACTGGCCATCTACCTGAACCTGACCAACTACCTGAACAACTGGAAGCGGCTGGGTTTCAGCGACGACGAATTGGCTAAACCCGGTAGCGATCGGTTCGTCGACGCGGTCGTCGCCCACGGCACCGCCGAGCAGATCGCCGCACGTCTGAACGAACACATCGACGCGGGCGCCGACCACGTGCCCGTCCAGATGCTCACGTCACCTGACAAGCTGGTACCGGCGCTCGCTGAGCTGGCCGGGCCGCTGGGACTGAGCTGAACGTATCGAAGGGGGCACCATGACCGAGTCCGATGGCCCATCGCTGAAACCCGCGCAGGGACGCTTCGGGGTGTGGACCGGCACGCCCGTCACCCCTGATCAGGCCGTCGAGATCGAGAGACTCGACTACGGCACGGTGTGGGTGGGTGCATCCCCCGCGGCCGACCTGGAGTTCGTCGAGCCGATCCTGGAGAAGACCGACACACTGCAGGTGGCTACCGGCATCGTGAACATCTGGACCGCTGATGCCGGCGAGGTGGCGAAGTCCTACCACCGGATCGAGAAGGCGTTTCCCGGCAGGTTCCTGCTGGGCGTCGGCGTCGGGCATCCCGAACACACCCAGGAATACCGCAAGCCCTACCAGGCGCTGGTGGAGTACCTCGACGCGCTGGACGCCGCGAAGGTGCCCACCAGCCGGATGGTCATCGCCGCGCTCGGACCGAAGGTGCTGCAACTCGCGGCGCAACGCAGCGCGGGTGCGCACCCGTACCTGACCACGCCGGTGCACACCGGCCAGGCACGCGAATTGCTCGGTCCGACAGTGTTTCTGGCGCCCGAACACAAGGTCGTGCTGACCGATGACGCCGAGCGCGCCCGCGAGATCGGCCGCGAGACCGTCGACTTCTACCTCGGGCTGTCGAACTACGTGAACAACTGGAAGAGGCTCGGCTTCACCGACGAGGACCTGGTCAGCCCCGGCAGCGACCGGTTCATCGACGCCGTCGTGGCCTACGGCACCCCCGACCAGATCGCCGAGCGGTTGACCGAACACCTCGCCGCGGGCGCCGACCACGTCGCCATCCAGGTGCTGGGTGGCCCCGACGAGTTGCTGTCCACCCTCGAGGAGCTGGCGGGACCGCTGGGATTGCCGGACTAAGGTCTGACCCATGCGGCTGCTGGTGACCGGCGGCGCCGGGTTCATCGGCGCGAACTTCGTGCACGCCACGCTCCGCGACCGCCCCGATGTCGCGGTGACCGTCCTCGACGCGATGACCTACGCGGGCAGCCGGGAGTCCCTGGCCCCGGTCGACGCGCAGATCCGGCTGGTGCAGGGGGACGTCACCGACACGGACCTGGTGGGCAAGCTCGTCGCCGAGTCCGATGCCGTCGTCCACTTCGCCGCCGAGACCCACGTCGACAACGCACTCGCCGACCCCGAACCGTTCGTGCGTTCCAACGTCCTCGGCACGTTCACCGTGCTCGAAGCGGTGCGGCACAGAAGTTCTCAGGCTGCCGTTCGGCTGCACCATGTGTCCACCGACGAGGTGTACGGCGATCTCGCCCTCGACGACCCCCAGCGGTTCACCGAAGCGAGCCCGTACAACCCGTCGAGCCCGTATTCGTCGACGAAGGCGGCCGCCGACATGCTGGTCCGTGCGTGGGTGCGGTCCTATCGCGTGCCGGCGACCATCTCGAACTGCTCCAACAACTACGGGCCCTATCAGCACGTGGAGAAGTTCATCCCGCGCCAGATCACCAACGTGCTGACCGGGCGGCGGCCCAAGCTCTACGGCAGCGGCGCCAACGTGCGCGACTGGATCCACGTCGAGGACCACAACCGCGCGGTGTGGCGCATCCTCGCCGACGGCGCCGTCGGCCGCACCTACCTGATCGGCGCCGACGGTGAGCGCGACAATCTGTCGGTGCTGCGCACCATCCTGCGGCTGATGGGCCGCGACAGTGACGATTTCGACCACGTCACCGACCGGGCGGGGCACGACCTGCGGTATGCCATCGATCCGTCGCCGCTGCGCGACGAACTCGGCTGGACGCCCGAGCGCACCGACTTCGAGGCCGGCCTTCGCGACACCATCGACTGGTACCGCGACAACGAAAGCTGGTGGGGCCCCGTCAAAGACGCGGTGGAGACGAAGTACCGGGAGCGGGAACGGTGAATGTGCGCGAGTTGACGGTCCCCGGCGCGTGGGAGATCACTCCCATCGTGCACACCGATTCCAGGGGCGCCTTCTTCGAGTGGTTCACCGACCCGGGGTTCACCGCGTTCGCCGGTCACCGGTTCGACCTGCGGCAGGCCAACTGCTCGGTGTCGCGGGCCGGCGTGCTCCGCGGTGTGCACTTCGCCCGGGTGCCCCCCGGGCAGGCCAAGTACGTGACGTGCGTGCGGGGCGCGGTGTTCGACGTCGTGGTCGACATCAGGGTCGGTTCGCCGACGTTCGGCCGGTGGGACGCGGTGACGCTCGACGAGACGTCGCGCAGGTCGGTGTACCTGGCCGAGGGGCTGGGCCATGCGTTCCTGGCACTGGAAGACGATTCGACGGTGACGTACCTGTGCTCGGCGGGCTACGACCCGGCGCGCGAACACACCGTCACCGCGCTCGACCCGGCGCTGGGCATCGCCTGGCCGCTGCCGGCGGCCGAACTGGTCATGTCCGAACGTGACCGTGCGGCACCGACTCTCGAGCAGGCACGCGACGACGGGCTGCTGCCCACCTGGGAGGCTGCCCGGGCGTTCGTGGCGTCACTCCGCGCCGCAGCACCCCGCTGACCCTTACGCACTACGGCCCTTGGTCGTCTTCGGGGAGTAGGTAGCGTTCCGGGTGGTGGTAGTTGTTGACCCGTCGCTGGCCGGTGTCGAGTGCTGGTGGGGGGAGCCATTCGGTGTCACCCTTGGCGTTCTTGCGGGTGGTCCAGCCGGTTTTCTCGATGAGCCGGTTGTCGGGTCCGCAGGCGAAGGTGAGGTCGTCGATGTTGGTGTGGCCGTCGTTCTTCCAATCGGTGACCGCGTGATGGACCTGGGCGTTGTAGCCACAGACAGTGCAGCCCGGTCGCGTGCAGCCCCGGTCGCGGGCATGCAACACGATTCGCTGCGCCGCAGACGCCAGCCGCTTCGTGCGGCCCAAATACAGCGACTCGCTGGTGTGCTTGTCGTAGATGTACAGGTAGTGATGCGCACGGGCGGCCATCCGGATCAGCGTCGGGATCGGCAACCGGGTGCCGCCGCCGGTGACCGCCAGCCCGGCACCCTTCTCCAGGTCCTGCAGGGTGGTCGACACGATCACCGTGACAGGTAGCCCGTTGTGTTTGCCCAGATCTCCAGACATCAACGCCATCTGTCCCATCGCGACCAGCGCGTCGTGGTTGCGCTGAGCCTGGGTGCGCAGATCCGGGCCTGCGGTCTCGGCTTCGGGCAGGCTCATGCCCGGTGCGGCCAACTTCGCCAGCACCGCCTCGACCACCGCCCGCGCTTCGGCGGTCAGGGTTCCCCTGACCCCGCAGGTCCCGTCGCGTCGCTGCGGACCCAACGTCAAGCCCCGTCTACGCGCCTGCTCCTTGTCCGACGGTTCGGGGCCGTCCTGGTCGATCATCATCAACAACTGCCCCGCGGCTGCGTCCAACTCCGCAGGCCCTACTCCGGCGGCCAACTGCGCCAGTTGGGTGTCGGCGACCTCACGGGTCCCGACATCCACCCACGACGGCAGGTCCTTGTGGAACTTGGCGATGATCTCGACATGCTCGCCCCCGATCAATCCGGCGGCCTGAGCAGCGGCGGTGGCTTCCCACAACGGCGCCAACACCTGCCCGGTCATCGCGCGGCGCGGCCCCAGATTTGCGGCCCGCTCCAGACGAGCGCCGGCGTCTTTCGTCGAGATCCGCAACGCCGTGGCGAGCACCTTCTTCCACGACGACTCACCCAGCGCGCTGGGTTCGGTCTCGGCCGTCAGCCGATTCAGAATCCGATGCTCGAGCGCCGGCACCGACCACACCGCCGCGGTCAACTCCGAGAGCAGATAGACCAGCTCGCGATGGCTCAGCTCGTCACACATCTCGCCCAGCACGGCGAGCTGCGACTTGATCGCCTCGATCGCGCTGGACACCTCACCCATACATCGAACACTAGTTCGAACCACCGACATTTAGGCCCGCCTGACGGCCCTTGCCAAGACGCCTTTGGCATTACTAGGATATGCAAGTATCTATGCGGCGAGAGGACTGGCTCAAATGACTTCAACGACGGGTAACACCCGGATTCCCCACTTCATCGACGGCAAGCGCACCGAGCTGGAATCCAGCCGCACGGCCGATGTGCTCAACCCCAGCACCGGCGAGGTCCAGGCGGAGGTCGTGCTGGCCAGCGCGGCCGACGTCGACACCGCGGTCGCCAAGGCCGTGCTGGCGCAGAAGGAGTGGGCCGCCTGGAATCCGCAGCGCCGTGCCCGGGTGATGATGAAGTTCATCGACCTGGTCAACCAGAACATCGACGAGCTCGCCGAGCTGCTCAGCCTGGAGCACGGCAAGACCGTGCCCGACTCCAAGGGCGACATCCAGCGTGGCATCGAGGTCATCGAGTTCGCCATCGGGATTCCGCACCTGCTCAAGGGTGAGTTCACCGAGGGCGCGGGCGGCGGCATCGACGTGTACTCGATCCGGCAACCGCTCGGCGTGGTCGCCGGCATCACACCGTTCAACTTCCCGGCGATGATCCCGCTGTGGAAGGCCGGCCCGGCGCTGGCGTGCGGCAACGCCTTCATTCTCAAGCCTTCTGAGCGCGACCCGTCGGTGCCGGTGCGCCTGGCCGAACTGTTCCTGCAGGCCGGTCTGCCCGCCGGGGTCTTCCAGGTCGTCCAGGGCGACAAGGAGGCCGTCGACGCGCTGCTGGACCATCCGGACATCCAGGCCTACGGCTTCGTCGGCAGTTCCGATATCGCGCAGTACATCTACGCCCGTGCCGCGGCCAACGGCAAGCGCGCGCAGTGCTTCGGCGGCGCCAAGAACCACATGATCGTGATGCCCGACTCCGACCTCGACCAGGCCATCGATGCCCTGGTCGGCGCGGGCTACGGGAGCGCCGGCGAGCGCTGCATGGCGATTTCGGTGGCGGTTGCGGTCGGTGAGGAGACCGCGAACCGGTTGCGCGCCCGACTCGCCGAGCGGGTCGAGCACCTTCGGGTCGGGCACAGCCTGGACCCCAAGGCCGACTACGGGCCGCTGGTCACCGAGGCCGCTCTCGACCGGGTGCGCGGCTACATCGACGCCGGCGTGGCGGCCGGGGCCGAACTCGTGGTCGACGGCCGGGACAAGGGCAGCGACGAACTCACCTTCGACGACACCAGCCTGGAGAAGGGCTTCTTCATCGGCCCCTCGCTGTTCGACCACGTCACCACCGACATGTCGATCTACACCGACGAGATCTTCGGGCCGGTGGTGTGCATCGTGCGGGTCAAGGACTACGAGGAGGCGCTGCGCCTGCCCAACGAGCACGAGTACGGCAACGGCGTGTCCATCTTCACCCGAGACGGCGACGCCGCACGGGATTTCGTGTCGCGGGTTCAGGTCGGCATGGTGGGCGTCAACGTCCCGATCCCGGTACCCGTGGCCTACCACACCTTCGGCGGCTGGAAGCGGTCCGGCTTCGGTGACCTCAACCAGCACGGGCCCGCGTCGATCCAGTTCTACACCAAGGTCAAGACCGTCACCGAGCGCTGGCCGTCGGGAATCAAGGATGGCGCCGAGTTCGTCATCCCCACCATGAAGTGAGCTGAAGTCCTCCGATGACCCTGTTCGAGATGGACGACGACGAGCGAGTCATCGTCGAGACGGCGGCGGCGTTCGCTGCGAAACGCCTTGCACCGCAAGCCCTTGACTGGGACGCCGCCAAGCACTTCCCCGTCGACGCGCTTCGTGCGTCCGCCGAACTGGGCATCGCGGCGATCTACTGCTCGGAGGAGGTCGGCGGCAGTGGGCTGCGCCGCCTCGACGCGGTGCGGATCTTCGAGGAGCTGTCGGCGGCCGACCCGACGATCGCGTCGTTCATCTCGATTCACAACATGTGCGCCTGGATGATCGACAGCTACGGCACGCCGGAACAACGCAAGACGTGGGTGCCGCGACTGGCAACGATGGACGCGATCGCCAGCTACTGCCTGACCGAGCCGGGGGCAGGGTCGGACGCGTCCGCGCTGCGGACCCGCGCGGTCCGGGACGGATCGGATTTCGTGCTCGACGGCGTCAAGCAGTTCATCTCCGGCGCGGGGGTGTCCGACGTCTACGTGGTGATGGCGCGCACCGGCGGCGAGGGTCCCCGGGGCATCTCCGCGTTCGTGGTCGAAAAGGGAACGCCCGGACTGAGTTTCGGTGCCAACGAGGCCAAGATGGGCTGGAACGCGCAGCCCACCGCCCAGGTGATCTTCGACAAGGTGCGGGTGCCCGCCGATGCGATGCTCGGCGGCCCCGAGGGCGAGGGCACCGGGTTCGGCATCGCGATGAACGGACTCAATGGCGGCCGCATCAACATCGCCGCGTGCTCGCTGGGCGGCGCGCGGACCGCCTACGAGAAGGCCGCGGCGTACGTCCGTGACCGGGAGGCATTCGGTGGCTCTCTCCTCGACGAGCCCACCGTCCGGTTCACCCTCGCCGACATGGCCACCACTTTGGAGACGTCGCGAGTCCTGTTGTGGCGGGCCGCATCCGCGCTCGATGCCGACGACCCCGACAAGGTCAAACTGTGCGCGATGGCGAAGCGCTACGTCACCGACACCTGCTTCGACGTCGCCGACCAGGCCCTTCAGTTGCACGGCGGCTACGGCTACCTCAACGAGTACGGGCTGGAGAAGATCGTCCGGGATCTGCGGGTGCACCGAATCCTGGAGGGCACCAACGAAATCATGCGCGTGGTGATCGGCCGCGCGATCGCGGGCCGAGCACGCGCGTCCTGACGGGAGAATTCAATGACGACTGTCGCGTTCTTGGGACTGGGCAACATGGGCGGCCCGATGGCCGCCAACCTCGTTGCCGCCGGCCACACCGTGCGGGGCTTCGACCCAGTGACCACGCTGCGGGACGCTGCCGCGGAGAAGGGTGCGGCGGTGTACAGCAGCGGCGCGGAAGCCGTCGCCGGTGCCGACGTGGTGATCACCTCGCTGCCCAACGGCGCGGTGGTCAAGGCCTGCTACGCCGAGGTCCTGCCCGCCGCCAAGAAGGGCGCCCTGCTGATCGACACGTCGACGATCTCCGTCGACGACGCCCGTGAGATCCACCAGCAGGCGGTCACGGCCGGGCTGGCCCAGATCGACGCGCCGGTCTCGGGCGGCATCAAGGGGGCGACCGCGGGCACGCTGGCCTTCATGGTCGGCGGCGAGGACGCCGATGTCGAGCGGGCCAGGCCCGCACTGGAACCGATGGCGGGCAAGATCATTCACTGCGGAGCAACGGGCGCAGGGCAGGCCGCCAAGCTGTGCAACAACATGGTGCTGGCGGTGCAGCAGATCGCGATCGGCGAGGCGTTCGTGCTCGCCGAAAAGCTCGGTCTGCCCGCCCAGTCACTCTTCGACGTGATCACCGGCGCCACCGGCAACTGCTGGGCGGTGCACACCAATTGCCCGGTGCCGGGGCCCGTCCCGACATCTCCGGCCAACAACGATTTCAAGCCCGGCTTCGCGACGGCGTTGATGAACAAGGACCTCGGCCTGGCGATGGCCGCGGTGACCTCGACGGGATCCTCGGCACCTCTGGGCACCCACGCCGCCGAGATCTACGCCGAGTTCAACGTCGACAACGCCGGCAAGGACTTCAGCGCGGTCATCGAGATGCTGCGCGACTGACTCCTGTCACTCGGGGTCGTCGCCGGAAATTCCCTCGGAGATCGGCCCGAGCAGCAGTTGGCGGATCACGGGCCGGGCGAAACGGATCAATTCGTCATGGCCGAGGTTCGCGACCGCGGGAATGGCGAGCACGTAGCGCGTCGTGGCCAAACCGATCACGAACGCACCCATCAAGCCGGCGCGCTGCGCCGGATGGTCGCGCGTGACGGTGGCAAGAACCGGCGCCACCTGGGTGGCGAACACCTGCCGCATCGTCTTCGCGGCCGACTCGCTGGTCATCGCGGCCCGCAGCAGGGCGAGGAACGTGGTGTCGTGTTCCCACACGGCGAAGAAGCGGGACAGCAAGACATCGGCGACGTCGTCGGCGGCGACCGCGCTCAGGTCGGGGAAATCGATCGTGAACTCTGCGGCCTCGGCGAACAGGTCCTGCTTGCTTCCGAAGTACCGGATGATCAGTGCCGGATCCACGCCGACGTCGGCGGCCACGGCGCGCAGCGTGGTGCGTTGATAACCGTCGGATCCGAAACGCCGCCGAGCCGCCACGAGGATGTCGGCGCGCGTCTGCGGTGCGTTGCGCGCACGGCCCGAACTCATCCGGTGAGAATAGGCGGTGCCGGTTCCGGCGTACTACGCAGCGGACGGCCTGCTGGTCACCAGCCACTTGTCGTGCACGCGCTGGCAGTCCGCCACCCGAAGGGGCGTATCGACGGTGTCGTCGCCGTCGATCAGCACCGTCGCCAGACCGGCGGCGGCAGCCTTGCGTTGATTCGCCTGCGACCCCACGAACGCGAGTGAATCCTGGGCCGGAGCCCCGAGATCGGCCAGGGCGGCCCGGTAGAGGTTCGCCCCGGGCGCATCGTCGGCAGTGACGATCGTGCTCACGATTCCCTCACCGACCAACTGGCGCACCAGCGGTTCGACCCAGGAGTGCCTGCCGCTGCTCACCACCCCGATCGCGATCCCTGCGCCGAAAGCCTCGGTGATGAGGTCGACCAGGCCCGTCCGCGGTGCGATGTCGGCGTCGAGGATCGTCTCGTCGATGATCATCTCCTTGGCCGCACAGACCTCGTCGACCAGCAATTCGGCGAGCACGTCGCATTCCGAGCTCACGCCACGCTTCCGCAGCTCTGCGGCGACGCGCCGGCGTTCGTCACACAGCGCCTGCAATTGCCGGTAACGCGCGGCCGTCCACTCGATGTCCAATCCGAGTTGCTTGAAGGCCGCGTTGAAGGCGGGACGGTGGCCCGCCGACTCGATGTCCGCGAGGGCGTCGAGGTCGAAGACCACCGCGCCCAGTGCCTTCAAGGGCTGCGCTTCCACGTCGCTGGACGCAGGCCAGTCCCACCAGAATCGACCGGCTCGCCATGTTCTCTGCTGTGTCGGCTGCACAGATGAATGGTGGCGCAGGTCACACCGGCCGCACCTCCCCCATTAGGGGGATTCATCGCGCCATCTTGCGCGGGCGGGGCGACTACCGGCCCTAAGGTGGGGAAATGGTCGGCGGGCAGCGGAGCGACCCGGGGATCCAGACCGGCGACGCAGCGGGGCCGGTGCGAATCGTCCTGGTCGACGACCACGAGATGGTCATCGAGGGACTCAAGGCGATGCTGGCCGCATTCGCCAACCGGGTCACCGTGGTCGGCCAGGCCGTCGGCGCCGATCATGTCCTCGGCGTCGTCGGCGATCTCGACCCGGACATCGTGCTGTGCGATGTCCGGATGCAGGGTTCCAGCGGCCTGGACGTGTGCCAGCAGCTGCGGGCGCGCGACCCCGACCGCAAGGTCGTGATGCTGTCGGTCTACGACGACGAGCAGTACCTCTTCCAGGCGTTCCGGGTCGGGGCCGCCGGCTATCTGCTCAAGAGCATCAGCAGCGAGGAGTTGGTGCGTCAACTCGAACTCGTGCGCCGCGGCGAGACCGCGATCGATCCCGGCATGGCGGCCCGGGCGGTGGACACGGCGGCGCGCCTGCAGCGCGACGAGTTCTGGCCCGGCGCCCGCCAGGGCCTCACGCAGCGGGAGAGCGAGATCCTGTCGTTCGTCGTCAACGGCCTGTCCAACCGCGCGATCGCGACCAAGCTGGTGATCGGCGACGAGACCGTCAAGACGCACCTGAGCTCGATATACCGCAAGCTCGGGGTCAGCGACCGCACCGGCGCGGTCGCGATGGCGTTACGCGAAGGCATCTACAAATGAGCCCCTCGTCGCGGCCGTTGCTGGCCGCCGACCGTGAGCTCGCACTGCTGCGGGAGCTGATCCAGGCGGCGTCCAGCGGCCCCGGCGTCGAACCCCTGGCCGCGGCGGCCGCGCGGATGATCACCGCCGCCACCGACAGCGACGTGTGCTTCGTCCACGTGCTCGACGACACCGAACGGTCGCTGACGCTTGCCGGCGCGACACCACCGTTCGACGCCGAGGTCGGCAAGATCAGGCTGCCGCTGGGGCAGGGAATCTCGGGCTGGGTGGCGAGCAACCGGGAACCGGTGGTGATCAGCCACGACAAGGAGTCCGACCCCCGGTACCTGCCGTTCCAGTCGCTGCGCGGGCGGGACTTCACGTCGATGGTGTCGGTGCCGATGGAGACGGACCCCGGCGGCCTTGTCGGGGTGCTCAACGTGCACACCGTCGCCCGGCGTGACTTCGGCGACCAAGACGTCGAGCTGCTGCTGGTCATCGGCAGGCTGATCGCGGGCGCCATGCACCAGGCGCGCCTGCACCGCCAGCTGGTGGCCCGCGAACGCGCACACGAGAACTTCGTCGAGCAGGTCATCGAGGCCCAGGAACTGGAGCGCAGGCGGCTGGCCGGAGACATCCACGACGGCATCTCGCAGCGGCTGGTCACGCTGTCCTACCGCCTCGACGCGGCCGCGCAGGCCGTCGACGACCGGGTCGCGCTGACCGAGCAACTCGACCGTGCGCGGGAGCTGGCCCAGCTGACGTTGCAGGAGGCCCGTGCCGCCATCAGTGGTCTGCGGCCACCCGTGCTCGACGATCTCGGGTTGTCCGGCGGTCTCGCGAGCCTGGCGCGGTCGATCCCCCAGGTCCACATCGATTTGAAAATCGACACCGACCTGGCCGACACGCGGCTGCCCGACCACATCGAGCTCGCGTTGTACCGCATCGCGCAGGAGTGCCTGCAGAACGTCGTCAAACATGCCAAGGCGACGCGCGCGAAGCTGACGTTCGCGATGGAACGGGGTGACCACGGCGAGGTCGCCAGGCTCGAGATCGTCGACGACGGAATCGGTTTCGATACGTTGGAGCATCCACTGGGCAGCGACGAGATGGGCGGCTACGGCCTGTTGTCGATGGCCGAGCGCGCCGAGATCGTCGGCGGCAGGCTCAACATCCGGTCGCGACCGGGCACCGGCACCGCGGTGACCGCGACCATCCCGGTGCCGTCGGCCACCCGCTGATCCCGGCGCCGCCACTCCTGCGACTCGAAACGGCGACAATGCGCACCCGCAGGCCCGAGTTTCGATACGTTGACAGGCGAACGCTGCAGTTGTGAATTCCAGTCACCGGGGGGCGTGGCATGACCGAGCAGTCTTTCATCCCGAACACCAGCAAGGCCGAACTCGCGATCTCCAAGGGCTGGGTCCAGGGTGTGGCCCTGGTCATGGTCTTCGGCTTCACGATCATGGGGATTCTCGCCTATCGCACGTATTCCGACTCGATGCCGCTGCCGCAGCAGGTGGTCGGCCCCGACGGCCAGGCCCTCTACACCGAGCAGCAGGTCACGTCGGGCCAGCAGATCTTCCTGCGTCGAGGGCTGCAGCAATACGGCTCGGTGATGGGTCACGGCGGCTATCTGGGGCCGGATTACACGGCGGAGTATCTGCGGCTGTCCGCCGACCACGTCGGCGAGGAGTTGCGCAGTTCGGGCGCGATGGATCCGACCGCAGCCGTCGTGGCGATGATGCGGACCAACCGCTACGACGAGGGAAGCGGCACACTGCAGTTCACCGCCGAGCAGGTGAGCGCCTTCGAAGACATCCGCGCCTACTACGCCGACTTCTTCGGCACCAAGACGACGGAGTACGGGCTCCTGCCCGAGCTCATCACCGACCCGCAGGACATCCACGACCTCACGGCCTTCTTCAGCTGGACCGCGTGGGCCAGCGCCGCGGAGCGCGAGGGTCGTGAGTACTCGTACACCAACAACTGGCCGCCTGAGCAGCGCGTGGCCAACGGGCCCACGGCCGACATCCTCGTCTGGTCGGCGATGTCGCTCATCGCCCTGCTCGCCGGGCTCGGGGCGCTGTTCGCTCTCTATGGCCGGTGGAGCCGCAAGATCGGCTGGCACGCCGCCGAGACTCCAACGCTGGCTTTCCGGCAACCGGGCGAGGTCGCGATCACGCCGTCGCAGCGGGCCACCGGCTGGTTCTTCCTCGTCGTCGCCGTGCTCTTCCTCGGCCAGGCGGTGTTGGGCGGCGCCATCGAGCACTACCGCGCCGAGCTGAGCAATTTCTTCGGATTCGATCTGGCGCAGATCCTGCCGTTCAACCTGGCCCGCACCTGGCATGTGCAGTTGTCGCTGTTGTGGACTGCGGCATCGTTTCTCGCCGCGGGCATCTTCCTCGCCCCGATCATCTCCGGCCGCGAACCCAGGCGGCAGTCGTGGCTGACGTTCGGCCTGCTCGGTGCGCTGGCCGTGGTCGTCGTCGGCACGCTGGTCGGAACGGCGCTGAGCACCTTCGGCGTGGAGTGGGCCGAGGGGTCGATCTTCTTCGACCAGCAGTGGGAGTACCTCGACCTGCCGAGGTTCTGGCAGATCCTGCTCGTCGTCGGACTGTTCCTCTGGATGGCGATCATCTACCGCTCGATCAGGTCGCGCCTGAAGACCGAGAGCAAGCTCAACATGCCCTGGCTGTTCTTCTACGCCGGCCTGGCCATCCCCGCGTTCTACGCGGTCGGCATGCTCGCGGGCACCGAGACACATCTGACCGTCGCCGAGTTCTGGCGGTTCTGGGTGGTGCATCTGTGGGTCGAGGACTTCCTCGAACTGTTCACCACGGTCATGGTCGCCTACATCTTCGTGATGCTGGGCGTGGTGCGCCGCAAGATCGCCATCCAGCTCATCTTCCTGGACGTCATCCTCTACTCGGTCGGTGGCGTGCTCGGCACGATGCACCACCTGTACTTCTCCGGTACGCCGGTGGAGCACATGGCTCTCGGTGCGTTCTTCTCCGCGCTGGAAGTGATCCCGCTGACCTTCCTCACCGTGGAGGCATGGACCTTCCTGCAACTCGGCTCCAGGCAACAGTCGCGCAGCAGCGCACCGTTCCCGCACCGGTGGGCGGTCATGTTCCTGGTCGCCGTGGGCTTCTGGAACTTCGTCGGGGCGGGGATCTTCGGCTTCTTGATCAACCTGCCGATCGTGTCCTACTACCAGATCGGCACGGCGCTGACCGCCAACCACGCGCACGGTGCGATGATGGGCGTGTACGGGATGCTCGCTGTCGGGCTGGCGCTCTTCGCGCTTCGCTACCTCATTCCGCCGCAGCGCTGGCCGGAGAAGTTGGCGAAGCTGTCCTTCTGGTCGCTCAACATCGGTCTGGCCTGGATGGTCTTCGCCACCCTGTTGCCGCTCGGCGTTCTGCAGCTGTGGCACTCGGTCAACGACGGGTACTACGAGGCGCGGACGCTGGGCTACATCGCCCAACCGGGCAATGTGGTGCTCGAATGGTTGCGGATGCCAGGCGATTTCGTGTTCATCATCGGCGGCGTCCTGCCGTTCGTGTGGATCGCGTGGCTGGGGGTGCGCTACGCGATCAAGGCGACCACGCACACGCTGCCCGCCGAGACCCTCTTCGTCGAGGAGCACGCGGAAGCGGAGGAAGACCGCACGGGGTTGGCCGCGTCCGACAGCGGCACGCCGTCGCGCTACGCCTCCGATCGCCGCCCGATGCCGAATGATGCTGCGCCGGGGGACAGTTCATGATCTCCGGGGTGGCCATCGGCTCGTGGCTGGCGATCGGGTATGCCGCACTTCTGGTACTCATCGCCTACGGCATCGACACGTTCGCCCGGCGCTCGGCGGCGAAGGTGGAGCAACACCGGTCGGGTCCGTTCGTCTACCACGAGGACCACGACGCGTGGCAATGCCCGCAGGATCAGTGGTTGTGGCCGACGTCGTTCGATCCCGACAACCGGGTGATGCGCTACCGCGGCAGCCCCGCGGTCTGCAATGCCTGCCCGGTGAAGCACACCTGCACCACGTCGCACGACGGCCGTGAGGTCAGCAAGTCGATCGACAGTTGGCCGGCGTCGGAGGCGGCGCGCTTCCACCGCGGGATCGCGTGCGCGGTCACCGTCATCGCGGTGCTGTGGCCGCTGGCCATGGCACTCGGCGCCGAAGCCGTACCGGAGGCACTGCTGTTGGTGGGGTGCGCGTTGGCGGTCGGCCTGGTGTCGTTGCCGCTGTGGTCTCATCTGCGCCGCACCCCCGCGGTGCCCGTCGGTGTGGTGTTCCACTCGCTCGACCAGAACCTCGAAGAGCGAAAGCGACTGGCCGAGGCTCAGATTCGGCGTCGCAGCTCCTACGCCTCCGACCGTCGACCCGAGACCGCGGACCGGAAGGGCAAAACGCTGTGACGGGTGTCTGGGTGCTGGTTGCCGCCGTCGTGCTGCTGGCGCTGGCGATCGGGTCGCTGCGCGTCGTCCGGGAGTACGAGCGGGGCGTGGCGTTCCGTCTCGGCCGGTTGCGCGGACCCCTCGGCCCCGGGGTCGTCCTCGTCCTGCCCGGCGTCGACAGGCTCGTCCGTGTTCAACTGCGCACGGTGACGTTGACCATTCCCCCGCAGGAGGTCATCACCCGCGACAACGTGACGGCCCGCGTCAATGCCGTCGTGCTGTTCCGGGTGGTCGATCCCGTCAAGTCGGTGATGACCGTGGAGAACTACGCCGTCGCCACCTCCCAGATCGCCCAGACCACCCTGCGTTCGGTGGTGGGGCGCGCGGACCTCGACACCCTGCTGGCGCACCGCGCCGATCTCAACGAGGACCTGGCCGCCTCGATCGCGAACCAGACGCAGCCCTGGGGTGTGGAGGTCGAGGTCGTCGAGATCAAGGACGTCGAGATTCCCGAGATGATGCAGCGCGCGATGGCCCGCGAGGCCGAGGCGGAGCGGGAGCGGCGGGCGAAGGTGATCAGCGCGCGCGGCGAACTGCAGGCGTCTGCGGAACTGCGGGACGCGGCGATCACGCTCAGCGAGAGCCCGGCGTCCCTGCAACTGCGCTATCTGCAGACGCTGCTCGAGCTCGGCGCCGACCAGAACTCCACGGTCGTCTTCCCGATCCCGGTGGACCTGGTCCGCCCCTTCCTCGAGGGCGGGCTACGGCGGCGCGCCGACGAACCCGACGGTCCCGCCGATGCCGTCCCGCACATCAGGAGGGTGAGATCCGATGACCAGTAACGAGATCGACGTTCCGGAGCCCGGCCGCCGGGTAGTGCTCGAATCCACCCCGCCGGGGCTGTGGCTCGCACTGCTCGGCGGGGCGCTCGCCGTGCTCGCGCCGCTGCTCGGCTTCCTGGTCGGCAGCGTCTTCGGAGTCGGCGAGACGACCGACTCCGTGGACCCGATGTTCCTGTCGTTGTTCATCGGCATCGTCGTCGGCGGCGTCGGGGTGCTGGTGGCGCTTGCCGGCGTCAACCGACTGTGGAAGCACTCGCGGAACGCGGACGCTGCAGATGAGGATTCCCGCCTGCGGTAGGCGGTGTCAGAAGTCACCGGCACTGTGGCGCAGCGTCTGGATCGCCGCCGCCAGTCGCTGTGACTCGCCCCCGGACATGCCGATGTCGGCGAACACGTCGTTGTTCAGCGTGACGGTCGCGTCCTCGACCGTGGAGCGACCCAGGTCGGTGATCCGCACCAGCGTGGTGCGGCCGTCGGTCGGGTGAGGCAGGCGTTCGACCAGACCGTCGGATTCCAGCCTGCGGATCGCGTGCGTGACGCTGGTGACGTGCACCTGCAGGCGGTCGGACGCCTTCGTGATCGGCAGCGCCCCGGTGCGGCTGAACGCCAGCAGCCGTAGCAGTTCGAAGCGTGAGAAGCTCAGATCATAGGGCCGAAGCGCGGTTTCGACCCGGGCCAGCAGAATCTGGTGTGCGCGCATCACCGAGGTCACCGCGACCATCCCGTCGGCTACGTCGCCCCAGCCAGAACGCTCCCAGTTGGCGCGCGCGACGGCGATCGGGTCGCGCCGGTCCTGTTCGGATGGCACGCCTCTTCATACCGCATCGCCGCGCCGACTGTGCGCACCACCGCCCAAGTGGACGCCCGCGAACCGACGGTGATCCGGACACCCCCGTCGCCGTAGTGTCGAACCAGCAGGCCGGCGCCGCCGAACACCTCGGGCCATGGCATCTCTGCGCCGGGCAGGTAGACGAAGTTGGCGTGCGTGTCGGTGGTGGTGAGGCCCATCGCCCGCAACCGCGTCTGCAGCGCTGCACGTTCCGCCGAGATGATCCGGATTCGTTGCCGCAATTGGTCTTCCGCGGCGTATGACGCGGCAACGGCGACCAGCGCGGCCTGCGGGACCCCGAACGGCAGCTGCATGGTCCACAGCGTGCGTCCCAGTTCGGCGGCGCAGAAGCCGTAACCGACCCGAAGTCCGGCCAGCCCGTAGGCCTTCGAGAACGTGCGCACCACGACGACGTTGCCGAAGCGGTCCACCAGATCCGTCGCGTCGATCCGCTGCCGGGGAGCCAGGAACTCGACGTAGGCCTCGTCCAGCACCACCACGGTGTCGCCGGGGATGCGCGTCAGGAACCGCTCGATGTCGGCGATGCCGTTGATGGTGCCGGTCGGGTTGTGCGGCCGGCACACCACGACCACCCGCGCATCGGTCGCGGCATCGGCCATCGCGTCCAGGTCGTGGCGGCCGTGCGCGTCGAGCGGGACCGTCACCTGCCGCAGGCGTGCCATCTGCGCGACGATCGGGTAGCCGTCGAAGGTGGGCGAGGACATCACGATCGCGTCCCCCGGCGTGGTCACCGCCCGCAGCACCTGCATGATCACGCCGGTCGCCCCCTCCCCGATCACCACCTGTTCGGGATCGACGCCCAGGTGATCGGCGAGGACCGATCTCAGCCGGTGCGGCAGGAACTCCGGGTAGCGGTTCAGCGAATCCAGCGACGCACTCAACGCCGCATGCACCGCGGGCAGCGGCGGGAACGGGCACTCGTTGAGCGACAACGCCAACGGATCAACGGCCTGCGGCAGCGCGGCGACCGTCGCGGTCAGGGTGTCGGAAAAGGCGGTCATCGGCTCCGCCCGCCCCATCGCACCGCGGCCGCTCCGGCGAAGTCACCGGCGTGCGCGAAGGCCCCCATCAGCACGGTGTCACCGACGTTCACCCGACCGTCGGTGATGGCGCGGTCCAGATTGATCGGGATGCCCGCGGCGAACAGGTTTCCGCACTCGTCAAAAGTATCGACATGCCGCTCGGGCGGCAGCTCGAGCGCGTCGCGCCAGTTGCGCAGGAAGACCCGGTTGGGCTGATTGCTGACGAGCAGATCGATATCCCTGGGCCGCATGCCGATTCGGTCGCACACCGCGTAGCACACCTCCGGGACCTGACGATTGCCACGAGCGAGGACCTTGGTGATCTTGCTTTCGGTGAACCCGATGCAGCCCTCCCCCTGGCCGGCCTGCCACCATTTGCGCGGCGGATCGACGGCGATCGTCATGTCGCCGGCGAACTCGCCGTAGGTGCGGCATTCGACGTCGAGGATCGGTGAGGAGTCCGACAGCTCCGCCAGCCCGACGGCGGCGCCGTCGCCGGGCACCGCGGCCTGCGCCCTCGGCCTGATCGTCGGTTGGTCGAAGATCTGTCCTGCCGCGTTCTGCGCCACCGCGATCAGCGCGGTGCGACCCGCCCCCGAGGCGAGCAGCGTGCGGGCCAGCGCAAGCCCCAGCACGAACGCCGCGCAGCCGCCGTTGTGCAGGTCGATCACCCAGTTCGGTTTCATCCCGAGGCGATGCGCGATGGCGCCGCCGCTGCCGTAGAACGGCATGTCGGGCAACTGGGTGTGGGTGATCAGCACATCGGCCCCGCTGACGACGTCCTGGCCGTGGCGTTCGACCAAGCCGGCAGCGGCCCGTTCGACCATGTCCACGGCGGTCTCGTCGGGCGAGACGTGATGGCGGAAGCGCGGGGCGCGGAACATCAAGTTGTCCCGCAGTTCGTCGGAGTCGGCGAACTGCGCGTAGTACTCGGCACTGATCGGCTCACCCGGCAGGTAGGTGGACACGTCGATCAGGCTCACCGGGTTCGGGAACGTCTGGGCGGTCACGGCATTCTCATCTCATCCAGACCGGGGTGACCGGCAGTCCGTTGCGGTGCCGGTACTCGGCGATCGCCTTGAGGTTCTGCAGCTCCAACTGGTGGCCCGGACCGAACATGTCCCAGAAGTCACCCACCCACACCGGCCGCCCCGGCGGCGCGGTCTCCGGATAGGGGTTGCGGTCGTAGAACGGGTGGTGGCAGTTCGTCCACAGCACAACCGATCCCGGTTTGTCGAAGACGACCTGGGCGTCGACGATCCGCATCAGGTAGATCATCCACAGGTGCCTGCCCTGGTCCCACGCGCAGTGATAGTCGACGGTCATCGCGTCCCGGTTCGCGACGGTGCGGGTGTAGATCTCGCTGCCGGGCCCGGTCGGTCCCGCACCCAACCGGTCGTGCGCCAGCCACAGCCCTGGCTGCTCGGTGGGGGTGAAGCCGCGCAGGCTGTAGGTCCACTCCTCGAGGCAGCGTGTGTCCGAGAGGTAGTCGAACAGTTCGCCCGGCGGACAGTCGATGTAGTCGTTGACGGTGCAGTACTGGCCGAACACCTCGTCGTGCGGGTACACCGACCGCATCATCTCCATGATGATCGGTGTGGCTCGCTCCCTGGGTGATGTCTCGATCCGGATGAGCCCGTCGAGGGGTTCGGCACTGCCCCGGTGGGCGGTGATGTCAGTGAGCGCGGGCAGTGACACGAGGCTCCTCCTTCGTGGTGAGAAATGCGGCAAACGGCGGGATTTCGTCGGGCGAGCAGTCGATGGCCACCACCGACGGCCCGTCACAGTCCAGCGCGAGGCGCAGCGCGGCGGGCAACTGGGCGATGTCGGTCACGTCGAGCGCCGCCAGCCCGGGGAACATGGCGGCCAGGCCGGCGCCGAACCGGCTGTGCCCGAACCTGTTGTAGCTGTACCGGTCGCTGGCCCGATGTGCGTAGAACAGCTGCTCGCGGGTCACGCACATGGCGTGGGCATGGTTGTCGAACAGCAGGAAGGTGATCGGCAGCCGGTACTGCACCGCGGTGTGAATCTCCATGCCGTGCATGAGGAATGATCCGTCCCCGGCGATGACGACGGTGCGATGGCCCCGGTGGAATGTCATTCCGATCCCGGCGCCGAAGCTGTGGCCCATGCCGCCCATACCGAGGGCGACCAGGTACCGGCCGTGCCGGCGGGCCGGCAGGTAGTGGATGGCCGCGGCCCCGATGTTGCCCGCGTCGACGACGATGTCGGTGCCGTCGGGCAGTGCGGTGTCGAGCACACCCATGGCGTCGCGGTACCGCACGCCCGCGCCGTGATGCGGTGGCGGCTGCAACTCGGTGCGGGGCACAGGGTCCGGCACCTTCGCGCCGTCGTCGGACATCGCCGCGGCCAGCGATGACAGTGCTCCGCGGAGATCATCGGAGTGGACGTGGGTGCACGGGAGGTGGGGCGGCGCTGATCCGATCGAGTATGTCGGCACCGTGGACAACACGTCGTCGAGGCCGGCGCGGGCCGTCACCGTCATCCTGGTGCCGACCACCAGGCAGATCGCGCTCTGCGCGGCGGCCGCGGTGACGCTCGGATGTCCCATCACACCGCAGACGCCGAGCGCGCTCGCCGAGACGTCGACGGCATCCGGCACGGTGGCCACCCGCGCCTTCAGGGTGCTGCGCAGCCGTTCCAGCTCCGCGCGGGCGTCGTCCCTGGCTACCTGCTCCCCTGCGATGAGAAGAACCGGACCCGCCGCGTTGCGCAGTGCCCCGATCAGCGGTGACAGGCCGGAACCCGTTGTCGGCGATCGCATTACGCGAAAAGGTGACCGGCCCGGGTGGGCGAGGTCGGCCTGCTGGACGTCCTTGGGCAGCAGCAGCACCGCCGGTCCACCTCCGGCGGCCGCGGCGATGGCCTCCGGAAGCGCGGTGAGGATGTCGGCGGCGGTCAGCACCCGGCGGCAGTACACCGACACCGCGGAGAACAGCGCCTCCGCGTCGAGGGCGCCGTTGACACCGCTGGTGTCCTGGAACGCGCCGCGCCCGTCCAGGGTCGTCGGCGCCTGCCCGATGAGCGCCAGTACCGGTACCCGGCTGGCGAGGGACTCTCCCAGGCCGGGCACCGTGTTCAGACAGCCGCCGCCCGACGTCGCGGCGAGCACGCCGAGGCCGGCGCCGCTGCGGCTGTAGCCGTCGGCCATGGCCGCGGCCGAGAATTCGTGTTTGGCCAGCACCGCGGTGATGTCGTCGCGGAGAAAAGCTGCGTCGTAGAGGTCTTCGATGTTGGCGCCGTCCACGCCGAAGATGTGCCCGACCCCGACGGCGGCGAGGTGGCCGACGATGTGATCGACCACGCGGTGCCCGTTGGCGGCGCTGTCCTGCACTGCCTCACCTGCCTTCCGGTTCTTCCCAGTGACACGACCCCCGTCGTGGTTTGGTTCACCGGGATCCCGGTTCACAACTGCTTTTCGAGCAGCACCTTGCCGTCGGGGGACGAAACCATCTGCACGGCAGCGATTTCCTCCACAGGCATGGGGGTGGTGCCGCTGGGCAACGCGGTCGCACCCGACAGGCCGAGCCAGGTCGCGATCTCCGACCGGCTGCCGTCGTGGCCGACCACCACCATGCCGAGGTTCTGCGGCGGTGCGTCACGGCGGCCCCAGTCGCCGTAGCTGCAGGCCATGTCGATGCGGGTGCCCCAGCCGTAGCCGGTCACCGCGATGCTGGCGTTGATCGGGGTGTCCGACACCTTGGTCATCTCGAGCATCTGCGCGCCGGCCTGCTCGCTGGTCCCGGTCTGCAGGCCGATCGTCTCCGGACGGATCACGATGACCAGCCCGACGGCCAGCAGCGCGGCGGCCAACCCGACGGCCGCCGACGTCATCCACCGGGCGCGGCGCCTGCGCCCACTGACCTTGGCGAGCACGGCCTGCAACACCTCCGGACGCAGCGGCGGGTCGGGCTCGTCCCGGTCGAGCTCGTCGAGCGCACTCACCTCGTCGAGGTCGAGCATCGCCAGCAGTCCCGGGATGCCGCCGAGTTCGGCGACCGCCGAGCGGCACCGGGGGCAGCCCGACAGGTGTTCTTCGTACTCGCGGCGTTCGTCGCCGGGCAAGGCTCCAAGGACGTAGGCGGCATCCCATGTCAGGTAGGGGTCGTTGTCGACCATCGTCATCGAGTCACCCCCATCTCCTGTAGTCCGAGTCGTAACGCGCGAACCGCGTAGTGCAACCGGGATTTCACGGTGCCCTCCGGGATCTGGAGGTCGGCCGCGATCTGCCGGGTGGTCAGTCCCTGGTAGTAGGCCCTGCGCACCACCGCACGGTGTTCGTCCGACAACTGCCCGAGCACCGTGCTCAGCAGGATCCGGTCCAGTGCGGTGTCGACCTCGTCGGGGGAGGCACCCTCGGCCACCTGTTCGGGATCCGGAATGCCGGTTTCATGCCGGAACCTGGCGCTTCGACGTTCGTCGATGATCATGTTGCGGGCCACCGTGAACAACCAGGCGCGGGCGGATCGCTCCTCGTCGGCGGTGACGTCAGGATGGCGCCAGGCCCGCAGCAGCGTCTCCTGGACCACGTCCTCGGCGCGCACCCGGTCGCCGGTGAGCCGCAGCGCGTACCGCCACAACGCGGTGGCGTGCTCGTTGTAGAGCACCCGCATCATGGCTGCCTCGGGATCGTCGCCGCGGTTCAATGTCGCCCCTCGTTCACTGATGCCGGCCTCCGCCATGAACACGACGCCGGCGGCAGATCAGTTCAAGCGCCGCGGCTGAGCCGCGCAGATCACCCGGCGGTCAGGATCCGGGGTCCGTCGTCGGTGACGGCGACGGTGTGCTCCCAGTGTGCGGCACGCGACCCGTCGGCGGTCACCACGGTCCATTCGTCGGAGAGCACGATGGTCTTCGTGGTCCCGAGGGTCAGCATCGGTTCGATCGCCAGCACCGAACCCGGCGCCAGGTAGGGCCCGCGCCCGGGGGAACCCTCGTTGGGCAGGAACGGGTCCATGTGCATCTCCCGCCCGATGCCGTGACCGCCGTATCCGGCGACGATGCCGAACTTGCGGTCGAAGCGTTTCTCGGCGGCCCGGGTTCCGCGCTCGATGGCGTGGGAGACGTCGGTGAGGCGGTTGCCGGGCACCATCGCCGCGATGCCGGCCTCCATGGATTCGCGAGTCGCGGCAGACAGTGCCTCGTCGACGGGGATGACCGCACCGACGCCGAAGGTGAACGCCGAGTCGCCGTGCCAGCCGTCGAGGATGGCGCCGCAGTCGATCGACACCAGGTCCCCGGCGCTGAGCTTCTCGGCGGCCGACGGGATGCCGTGCACCACGCGGTCGTTGACCGAGGAACAGATGGAGGCGGGGAAACCGTGGTAGCCGAGGAACGACGGAATACCGCCGCCGTCGCGGATCACCGCTTCGGCAACCGCGTCGAGCTCGAGGGTGGACACGCCGGGGGCGGCGGCGCGCTGCACCGCCGCGAGGGCCGCGGCGACCAGGGCGCCCGCGGCGGCCATCGCGTCGAGTTCGCCGGCGCTGCGTTGCGGGACCACCTTGCGGCCTCGCAGGCCGGGCAGGGAAACCATCACCGGTGCTAGCGGCCGAGCGCCTTCAGCGCCCGGGAGAACACTTCGTCGAGCTCGCCGACGGCGTCGACGGTGGCCAGGGTCTCGCTGTAGTAGTCCAGCAGCGGCGCGGTCTCGTCGCGGTACACCTTGAACCGGTTGCGGATGACGTCCTCGGTGTCGTCGGCGCGGCCCCGGCCCTTGAGCCGGGAGACGAGCTCCTCTTCGGGCACCCGGAACTCCAGCACCGCGTCCAGCGACAGGTCGCGCTTGGCGAGCATCTCGTCGAGCGCCTTGGCCTGCTCGACCGACCGCGGGAAGCCGTCCAGGATGAACCCGTTGACGGCGTCCTCGTCGTTGAGGCGGTCGTCGACCAGAGCGTTGGTCAGCGTGGCCGGAACGAGGTCGCCGGCGTCGAGGTACTTCTTGGCTTCCAGCCCGAGCTCGGTGCCGTTGGTGATGTTGTACCGGAACAGGTCGCCGGTCGAGATCTGCGGGACCCCGAGCTTCTCGGCCAGCTTCTGCGCCTGCGTGCCCTTGCCCGCGCCGGGGGGCCCCAACAACACGATTCTCAACTTAGGAACCCTCTCACTTCAAGAAACCTTCGTAATTGCGCTGCATCAGCTGGCTTTCGATTTGCTTGACGGTGTCCAGGCCGACGCCGACCGCAATGAGGACCGCGGTGCCGCCGAAGGGCAGGTTCTGCACGGCACCGGTGTTGCCGATCTGCAGGAACATGTTCGGCAGGACCGCGATGACACCCAGGTAGATCGAGCCCGGCAGGGTGATCCTGGACAACACGAACCGCAGGTAGTCCGCGGTCGGCTTGCCCGGCCGGATGCCCGGGATGAAGCCGCCGTACTTCTTCATCTCGTCCGCGCGGTCGTCGGGGTTGAACGTGATCGACACGTAGAAGTACGTGAAGAAGATGATCAGACCGAAGTAGATCGCGATGTACACCGGGCTGCTCGGGTCGGTCAGGTACTCGGCGACGAACGTCTGCCACCACCCGGTGTTCGGGGTGGCGCTGCCGCTGCTGATCAGCTGCGTGATCAGGTGCGGGATGTAGATCAGCGATGACGCGAAGATGACCGGGATGACGCCCGCCTGGTTGACCTTGAGCGGCAGGTACGTCGAGGTGCCGCCGTACATCTTGCGGCCCACCATGCGCTTGGCGTACTGCACCGGGATGCGGCGCTGCCCCTGCTCGACGAAGACCACGCCGATGACGATGATCAGCGCCGCGATGCAGACGAACGTGAAGACCATGCCGCCACGGCTGTCGAGGATGTTCTTGCCCTCGCCGGGGATGGCGGAGGCGATGCTGGCGAAGATCAACAGTGACATGCCGTTGCCGACGCCGCGCTCCGTGGCGAGCTCGCCCATCCACATCACCAGCGCCGCGCCCGCGGTCATCACGATGACCATCACGGCCAACGTCGTGATGTTCAGGCCCTCACCCTGGCCCTGGATGATGTCGAGGGTGCAGCCCTGCAGCAGGCCACCGTTGGCGGCCAGCGCCACGATGCTGGTGGCCTGCAGGATCGCCAGCGCGATCGCCAGGTACCTGGTGTACTGCGTCATCTTGGTCTGGCCGGCCTGCCCCTCCTTGCGCAACTGTTCGAAGCGCGGGATGACGACCGTCAGCAGCTGCACGATGATGCTCGCGGTGATGTAGGGCATGATGCCCACCGCGAACACGGACAGCTGCAGCAGGGCGCCACCGGAGAACAGGTTGATCAGCGAGTAGATCTGCCCGGACTCACCCCCGCTGACCTGGGCGATGCACTGCTGGACGTTGGGGTAGTTGACACCGGGAGACGGGATCGACGCACCGACGCGGTACAGGATCACGATGCCCAACGTGAACAGGATCTTCCGTCTCAGGTCTGGTGTTCTGAGCGAAGAGATGAAAGCCGAGAGCACTCTTTCCTCCTGCACGGCCGGGCTACGATCGCGGCGTGCTCATTGGCTGGTGTGACCAGCGGTGTTAGTCAGGTATGGGTCAAGTCGTGCGCGCGACGGCACGAGCAGGTAAACGGCCTGCACAGTCGCGCGTTCAGACAGTCTACGAGACTAACAGTTGCATCTTGCCGCGCCCGAATCCGAATCTCGCCGACAGGGCGGCCGGAGTTTCGGGGCGTACAGTCGGAATCAGCTCGTTAACACACCTAAGTAACACCGATTTCTGCACAGGGGACCGCAGTGGCACGCACCGAGAACGACACATGGGACCTCGCCTCCAGCGTGGGCGCGACCGCGACGATGGTCGCCGCAGCCCGGGCGGTGGCGTCCAGAGCCGAGGACCCCGTGATCGACGATCCGTTCGCCGAACCGCTGGTGCGCGCCGTCGGCATCGACTTCTTCACCCGGCTGGCCGGCGGCGAGTTCACCGCAGCAGACCTCGACGGCGGCCACGACGGCCAGTCCCCGGTCGGGATGGGCCGCTTCGCCGACGGGATGGCCGCGCGCACCCGGTTCTTCGACGACTTCTTCGCCGCCGCCACCGCCGCGGGCATCCGGCAGGCCGTGATCCTGGCGTCCGGGCTGGACGCCAGGGCGTACCGCCTGACGTGGCCGCAGGACATGGTGCTGTTCGAGATCGACCAGCCCGAGGTGATCACGTTCAAGGCGACGACGTTGGCCGGGCTCGGCGCGCACCCCACCACCGAGCTGCGGACCGTCGCCGTCGACCTGCGACAGGATTGGCCCGCCGCGCTCGCCGACGCGGGCTTCGACGCGGCACGGCCGACGGCCTGGATCGCCGAGGGCCTGTTCGGTTACCTGCCCCCCGAAGCGCAGGACCGGCTGCTCGACCAGATCACCGAACTCAGCGCCCCGGGCAGCCGCCTGGCGGCCGAGGGGGTGCCCTCGCACGGGGACGTCGACCAGGAGGAGCTCCGCGAGCGGATGAGGGAATCGTCCAGCCAGTGGCGCAGCCACGGTTTCGACCTGGACTTCTCCGAGCTGATCTTCCTGGGTGAGCGCGCCGAGGTCACCGAATACGTCCAGCGGCAGGGTTGGGCGGTGGCGGCCGCACCGACCAACGATCTGCTGACGCGGTACGGGCTGGTGCCTCTCGACGAGGGCGAAGGGTTCGCCGACGTCGTCTACGTCACCGCCACCAAGTAAGAGACGGCGATGATGGCACGTTCCGAGCGCGACCGCTGGGACCTCGCCTCCAGCGTCGGCGCCACCGCCACGTCGGTGGCGGCGTCTCGTGCCTTCGCCAGCCGTGAGCCCGACCCGTTGATCAGCGATCCGTATGCCGCCACCCTGGTGGAGGCCGTCGGCCTGCCCCACTTCGTCGCGGTCGCCCGCGGTGAGATCGACTTCGGTGACGACCCGCTCTTCGGCGCCGAGCAGATGCGCGAGCACATCGCGGTGCGCACCCGGTACTTCGACGGCTTCTTCGCCGCCGCGGTAGATGCGGGCATCCGGCAGGCGGTGATCCTGGCCTCCGGTCTGGACACCAGGGCCTACCGGCTGCCCTGGCCCGACGGCACTGTGGTGTTCGAGATCGACCAACCCAGCGTCATCGAGTTCAAGACCCGGGTCCTTGCCCAAGCCGGCGCGACGCCTGCCGCCGACCGCCGCACCGTCGGCATCGATCTGCGGGAGAACTGGCCGACAGTCCTGCGGGAGTGCGGTTTCGACACGGCCGCCCCGACGGCGTGGATCGCCGAGGGACTCTTGATCTATCTGCCCCCCGAGGCCCAGGACCGGCTGCTGGCCGACATCACCGCGCTCAGCGCACCTGGCAGCCGGCTGGCCACCGAACACATGGATGCCCAAGCGCTGACCGGGGATTGGGCCAAGGCGATGACCGAGCGCGCACGCAGGCACGGCAGCGACATCGACCTGACCGAGCTGTTCTACAGCGGTCCGCGCAACTCCGCCGCCGACCAACTGCGCGAGCTCGGATGGCAGGTGTCGGTGCTGCCGAACGCGGATGCCTACGCCGCCAACGGTTTCGCGCCGCCGGCCGACCATCTGCGGGCGATGATCGGTGTTTCCGGTTACCTGTCGGCGGAGCTGGGGGGGTGTCCTGATGACCCGCACCGGTGATGATTCGTGGGACCTCGCGTCCAGCGTGGGTGCGACGGCGACGATGGTCGCCGCGGGCCGCGCGATCGCGTCCGCCGACCCGCGGGGGCTGATCGACGATCCGTTCGCCGCACCGCTGGTGCGCGCGGTCGGGCTGGACTTCTTCACCGCCATGCTCGACGGCGACATGGACCTGTCCCGGATACCCGGGGGCGCACCCGAGCGCGTGCAGTCGATGATCGACGCGATGGCGGTGCGCACCAAATTCTTCGACGACCACCTGACGGCCGCGACCGCCATCGGCGTGCGGCAGGTGGTCATCCTGGCCTCCGGACTCGACGCCCGGGCCTACCGGTTGCCGTGGCCCGACGGCACCGTCGTCTACGAGATCGACCAGCCCGACGTGATCGCGTTCAAGTCGCAGACGCTGGCCGACCTCGGCGCCGCACCGACCGCCACCCGGCGGACGGTGGCGATCGATCTGCGCGAGGACTGGCCGGCGGCGTTGCAGGAGGCAGGATTCGACGCCTCCCGACCGACCGCCTGGCTCGTCGAAGGGCTGCTCATCTACCTGCCACCCGAGGCCCAGGATCACCTGTTCGACCTGATCACCCGCCACTCCGCCCCCGGCAGCACGGTGGGCACCGAGTATGCGCCCGGCATCATCGACTTCGACGCCGAGAAGGCTCGCGAGATGACGGCACCGCTGACCGAACAAGGCCTTGACATCGACATGGGCTCGCTGGTGTACGCGGGTCAGCGCAGCCACGTGATGGACTACCTGCGCGAAAGTCGTTGGCAGGTAGACGGTGTTCCCCGCGACGAGTTGTTCGGGCAGTTCGGGCTGCCCGTGCCGGCGGCGGAGGACGACGACGTGCTGGGCGAGATCGTGTACGTCAGCGCGAGGCTGGCGGGCTAGAACCGCCAGCCGCCGAGCCACAGGGCGTTGGTCCCGCTCAGCGACCGCTGCGTGCCGTCGACCGCTCCGGTGACCGCGGCCACCAGCACCGCGCCCACCGCGTCGGGCAGGGACGCGGCGGCAGGCTGCGAAGAAGGTCTGGGCCGCAACATGTCCCGCAGCGAGGAGCCGGGCAGGTTCCTCACCGTGACCTTGTCGTCGGGATCGATCCCGGCGAGCACCTTCGCCCGCCGGACCGCGGTGCGCAGCCCGCCGAGTTCGTCGACCAGGCCGCGCTCGGCGGCGTCGGCCCCCGTCCACACCCGGCCGCGGGCCACCCCCTCGACCTCCTCGACGGTCATGTCGCGACCGTCGGCGACCCGCTGGACGAAGTCGGTGTAGAACAGGTCCGCCTCGGCCACCACCTGGGCATGCTGCTCATCGGTGAACGGAGCGTTGACCGACCACGCGTCGGCGTTGGTGTTGGTGCGCACGCTGTCGGAGCCGACGCCCAAGCGCCCCTTCAGTTCACGCGCCACCAGCTTGCCCGTGACCACGCCGATCGATCCGGTGATGGTGCCGGGGTTGGCGACGATCTCGTCGGCGGCCATCGAGACGTAGTAACCGCCCGACGCCGCGACCGCGCCCATCGACGCGACCACCGGCTTGCCGGCCTCGCGGGCGCGGACGACTTCCCGCCAGACGGTCTCCGACCCCGTCACCGACCCACCGGGACTGTCGACCCGCAGCACGATCGCGGCGACGTCCTCGTCGGCGACCGCCTCGCGCAGCGCCGCGGCGATGGTGTCGCCCCCGGCGCTCGGGGAGCCCAGCGGCGACATCTGACGGCCACGTCCGCTGACGATCGGTCCGGCGAGGGTGACGACCGCGATCGTCTTCCTGCCCTTGAGCCCGGGCACCGACACCGACGGCCCTTTGGCCCTGGCGTAGCGCGCGAGAAACAACCTCGGCGGCGCGTCGTCGCCGTCGGGATCCGCGTCGGAGCCCAGGTCCGAGTCGCTGAGCTGCGCGATCCGCGCGTAGGCCTCGTCGCGGAACCCGATGCGGTCGACCAGCCCCGCGGTCACCGCGTCGTCGCGCAGCAGCGGCGCCTTGTCGGCCAGCGCGTCCAACGCGGTCGCGTCGATGTTGCGCGAGGCCGCCACCGCCTCCCACACCTGGGCATGCAGGCTCTCGAGCAGCCGGCTGTCGGCCTCGCGATGGGAATCGGTGTAGCTGTCCTGGGTGAAAACGTTTGCCGCCGACTTGTATTCACCGCGCGCGATGAACTGCGCCTCGACTCCCGCCTTGGCGAGCGCGTCGCGCAGGAACAGCGCGCTGGTGGCGAACCCGACCAACCCGACGGTGCCCGACGGCTGCATCCACACCTCGCCGAAACCCGAGGCCAGGTAGTACGACAGCGTGCCCGGATAGGTCTCGGCCCAGGCGACGGACGGCTTGGCGGCAGAGAACGCCACGATCGCCTCACGCAGTTCCTGGACCGGGCCGGGCGAGGCGGCCGGGATCTGGATTCGGGCGATCAGACCGGCGACCCGCGGATCCTCGGCGGCACGGTGAACGGCCTCGACGGCCTCCCGCAGCAGCAGCGGCTTACCCGCCCCGTTTATCAGCACCAGCGGGTCGAAGCCACTGGTCTCCTGGGGCACCGACTGCAGATCCAGTTCGAGGATGCAGCCGTTCGGAACGCCGTGGTGGCGGGCGGTGTCGACCCTGCGGGCGAGCGCCCGGATGTCGTCGGTGCCGGGGACGCCGGGGAGGAAGGAGAACATGCGATTCAGCCTACCGACGCCGCGGGGTGCGGCTTCCGGCGTGAACCTAGCGACCCACGAACCGGGCGTGCTGCGGGCAGTAGATGGCCACCGAGGCCTTCATCAGGCCGACGGCCTGTTCGCGGCTCATGCCGTTGCTCGCCAAGGTCGTGACCACGCCACGCACCGCGGGCACCGGGTTGACGTTGCCCGTCACTCCGGTGGTGAGCATGTCGCAGACCTGCTGCCCCACCGCGGGCAGATCGGTGTCGGGTGCCGTCCGAATGCCGAGCGAACCGACAACCTGGGTGAACCGCTCGTCGGCCGTCTCGGCGTGAGCCGACGGGACGGCGGCGACCATCGAGAAACCGGCGGCGGCCATCGCTGCGGCGATGGCTCGACGGTGACGGATCATGAACTACTCCTCGGTGTCGGCACGCAAAGTCTAATCGCGGTGGCGGCACCTGTCGTTACGGCGACCGCATGCAAGAAGCCCCCGAGCCCGACACGCGTCGGACGGGGGCTCCTTGGCTACGACCGGATTACAGCTCGGTGGCGGTGCCGCCTGCGGCTTCGGTACATGATCCGCCCGCGGATGTGATCGCCTCGCGGGCGCTGCCGCTGAACTTGTTCGCCGTCACGTCGACCTTGGCGGTCAGCTTGCCGTCGCCGAGCACCTTGACCAACGCGTTCTTGCGGACCAGGCCCTTGGCCACCAACTCGTCGACGCCGACGGTGCCGCCATCGGGGAACGCCTTGTTGAGGTCACCGACATTGACGACGTCGTACTCGGTGCGGAAGCGGTTCTTGAAGCCCTTGAGCTTCGGCAGCCGCATGTGGATCGGCATCTGGCCACCCTCGAACGTCGCGGGGACGTTCTTGCGTGCCTTGGTGCCCTTCGTACCGCGGCCCGCGGTCTTGCCCTTGGAGCCCTCGCCGCGGCCCACGCGGGTCTTCGCAGTCTTCGAACCCGGTGCCGGGCGCAGGTCGTGCAGCTTGATTGTCACGTGTTCAGACCTCCTCAACCGTCACGAGGTGGTGGACGGCTTTGATCAGTCCGCGGGTCTGGGGGCTGTCCTCCCGAACCACGGACTGGCGGATCTTGCGCAGACCGAGAGTCCTCAGGGACTCACGCTGCTTCCAGCGCGCACCGATGGTGCTGCGCACCTGGGTGATCTTGAGTTCTGCCATGGTGGTTAAGCCGTTCCCTCACGCGCTGCGCTGGCGGCCAGTGCCTCCGCCTCACGGCGGGCCCTGAGCATCCCCGCGGGCGCTACGTCTTCGATCGGCAGGCCGCGGCGGGCCGCGACCTCTTCGGGACGCTGCAGCATCTTCAGCGCGGCAACGGTCGCGTGCACGACGTTGATCGCGTTGTCGCTGCCCAGCGACTTGGCCAGGATGTCGTGCACGCCGGCGCATTCCAGTACCGCACGTGCCGCACCGCCGGCGATCACACCGGTACCGGGGCTGGCCGGACGCAGCATCACGACACCGGCCGCGGCCTCACCTTGCACCGGGTGCACGATGGTGCCGCCGATGAGCGGGACGCGGAAGAAGCCCTTGCGTGCCTCTTCGACACCCTTGGCGATCGCGGCGGGGACTTCCTTGGCCTTGCCGTATCCGACACCGACCATGCCCGCGCCGTCGCCGACGATCACCAGCGCGGTGAAGCTGAACCGGCGACCGCCCTTGACCACCTTGGACACGCGGTTGATCGCCACGACGCGCTCGATGTAGTTGCTCTTGTCACCGCCGTCGCGGCCGCCACGACCACCGCGGTCGTCACGGCGGCCACGGCCGCCACGGTCATCGGAGCGTCCGCCCCTGTTATCGGAGCTCGACGGCCCGCCGGCTCCAACAGCCTGCTCGGCCATCATGCAATCCTCTCGGTCTTCACTGGAACGGTCTTCACTAGAACTTCAGCCCGCCTTCGCGCGCGGCGTCGGCCAGCGCGGCGATCCGTCCACCGTAGGTGTATCCGCCGCGGTCGAACACGACCTCGTCGATGCCCGCGGCCTTCGCACGCTCGGCGATGAGCTGCCCGACCCGGGTGCTGTGGGCCTTCTTGTCCCCGTCGAGGGCACGCACGTCGGCCTCGATCGACGACGCCGCGGCCAGCGTCACGCCGTCCAGGTCGTCGACCAACTGCACGTGGATGTGCCGCGCCGAACGGTTGACCACCAGGCGGGGCCGCTGCGCGGTGCCGGAGACCTTCTTGCGCAACCGTGCGTGCCTGCGCAGCCGCGACGTACGCCGCGCCTCGCTGATGTTCTGTCCCACCGGCTTGCGCACGGTGTCCTTGGTGTTGGTAGCCATGAGTTACTTACCCGTCTTTCCGACCTTGCGACGGATCTGCTCACCCTCGTAGCGAACGCCCTTGCCCTTGTACGGGTCCGGGCGGCGCAGGCGGCGGATGTTCGCCGAGATCTGTCCGACCTTTTGCTTGTCGATCCCCGAGATCGAGAACTTGGTGGGCGTCTCCACCGCGAAGGTGATGCCCTCCGGCGCCTCGATGATCACCGGGTGGCTGTATCCCAGCGCGAACTCCAGGGTGTTGCCCTTGGCCACCACGCGGTAGCCGACGCCGAAGATCTCCATCTTGGTGGTGTAGCCCTCGGTCACACCGGTGACCAGGTTGGCCACCAACGTCCGGGACAGCCCGTGCAGCGAGCGGTTTCGCCGCTCGTCGTCGGGACGGGCCACCACGACGGCGCCGTCGTCATCGCGCGACACCGTGATCGGCTCGGCGACTGACAGTTCGAGGGTTCCCTTGGGGCCCTTGACGGACACGTTCTGACCGTCGATGGTCACGTCGACTCCCGCGGGAATCGCAACCGGCTGCTTTCCAATACGCGACATTGTGGTTCTCCTCCCGCTACCAGACGAACGCGAGGACTTCGCCGCCCACGCCTTGTCGTGCTGCCTGGCGGTCGGTGAGCAGGCCCGACGACGTGGAGATGATCGCCACGCCGAGGCCACCCAGCACCCGCGGCAGATTGGTGGACTTCGCGTACACGCGCAGACCGGGCTTGGACACCCGGCGCAGGCCGGCGATGCTGCGCTCCCGGCTCGGTCCGTACTTCAGTTGCACCACCAGCGATTTGCCCACGCGGGCATCCTCGGTGCGGAAGTCGGTGATGTAGCCCTCCGACTTGAGGATCTCGGCGATGTTGGCCTTGATCTTGCTGTGCGGCAGGGTCACTTCGTCGTGGTACGCCGAATTGGCGTTGCGCAGACGCGTGAGGAAGTCTGCGATCGGATCCGTCATGGTCATGACAGCCGGTTCACCTTTCTCGCGGCGGTTCCTCCGTGAGGAGTTTTCGGAGGCCTACCGCAACCTGTTAGTTGAGTACGAATCTGGTTGTTACCAGCTGGACTTCTGCACACCGGGCAGTTCGCCGGCGTGTGCCATCTCCCGCAGGCAGATTCGGCACAGGCCGAACTTGCGGAACACGGCGTGCGGGCGACCGCACCTGTTGCAGCGCGTGTAACCCCGCACCTTGAACTTGGGCTTCTTGTTGGCCTTGTTGACCAGAGCCTTCTTTGCCATCTGCTCAGTTCTCCTTGAACGGAAAGCCCAGCGCCCGCAGCAGCGCTCGTCCTTCGTCGTCGGTCGTCGCCGAGGTGACGACGGTGATGTCCATGCCGCGGGGCCGGTCGATGTCGTCGATGTTGATCTCGTGGAACATCGACTGCTCGTTGAGGCCGAACGTGTAGTTGCCGGTGCCGTCGAACTGCTTGGGGTTCAGGCCACGGAAGTCGCGGATACGCGGCAGCGCGATCGACGTCAACCGGTCGAGGAACTCCCACATCCGATCGCCGCGCAGCGTGACCCGCGCCCCGATCGGCATGCCCTCGCGGAGCTTGAACTGCGCGATGGACTTGCGGGCCTTGCGGATCTCGGGCTTCTGGCCGGTGATCAGGGCCAGGTCGTTGACCGCACCGTTGATCAGCTTGGCGTCGCGGGCGGCGTCACCGACACCCATGTTCACCACGACCTTCATCACGCCGGGGATCTGCATGACGTTGGCGTAGCCGAACTCCTTCTGCAGCGAGTCGCGGATCTCCTCGCGGTAGCGCTGCTTGAGGCGCGGCAGGGTCTTCTGTTCAGTGGTGGTCATTTCACAGGTCCTTGCCATTGCTCTTGGCCACCCGCACGCTCTTGCCGGACTCGTCGTCCTTGCGGTAGCCGACACGGGTGGGCTTGCCGTCGGCATCGATCACCATCACGTTGCTGACGGAGATCGGCGCCTCCTGGGTGACGATGCCGCCGGAGGACGCGCCGCGCTCCGTGCGTGATTCGGGGGTGTGCTTCTTGATCCGGTTGACGCCCTCGACGAGCACCTTGTTGCGCTCCGGGTAGGCCACCAGGACCTTGCCCTTGGCGCCCTTGTCCTTGCCCGAGATCACGAGCACCGTGTCGCCCTTGCGGACCTTCATCTACAACACCTCCGGGGCGAGCGAGACGATCTTCATGAAGCGCTTCTCGCGCAGTTCGCGACCGACCGGCCCGAAGATGCGGGTGCCGCGCGGGTCGTTGTCGGGCTTGATGATGACGGCGGCGTTCTCATCGAACTTGATGTAGCTGCCGTCGGCGCGCCGGCGCTCCTTGACGGTGCGCACGATGACGGCCTTGACGACGTCGCCGCGCTTGACGTTGCCGCCCGGGATGGCGTCCTTGACGGTCGCCACGATGACATCACCGATGCCGGCGTAGCGTCGTCCCGAGCCGCCGAGCACGCGGATGCACAAGATCTCCTTGGCGCCCGTGTTGTCGGCGACCTTGAGACGCGATTCCTGCTGAATCACTCGATCTCCTGACCTGGTTTCTGTATGCACGCAGGATTACCGACCCTGACGTACGCGGTCTTTGTCACCCAAGGGCACGCAGGGTCTTCTGTGAAAGAAGTCCGAGGTCTGCCCAAGGCAACCCCCATATACTAGGTGAGCTGAGGGAATGCTCCAAATCGCCCACCCGCGGCGGTCGGTTCAGGGCGACACCACGCAGCGGAAGCCGATATGGGTCGTCGCGCTGTCCTGCGACTGCGGCGAACGGGCGGCCGGCCGGTAGCGGTGGCAGTACTCCGGGGCGCACAGGTGTGAACCGCCCTTCAGCGCCTGGCTCAACTGTGGATCGGGGACCGCCGGACCGCAGCACGCCTCCACCGGACGCCCGATCGCGTGGTGGCCGGTGAAGCGGGTGGTCGTCCACTCCCACACGTTGCCGATCATGTCGACCAGCCCGTAGGAGTTCGGCGGGAACGAGCCGACGGGCGAGGTGCCCCTCCAGCCCAGCGCGCCGTCGTTGCGGTACGGGAACCTGCCCTGCCATGTGTTGGCCATCAACTGCCCGCCGGGCGTGGCCTCCTCGCCCCACGGGTACGTGGTCGTCGACCCGCCTCGGGCGGCGAACTCCCATTCCGCTTCGCTGGGCAGCCGCCGGCCCGCCCACCGGGCGTAGGCGGCGGCGTCGGTGTAACACACCTGCACCACCGGATGCTCGGACATGCCCTCGACCGAACTGTCCGGACCGAACGGATGCCGCCAGTTCGCCCCAGGTGTCCAGGCCCACCACTGCCGCCAGTCACGGAGATCGACAGGGCCGTCCGTCGGCCTGAACACCAGCGCGCCGGGCACCAGGTCCTGCGGGTCGGCACCGGGGAACAGTGCCGGGTCCGGGGGCACCTCGGCGACGGTGCGGTAGCCGGTGTCGGCGACGAACGCGCCGAACTGGGCGTTGGTGACCGGATGCCGTTCCACCGCGAAGGCCGCGACGGTGACCGTGTGCGCGGGCGCCTCTTCTGGGTAGAACTTCGTGGACCCCATGCGGAACGACCCGCCGTCCAACTCGACGAGCTCGGTGAGCATGCCGCTCAGCGTAGGCCGATCTCGAAATCCCCGGTCAGCACCGACGCCGCATCGTCGAATCCGGGCGTACCGGAGGGCGCCTCGACGTGAACGACGATCAAGTAGTCCTGCGCCGCGGTGTCCACGTGCACGATTCGGTCCTCGTATTCCACCGATTGCGCGTTGTCGGACAACATGCCCATCAGCTTCTGACCGCTGTAGCCGCACAGCTCGCCGGGCAGCGTGCTGACCGTGCTGACGGTCGCATCCTCGGTGAGGGCGTCGACGTACTCGCGGAACGCGGGATCGAGCGGCGTCGGGGTGATCGTGACGACGGCCTCCATCCCTTCGGGCCCCTCGAGCCGGGCACCCTCGGGATCGCCGTTGCCCGACGACATCGACCAGCCGTCCGGCACGCCCACGGTGGCCGTGGGAGCGCCGGGGTCGGATACCTGGGCGACGGTCCTGACCGGGGGAAGGACGGGCGGCACAGAGACTGTGCCTGCCGGTGCCGGTGGCTGCGTCGTGGGGACGACGCCGGGTTCCGAATCGTCCCACTGGCCGGGGCTCGGCGGGGCAGCCTCGGAGGTCTCGGTCGTCGTCACCTCGCGTTCGGCCGCCGTGGGCACACCGTCGCTGGACCGCGTGCACGCCGGCACGACGCACGCCGACGACAAGATGATGGCCACCCACACCGGCAGCGCCGCCGGGCCCGCGCGGGTGGGCACCGTCAGTCCTTGGCGAATGCTCGTGCGACGTCGCGCTCCAGATCGGAGTACGGAGCGCCGGAGACATCGACGGTGACCTGCGTGATGGTGCCACCGCTGAACGCGAACGGCGCCCGGTAGGCCTGCGAAACCTCTTGTCCGAGATTGCGTCCCACGCTGACCCCGCCGCCGGCGAGCCCGAACGTGAAGGGGTGGGCTTTCACGTCCTGCAGGGTGGCGACTGCGGCGCCGTCGATGTACAGGGTCGCCTCGCCGACCGGCGTGTGACTGCCGTCGAGCGTTCCCGTTCGGGCGTAGCCGACACCGAGGGTGCGGTTGCCCAGTGGCACCGGCTCGGGAGAAGCGACCCACTGCTCCTGTTCCCCGAAGAAGTTGTAGACGAACTGCAGTCGACCGTCGGCGATGAACAGCACGTAGCCGCCATGGCCGGCGCCCTGCTTGAACAGCACGCCCTGCACCTCGTCGCTGTCCACGGACACCTCGGCCAGCACCGAGAAGGAACGGCCCTGGATCTCCACACACGCCCCCACCGCAACCGGCGCGGTGTGCGGGTAATACAGATAGCTCGAACGATCACCGGCCAGCGACGGCCGCCACCGCCCGATCATCTCGAACACGCCGAGGTCTGACAGCGGAAGCCCGTTGTACTTGGCGGCCTCGGAGAACCACAGCGCCTGCAGTTCGGCGAGCTTGTCGGGATTCTCGGCGGCCAGATCGTGGCACTGGCTGCGGTCCGAGTCGATGTGGTAGAGCTCCCAGCGGTCCTTGTCGAAATGTGACCACCCCGACGGAGCGGCGGGATGGACCGCGTTGGCGAACCAGCCTCTGTGCCAGATGCCCCGGGTGCCGAGCATGGTGTAGAACTGGGTCTCCTTACCGGTGGGCGCGGCTGGATCATCAAGGGCCACCTTGAAACTGACACCGTCGAGCGACTTCTGCGGAACCCTCCTGACGGTGGCGGGCGGGGTGATCTGCAGCAGGTCGTACACCGTCGGGGTGATGTCACAGACGTTGACGAAGTTGTCGCGCACCTCACCGTGCGCGGCGATCCCGTTGGGCCAGGAGATGATTGCGGCATCGGCGATGCCGCCCCCGTGGGAGGCGTAACGCTTGTAGAGCTTGTAGGGCGTGTTGAAGGCCATCGCCCAGCCGATCGGATAGTGGCCGAACGTGGTCGGAGAACCCAACTCGTCGATGAACCGCATGCTGTCCTCGACGGAGTCGAGGTAGCCGTTGAAGAACTTGGCTTCGTTGACCGAGCCATCGGGCCCACCCTCCCCGCTGGCCCCGTTGTCGGAGATGACGACGATGATGGTGTTGTCCAGTTGTCCGGACTCCTCCAGATAGTCGAGGATGCGGCCGATTTGGGCGTCGGTGTAGGACAGGAACCCGGCGAACACCTCGGCCATGCGGGCGAACAGCCGTTTCTCCTGCTCGCCGAGCGATTCCCAGGGTCGCACGGTGTCCTGCGCGGGCCACGGTTCGCCGTTGGGTCCGGTGACATCCGAGTACGGGTTGACCGCCGACAGTTCGGTGTCCGGAGGCACGATGCCGAGCCTCTTCTGGTTCTCCAGCGCGATCTCGCGGTAGCGCTCGTATCCCATGTCGAACTTGCCGGCGTAGCGGTCGGCCCATTCCTTGGGCACGTGATGCGGCGCGTGCCCCGCCCCGGGACACACATACGAGAACCATGGCTTGTCGGGGGCGATCATCGTCGAATCCCGGATGAATTCGATTGTCTTGTCGGCGATGTCCTTGGAGAGGTGGTAGCCCTCCTCGGGGGTCGCCGGTGCTTCCACGGGGTGGCCGTCGTAGATCAGCTCGGGATACCACTGGTCGGTCTCACCGCCCATGAAACCGTAGAACCGCTCGAAACCGCGCGACAGCGGCCAGTGCCGCCTGGTGGCGGCGAGGTTGGACTCCTCGATCGGCGTCAGGTGCCACTTACCCACGCAGTAGGTGTTGTAGCCGTTCTCGGCGAGCACCTCCGAGATCAGCGCGGTCTCCTCGGGGATTCGCCCGTTGATGCCGGGGAAGCCCTCGGTGAACTCCTCCACCATCGCCATGCCCACCGTGGTCGCGTTGCGACCGGTCAGCAGCGACGCCCGGGTCGGCGAGCACAGCGCGGTGGTGTGGAACTGTGAAAGGCGCACTCCGCGTTCGGCGATGCGGCTCATCGTGGGCATCTCGACCAGTCCCCCGAAGCAGTCCCAGGTGGCGATGCCGACGTCGTCCCACACGAGGTAGAGGACGTTGGGCGCATCCGGTTGCGCCTTCGGAGCCGCGTAGGGTCCCCAGTCCGGCTCGGAATCCCGGATGTCGACCTCGATCTTGCCGTTGAACTCCGTCGTCATAACCGGCCCGTCTCCATCCTCGCGAGGTGTTCGCGATCGTCGACAGATTACCGCGACGCACGTGCCGGGCGCGTGTATTGACCCTCTCGCGGTGTCACTGCCTGCCCGGCGGCGGCTCGTTCACCCGGTACAGGCGCCAATCAGGTTGGCTGTCACCGTCGTTGGGGATCTCGAGCTCGAGAGTGGCGATGTCCGCGCCGGTCTCGTACAACGTGGGGTAACGAAGGTTCAACGCGTCGGAGACGCCGCGCCCCGTCGGCGGCACCGCCAGCAGGTACCGAATGCCGCCCAGCGACGGCTCGTTGAGCAGCTCGGTGAAGTCGGGGTCCGACGGGATGACGAACGTCCTGGGCTTGTCTGAGGCGGCCAGTATCGCGAACCCGTACACGGTGTCGGTGATGACCGAGCTCTCCGGGAGGTGCAGGCCGTCAAGATAGTCGGCGATCTTGCGTTCGGTCGAGAAGCTCGCGGCGATCCGGTGCTCGAGCGCCTTGCGTTCGGTGACGTTGTCGGGGTCGGGCGCCAACACCGCGCCCAGCGCGTACTCCTGCGGCGCGTACTTCGGCAGGCTCATCCCCCAGGCGGTGACCGGAAGGCTGACCGCGAACAGCAGCGCCACCGCTGCGTACGGCGCCCGCGACCGGCGCCGATGATTGACCGCGGCCGCCGGCGGCGCGTACCGGCCCCGTCGCTTGGAGGCCAGGCCGATTCCCTCGGGTACCGCCAGCACGGCAAGGCACGCCGTCAACGGCACGGCGATGATGTAGAACCGCAGGAACGGGAACGTCGAACCCGAGGCGTAGCTGTATGCCTGAAAGGCCAGTGCCGCACCGTAGATCGACAGCGGCACGAGCAGCACCGGCCAGCCGGGTGTGCCCCGGCGCCGCGCGGCGGCCCACAGCGCGATGGGTATCAGGGTGGGAGCCAGCAGCATGATGCAGACGGCGGCGAACGCCAGGCCGCCGCCGAAGGTCGTGGCGACCGTTCCCGACTGCTCCAGGATCGCGGTGTTGCCGTACTGCGACGTGAACTGCGCGAACGCCTCGCCCGTGATCAGCCAGCTGACCGCCGCCCAGCCGACGAATGCTCCGACGCCGGGTCCGCTGACCAGGATCGTGTCCAGCAGTGCCCGCCGGATGCGGGGCGCCGACCGGGCGCGACGGTAGGTGGTCACGCCGACCAGCACGCCCGCGGCCGCGATGCACGCCACCGCGTCGTAGCGGGTGAGATACGCCAGCCCCATGGCGATTCCGCCCGCGGTGATCAGGTGGTGCACGTCATCGTCGACCATCCACAGCATCAATCTGCGGACGGCCCAGGACATGAAGAAGATGAAGGGCGCCTCGCTCATCCCGTTCGCGCCGTAGAACACGATCATCGGGTTCAGCGCGAAGATCGCCGTGATCGCCAGCGCGTAGACGCGCGGCAGCCCCCGGTCCAGACCCATGCCGAGGATCTGGACGACGGCGCCGGCCATGAAGACGGCCGAGACGAGGGTCGCCGCGAACGCGCGTTCGGTGATCTCCGGCCAGACCGGGGTGAGCAGCAGCGCGGGCAGCTGGAGCATCGCGGTCAGCGGGGTGAAGATGAAGCCGATGGCCGCAAGGTGCGGATCGCGGCTGAACAGGACGGACTGCGCGGCCGTCACCCGCGACAGCGCGTCACCCAGGATGAACCCGTGCTGCACCTGCAGCCAGAAGCCGACCCCGACGTAGATCGCGCACGTCACGGTGTAGACCGCGACCATCATCTGCCGCCGGGACGGCCCGCGGGTCAAGGACCGCTCTCCGCCCCGGCGGGTTTCACGGCGAGGCCGTGAAAGGTCTTCTCCCAGTATGACGGGCTGCGGATCATCTGGTAGCAGCCCTTGGCCGCGGCGACGCTCATCATCACCCAGAACACCGGCACCGTCAGACCGGCGAGGAGCAGATCGGACCGGTCGTCCTCGCGCAACGCGATGAGGTTCATGTACATCGTCGCCCCGTTACCCAGCACGAGGGCGATGAGCGCCGGAAAGTAGATGTAGGGAGGGAACACCTCTTCGACCACAGGGGGCTGGCCGAGGAACCACACCAGCGTGATGAGCCAGAACACCAGGTTCAGGACGGCGACCACCGGGGTTCCGCCCAGCACCAGGTTGAACCGCACGAAGCTGCGCAGACCCAGCGTGCGGTACAACCCCACCGGCCGACGGATGTGAACCAGCCATGTCTGCAGATAACCCTTGTACCAGCGCGACCGCTGACGCACCCAGTTGATCGGGTCGCTGTTGGCCTCCTCGAGGGTGTTCGAGTCGATCACTGCGGTGCGGTAGCCACACGCGGCGATGCGCAGGCCGAGGTCGGCATCCTCGGTGACGTTGAACGGATCCCACGCACCGATCTCATCGAGGACCTTGCGACGAAGGTGGTTCGACGTGCCGCCCAACGGAATCGGGGATGTCGATCCCATCATCCCGGGCAGCAGATAGCCGAACCACAAGCCGTACTCGGCGGTGAACCATCCGGTCAGGATGTTCTGGTGGCCGTTGTGATACACCAGTTTCGCCTGGATGCACGCGACGTCGTCGGGCAGGTCGTGGAACGCGGCGACCACGCGGCGTAACTGCAGGGGTTCGGGAAGGTCCTCGGCGTCGAAGATCGTCACGATCTCACCGGTCGCGAAGTGCAGACCGTAGTTGCACGCCTTCGGTTTGGTGCGGGGATCTGCGGGCGGCACAAGCAGGATCGTGATGGCATCCGATTCGGCGCATTCCTGCGCCGCCGCGATCGTGACATCGTCGTCGGCTTCGAGCAGCAGCAGCACCTGCAGCTTGTCGCGCGGGTATTCGATCGCGGCCATCGCACCGATGAGGTCGCCGACCACCTCCGGCTCGTTGTAGGCGGGCACCAGCACCGTGTAGGGCGGCAGTTCGTCGTCCGGTATCCCGCGGGCCCTTTCGTCGGAGATGACGATTGCCCGGGAGGCCAGACCCTGCCGGAAGATGAGCACTCGGTCGGTCATCGTCAGCAGATAGGCCGCCGTGCACAGCCCGATGAGGACCACCGCGGTGGCCATCGGCTGCCACCCGGCGCAGCCGATGATGATCACCAGCGACGACCACAGCACCACGCGTTGCCAACCGGTCACCGGGATCGACGCGGACCGCATCGGGTCGTCGTCGCGCAGCCCGTCGATCGCACGCCGCAGCGCGTACTCCCGGTCCGACGGCACCGTCGGATCGAGCACCGGTCGTTGCCCGGTGGCTCTCACGGCGCGGGTCCGAGCTGAGCCGCGACCAGCGCCCGACCGAACTGGGACAGCAGCTCGGCGTCCTTGAACGTCGGCGTGCTCTGCCTGAGTACGTCATTGCCCCGAAACAGCAAGGTGATCAACGTCCGCACCGTAGGAAGGAGATTCTGGGTGGGCTCGGGAAAGGGGGCCTCCGGCTCGTGGTTGTCGACGGCGAACATCGTCACGCGCTGGGCGAGATCGCCGTCCTCCCAAGCGAACTGCATCGCATTCCACGTCACCAGCAGCTGGTCGTCGACCACCGAGATGAGGTTGCCGATCACACCGTTGCCGAGGTCCACGTCGCGCACCTCGCTGATCCGGGCCGACGTCAGGCCGTAGAGCACCCGCGCCGGATACATCACCAGTGCGAACGACTCGTCGCTCACCGTGCTGTCGACGACGACGGTCCTCGGCCTGCCGTACTTGTCCCATCGCGGGCTGCCGACATCGGCGGTCATTCGCTGGCGGACCAGCACGGCGTCGGCTCCGTAGAGCCGGTTGACGGGGATTCGGGTGATCGCTCCGGAGGTCGACCAGCCTGGTGGCGCGACGAGTGGCATCCCGTTGGCCAGCGGGTATTGGCTCGGTCGGCTGAAGATCCCCGAGATAGGAGAGATGGGCAGTGGGAACAACGACAGCGCCACCGCCGCGGTGGTCACCAGTGGCACGGCGCTCCACACCTGCTTGGCGGCAAGGGGTTCGACCTTGCGGTCGAGGACGCGCTTGGGTTGCCCCCGCCGGGAGATGAAGAACATCGCCAGGCCGACGACACAGAGCGCCGTGAGGGCCGGCACTTCCTGGTACACGAGCACCGGGGCGTCGGTGAAGAAGACCGCGATCACCGCCAGCACGACGAAGCCGACGACCCAGGCTGCCAGCGAGGCGAGAGCGCCTCGCCGGTAGGAAGGTCCGCCGGCGATGCCTGCTCCGAGGCCCGCGATGAGCAGCGCCGCGGTGCCCGCCGCCACCTTGCCCCCGCCGAGCGTGATCACGACGAGGTAGTACGGCAGGGTGAGGATCATCAGGAGCACCATCACCCACACCCACGCGAAGCGGATGACGGGACGCAGGCCGAACAGCAACACGGCCGAACAGGACACGAACAGCCACATCGCGAACAGGTCGAGCCGCAGCAGATGGAAGTAGAGCGCATACCGCGGCAACAGGACGCCCTGGACCATCAACGCCAGGCCGAGCCCCATGATCCCGACGATGACGTCGGTCTGGCGATCGTGGATCGGCAACTCGGTACGCTTGCGCCGCGCGATCGCCACCGCCACGAGGATCGCCGCGGCGGGCACCGTCCACACGAAACTCCCGATGCTGCCGTTGCGGGCGACCTCGACCAGACTCAGGATGCTGCGGTGGAACGCGACGCCGGTGAGCACCGCGATGAAGGTCCAGCGGACGGTCAGCCGATAGGCGGGAGGCAGACCGTAATACCGCTGGAGGGCACTTCGTCGACCCTCCGGTGCAGCGGCTACGGCGGTGGCTGTCATTGCCGATCTCGGGTTCGCCTGGCGCGCAACACAACAAACCCGATGGCCAATACGACCAGCGACGCGGCAACGGCCACTGCCGCCCAGACCCACCACGGCCGTCCAGTCGACGTCTCGGCCTGCGCTCCGGTTTCGACGTCGGCGGTGGTGTCGACGACGACCGGTTGCCTGCCCGGCGCGCCGATGAGCGCCGTGCCGTCGACATTGGACCAGCGCTGGGGGTTCTGGCCGAGCCAGACCAGCAGCGCGTCCAGCTGCTCGGACGCCCCGGTCGACGTGGCGATCAGCATGCTGCGCCGACCGTCGTGGACCACCTGCAGCGAGCCGAAACCCAGCACCGGGTCGAGGCGCAGGGTGGTCGTCTCCCCCGGCGCGTCGGCCCGCTCGACGGTGAGCTCACCGTCGGCGTCGGCCGCGACCGGGAGGTCGATCCCGTCCTCGGTCCACCCGCCGGGACTGATCAGGACCGCGGGCCCGCCGCCGGCGATCGCATCCTGCAACGGCATCACCGTGGTGTCGATCGGCAGTGCGCTGAGTCGCTGCAACCCGACCATGATCGCGGCGGCCCTTCTGGTGTCGTCCAGTCCACCGTCGATGCCCACCACGGTGCGCGGCATCAGCGCCTGTGGCAGCGACTGGAAGCCTCCCGGAACGGGCGGCTGCGCGGGGCTGGTCAGCACCGGGCTGTCACCGTCGATGGTCAGCGTCAACGGCTGGAACTCGCCGCAACGGCCGGTGTTTCCGCTGATGTCGAGTCTCAGCGCGAGGGTGGTGTACCGCTGCAGGAGATCATCGGGGACGTCGACCCAGCGATCGATCGTGCCCGACGGGTCAGCAGGCCAGCGGTCGACGGTGTCCCCGGCGATCGAGGCCACCAACTGTCCGCCGATGGATTCGGGCAGTGGGGTGTAGGACCCGCGCAGATGGACCCGGACACCGTGCGCCGAGCGGCCCAGGCGGGTCTGGTCGAGGCCGATCCCGACCTGCGGCGACAGCGCGGTGGCATTGACCCCCGGCTGCCCCAGCCTGCGCAGCGTCGTCTGGTCACCCGGCAGCTGCGGCGTCGAAGCCAACGGTCCGGCAACGGCCTTGGAGGCGATCGCGAGGCGATCGAGATCGCTGGTGAGCAACCGGCTCTGGTTGCCCAGCTGCTCGGCCGGACCGGCGACGAGCAGCGCGGGCACCCCGCCGGAGCCCAGCAGCGAGACGCCGACGTCGGCGGCCTCCCTGATGACGATGTGCCGTTGCAGCGGCGCCGACGGTTCGGCAGGAGCGGCCTGCCCCTCGGCCAGCGGAGCGACCGCGATGTCGGGGTACTGGGTGCCGTAGTGTGCGGCGACTGCCGTCACCAACCGGACCGCCGCATCCGACTCCGCCTGGGACGGTTGCGCATCGACGAAGACGGTGAGCTGACGCAACACCGGGGGCAGGAAGTCGGCCACCGTGACCGGGACCTGTTCCACGCCGGCGAACGTCACGCTGCCGTCGGACAATCGCAGCGGGTTGGTCGGATCCAGGCAGTACCCGTCGACCGGAAGGATGTAGGTCCGCAAGGTCAGGCTCACCGCGTTGTCCACTATCGCCGCACCCGCGAGTGGGATGACGACGGGGGCACGATCCCCTGGCGGGGCGTCGACCCGGGCGATCGTGCGCTCGCCCTGCATGACGGTGATAGTCGCGCTCCGCACATTGACAGGCAGTTGCGTGATTGCGTTCAGCGCGACAGGTTCCAGTCCCGGCGGTACCGGGACGTTCAGGATCTCGGTGCCCTGGATACCGTAAAACGCCAGATCGGCCGCCGCCCCGAGCTGCGCCAGCGGAAGGGTCGGCGCGGCGGACACACCACCGGTGTCGGGAGGCTGACTCCTTGCCGCAGGCGATACCAGCAAAGTGGTTAGCGCGACTGCCATCAGCAATCTTACGAGGATTGCAGAGTATCGTCTCATCGCAGGTCAGCGTAGTGGTGCCGTTGGCTCCGCAAACCCTATTGAGGGGACTCTTACACCTCCGCCAGATCTTTTGGCGACACGCGAAGCCCCCGCCGCCGAGGTGGCGTGCGGGGGCTTCGTGCGGAAAAGCGGTAGAGCCGGGAAAGGCTCGAGCCTACTTGGCCTTCTCGAGGATCTCGACGAGACGCCAGCGCTTCGTCGCCGACAGCGGCCGGGTCTCCATCAACGAAACACGGTCGCCGACACCGGCATCGCCGTTCTCGTCGTGCGCCTTGACCTTGCTCGTGGTCCGGATGATCTTGCCGTAGAGCGGGTGGCTCTTGCGATCTTCCAACTCGACCACGATGGTCTTCTGCATCTTGTCGCTGACGACGTAGCCGATCGCGGTCTTGCGGCGACCGCGGGGCTTCTCGGTGCGCGGGGTCTTCTTGGGACCGGGCTGGGCGCCCTTTTCCGTTGTCTTCTCGGCCATTACGAATCCTCACCTCCGGGTCCGGCGGCCAGACCCAATTCACGTTCGCGCAGCACGGTGTAGACGCGTGCGATCTCCTGCCGCACCACACGCAGCCGGCGGTTGTTGGCAAGCTGGCCGGTCGCCATCTGGAAGCGCAGGTTGAACAGCTCTTCCTTGGACTCACGCAGCTTGTCGGTCAGTTCGTCGTCGGTGAGCTCGCGCAGTTCGCCGGTCGTGGTTCCGACTGCCATCAGAACTGCTCCTCTCTGGTGACGATGCGTGCCTTGATAGGCAGCTTGTGGATGGCACGGGTCAACGCTTCCCTGGCGATCTTCTCGTCGGGGTAGCTCAGCTCGAACAACACCCGGCCGGGCTTGACGTTGGCGACCCACCACTCCGGCGAGCCCTTACCCGAACCCATGCGGGTCTCGGCCGGCTTCTTGGTCAGCGGGCGGTCCGGGAAGATGTTGATCCACACCTTGCCGCCACGCTTGATGTGCCGGTTGATGGCGATACGAGCGGACTCGATCTGCCGGTTGGTGATGTAGGCATGGCCGAGGGCCTGGATGCCGTAGTCGCCGAAGCTCACCGAGGTGCCGCCGCTGGCGATGCCGCGCTGCTGCGGGTGGTGCTGCTTGCGGTGCTTGACCTTGCGGGGAATAAGCATTGGCTAGCTCCCTGAATCCTGTGTAGTGCTCTCAGCCGGCGCCTCGACGGCCGCGGCATCTGCGGTCGGTGCTGCTGCGTCTCCCGAGGTGGCGGCACGACCGGCGTCGGTGCTCGTCGCGGTGGTGCCCGACGCGCCACTGCGGCGCGGACGGGTGGCACCCGTCGGACGCTCGCGACGCGGACGATCCGCGCCGGCGGGAGCGGAGGCGACTGCCTCGCGCTTGCCACCGACGATGTCGCCCTTGTAGATCCACACCTTCACACCGATGCGGCCGAAGGTGGTCTTGGCCTCGTAGAGGCCGTAGTCGATGTCGGCGCGCAGCGTGTGCAGCGGGACCCGACCCTCGCGGTAGAACTCCGAGCGGCTCATCTCGGCGCCGCCGAGGCGGCCCGAGCACTGCACCCGAATGCCTTTCACGCTGGGCTGGCGCATCGCCGACTGGATCGCCTTACGCATCGCACGGCGGAACGCCACGCGGTTGCTCAGCTGCTCGGCCACACCCTGGGCCACCAACTGCGCGACCGACTCGGGGTTCTTCACCTCGAGGATGTTGAGCTGAACCTGCTTCTTGGTCAGCTTCTCCAGGTCGGCGCGGATGCGGTCGGCCTCGGTGCCGCGGCGACCGATGACGATGCCGGGGCGCGCGGTGTGGATGTCCACGCGAACGCGGTCACGGGTGCGCTCGATCTCGACGTCGGCGATGCCGGCCCGTTCCAGGCCGGTGGCCAGCAGCTTGCGGATCGCCACATCTTCCTTGATGTAGTCGGCGTACTGCTTGTCTGCGTACCAGCGGGACTTCCAGTCGGTGGTGATACCGAGGCGGAAGCCGTGCGGGTTGATCTTCTGGCCCACTACTGCGAGCCTCCCTTCGCTTCGCTAGAAGCCTCAGCGGATGTGGTGGCCGTGGCTTTCTCCGGGGTCGTCTTGGCAGCGGCGGCCTTGCTGGCCTGTGCGCGCCGCGACCGGGCGGCGCCGGCCGACGCCGCAGCACGGGTGCCGCGGTCCTTCGGCGGACGGCTCTCGACGATCACGGTGATGTGGCAGGTGCGCTTGCGGATGCGGAACGCGCGACCCTGCGCGCGCGGCCGGATGCGCTTGGCGGTGGGGCCCCCGTCGGCGTGGATGGTGGCGACCACCAGCGTGGCCGGGTCCAGCCCGTCGTTGTTCTGCGCGTTGGCGGCAGCGCTCGCGATCACCTTGGCGACCGGGTCACTGGCGCTCTGCGGTGCCCACCGCAGGATGTCGAGCGCCTGCTCGACGCTCTTGCCGCGGACCAGGTCGATCACCCGGCGTGCCTTCGTCGGCGAGATGGGCACGTAACGCGCCACAGCCATCGCAGAGGGGTAGGTGGACGGATTCGTCGTTGCTGTACTCATTACCGCCTCTTGCTCTTCCGGTCATCCTTGATGTGACCCTTGAAGGTGCGTGTGGGCGCGAACTCGCCCAGCTTGTGCCCGACCATCGCCTCGGTGACGAACACCGGGACATGCTTGCGACCGTCGTGGACGGCGAAGGTGTGCCCGATGAAGTCGGGGATGATGGTCGACCGACGGGACCAGGTCTTGATGACCTGCTTGGTGTTCTTCTCGTTCTGGACGTCGACCTTCTTGAGCAGATGGTCGTCGACGAACGGGCCCTTCTTCAGGCTGCGTGGCATCGCTGGCTACTCCTAGCGCTTATTCTTGCCGGTGCGCCGGCGTCGGACGATGAGCTTGTCGCTCGGCTTGTTCGGCTTGCGGGTGCGGCCCTCGGGCTTGCCCCACGGGCTCACCGGGTGACGGCCACCGGAGGTCTTACCCTCACCACCACCGTGCGGGTGGTCGACCGGGTTCATCACGACACCACGCACGGTCGGGCGCTTGCCCTTCCAACGCATCCGGCCGGCCTTGCCCCAGTTGATGTTCGCCTGCTCGGCGTTGCCGACCTCGCCGACGGTGGCGCGGCAGCGCACGTCGACGCGGCGGATCTCACCGCTGGGCATACGCAGGGAGGCGTAGGTGCCCTCCTTGCCCAGCAGCTGGATGCTGGCACCGGCCGACCGGGCCAGCTTCGCCCCGCCACCGGGGCGCAGCTCCACCGCGTGGATCACGGTGCCGGAGGGGATGTTGCGCAACGGCAGGTTGTTGCCCGGCTTGATGTCGGCGTTGGCGCCGGACTCCACGATGTGCCCCTGCGCAAGGCCCTGCGGCGCGATGATGTAGCGCTTCTCGCCGTCGAGATAGTGCAGCAGCGCGATGCGCGCGGTGCGGTTCGGGTCGTACTCGATGTGCGCGACCTTGGCGTTGACGCCGTCCTTGTCGTGGCGACGGAAGTCGATCACCCGGTAGGCACGCTTGTGGCCACCACCCTTGTGGCGGGTGGTGATGCGGCCGTGTGCGTTACGTCCGCCCTTGCCGTGCAGCGGGCGCACCAGCGACTTCTCCGGATGGTCGCGGGTGACCTCGGCGAAGTCGGCGACGCTGGAGCCGCGGCGACCGGGGGTCGTCGGCTTGTACTTGCGAATTCCCATGTCTGTTAAGTCCTCTTGCCAGTTCTACCTGCCGGCCGGGGCCTAGGCAGGAGCTCCGAACAGGTCGATGGGCTTGCTGCCCGCGGCCAGGGTGACGATCGCGCGCTTGGTGCTCTTGCGCTGTCCGTATCCGGCGCGGGTGCGCTTGCGCTTGCCCTGGCGGTTGAGGGTGTTCACCGAGTCGACCTTGACCTTGAAGATCTTTTCGATCGCGATCTTGATCTGCGTCTTGTTCGAATCGGGGTGCACCACGAACGTGTACACGTTGTCCTCGATCAGCCCGTACGACTTCTCCGAGATGACGGGGGCCAGGATGATGTCGCGGGGGTCGGTCACGGTAGCCATCAGGCCGAAACCTCCTCAGTCTTCACATTTGCCGCGATGTAGGCGTCGAGGGCCTCGACGCTGAACACCACGTCGTCTGCGTCGAGCACGTCGTAGGTGTTCAGTTGGTCCGGCGAGATCACATGCACGCCAGGCAGATTGCGGACGCTCCTGGCGCCCACCTCATCGGCGCGGCCGATGACGACGAGCACCTTTTTATTCTTGGCCGTGTTGTCGGCCAATAGGCTCGCCAGGAACGCCTTGGCGCTCTTGGTCGACGGGACCTGACCGCTCACCAGTTCGGTGATCGCGTGGATGCGCTCGTTGCGCGCCCGGTCCGAGAGCGCCCCGCGCAGCGCGGCGGCGATCATCTTCTTCGGGGTCCGCTGGCTGTAGTCGCGCGGCTGCGGTCCGTGCACGACGCCACCGCCGGCGAACTGGGGCGCGCGGGTCGAACCCTGACGGGCGCGGCCGGTGCCCTTCTGCCGGTACGGCTTCTTGCCGCCGCCGGAGACCTCACCACGGGTCTTGGTCGAGTGCGTGCCCTGACGCTTGGCGGCCAACTGCGCGATGACGACCTGGTGCATCAGCGCGATGTTGGGCTCCACGTCGAACAGCTCGGCGGGCAACTCGACGCTGCCGTCTTTCTTGCCGGCCGGCGTCCTCACATCAATTTTCATTACTTCTCGCCTCGCTTGATTGCGGTGCGCACAACAACCAGACCACCGTTGCGGCCGGGGATGGCGCCCTTGATCAACAGCACACCGTTCTCGGCGTCGACCTTGTGCACCTTGAGGTTCTGGGTGGTGATGCGATCGCTGCCCATCCGACCCGACATGCGCGTGCCCTTGAAGACGCGACCCGGGGTGGCGCAGCCACCGATCGAGCCCGGCCTGCGGTGGACCGCCTGGGCGCCGTGGCTGGCGCCCTGGCCCTTGAAGCCGTGGCGCTTCATGGTGCCCGCGAAGCCCTTGCCTTTCGAGGTGCCCGTCACGTCGACGTAGACCCCGTCGGCGAAGATCTCCGCGGTCAGCTCCTGGCCGACCTCGTACTCGGAGGCGGCGGCGTCGTCGTCGAGCCGGAGCTCGGCGAGGTGACGGCGCGGGTTCACCCCCGCGGCGGCGTACTGACCGGCGACCGGCTTGTTCACCTTGCGCGGGCTGATCTCGCCGTAGGCGAGCTGCACGGCGCTGTAGCCGTCGCGCTCGGGGGTGCGGATGCGGGTCACCACGTTGGGGCCGGCCTTGACGACCGTGACTGGGACGACCTTGTTGTTCTCGTCGAACACCTGCGTCATGCCCAGCTTGGTGCCCAGAATTCCTTTTCTAGCCATGAATCTCTGGTTCTCCTACTGGATATTGACGTCGACGCTGGCCGGCAGATCGATGCGCATCAGGGCGTCAACGGTCTTCGGGGTCGGGTCGAGGATGTCGATCAGGCGCTTGTGCGTACGCATCTCGAAGTGCTCTCGCGAGTCCTTGTACTTGTGCGGGGAGCGGATGACGCAGTACACGTTCTTCTCCGTCGGCAGCGGCACCGGGCCGACCACGCTGGCGCCCGTCCTGGTGACTGTCTCCACGATCTTGCGCGCTGAGGCATCGATCGCCTCATGGTCGTAGGCCTTGAGCCTGATGCGGATCTTTTGTCCCGCCACGCTTCTCCTACCTCACTACTAACGGGCCCGAAAACTCTGGGCCTGGCTGTGCCGCCGCTGTTTACCTGTCTGTGGTCCACCGACCCCCGCGGTCGGGTGTGTCGCCCTCACGCACACTCAGTCGCGGCGAAAAAACCCGTCACGATCGAGGTTGGGACCGGATACGCCCGCGAGGGCGCTGGTCGCATGCCCGGCCAGGCGAACCTGGCTCAAGGCAACCCGAACAGTATGCCTCAGATCCGGGCCTCCTCCAAATCTCCGCAGGAGGCCGCCGGGCATGGGGCAGGTGCACACAAAACTACCCTCCGACGTGCGGCTACTTCAGGGTGGCCCAGAACGGGCACTGGTGGATGCGGTCGAAATCGTCCATGACCGTGATGTCGTCGGGCTTCAAGGACAACCGCTTCCCCTTCGCCGGGTCGTCGCCGACCTCTGGCCAGGCGGGAAGACCGTCGGCGCCCGGTGCGCCGGTGCGGACGAACTCGCTCCAGTAGTCGATCATCTGCTCCGACAGCGTCTGCTGAGCGGGGCTCAGCGTGGGCGCATCGCCGACGTCGAACAGATAGCGCAGTTCCAGCGAGTGGCTGGCCCCGACCGGAAAGGGCAGGGTGCGCAGTGGCTCCGGCGCGGGCGCCTGTCGGTCGTTGAACTCGTAGGCGTAGACCGGGCCGTTGCGGGCGAGGTCGTCGGCGATGCGCTCATTCACGCAGGCGAACTCGCCGTCGGTCACCGCCGCTGAATAGGCCAGTGGCGCGCTACCGCCGTAACGGTCGAGTGGGTAGCGGTCGGCGACCGCGCCTGCGCCGGGGCCGAACGTCTCGGCCAGCACGTTCGGGTAGTCCTCGGGCGGCAGTTCGTCACCGCGCAGGTACTGCAGGGCCATGAAAAGGGTGAACTCGTCGCGGTTGCTGCCGATCACGATGGGAACCCGGGCCGCGTCCCCGTCGGCGAAGGCCACCATCGGATCCTTCGGCAGGATCTCCGTCCCGGTGACCGGGCCGCTCAACGCGTCATCTCCGATCCGGAAATACCGCACCGGCTCGCGTAGCTTGTCGGCGGGCAGCGCACGCAGGCATTCGGCGGCGACCGCCGCATCACCGCACCCGACGTCTCGGGCGTAGTCGGTGCTGATCCGCTCCGCCTCGGGCAACGCGAGCTGGGCCTGGCACGGCCCGCTCTGGACGATCGCCGCGCCGAAGAGTCCCTGCGAACCCGGGGCGACGAGGTGGTCGCACACCGACATCCCGCCCGCGGACTCGCCGGCGACCGTGACCTTGCCGGGGTCGCCGCCGAACTGCGCGATGTTGTCGCGCACCCACCTCAGCGCGGCCTGCTGATCGGCCAGGCCGTAATTGCCCACGCGACCGGGAGAACCGAGCGCCGGGTGCGCCAGGAAGCCGAGGGTTCCCAGCCGGTAGTTGATCGTCACGACGACGATGTCGCCGCGCGCGACGAGGCGCCGCGCGTCGTAGATTCCGCCGTTGCCGTTGAGGAACGCACCACCGTGGATCCAGACCATCACCGGCCGCGGCGGTGCGGGTCCCGGCTCCGGGTCGGTGGGCGTCCAGACGTTGAGGTTCAGGCAGTCCTCGTCGGTCTGGCGGCCCAACTCGAGGTCGCCCTCGAGATCCTGCAGGCAACGCGGGCCGAACCCGGTGCCGTCCCGCACCCCGTCCCACGCCGGCGCGGGCTCCGGGGGCTGCCAGCGCAGCGGCCCGACAGGCGGTGCGGCGTAAGGGATTCCGGCGAAGAGACGATGGTCCGGTGCGACGAGCCCGCGGACCGCCCCGGTCGCGGTCTGCACCACAGCCGGGTCGGCGGGTGCCTGCGCGGGCTCCGAGGCTTCGTGGGCGCATGCGGCGACCAGCATCAGCGCGGCCAGCACGCTCAGCCTCCGGGCGAACCGTCGGATCGGCACGCTGACCGAGCGTACTGGCGTCATCCATTACAGTGGACTTGACACCCGTCAAGTTTCAGCGCGAGCGAAGGCAGATCATGAGCACACCGGTTATCGACGACGCGGGCAGCCGAGCGGCGGGAGTGCTGGCCGACCCGAAGGCCTACGCAGACGAGGCGCGCCTGCACGCCGCCCTCACCCATCTGCGCACGCACGCGCCGGTGTCCCTTGTCGATGTGCCCGACTACCGACCGTTCTGGGCGGTCACCAAGCACGCCGACATCATGGACATCGAGCGCGACAACGAGCTGTGGATCAACGCCCCCCGGCCGATGCTGCAGACCGCCGCGACCGACGACCTGTCGGCGGCCAACCTCGCCGCAGGCGGTGGACTGCGCACGTTGATCCACATGGACGACCCGCTGCACCGCGACATCCGCAAGATCGGCGCGGACTGGTTCCGGCCGAAGGCGATGCGCGCGTTGAAGACCCGCGTCGACGAACTGGCCAAGATCTACGTCGACAAGATGGTCGCCAACGGCCCCGAGTGTGACTTCGTCCAGGAGGTCGCGGTCAACTTCCCGCTGTACGTGATCCTGTCGCTGCTGGGCCTGCCCGAGTCGGACTTCGGCCGCATGCTCAAGCTGACCCAGGAGATGTTCGGCGGTGACGACGACGAGCTCACCCGCGGCAAGAGCCCGCAGGAACTGCACGAGGTCATCACCGACTTCTTCCGGTACTTCACCGCCCTGACCGCCGAGCGCAGGGCCCATCCGACCGAGGACCTGGCCTCGGCGATCGCCAACGCGAAGCTCGGCGGCGACTACCTCGACGACATCGACTGCCTGTCCTACTACGTGATCGTCGCCAGCGCGGGGCACGACACCACCAGCGCCGCCATCTCCGGCGGCCTGCTGGCCCTGATCGAGAACCAGGACCAGCTCGCGCGGCTGAAGGCGCAACCGGAGCTGATGGGCACCGCGGTCGAGGAGATGATCCGCTGGACCACCCCGGTCAAGGAGTTCATGCGCACCGCCACCGCCGACACCGAGGTGCGCGGGGTGCCGATCAAGGAAGGTGAGTCGGTGCTGCTGTCCTACGTCTCGGCCAACCGCGACGAGGACATCTTCGACGAACCGTTCCGCTTCGACGTCGGCCGCGACCCGAACAAGCACCTGTCCTTCGGATACGGCGTGCACTTCTGCCTGGGCGCCGCACTGGCCAGGATGGAGATCAACAGCTTCTTCAGCGAACTCGTCCCGCGCCTGGAGTCCATCGAACTGGCCGGCGACCCGGAGTTCATCGCGACGATCTTCGTCGGCGGGCTCAAGCACCTGCCGATCCGGTACGCGCTGGCCTGATAGTTGTAGTGGCGCCGATCACATAGACTGTGCTTGACACCCGTCAAGCACAGTCTTGTGAGGAGCCCCATGAGCACACCGACGATCGACGACGCCGCCAAGGTTCTGGCCGATCCCTCGGCGTACGCCGACGACCAACGGCTACACACGGCGCTGTCGCATCTGCGGGCGAACAACCCGGTGGCGTGGGTGGACCAGCCGCCGTACCGCCCGTTCTGGGCGATCACCAAGCACGCCGACATCATGGCCGTCGAGCGCGCCAACGACCTGTTCCTGTCCGAACCACGGCCGGTGCTGGTCACCGCCGAAGCGGACGACCTCGCCAGGGCTCAACTCGAGGCGGGCATGGGCCTGCGCACCCTCATCCACATGGACGACCCGCACCACCGCAAGGTGCGCGCCATCGGCGCCGACTGGTTCCGCCCGAAAGCCATGCGGGACTTGAAGGTCCGCGTCGACGAACTCGCCAAGCGCTACGTCGACAAGATGCGCGACATCGGCCCCGAATGCGACTTCGTCACCGAGATCGCGGTGAACTTCCCGCTGTACGTGATCCTGTCGCTGCTCGGCCTGCCCGAAGAGGACTTCGGCCGGATGCACATGCTGACCCAGGAGATGTTCGGCGGCGACGACGACGAGTACAAGCGCGGCACCACGCCCGAGGAACAGATGGCGGTGCTGACCGACTTCTTCAACTACTTCGGGGCGCTGACGGCCGCGCGGCGCGCGAACCCGACCGACGATCTGGCCTCGGCGATCGCCAACGGCCTCGTCGACGGCGAACTCATGTCGGACGTGGACACGCTGTCCTACTACGTCATCGTCGCCAGCGCCGGCCACGACACCACCAAGGACGCGATCTCCGGCGGGTTGCTCGCGCTCGTCGAGAACCCCGGCGAGCTGGCCCGCCTGAAAGGGAACCTGGACCTGATGCCGACCGCGGTCGAGGAGATGATCCGCTGGTCCACCCCGGTCAAGGAGTTCATGCGCACGGCAGCCGCCGACACCGAGGTGCGCGGCGTGCCGATCAAGGAAGGCGAATCCGTCTACCTCGCGTATGTGTCGGCCAACCGGGACGAGGACATCTTCGACGAACCGTTCCGCTTCGACGTCGGCCGCGACCCGAACAAGCATCTCGCCTTCGGATACGGCGTGCACTTCTGCCTCGGAGCGGCTCTGGCCAGGATGGAGATGAACAGTCTGTTCACCGAACTCCTGCCCCGGCTGGACTCCATCGAACTTGCGGGCGAGCCCGAACTGTCGGCCACCACCTTCGTCGGCGGACTCAAGCACCTTCCTGTTCGCTACTCGCTGAGGTGATTTCGGCGCCGGGCCGCTTGGCGAACGTACCCAGGAAGCCGTCGACGGCGGCGATCGCCACCGCCCGGTAGTCGAAGTCGGCCAACGTGCTGATCCGCCCGAAGGCCAGTGGGCCGATCAGCAGCGCGAAGGCCACCGCGCGATCGAACGGGGCCAGTTCCTCGGCTGCCTGAGGGCCGTCGAACAGCGCGTCGAACGGGGCGGAGTACTGCTCGGCGATCCGCTCGCGCAGCGACCACACCTCCCGTCCGCCCGCGCCCGCCTGCGTGGCGCTGGGCATCTCGGCGATGTCCGGCCCGAGGGACAGCCAGGCCATGGCGGTCAGCGTGGTCGGGGCCTCGGCGATCGATTCGGCCCACTCGACCACGATCGCGAGGAGCCGATCCCGCAGGCTGCCGTCCTCGGGCGGCATCGGAGGCGGCGGGATGAGGCCGGTGAAGGCCGCTGCAACAAGATCATTCGCGCTGGGGAAATGGCGGTACAGGGTGGCCCGCGCGACGTTGGCGCTGCGGGTCACGGCGTCCACCGTCACCGCGCCGGGCCCACCCGCGCGCAGCAGTGCGGTTGCGGCGTCGAGCAGCCGGGCGCGTGATCGGGCCGGGCGCGGGTCACCGGTTTCGGCGGTCACCGTTTCCACCTCCTCCCGACCGGGTACAAGACTGACGGTCTCTGTACGAGACTGTTAGGCTCGAAACTACCTCCTGCCGAGAGAGAGACGACATGGTCGACACCCTCGACGGGTCTGCACAGGATATCGACGCCGAGATCGCAGCCCTGTCCAGGCGCCAGCGGATCTGGCTGCTGGTCATCGCCAGCGTGGACGTGCTGCTGGTGATCGCGTCGATGGTCGCCCTCAACGCCGCCCTGCCCGACCTGGCGGTCCAGACCTCGGCGACCCAGACCCAACTCACCTGGGTCATCGACGGCTACACGCTGGCGCTGGCGTGTCTGCTGCTGCCCGCGGGCGCGATCGGTGACCGCTACGGCCGCCGCGGCGCCCTGCTCGTCGGGCTGGCGATCTTCGCGCTGGCCTCGGTGGCCCCGACCGTGCTGGACAGTCCGACGCAGATCATCGTCGCCCGCGCCGTCGCAGGTGTCGGCGCGGCGTTCATCATGCCCGCGACCCTGTCGCTGCTGACCGCGGCGTTCCCGAAAGCCGAGCGCAACAAGGCCGTCGGCATCTGGGCCGGCGTGGCGGGTTCCGGCGCGATCTTCGGCTTCCTCGGCACCGGGCTCCTCCTGGAGTTCTTCGCGTGGCAGTCCATCTTCTACGCGTTCGCCGCCGGGGCGGCCCTGATGTTCGCGCTCACCTGCACCATCGGGTCGTCGCGCGACGAGACCGCGACACCGATCGACTGGCCGGGCGCCGCGCTGATCGGCGCCGCGATCGCGGTGTTCGTGCTCGGTGTGGTGGAGGCGCCGGCCCGCGGCTGGACCGATCCGATCGTCTACGGGTGCATCGCCGCCGGCGTGGCACTGGCCGTCGCCTTCGCGCTGGTACAGCTGCGTCGCAGGCACCCCCTTCTCGACGTCAGGCTCTTCAGCCGCCCCGATTTCGCGACCGGCGCGGTGGGCATCACGTTGCTGTTCTTCGGCAATTTCGGGTTCTTCTTCGTCGAGATGCAGTACATGCAGCTGGTGATGGGTTACACCCCGCTGCAGACCGCGTTCGCGCTGGCGCCGCTGGCGATCCCGGTGCTGATCCTCGGCGGGACCATGCACCTCTACCTGCCCAAGGTGGGACTGCGCGTCGCGGTGACCGCCGGGTTGCTGCTGATCGCCGCCGGACTGTTCCTGCTGCGCTTCCTCGACGGGGAGTCGACCTATCTGGATCTCGCATGGCCCCTGCTGATCACCGCGTCGGGCATCGGATTGTGCACCGCACCAACGACTTCGGCGATCATGGGGGCGGTGCCCGACGAGAAGCAGGGTGTCGCCTCCGCGGTCAACGACGCCACTCGCGAGATCGGCGCCGCCCTGGGAATCGCCGTCGCGGGCTCGGTCCTGGCAGCGGGTTATCACCACGCCCTGTCACCGGATCTGGGCCTGTTCCCCGAGCAGGTCCGCCCCGCGGTCAGCGACTCCCTGGCCTACGCGCTGTCCCTGGCCGACCAGATGGGTCCCCGCGGCGCCGAGCTGGCCCAGCTCGCAGAGACGGCGTTCCTGCACGCGATGAACCAGGCGCTGCTGGTGCTGTCCGTGGTGCTCGTCGTCGCGGCCGTCTTCGTCGCCGTCTGGTCGCCGGGACGTGACGGTCGTCAGTCCCGCGCCGTCCGTAGGCTGCGGACAGCGGGACCACTCGCCGGGCTCACCCGGCGGTGACATTCGCCGGGCTCACCCGGCGGTGACATTCGCCGGGCTCACCCGGCGGTGACAAACTCGGCCGCGCGGTGGCCGGCCATCACGATCGTCGCGTGCGGCCCGCGACTGGGGATCGCGGGCAGGATCGAGCCGTCGACCACCCACAGACCGTCGATCCCGAATACCCGGCAGCGGGTGTCGACGACGGCGCCGGTATCGCCGTCACCGCCCATCCGCGCGGTGCCGCACAGGTGTTGGGAGGTGGCCCACGACGCTTCGGATTGCACTGTGGAGCCGGCGATTTCGTGCGCGAGCTCGGCTCCCGAGCGCAGCAGCGCCACATCGTCGGTCTCGCTGTCGTACCGATGCTCGATCACCGGATCGACATCGGGATCCGCCGACGCGAGCGCGACCCGGCCCCTGGACCGGGGGCGCATCAACGTCACCCCGAGGTGCGGCTGATCGGACGGGTCGTGACGGGGGCCGCTCGTCATGGCGCCGAAGCCCGCCGTGTACGGCCTGATCTCCAGCCCGTCGTCGGTGGTCAGCACGGATTCCAGCGGCGGGACGCCGTGCGTGGGCGGCCAGTTCACCGGCAACACCCACTCCGGGTGGTCGACGGTGCCGACGCCGACGGGAAGGTCGGCCTCGACGGGCACTCCCAGCGACCGCAGCGCCTGCGCAGGCCCGATGCCCGACAGCATCAGCAGGTGCGCCGAGCCGATGGCCCCGGCCGACAGCACGATCCGGTCGGCGGTCAGGACGGTCGCACCATCGGGGCCGACGCACTCCAGCCCGCCGGCCCGTCCGTCGGCGATCAGGATCCGTCGGACCCGGGTGTCGGGCAGCAGCGTGAGGTTCGACCGGTGCAACGCGGGCGCCAGGAACGCGCCGCCGGGCCCCACCCGGGTTCCGCCGTCGATGTTCAGCGGCACCGCACCCACCCCCGGTGGCAGTGGCCGGTCCGGCGTCGACCCGTTGAGGTCGGCGATCCAGCCGAAGCCGGCCGCTTGCACAGATTCGACGAATGCCGCAGTGCAGCCGTCGAATTCGGCCACCCGCCGCACCGTGATCGGCCCGTCGGAACCGTGCAGCGGGTTGTCGAAGTCGAGGTCGTTCTCGATGGCCTTGAAGTGCGGCAGGACCTCCGCCCAGGACCAGCCGTCGACCGCCCAGCCGTCGACGTCGGTGGGCAGCGCCCGGCAGAAGTAGCCGCCGTTGACGGCACCGGACCCGCCGACCACGGCGCCGCGCATGATCTGTGCGTAGCGTTTCGGCGCGTCGGTCAGGGTGGTGGGATAGCGTTTGACCACCGAACTCGCGAGGCCGATCGGAAGGCGCAGGCCGTCGGTGATCTGCGTGTGCACGCGGGGGTCAGAAGGTCCGGGGCCGGACTCAACGACGGTCACGCGGCACCGCTGGTCCGCGGAAAGCCGTTCCGCCAGGACTGATCCTGCGCTTCCGGCACCGACGATCAGGACATCGCTGTGCAAGACGGGCTTCAGGTCCTGATCTGCGGCTTGAGGGCACCGGCGTGACGTTCACGCACGACGCCGCTCCAGAGCCCGAGACCATAGGCGATGTCGTCGAGCCGCTTGAGCAGGATGTAGGTGAACACGCCGACCCGCTTCGTGTCGTCGTCGGCGTTGCCGTTGCGGGTGACCCAGTCGAACACGCCGTCCAACACCGCGGCCACCACCACCACCTGACGGCAGCGACGCGAGACCAGTGCGGCGACCAGGGCGATCGGCCAGTAATGCCTGCAGATCGCGGACGCCAGCTGCAGGGCCGCCGACCACAACCCGTGCGCGGCGACGACCGCCACCTCCATGGGTTCGGTCTGCACGCTCGACAGTGTCTTGGCGATCCGTTGGCCGGTGATGGCCGCGACGACCGCCGACGCCAGGTAGCCGAGGCACGAGCCGATGGCCGCAAGCATCCAGACGACCAGCGTCCAGCCCGAGATCACCAGCGGGGCGGTCTTCCCGGGATGCCGGATCGCCAGCGGCGCCGCGGACTCCCCGTAGAAAGACTTGCGGGCAAACCACTTTCGCAGCTCGGTGCGATGATCATGGGCCACCGTCGCGACGGGTTCGTAACGCAGCCGGGCACCCGCCTCGTTCAGCCGCCAGCACAGGTCGACGTCCTCACCGGACTGAAGCGACTCGTCGAAGCCGCCGAGGTCGATGATCGTGCGGCGCCGGCAGACGATCGCCGCGCTCGGCACATAGGACACCGTCCCGAACGGGACGACCGGTGCCTCGCGCAATCCCAGGTCCAGCGACGAACGCACCGCCTCGTAGCGCGCGACGACGCTGTCGGACCGGTGCAGCGCGACGATCCGCGGCGCCACCAGGGCCACCGCGGGATCGCAGAAGTGCCCGAGCAGGGCTTCCAGCCAACCGCGGCGGGGCACCACATCCGAATCCAGGAAGGCGACGAAGTCGGTGCCACATGCCCTCATGCCGGCGTTCCGCGCCGCGGCCGGCCCCTTGCTGCGCGGGTTCCGCAGGATTCGCACGTCGCAGTGCATGCCCTCGAAGTCGGCCTCGGCAACCGGTGTCACCGACCCGTCGTCGACGATGACCACGCGCAGCCCGCGCAACGAAGCGACCAACCTTGTCAGCCCAGAAGGGTTGTCCCGCACGGGTATAACGACGGTCACGTCCCGGTGCGACGGTCCGCTCAACGGTCGGGGGTGGGCGACGGTGGCATCCAGCAGGGTGCGTGCCAACTGTGCGCTGACGGCGTCGTGCACCTCCAGCCTGCCGCCGGTGAGCATGGTCTGCGCGGCAGGAGCCAGCCGGAGAAGTCGAGTGGGCGAACCGCCGAGCAGCGCCGCGCCCTCGCCCAGGACCCGCACCCGTCGATCCACCTGAACGGCGAACCCGTCGGGAAGGCGCGGCCCTGTCACCTCAACATCCCCTCGTGATCGGGTGCCCACCGGATGATCCCCCCCTGACATGCGTCAACCATCTCGGCAAAGATTCTCCTCCCCTCCTCCGCTGTCGCCGTGGTCGGGTCCCCGAGGACTCCCAGCGAACTGACGGCGGCGACTCCCCCGCGGAGCATCTCGGGCATCAGCTCCGACAGCGGCGCCCGGTTGCCCGGAGTTCGCTGATCCTGCCTGACGACGCCCGGCGAAATATGTAGCAATACAGATGTTTCGGCGTGGCCGGCGTGTGCGTCGGCGTTGCTGGCGTTGCAGGAACACCACGCCGCGTCGCGTCCCTCGTACCGCAGCAGTGTCACCGCGCGGCGCAGCGCGGCCACGTTGCCCCCGTGGCCGTTGACGAAAACCAGGCGCGACGCCCACTGACAGGCGGACCGGGCGAACTCCACGAGCAGTTCCGCCAGTACCGATGTGCCAATCGAGACGGTGCCCGCGAAACCCTCGTGTTCGCCGCTGGCGCCGTAGCCGATGGCCGGGGCGACCAGCCAGTCGGATTCACTGTCGGCACGCAGGCGGGCAGCGAGGACGTCGGCGACCGCGGTGGCGATGCGGGTGTCGGTGTCCAGCGGCAGGTGGGGTCCATGCTGCTCGGTGGAGCCTACCGGGACGACCAGCGCGGGCGACATGTTCTGCAGCTGCCTCGACGTTGAGTCCCCTAGCTCGCTGGGGATTGCCACGCGACGATGGTAGGCCGAATTCACCTGGTATGCGCCAAATGTTGGCGCATGGGTGGTTATTGATTTCAGGTCGGTGTGGTCGGCGGCCGATCCGGGATTCACGCCAGCCCCCTGCGCCACGCCTGTCCCAGGTTCCTGATCGCCGATTCGGCCCGCGCCGAATGCGCTCAGACGCCGAGTGTGCGGGTGAAACCGTCGGGGACCAGGATGTCCTCGCGCGTCAGCTCGTGGATCGAAGATTTGCCAAGCCCGAGCAGTGCCGAGTCGATTCCGCCCCGCAGGATGTCGAGCACGTTCTCGACACCCGCCTGGCCGTTGGCGGCCAGACCCCACAGGTAGGCCCGGCCGATCATGACAGCCCTGGCGCCGAGCGCGACAGCCTTGACGACGTCGCTGCCGCGGCGGATGCCGCCGTCCAGCAAAACCTCGACCTGGTCGCCCACTGCATCGGCGATGGCCGGCAGGCACCGGATCGCCGCCGGGGTCCCGTCGAGGTTGTTTCCGCCGTGATTGGACACCGTGAGCGCCGAAACACCCGCGTCGACAGCGCGTTTGGCATCATCGACGCGCACCATGCCCTTGAGCAGGAACGGCCCGCCCCACTGCTCGCGCAGCCAGGCCACGTCCTCCCAGGTCGGAGGCGGGGTGCCCATCCACTGCCCATACGCCTCGAAGAACGTGGGACCGGGCTCTCCGCGCCTGCCCTGGTTGGGTACCCGCAGGTCCGGGGGGCGCAGGGTCTTCGCGAAGCTGAAGAACCAGCGCGGTTTGGTGATCACCTCGGGCGACATCTTGAGGATGGTCTTGAGGTCCATCCGCTCGGGGATCTTGGGGCTGCCCCAGTCGCGGCCGTGCGAGAAGCTCCAGTCGGTGGTCAGGATCAGCCCGACGGCCCCTGCCGCCCTGGCTCGCTCCATGCGCGCCAGGATGTCGTCGCGGCTGCCCAGCCAGTAGATCTGGAAGAAGATCTTGTCGTTGACCGCGGTGACTTCCTCCATCGGCTTGCTGGCGAAGGACGAGAGCCCCATCGCGGTGCCCCGCGCTGCCGCCGCACGCGCCACCGCAACCTCACCGTCGGGGTCGACCGCCTGCACGCCGGTCGGTGAGATGATGACGGGCAGCGAAATATCCTGGCCCATCACCGTTGTCGCCATGTCCCGCTTCTCGGTGCCGCCGACGACATGCGGGGCGAAGCCGAGCTGCGCGAACGACTCGACGTTGTCGGAGACCGTCACGCCCTTCTCGCTTGCCGAGATCAGCGACGCATAGGCAGACTTGGGGAGCCGCTTCTTCGCCCGCTGCTGGGCGATGGCGACGGTTTCGAACCAGGTATCACGTGCCATGGGTTACACAGGACTTTCGTTGCAGAACTTCGTCGGAGGCGCTCCGGCGCCGACCGGGCGCCGGGGAGGAGCGCTCAGCAGTGTGAGCGGGATGGGGCCTGACGGCTTGTTGCGGCCGCCGGCGCGGGAGTGGTCGACGCTGGACTTCGGCTTGTCGCGCTCGCGCGCCAGCGCCGGCTCGCCGTAGCCCTCGACGCACTCCGGGTCCGGGCCGTCGAGCGGCAGACCGGTGAAGAACTTGGCGGCCATGCAGCCGCCCCGGCACGCGTCGTAGTGCCCGCACCCGCTGCACGCGCCTGCCGACTGTGGCTCGCGCAGCTCGCGGAACAGCGTGGAGTTCTGCCACACATTCTGGAAACCGCTATCGGACAGCACGTTTCCAGCGAGGAACTTCTCGTGAATGGCGAACGGGCAGGCGTAGACGTCGCCCACCGGGTCGATCAGGCAAACCACCCGGCCCGCGCCGCACAGGTTCAGACCGGCCAGCGCACCCGGCTCACCGAGCCCCGACAGGTGGAAGAACGAGTCACCGGTGAGCACCCGCTCGCCGTTGGCCACCAGCCAGTCGTACAGCTCGACCTGCTGGGCGGACGTGGGGTGCAGTTCGTCCCAGACGTCGGCACCCCGGCCCGACGGCCGCAGCCGGGTGATGCGCAGCGTCGCGCCGTAGGTGTCGGCCAGCGCCTTGAAGTCATCGAGCTGGTCGACGTTGTGGCGGGTCACCACCACGGAGATCTTGGCGTCGGAGAAGCCGGCGTCCCGCAGGTTCTCCAGTGCGCGCATCGCCATCGCGAAGGAGCCGGGGCCGCGCACCGCGTCGTTGACCTCGGCGGTGGCGCCGTCCAGGGAGATCTGCACGTCGACGTAGTCGCTGGCAGCCAGCTTCGCGGCCACTTCGGGGGTGATCCGCACCCCGTTGGTGGAGAATTTCACCCCGACATGATGGGCGGTCGCATAGTCGACGAGCTCCCAGAAGTCCGACCGCACAGTCGGTTCGCCGCCGCCGATGTTCACATAGAACACCTGCATGCGTTCCAGCTCGTCGATGATGTCCTTGCATTGCTGCGTGGACAACTCCCGCGGATCGCGCTTGCCCGAGGACGACAGGCAGTGCACGCAGGAGAGGTTGCAGGCGTAGGTCAGTTCCCACGTCAGGCAGATCGGCGCGTCCAGGCCGCGCTCGAACTGATCGACCAGCCGGGGGACGGGCTGGATGGCGGTGGTCATGGCGTCTCCTCGCGGACCAGCATCTGGGACTGGACGAGTACGCCCAGCGCGTGTAGGTAGGGGGCCTGCGCGTCGTCATCGATTCCGGCGGCGCGACAGGCGGATCGAGCGTCGGGGTGATCAGCCAGCGAGTTGATCACCTCGACGATCGTCCGGTTCTTCAGGAACGACAGCTTGCGGGTTCCGAAGTGGTACAGCAGCGCGCCGAAAGGTTCGGGCCGCACCGCCACCTGCGGGTGCAGCCGCCAGCGCAGGTCCGGGTCGAAGCCGGTCTCCGTCATCGGCTGCGTCATGCTCCTCGCGCGAGCGCTCGTCGGCGCCACGGTCAGTAGACCCCGCACATCCCGTCGATCGAGACTTCCTCGACCAGGCTCTCGGTGACCATCTCTTCGGTCTCCACGTGCTGACTCGGCTCCATTGATCTTGCCTTTCTGCTGACTGGACCCCGGGTAGGGTCCTCGACATTTGTGACGTAGGTCGCTAACAATATGGCATCGGGTGCCTAAACGGAAGGGCGGATTCCGGTGGACGCTGCGAAGGGGCGCGTGGGCCGGCGGCGGTCGACGAGCTGGGAGCACATCAGTGACGTCGCGATCGACCTGTTCATGGCCCGAGGATTCGACGACGTCAGCGTCGACGACGTCGCGACAGCCGCCGGGATCGCCCGCCGGACGCTGTTCCGCTACTACCCCTCCAAGAGCGCGCTGCCGTGGGGTGACTTCGACGCCCACCTGCAGAACATGCGCGCGTTGCTGGCCGACCTGGACCCCGAGGTCCCGATCCGCGACGCGCTGCGCACCGCCCTGCTCGCGTTCAACGAGTTCGACGACCCCGACCGACACCGCCAACGGATGCGGCTGATCCTGGAAACCGAAGCGCTGCAGGCTTATTCGATGACGATGTATGCCGGCTGGCGCGCCGTGGTCGCCGCCTTCGTGGCAAGTCGGATGGGCGTGGCACCGGTGGATCTGGTGCCACAGACGGTGGCGTGGACCATGCTCGGCGTGGCCCTTGCCGCCTACGGGCACTGGCTCGAAGACGAGCGGGTGTCGCTGCCCGCCGCGCTGGGCGACGCGTTCGACATGCTCGCTCCCGGTCTGACCGGCCTCGAAATAGGGGTGTCGGAGTCCGGCCACCAACCGCGACGATAGAGGTGTGAGCGCCGAACCGAATGGTGACAACGCTCCACGAGCACTGCTAGCGCTCTATGACGAAGCCCTGCCGGCCGTATACGGGTACTTCGCCAGGCGCTGCGGTGACCGTGGAACGGCGGAGGACCTCACCTCGGAGACCTTTCTGGCGGCCATGGACGCTGCCAGAAAGGAGGCGCCGCCACCGCTCACGGTGCCGTGGCTGATCGGGGTGGCGCGCCACAAACTGGCCGACCACTACCGCAGACGCCACGACCGGTTCACGACACCGGTGGCCGAACTCCCCGAGCCGGTCGATCCCGCCGACGACTGGGATGTCGAGCTGGATCGGATCGTCGCCGAGCAGGTTCTGGCTCGCCTCCCCGAACAGCACCGCACCGTGCTGGCGCTGCGCTACCTCGACGACTGCTCGGTGCCGGAGTGCGCCGAACTGATCGGCCGCACCATCCACGCCACCGAGGCGCTGCTGGTGCGGGCCCGCAAGGCGTTCCGGGCTCAGTACCCACGAGTGGAAGGAGGGATGCCGTGAACAACGATCACGATCCGCTGGACGTGCTGCGCACCGGCGACCTTCCGCTCGACCCGGATCCCGCATTCGCCGCCCGATTGCGGGCGCGCCTCGAAGCGGCCGCGAGATTGTTCGAACAGCAACCAGATCGAACGCAAGGAGTGATCATGAGCGGCACCGACACCGCAATCGCCGAGTTGACCGAGCCCGCCGCCATCTTGCGGTCCGCCGTAGTCCCGTACCTGACCGTCGCCGACGCCCGTGCCGCGATCCGCTGGTACATCGACGTGTTCGACGCCGAACTCGTGGGCGACGCAGTCGAAATGGACGACGGCCGGATCGGCCACGCTGAGCTGGCGTTGGCCGACGGTGTGCTCTACCTTGCCGACGAGTACCCTGAGATCGGTTTGAAAGCACCCTCGCCGCAGGCAGTTTCGGTGAGCCTGATGCTCGCGGTGACCTCCACCGACGAGACTCTCCGGCTAGCCAGAGACCATGGTGCGCAGGTTCAGCGCGAGCCCTACGAGAACTACGGTGCGCGCAATGCCGCTCTCGTCGACCCGTTCGGGCACCGCTGGATGCTGACCGGACCCGTCACCGGCGCCGCCGTCCCGATCCAGCACGGTGACGTCGGATATGTCTCGGTGTGGACGCCGGACGCGCAACGGGCTGCGGACTTCTACGGCCATGTGCTGGGCTGGGCCGTCGACCCCGCGACGCACATGGTGACGAACACCGGTCAGCGCATCGGGATCGACTCGGCGCCCGACAAGCACACGTTGTTCTGCTGCTACGCGGTGACGGATCTCGACGGCGCGCGAGACAGCATCCTGTTCGGCGGCGGAAGTGTGGGCGAGGTTGTCGATTTCGGCTTCGGCGCGGTGCTGCGGGCGACGGATCCGCAGGGCGTCGAGTTCGGGGTGTACCGGCCCACATCCGCAGAGCTGCGGCCGTTGCTCAACGGCGGCGGGCACGGCGAGCTGTCCTACATCACCCACCAGGTGCCGGATTCGACCGTCTTCAAGGCGTTCTACAGCGGTCTGCTGTTCTGGACGTACGAGCCGGGCCGGATCGACGACGGCTGGAGTGTCGTGGGCGCCCATCCGATGTCGGGCGCCGCGGGCGGCAACGCGACGGCCGTCACCGTTCCGATGTGGACGGTCGATGACATCGACGCAGCCGTGTCGCGGGTGCGGGAGGCGGGCGGCGCCGTGATCGAGGAGCCGTCGCAGCAGTCCTACGGAGAGTCCGCGCTGTGCACCGACGATCAGGGCACGCGGTTCTATCTGGGGCAGTTCTAGAAGGGTGGTGGGTCGTCGCCGTAATCGGGTTTGATCCGTTGCGCGGCTTCATCTTCGGCTCTCGTCTGTTGGTCGAGGGCGCGTTGTCGTTCGAGGGCGCGTTGGGTGGCGTTGTATTCACGTTCGGCTTTGATGCGGGCAGCCTGTTCAGCGGCGCGGGTGCGTCGTCGTTTCGGCATCTTGGCCAGGCGGTCCGGATCTGGTGGCGGCTGCGCCATCGGCGGTAGTTCGGCGGTGGTGGTGTTCCAGGCCGGGAAGAACAACCGACTGCCCGGCACCGTGGTGTAGCGCTGCCCGGTCGGGGTTGTCGAACTGGTGCAACTTGAGGTTCTGGCTGATCCGACAACCGTCGATGACCTGCGGAGGGACGTTCGACGAGAGTCAGCCCAAATCCGCAGTGCGCTGCGCATCTGGGACCGGGTTCAAATTATTCACGCACGAATAATTTGGGAAGCTCCCAAATCGCTCACGCATGAGCGATTTGAGATCGGCAACGCACTGCCGATTTGCCCCCGGCCCCGGGGGGCGCACCATGCCGGGTTCACAAACAACTGGCGCGACACGCCGAACGCAGTGCTTCAGGCGGGTGCAGCATCGGACCCAGAGCAACACCCACATCGAAGGGCCACCGTGACCGACATGACCAGCGCCGAGGTCGGGCTGTCCCGCGCCCACACAGCGGCAGGACAACTGCAGCGCCACCTGCTCAGGCTGCTGCGCGTTCACGAACGTGACGACATGCTGCCGACGAGCGCCCGGTTTCTCTGGTACGAGCTGGAGACAGAGGGCGTGGTGTCGAAGGTTCGCACCGGGGCGCGGCGAACCGACCAGAACACCCACGATGCCCTGACCCATCTGCGGGAGGCGGGGCTGATCCCGTGGGACTGGATCGAGGACGAGACCCGCACCCTCGACGAGTGGATGACCGCGCCGAGCGTCGCCGAGTACGTGACCGACGCGGCGCAGCGCGCCTCAATCGACCGTTGGGACAGTCAGCCCGCGCCGCTCATCCTGTGCGAGTCGCGGTCGCTGGGCGGTGTGCTGCGCGACCTGGCCGCGACGTACTGTTGTCCGATTGCGTCCACCAATGGGCACAGTCGAGGCTTCCTGGTGACCAAGGTCGCGCCGATGCTGCTGCCTGATCAGCGAATCCTGTACCTCGGTGACTGGGACCAGTGCGGTCATCAGATCGAGGCGGCAACCCGATCCACCCTCGCCGAGCACTCCGGTATTGACGAACGTCTCTGGGAGCGTGTCGCGTTGACCACCGAGCAGGTCCACGACCTTGATCTCCCGGTGATCCTCAAGCCCGACCGCCGGTACAAGCCGCCGCGCTACTTCGACGCCGTCGAGACAGAGGCCCTGGGGCAGGCCAGCATCGTGGAAGCTCTGCGCGTCCGGCTTGATGAGCTGATGCCTGAGTTGCTTGATGACGTTCTTGAACGCCAGCTGCAGCAGCGCACCGAAGTGGCCGAGCAGTTGCGCGGACTCGTCGACGGCACCCAGTGATCACCGTCTACTGCGACGACTCCTCGCACGCCGAACGGCGCTGGGAGATCGCCGCTTTCACACAGACCGGCTTCGGCGGGTGGTCTGCCATCGCGAGCGCGGAGCGTCAGTTGTCGATGTCGAACGGCCTCGAAGTCTTCCTCGCCGACGCCGACCGCTACCTTCCGCAGGACGCCACGGGGACGGCGGTGCGGATGCGGCATCGCCTGCGATGCAGGATCTGCGGCTGGAACCGGGTCTATCGCGGTGAGACTCTGAAGCCGGTGTTCGACAAGCTCGCCGAGTGTGGCGTCGACACCATCAGCGTGAAAGCCATTGCTGCTCTACAGTAGCGGGTAAGCGCACGCGGGGATCACCCCCGTGTAGGTGTCAGACATCCTCCCAGCAGAGGGCTACTCAGCCTGCCCGGAGGAATCATGGCCCGCCAATCCCACGAAGCACTTCACCATCGCGCCCGTGTCGCCGCCCTGTCCCGCGACCGCGCACCCGATGATCCCGAACTCATCGAGGCCCGCGAAAGTTATTGGCACGCATCATGGTCCGACCGGGTGAAGAAGCTGGTCGCCGAAGCACCGCCGCTGTGCCGCGAAGACCTGCAGGAGATCGCCACCCTGCTGAAGATGCGCGTGGTGGACAAGTGAGCCCGCCCGGACATGACGGCGGCCCCGAAACCGAAGTCCCGAGGCCCACCACCACGACCACCCAAGTCGATACCGATGAGCGTACCGCGCGGTGCTCCGACCTCACCACCTTCGTGCACGCGCTCTACGGTGACGGCCGGGGCCGCTGGTTCACCCCGCTGGGGCACGGCCCGTACTGGCGCGAGGACGGCCAGTACGACCACGAGCACTTCGAAGGCAGTTTCAGCCACGCCTGGCCCCACCAGACTCCCGAGAAGATCGCCGAGCTGCTGGTGCGCAAGTCGAAGACCATCGACGTGTACATGTGCGTGTCCCTGATGAAGGCAGGCATCAAGACGTGCAAGAAGGCCCAGTGCGCCAGTTGCTGTGTGGTGTGGAGTGATTGGGACGGTGACCCGGCTGACACCGAGGAGGTCCTCGACATCGTCCGCGCGCTCGACGGTTTCGCCGTCTCCTCGGGCACACCCGGGCACCTGCACTGCTACCTGCCGCTGGCCGAGTCGGTCGACGCCGACCAGGCTGAGCGGCTGTGCAGGGCCTTCCAGGCCCACCTGCCGCCAGGATCGGACAAAGGTAAACACACCGTCGAGAACCTGGTGCGCCCGCCGGGCACGCTGAACCACAAGTCGGTGGCGGCCACCGGCTCGCCGAGCGCGGTGCGGTGGCTGATCCGGCCCAGCGGGACGCGGTGGGATCCGGCGACGCTGGCCGAGCACCTCGGCGCAGTGAACGGAAAGCCCTGCGCCGCAGGTGACCCCGAAACTCTCAGATTTGAGACTTTGTCGCCGGTCGACCTGGCCTATCACCCCCTCGTGCAGAAGGCGTTGGACAACGTCACCAACGACCGCTCCGATGACACCTACCGTGTCGTGGCCGCCTGTAAGGACGACCGGCTCACCCTCGACGAAACACGGTCCGTGGTGGCCAGCCGGGCCGATCTCGCCGAGCGCCTCGCCGAGCGCACCGACGACGACGTGCAGACCTGCTGGCTCAAGGTGATCGACCGCCAGCAGAAGGATGTGCAGTACACCGGGCCCGTACACGGTGATCCTGCCTCGAATACGAACCGTGAGCCCGGGCCCGAGTCTGAATCGTCGGACGATGCCACGGTTGACTGGCATACGGTCAGCGGCGGTGCCTTCATCTTCGACCGGCCCGACACCATCCCGGCGGTGTGGGGCGAGGGCGACGAGGTGTTGTGGGCCGAGGGCGAGTCGCTGATGATCGTGGGTCCGCAGGGACTGGGTAAGACGACCCTGGAGGGCATGCTCATCGGTGCTCTTTTGGGGCTCAATGATGGTGTCGTCCTTGGCCTTCCAATCGCCGACACCGGACAGCGAATACTACTGCTGGCGATGGACCGGCCCCACCAGATCGGCCGGTCGCTCAAGCGCCAGTTCACTGAGGACACCGACCGTCAAGTACTCGACGGGCGACTGGTGATCCGGCCCGGGCCACCGCCGGGAGACCTTGCGAAGAACCCCGCCCTGATGGTGGCGATGGCCGTCGACCTGGGCTGCGGTGTCGTGTTCGTGGACAGCGTGAAGGACGCGGCCATCGGGCTGTCTGACGATGAGGTCGGGGCGAGCTACAACCGTGCCCGTCAGCACGTCACGGCGGCAGGCATCCAGCACTGCGACCTCCACCACACCAAGAAGCTCACCGACGGCACCATCGCCGACGCCTACGGTTCGACATGGCTCACGTCGGGCTGCGGCTCGGTCATCATGCTCACCGGGGAGCCCGGCGACCCGCTGGTCGGATTCAGGCACGCCAAGATTCCCGCCGCCGAGGTCGGCCCGTTCCGGTTGTCGCACGACCAGACCCGTGGACTGCTGGCCATCGATTACCAGGTTGATCTGATCGACCTGGTGCGCCAACAGGAGGCCAACGGGATCACCGCGATGGGCGCGGCGGGATGCATGTTCAACACCGAGACGCCGACCAGGGCGCAGTGTGAGAAGGCCCGGCGCAAGCTCGACGCCCTCGTCGACGCCGGGCTCCTGTCGCGCATGGAAGGCACCACAGGTGGGCCCCGGGGCGGCACCCCGACGAGTTGGTTCCTGGCATGAGGACCGTTCACGGACCGTTCACGGGTTTTGCAAACCCGCAGGTCAAGCGTTCACGCACCCAAACCGTTCACGGACCGTTCACGCCCGTTCACGCCAAACCTAAACCCGCAGGTCAAGCGTTCACGCACCCGTTCACGGGCGATCACGCGGGGACCGTTCACGTTCCCTCCTCCTCTTATAAGAGGAGGGACGTGACGGTGAAGGCCGCTGACACAGGAGCACTGACATGAACCGCCGGGCACGCCGACAGCACGGTCGGCCATCGCTGACCCCCGCCGAGATTCAGCGCGTCGCCGCCTGCCCCGACTGTGGGTCCGAGGTGGAGAGCATCCAGGTCGAGCCCGGCGTCTACGAGGTGCTCGTCCGACATGACGACAGTTGCCCGTGGCTGGCGGCGTTCGAGCGCGACGGCGGCTGGGGGGTGCGGTTCCGATGATGGACAACGTCACCGACCTCCTCGCCGAGCTGGCGGCCCACACCCCGGCGCTGCCCGGCGCGCTGTGCCGCGACCACGTCGACGTTTTCGACAGCGAGACGACAGAGGCCGTCGAGGCGGCCATCACGATCTGTGGGAACTGCCCGGCCCGCGCCGCCTGCGAACGGTGGTCTACTGCAATGGATCCGCGCAGACTCCTCGGCGTCGTCGCCGGGAAGCACTACAGCCACGACCGGCGCAACCCCGCGCCGTCGGCAATCGGAAGGACAGCACGACGATGATCATCACCACACCCGTGAGCGACATGTCGGTGAAGTTCCGCCGCGCCAACGGGCAAGACCTGGTCGCGGCCAGCTTCCTGGACACCCGACACGGAAGGGTGACGGTGCTGCTGCACCCCGCGATGGCCCGCCGCCTCGCCGACGCCCTGCTCGGCCTGTGTGGTCAGATCGACGACCAACCGCACGACGGCGAGACGGCATGACCGACGACGAACTCCTCGCCGCCTACGGGCACCCGCTGTCGGTCGCCTACCCGCCGTGGCTGCGGAAGGTGTACGCCGACTCGCTGCGCAGCCTGTTCCAGCGCACCAGCGGCAAGCCGCTCGACGAGATGACGCCCACCGAGTGCGCCCACGCGCTCGACTACATGAACCGGCAGAACGACGCAGACCAGGAACTGTTCGACCGGACGCTGGAAACCCTCACCGGCAAGCCGCTATCCGAGGTGAGGGTGCACGACCTGCACCAGGTGCTGGCGGCGGACCTCATCGTCATCGAGGCCGCGCTCGGCATCACCGACAACTGACAAGGAGCACACCATGACTGACCCCACCCCCACGGGCCCTGAGAGCCCCGTAGACGGCCCAGAGGCCGACCTCGCGACAGAGGACACCGGCGAGCACCTCGACGACCTCGACGACCGAGAAGTACTACATGAAGGTGAACTACATCCCGACGACGCCCCGACATCACGGGAAGCCGCGAAGTGGCGCAGGAAGTTCCGCGACACCGACCAGCAGTTGCAGGCCGCTCAAGCCGAGCACGACACCGCGCTCGCCGCGATGCAGGCCGAACACGGCGACGCGCTCACCGCGATGCAGGACCGGGTCGAGGCGCTGCAGCGTGCCCACGCCGAACGCCTTCTCGACAAGCTCGGCCTCGCCCCGAAGGCACTGTGGGCTGTCACCGAGCTGGCCGACGTGCTCGACGAGGCCGGGGTGCCCGACGAGGGCAAGGTCGAGGACGCCGCCGCCGTGGCCCGCCAACAGTTGGGTATCAGTCGAGCGCCCGCCGGGTTTCGATCTGGAGCGTCGCGGGTCGCCGAGGAGCCCCGCCCCAACCAGTGGCGGTCGGCGTTTGCGCCGCCGGATCGGGAGTGACCGCACCGCGCGGTCGTAGCGACGTGCTCGTCAGACGTTTTCCCAGGTCAGACCCAACTGATGATAATATACACAATAGGGAAAGCCCCACGGGCACAAGCGAATCCATTCACGGCGGCGACCGGAGGAGCGAGAAGTTTCAAGCGGACAATGTCCGGTTGAAAAACAAGGGCAACGCCGATGCCACCAACGCACTCGATGCGGTGACGCAGAATCCAGCGAGCATCCACAGCGGTGCCGTGGATAATATACACGGCAAGGAGGAGCGCCCCTCGGGCACAAGTGAATCCGCTGCCCTGCGTCGCCTGCGAAAGGACCGTCCCGACCTCCTAGACCGTGTCCTCGAACGAACTGTCGGCCAACGCCGCCGCCGTCGAGGCGGGCTTCCGGCCTCGCAGTATCACCGTCCGCATCACCACCCCCGAATCCATCGCGGCCACCCTGCGCCGCGCGCTGGACCCCGACATGCTGGCCCTGCTCATCAAGGAGCTGCCGCAGAGGTAGAGTCAGGGGTAAGCGTCTCGGCTGAATACCCGCTGAGGGCGCGGGCACCCCTCGGGGTGGCGGCACGGGCCAGCGGCCAGCCGCGTGAATCACCTCCATTCACGCACACTCGCTGTGCCCACCGAAAAGGTTGTCCCACATGACATTTCTTGTCTCCACCCCCACCTCGGACGCCGCGTGGCGGCCCGATGTCACCGTCTTCGCACCTGGCGAAGTGCTGCCCAATGCGCTGATCCTCCAAACCTCAACTGTCGCAGGACAAATCGACGGCGACGCCCCCTCGGTGCGGGTCGCGTTCCTGGACGACGACGACGCCCAGTTCACCGCTGAGGGAAGCGAAATCCCAGAAGCTGAACCAGACCTCGCCGAGCAGTTGATCCACACCGCGAAGATCACCCAGCTCGTCCGCATCACCAACGAGCAGTACAACCAGACCGGAACCGCCAACCAGTTGTCGGAGTCGGTGGCCCGCGCGATCACCCGCCGAGCCAACACCGCCTTCGTCGCCGAGCCAGCGCCGGTCGGGCCCGCCGTCGCACCCGCCGTCGGGCTGATCGGCACCAGCGGCATCGTCGACGGCGGCGTCATGTTCGACTCGCTCGACGTGCTCACCGATCTCCTTGCCACACTGCAGAACAACCTGGCGATCCCCTCGGTCATCCTGCTCGGGCCGCTCGGTTGGAGTGAGATGCGCAAGATGAAGGTCGGCACCTCCTACAACCAAACCCTTTTGGGCGCAGGGACAGCCGACGCCGAGCAGCGGCTGCTCGGGCTACCCGTCGTCGTCGACCCGAGCGTTCCCGACTACAGCGGGTTGGTCCTCGACAAGCGCGCCGTCGTGTCGGCTGTCGGGCCGGTGCGCGTCGCCGTCAGCGAGCACGCCTTCTTCTCCAGCGACTCCGTGCTGCTGCGGGCGACCTGGCGCATCGGCCATGTTGTTGTGCGCCCCAACAGGATTGGCAAGTTCACGATTGTCACACCCGGCTCCTGACAGGATGCCGGTGGCGGTGCCGTTGTGAACCAAGAACGTGGCACGTTCTTGCTTCTCCCGTGCCTCCACCGAACCCGCCGCGCCCAGGGCTCCGAGGAAGCCCTGGGGCACACGCGGCAGGCCCGGTCTCGTCGCCATCCAGGCACCGTGGAGCGCCGTCGGGAAAGGAAGCCCCGACAGTGGTGGCGACGGGCCGTGGTCATCGTCGAGACCGGCGTTGGTCGTTGTCGGACGAGGAAAAGTCTGCACCGCCGTGCAGACTGCAGAAACACCCGCCCGCGTGGCGAGGGTGCTGCATCACCGCAGGTCAGAGGCCTAAGCGTCAAGGGCGCACTATGCCAGCAAAGACCGAGTGACGCATCGGTGCTGGTAGGGGCACCGGGGGGAGGGCTCGGCAACCACCCACGCATCATCGGCAGGCATAGGGTGCCGGTGTCCGTGCTCAGCTCCAAATTCACCCAGGGGGCGAGCGACGACGCCCCCGTGGCACTCGCAAATACCGACCATGTGCGGTATTTGCCCTCGATCCGGAAACCACAGCTCGCGAATCTCTGGGACACTGAGGCCATGGCAGAAACCGCCGGTCAGCGGCTACGCGGCGACCTCGACAGGGCGCTGGCCCGCGCCGCCCGCGAAACCGGGCAGCAGCTGGAGTTCTCGGAAGTCGAGGCTCAACTCATCGAGTGGGCCGCCGACGCTGTCGACACCGCCGACCAGCTGCAGACACGCTATGACGCCGAGCTTGCCGGTGAGCAGCGTCCGACGACCCTGGTGAAATTGAGCGCGGAGATCAGGACCTGCCGCCGAGCTGCTGCCGATTGGGTGGGCAGGGTCGAGATCGGCGACGGGAGGGCGAAGAGCCCGCGCCACGTCCGCGCTGGGCAGGCGCGGTGGAACCGTCCCCCGGCGGTCGGCTGATGGGCCGTGTACGACTTCCCGTGGGCGCGCCCCTGGTGCAGGACCACGACGACTGCAGGTTGAACTGGATGCGGGAGCACGGCGTGTGGACGGCACGCGACGACGCCGTCGTGATCGCCCGCTACGGACCTGATGCGCTCGACGGCCACCGGTGGTGCTGCGTCGAGAGGCTGTGGGAGAAGCGGTGATCCCATTGGGACGGCGATTGCGCAGCATCCGACTGTCAAATCGTTGCCATGGTAACGATTTGCCCACGACCCGCCGCGCCTAGACGCCGCGCCGCTTCCACTGCACGTCGATGTACTTGTCGTCGAACACCCTGGTGCCGCGTGGCACCTTGTTCACCGTGACCGTCATCATCCGGTCGATCACCTTGCCCCGCATGGCCGGTGACGCCTTCGCCCAGTTCGCGGCGACCTTCTCGGGGCCGTCCTTGATGATCTCATCCTCGGGTTCGGTTTCGACCTCCGCGACCTTGCTCGCGTCGAGCACAGCCTGATATTCAGCCATTTTCGGCTTCAATGCCGCTGTGGCACTGGCCAATTGCTGGTTATCGATCTCGCCGAGTGCGCACTGCACGGCCATCCCGTCGAGCCGTTCACGCAGCGCGGTCAACTGCGCCGTCACCATGACGACATCGACGCCGTCATCCTCGCGTTCGGTGTCGGACGCCAGACGCCCCGCGTCGCCTTCCAGTTTGGTTATCAACCGGTCGATCACCAGGTCGCTCACGAACAGGTCGAGCGGCTCGCCGATGCGGGCCACATGAGCGGCTCGTCGCTGCTCGGAGCTGCCGTCCATGCCGGGCCTGCATCGGTAGGTCATCTTGTTCGGCTTGCCAGCGCCCCGGTGCGGATAGCCCGCGTACATCCTGCCGCCGCAGACACCGCAGCGATAGACACCCGACCCCTGATGTTTGACCTCAAATGTGCTGTCACGCTTGCGCACTGGATCCTTCAGGAACGCCACCAGGCCGAGGTGAATGCCCTCCTCCAGCAAGGGTTCCCAGCCGCCGTCCTCGACCGGCGCGGCGCGGCCAACCACCTCACCCCCATGGGTTACCAGACCCGCGTAGAGCGGATTCGAAAGTAACCGGCGCAGTTGGAGATTCGTCCACGCACCACCCCGTGTGGTGGTCACGCCCATCTTGTTCCAGGCGATGGCGATGGAACGCAGTGACGCCTTGCCCAGCACATCGGTCGCGGCCTTCTTCAGCAGCGACGCCTCGGGTTCGAGCGGCTTCCCCTCCTTGGTGTAGCCGAACGGGCGCTGGCCGGGACGGATGCCTTCCTTCGACCACACCCCCGAGGTGCGGCGCTGCTCGTTGGCCAGCCGCTGCCGCTCACCCTTGTGCTCCGATTCTTGGCGTGACACCGAGCCGAGGATGCGGGCCACCATCCGGCCCGCGCTGGACGACAGGTCCAGTTCGCCGCCCTGCACGGCCTTGATGTGCACGCGGTGCTTCTCGGCGATGTCGATCAGGCGCTCAAGGTCCTTCATCGACCGGTAGAGCCGGTCGACATGCCAGCACAGCAGAACGTCGATCTCGCCGCGCTTCATCGACTCCAGCAGTGCCTCGAAGCCGGGGCGCGTCTTCCCGCTGAACGCCGACAGGTCGTTGTCGTCGAACCGCCGGGCGATCTCCCACCGGTTCTGCTCGGCCAGCGCGGTGCACTCATCGACCTGGCGCTGCAGGCCGAGCATCTCACCGCTGATGTCCTGGCTCATGCGGGCGTAGGACGCCACGCGCAGGTCGGTGTACACGGCGGCCTTCGTGCGGGCGGGCGACTTCTTTGTGCTGGTAGTCATGCCTCCAGCATAGGTGCACCAAGTCGACATTTCCGGTCGGGGTTGTCCAGACCACGGTGCCGTCGGGGAATTGTTGTTCCTGCCGCCAGTCTTCGGCGAAGGTTTTGCCTAGGTGGTGGGTGCGGCATTTGCAGTTGAGGTTCGACGGGTGGGTGGGCCCGTAGGGCCAGGGCACGACATGGTCGATGTCGCACTGTTCGGCGGGGACGTTGCAGCCGGGGAAGCGGCAGAACAGATCCCGGGCACGCACGAACGCGGCCAGCTTCGCTGAGGGGCTGTAGTGCGGTTCGGGGTCGGGGCCAGGCAGCCACAGCTGCTTGATCGCGGCTCCGGATCGGATCGCTTCGGCCAGCGCCACGATCGGTAGGATCTTCACCCCGGGCAACAACGCCATCCCCGAATCCCGCACACACCGAGCACCATTCGACCCCGCCGGCTCGACGGGCTCGACGGGCTCGACGGGCTCGACGGGCTCGGCCTCGGGCTCGGGGGTCGGTTCGGGCTGCGGGGTGGCCTCCGATCTCGCCCGGGAGTCTGCCTGTGGCTGCGTCTGCGTCTGTTTCTGTGTTTCGGGGAGTTTTTCTTGTTGTTGGAGGTCTTGGTCGGCGAGCAGTTGGCGGGCGGCTTCGAGTGCGGCAGGGTCGGCGAGCACCGAGATCACCACGTTCGACGAACCCGCCACCGGTGCCGTAGAGGCGGTGCAGTCGGGGGATCCGCACCGGCACGGCAGATGGTCCTGGCCGTGGATGATGGCCCCGACCGCACACGAGCGCCGCTCACCCATGGGCCGCGGATCGTTGTCACAGATCCCTTTCACCAGCGCCGCGATCCGGGCCGTCAGCACCACAGCATCACAGCCGAGCACTTTGCCCCACACGGTGACCAGGGCGTCGGGATCATCGCTGGCCCCGATCCGGAAATCGCGGTCGGTGACCTGCTCGCGGGCGCGGATCACCGCTTCGGGGTCATACCGCTCGATCACGGCGTCAAGGGCAGCGGTCAACCGGTCATCGGAGAGTGGTTCCCACCGCAGCGCCTTCTCGGCCATCTCGGCATCCACCAGTGTCAGCAGTTGCGGGTCCTGCACCAGTCGGGTGCGCCAGGTGACCTGGCTGATCAGACGGGCACTGAGCCGGCCCTGTGCATGCAGGGCGGCGACGTTGGGGAGTCGGTCGCGCAGCGCGACGGCGATGCGCATCTGGGCTGAGGCGCGACGGTGGCCGGTGTTCAACACCGCGCCGAGTTCGCAGGCGGTCTCGATCCAGGAGTCCCACACCCACTCATCGCGCACATCGTCATAGGTCACCTGGTCATGGACCAGCGCCGCGATCGCCGCCGTTTTGCGCGCCCCGGCCCGAACCTCCTCGCACGCGGCCTGCTCGATCGCAGCGATCAACGCCGGCTTGTCCAGCCCCGCCAACCTCGAATCGAACATACATGCGACTCCTCACCTTGTTGTGGGGAGTTTCGGGCTGATTCCGCCGAGCATGAGGTAGATCATCGAGGTCAGTGATTTGGCGGTGTGATGGCCGTAG
>NZ_JACKSH010000027.1 GCF_025821625.1 Mycolicibacterium pyrenivorans
CAGCCCGCCCCGCCGCTGCTGCCCGCACCCCAGGGCGCACCGCCGCCAGCCGCGGCGGCGCCCGGCACCGTCACCTATCGGGTCACCGGCAACCGCCAGCTCATCGACTTGGTGACGGTGATCTACACCGATCAGCGGGGCGCTCTGGTGACCGACGTGAACGTCGCGCTGCCCTGGTCGAAGACGGTGGTGCTGGATCCGGGCGTCACGCTGAGCTCGGTGACCGCGACCAGCGTGGCGGGTCAGCTCAACTGCAGCATCACCGACGCCAACGGCGGGCTGATCGCGGCGCAGAACAACAACTCGATGATCACCAACTGCACGCGGTAGCGCTCAGGCCAGTCCCAGCTCCCGCATCCGGGTGCCGTGGGTGTGCTGCAACTTGTCGAAGAAGTCCGTCATCTGCGACAGGCCCCCGCCCGACATCACCAGGTCGACCAGTTCGTCGTGGTCGGCGAGGACGTACTGAGCCTGGGTGATCGCCTCACCCAGCAGCCGCCGCGACCACAGCGCCAGGCGGTGACGCTGGCGGTCGCTGGCCGTCACGGCCGCCCGGACCTCGGCCACCACGAACTGCGAGTGTCCGGTCTCGGAGAGGACCGAGCGCACCACGTCGGCGACCGCGTCCGGCATCGAACCGGCGATCTCGAGATAGAAGTCGGCGGCGAGCGCGTCACCGACGTAGGTCTTCACCAGCGCCTCGAGCCAGGTGCTCGGAGTGGTCAGCCGGTGGTAGTTCTCCAGTGCCGACGCGTATTTCGTCATGGCGGGCACGACGTCGACCCCGCGCCGCTCGAGCGCGTCGCGCAGCACCTCGTAGTGGTTCATCTCGGCAGCGGCCATGCTGGCCATGTTGATCCGGCCGCGCAGATTCGGCGCCATCCGCGCCTCCTCGGTGAGGCGGTAGAACGCCGCGACCTCGCCGTAGGCCAGCAGTGCGAACAGCTCGACGATGCCGGGATGCTGGTCCGACACGCCCGACGCCACCGGGCCGTTTCGCTCCTCCACAGGGGCAGGACCAGCAGCCGCAGACGGCGTCGAATTCATGGCCCCAACTCTAGACGCCGACCGTGCGGTGACCGATGAGCGAACCGACCGGCTACCATGTAGGTGGTGTCGGCGCGAAAGTCGACAGATCGATCCAGGTCACGTCGGGCTATCAATCGCCGCAGGCACCTCGACAATGTGCGTGCACGCCGGCGGCCCGCCTCCTCATCGCAGGGCCCGACGAAGTTCTCTTCACGACTCGTGCGCGCGTGAACGCCACGAGGAATGACTGTGAAAGGCTTCGTTTCCCCAGCATGACACCTGTAATCCCCCATACCAGTCCGTCGTTTGCCGAGCTCGGAGTGCGCGAAGAGATCGTGCGCGCCCTGTCCGAATCCGGCATCGAACATCCCTTCGCCATCCAGGAACTCACCCTGCCGCTGGCCCTTGCCGGCGACGATCTGATCGGCCAGGCGCGCACCGGCATGGGCAAGACCTATGCCTTCGGCGTGCCGCTCCTGGACCAGATCACCACCGACACCGAGCGCCCGCTCACCGGCATCCCGCGCGCACTGATCGTCGTCCCCACCCGTGAGCTGTGTATTCAGGTCCACGGCGACCTGACCGCCGCGTCGAAGTACCTGACGGCCGACTACGAAGGCAAGAGCCGGCCGCTGTCGGTCGTGGCGATCTACGGCGGTCGCCCGTACGAACCGCAGATCGAGTCGCTGCAGAAGGGCGCCGACGTCGTCGTCGGCACCCCCGGCCGCCTGCTCGACCTGGCACAGCAGGGGCATCTGCAGCTCGGCGGCCTGTCGACGCTGGTGCTCGACGAAGCCGACGAGATGCTCGACCTGGGCTTCCTGCCCGACATCGAGCGGATCCTCAAGCAGATTCCCGCCAAGCGGCAGGCGATGCTGTTCTCGGCGACCATGCCGGATCCGATCATCACGCTGGCCCGCACCTTCATGAACCAGCCCACCCACATCCGGGCCGAGGGTGTTCAAGGGTCGGCCACCCACGACACCACCGAGCAGTTCGCCTACCGGGCGCACGCGCTCGACAAGGTCGAGATGGTCGCCCGCATCCTGCAGGCCAACGGCCGCGGCGCCACCATGATCTTCACCCGCACCAAGCGCACCGCGCAGAAGGTCGCCGACGAACTCGCCGCGCGCGGTTTCCAGGTCGGCGCCGTTCACGGCGACCTGGGCCAGAGCGCGCGGGAGAAGGCGCTCAAGTCGTTCCGCACCGGCGAGGTCGACGTGCTGGTCGCCACCGACGTGGCCGCCCGCGGCATCGACATCGACGACATCACGCACGTGATCAACTACCAGATCCCCGAGGACGAGCAGGCCTACGTGCACCGCATCGGCCGCACCGGGCGCGCGGGCAAGACCGGTATCGCGGTCACCCTCGTCGACTGGGACGAGCTGCCCCGCTGGACGATGATCGACAAGGCCCTCGGTCTGGAAACACCCGACCCCGCCGAGACCTACTCGAGCTCGCCGCACCTGTTCGAGGAGCTCGACATCCCGGCCGACGCCACCGGCAAGGTCGGCGCCGCCCGGACCGCCGGCACCGCGAAGAGGGAGCCGAGGCGCACCGAGGACCGTGAGGACAAGCCCGCACGGCGCAGCACCAGGACCCGCCAGCGCACCCGCGGCGGCAAGACCGGCGGTGCCCACCACGACGGTCATCCCGTCGCGGCCGAGCAGGACACGCCCGCAGACGGCGACGGCACGTCGGGCGACGTGACGTCCGAGGGCGCGCGGCCGGGACGCAGGCGCCGCCGGCGTCGCCCCAGTAAGGCTGCTGCCGCAGGCCCCAGCTAGCCGGCACCCGCGCACGCGATGGTCAAACCCGAACGCCGGACGCGGGCGGACATGGTGGCTGCTGCGGCGATCGCCGGCGTGGTCGCGCTCGTCGCGGCCGTCGTCTGGTGGACGAGCGACGCGAGAGCCACCATCAGCGTGCCCGCCGCCACCCCTGTCCCCAGCCTGAAACCCGCCGCCGCGGTGCCGGGCTCGCTGAAGCAGTTGTGGAGCGCGCCGAGTCCCGAGACCAGCCAACCCCTGGTGGTCGCGGGTGCCGTGGTGACCGGATCGGGTCGCGAAATCCAAGGCCATGATCCCGCCACCGGCGACACGCTCTGGAGCTACGCCCGCGACCTCGATCTCTGCGGAGTCACCTGGGTGTACAGCTACGCGGTGGCGGTCTACCCGGACGTGCGCGGCTGCGGCCAGGTCAGCACGGTGGACGCCAAGACCGGGGTGCGCGGTCCATCCCGCACCAGTTACTCCGACCGTGAGGTCACCCTCTCGGGCGACGGCACCACGGTCTTGTCGGCCGGGGACACCCGGCTGGAGATGTGGCGCTCCGACATGGTGCGGATGCTCAGTTACGGTGCGCTGGATGCGCCCATCAAGCCGGGCACGCCGAAGACGCCGTTGTGCCGGCTGACCTCGGCGGCGGCGAGCTCCAGCGCGGTGTCGGTGCTCGAGGCCTGTGAGAACCAGGCCGATCTGCGCCTGACGCTGCTGCGTCCCTCCGACGAGGAGGACACCCCGGAGCTGAAGTACGTGCAGCAGACCGGTGTCAGCGGCGGCAGCGATGCCCGCGTGGTGGCGGTGACGGACACGACGACCGCGGTGTACATCCCCACGCCGAAACCGCGGGTCGACATCGTCGACGAGACCGGCTCGGTCATCGCCAGCACCGTGGTCCCGAGGGCGCCCGCTCCCGAGGCCACCGCGTCACGGGTGGGCGACCTCGTCACGTGGTGGACCGGCGACAGCCTGATGGTGTTCTCCGCCAACAACCTTCAGTACAAGTACACCGTCGCGGCGGCGGGCGACAACGCCCCCGTCGGTCCGGCGGCGATCATGGCGGGGCGGTTGATGGTGCCCGTCAGCAGCGGCTACGACGTCTTCGATCCGGCGACGGGGGTGGGCGACCGCCATATCCCGGTGCAGCGTCCGGCCGTCAACGGGCCCGTGGTGCCCGGTGTGGCGGGTTCCGTGTTGCTGGAGCAGCGGGGCGACGAGCTGGTCGCGCTCGGGGCCTGAGGAGCCCGACGATCACACCTCGGGCGTGAAGGTAGCCAGGGCCTTGCCGTTCTTCCAGTGCTTGAGCAGCGCACCCGCGAGTTCCCGGTAGGCGACCGCGCCCTTGTTCTTGCGGCCCGTCAGCACCGACGAGCCGGATGCGGTGGCCTCGGCGAACCGCACGGTGCGTGGGATCGGCGGCGACAGCACCGGCAGGTTGTAGCGGTCGGCGACGTCGAGCAGCACGTCACGGCTGTGGGTGGTGCGCGAGTCGTACAGCGTCGGCAGCGCGCCGAGCAGGGACAGGTCGGCGTTGGTGATCTGCTGGACGTCGGTGATGGTGCGCAGGAACTGACCCACGCCGCGGTGGGCGAGCGTCTCGCACTGCAGCGGAACGATCACGTCGTCCGCGGCGGTCAGGCCGTTGAGCGTCAGCACCCCCAGCGACGGTGGACAGTCGATGATCACGACGTCGAAGTCTCCGGAGACCTTGGCCAGCGCCCGCTTGAGGGCGTACTCTCGGCCCGCGCGCATCAGCAGCATGGCCTCGGCACCCGCCAGGTCGATATTGGCGGGCAGCAACGTCATTCCCTCCGACGTCTCGACCAGCGCCGTATCGGGCTCGACATCGCCGAGCAGCACCTCGTGGATCGAGACCGCGAGCTTGTCGGGATCCTGGCCCAGCGAGAACGTCAGACAACCCTGGGGATCGAGGTCGACGAGCAGCACCCGCTTCCCCAGTTCCACCATCGCCGCACCCAGCGACGCCACCGTCGTCGTTTTGGCGACCCCACCCTTTTGATTGGCGACCGCAAGTACCCGCGTCACACCGACCATCCTGTCATGCGCGCGTGTGTGGTGAAGCAGCGTGCGGCACAATCGGACACTGTGGCCCTTCTGCAGCATCGGCTGATCCTGCTCCGACATGGTGAAACGGAGTGGTCGAAGTCGGGCAGGCACACCAGCCGCACCGAGTTGGAGCTCACCGACCGGGGTCGCGGTCAGGCCGAGGCGGCGGCCGAGACGTTGCGGCAGTTGCGGTTGGACGACCCCTACGTCGTCTGCAGTCCGCGCAAGCGCGCGAAAATCACCGCCGAACTGGCCGGGTTGACCGTCGACGACGTCAATCCGCTGATCAGCGAATGGGATTACGGGGACTACGAGGGAACCACCACCGTCGAGATCCGCAGGGCGGTGCCGAACTGGCTGGTGTGGACGCACGGATGTCCGGGCGGCGAGACGTCGGCGCAGGTCTGCGACCGTGCCGACCGGGCGATCGCGTTGGCGCTCGAGCACATGCAGTCGCGCGACGTGGTGTTCGTCGGGCACGGCCACTTCTCCCGCGCGGTGATCACCCGCTGGATCGAGCAGCCCGTCTACGAAGGCATCCGGTTCGCGATGCCCGCGGTGTCCATCGCCGTGTGCGGTTTCGAACACGGGGTGCGTCAACTGACCGCGCTGGGGCTGACGGGCCACCCTGAGCCGACCGCACCGGCGTGACCCGCGAACCGACGTTCGTCCTCACCGGCCCGGACGGTGTCGTCACCGCCGAGGGCATCCACACCGCGTTCCCCCGGATCGCCGATGCGCGGGCCGCGCTGGCTTCGCACAGCACGCCGATCATCCTGGGCGCGTTGCCTTTCGACCTCTCCAAGCCGGCCGCACTGATCCGCCCGCAGTCGGTGGCATTCACCGACTCGCTGCCCGCATGGCCCGTCCGTGAACTGGCCACCGCGCGGATCGTCGAGACCATACCGGCCGCCGACGAGCACCGCGGACGTGTCGCCGCGGCGCTGACCCGACTGCGCGACCCGGCCGCTGAGCTGCAGAAGGTCGTGCTGGCGCGTGCGCTGCGGGTGGCCGCCGACGGCCCACTCGACGCCAGGACGGTGCTGTACCGGCTCGTCGCCAACGACGCGCAGGCCAGTGCGTACCTCGTCGACCTGTCGGCGGCCGGCGACGGATACTCGGGCACCGCACTGGTCGGCGCCAGCCCCGAACTGCTGGTCGACCGCCGCGGCCAGCAGGTGACGTGCCGCCCGTTCGCCGGATCCGCCCCGCGGCTGCCCGACCCCGACGCCGACGCCGCCAGCGGCGCCGCACTCGCCGAGTCGGCCAAGGACCGCCACGAGCATCAACTCGTCGTCGACGCCCTCCGCGAAACCCTCGAGCCGCTGTGCACCGAACTGCGCATCGCCGAGCACCCGCAGCTGACCAGGACCGCGGCGGTCTGGCACCTGTACACCCCCATCTCCGGGTCGCTGCGCGAAAGATCAACCACCGCACTGGATCTGGCCATCGCACTGCACCCCACCCCCGCGGTCGGCGGCTCCCCCACCGGCCCCGCCACCGCGCTGATCGACGAGCTCGAAGGTGACCGTGGTTTCTACGCAGGCGCGGTGGGCTGGTGCGATCAGCGCGGCGACGGCCGCTGGGTGGTGTCGATCCGCTGTGCGCAACTGTCCGCCGACCGCCGCACCGCCGACGCGCACTCCGGTGGCGGCATCGTCGCCGAATCCGATCCCGACGACGAAGTCGACGAAACCACAGCGAAATTCAGAACGATCCTGTCGGCGTTGGGAGTCGAGCCGTGAGTGAGATCATCCGCGCCGTCCGTCCGGGCGACGAGCCCGAGTTGACCGCGATGATCCATGAACTCGCCGGGTTCGAACGCGCGGCCGCCGATTGCACCGTGACCGAAAACCAGCTGCGGGACGCGCTTTTCGGTCCCCATCCCGTGGTGTACGGCCACCTGGCAGAGGTGGACGGCCGAGCGGCCGCCGTGGCGCTGTGGTTCTTGAACTTTTCGACCTGGGACGGCGTGGCCGGCATCTATCTCGAGGATCTGTTCGTGCGCCCGCAGTTCCGCAGGCGCGGCCTGGCCCGCAAGCTGCTCGCGACGCTGGCCCGCGAATGCGTGGATCAGGGCTACTCGCGGCTCAGCTGGGCGGTGCTGGACTGGAACGTCAACGCGATCGCGCTCTACGACAGCGTCGGAGGCCGGCCGCAGAGCGAGTGGATCACCTACCGGGTGTCCGGTTCGGAGCTGTCGGATCTCGCGCGCGAGTCCTGACTCAGCCAGTGCACCGATGACGGGCTGAACAGCAGCGCGAGCACGGCCACCGAGACCAGCGCGACGAGCACCGCGTAGCGCAACTGGCCCGAGCTGAACACGTACCAGGCGACGCCGAGCAGCAGCAGGTTGGCGAACACCGCGACACCGCGCCCCCACCGCCGACCGGTCCACAGCGCCCAGCCCGCCGCCAGCACTCCCGATCCCATGATCGCGAACCACGCCGCCGTGCCGTATCCGCTGATCGCCGCCTCTCTGTGACCGGCGAGTTCGCGCACCGTGAGCGCGATTGCCGTCACGAGCGCGAGGGTCCCCTGCAGCGCGGTGATGACGCCGGCCGCGCGCACCGCACGGGGCGTCACTGCGACAGCCTGCCCGCCAGGTACCGCACCGCCATCTCGTAGCCCAGCGGACCCGCACCGGCCACGACCATGTCGGCGACGGCGGACACGTACGAGTGGTGCCGGAACTCTTCCCGGGCGTGGATGTTGCTCAGGTGCACCTCGGCGACCGGCAGTCCGACCGAGCGCAGCGCGTCGGCGATCGCCACGGACGTGTGGCTGAAGGCGGCGGGGTTGATCACGATGCCCGCGCAGTCGGCACGCGCTGCGTGGATCGCGTCGATCAGTTCGCCCTCGTGATTGCTCTGCACGGCCCGGGTGACGAGCCCCGACTCGGCGGCCACATCCGCGACGCGCGCTTCGATCTGCGCCAGCGTGGTGGAGCCGTACACGTCGGGCTGCCGGGTGCCGAGCAGGTTCAGGTTCGGCCCGTTGACGAGTAGCAGTCGGCGTTCGGTCACCGTCATACGGTACCGGCGAATCTCCTCCAGACCGGAGAGGCACTGTCGGGGACTCGCCTGGTCACGCACCCGGCCACCCGTCGCGTCCACCGGGGCGCCCAGCACCCCGTTAGGCTCACCCCTCGTGCGCGCCGTGCTGATCGTGAACCCGAATGCGACCTCGACGACGCCTGCGGGCCGCGATCTGCTGGCGCACGCCCTGGAGAGCCGGGTGAAGCTGAGCGTGGTGCACACCGATCACCGGGGCCACGCCGTCGAGATCGCGCAGCAGGCCGCCCGCGGCGGGGTCGACGTGCTCATCGTGCACGGCGGCGACGGCACGGTGAACGAGGTGGTCAACGGGATCCTCGGCGAGCTGGGCCCCGGCAGCGCCGGCCCCGCGGTGGGTGTCGTGCCCGGCGGAGCGGCCAACGTATTCGCCCGCGCGCTGGGGATCAGCCCCGACCCCACCGAGGCGACCAACCAGCTCGTCGACCTGCTCGGCGAGTACCGGCGGACCAAGACCTGGCGGCGCATCGGCCTGATGGATTGCCAGGAGCGGTGGGGGGTGTTCACCGCCGGCATGGGTGTCGACGGCGACGTCGTCGCCGCGGTGGAAGCGCAGCGGGCGAAGGGCCGCAAGGTCACGGCCTCGCGTTATATCCGCGTCGCGGTCCGCGAGATGCTGGCCAACGCGCGCAGGGAGCCGTCGCTGACGCTGCACCTGCCCGGACGCGACCCGGTCCCCGGTGTGCACTTCGCCTTCGTCTCGAACTCCAGCCCCTGGACCTACGCCAACAGGCGCCCTGTGTGGACGAACCCCGGCACCACGTTCGAGACGGGTCTTGGTGTGTTCGCGATCACGAGCATGAACGTGTGGGCCAACCTGCGGGTGGTCCGGCAGATGCTGGCGCGCACCCCGCGCCTCGAAGCCAAGCACCTGATCCGCGACGACGACCTCGACTGGCTGAGGGTGACCAGTGACACGCCGGTCGCCTGCCAGATCGACGGTGACTATGTCGGGCTGCGCGAACAGATGAAGTTCACCGCCGTTGCCGATGCGCTCGCGGTGGTCGCGCCGCCCCCGGTCGGCGACTGATTGATCGCTCTGACCAGCACGAATCCGCTGTGAAACTCAGTTCACATGCGGGATTTAGGGCGCAGGTGGATTGAGTGTAGTACAACGGAGTTAGGCATTCGGTAACGGACCTCGCTAGTGACATTGCCCACGAGTTAACGAAGTTCTATTGACATCTGTTCAGCCTGTGAAAGCATCGGATGCAACAGCGCAGAAACATTTGGGGCGCTTGCGTTAACAGCCGAAGTAAATCTCGTGCGCTCTGTCGCGCACATGAAAAGGAGTTGGACCCATGGATTGGCGCCACAAGGCGGTCTGTCGCGACGAGGATCCGGAACTGTTCTTCCCCGTGGGAAACAGCGGTCCGGCCCTTGCCCAGATCGCTGACGCGAAGCTCGTCTGCAACCGCTGCCCGGTCACCGCGGAGTGCCTGAGCTGGGCGTTGGAGTCGGGTCAGGACGCCGGCGTGTGGGGTGCCATGAGCGAGGACGAGCGTCGCGCGCTCAAGCGCCGCAACGCCCGCACGAAGGCGCGCAGCGGCGTCTAACCCCTTCCCCAAGCAGACATAGTTACGGCCCCGACGAAAGTCGGGGCCGTAACTATGTGAATTCAATTGGGGCGAATTCGGCATTTTCCGCCATTTCGAGCAACCGTCAGTATTGGCTTGTACGGCCGCGCCTGCCGATCGGCACCCGCAGGATCACATCGGTGCCGCCCGCCGCGAGGTCGTGCATGCCCAGCGATCCGTCGAGTTCCGCCGACACCAGCGTGCGCACGATCTGCAGTCCGAGACGGTCGGATTTCTCCAGGCTGAATCCGTCGGGAAGCCCGCGCCCGTCGTCGTGGACGACGACGTCGAGCCAGCGGGCGGAACGTTCCGCACGGATCGTGACGCAGCCCCGTGAGGTGGTGGCGTCGAAGGCATGCTCGATCGCGTTCTGGACCAGCTCGGTGATCACCATGATCAGGGCGGTGGCTCGGTCGGCGTCCAGCACACCCAGCTCCCCCTCCCGGTTGATCCGGATCGGGGCGTCGACGGTCGCGACGTCGTTCATGATCGGCAGAATCCGGTCGACGACCTCGTCGAGGTTGACCTCTTCGTCCACCGACATCGACAGGGCGTCGTGCACCAGCGCGATCGAGGAGACCCGGCGCACCGATTCGATCAGCGCCTCACGGCCCTCGGCGTTGGTGGTGCGGCGCGCCTGCAGGCGCAACAGCGCCGCGACCGTCTGCAGGTTGTTCTTGACGCGGTGGTGGATCTCGCGGATCGTGGCGTCCTTCGACAGCAGCGCCCGGTCGCGGCGCTTGACCTCGGTGACGTCACGGATCAACACCGCGGCTCCGACCGTGGCGCCGTGCACTTCCAGCGGCAGGGTGCGCAGCAGGACCGCGGCACCACCTGCGTCGACCTCCATCCGCATGCTGGACCCGCCGGCCAGCGAATCCCGGACGTGGTTGGCCAGCTCCTGAGCCTCGAAGGGATCGGAGATCAGCGGGCGGGTCACGGCGACGAGGTTGTGGCCCTCGAGTTCGGCCGCCAGGCCCATCCGGTGATACGCCGAGATGGCGTTGGGGCTGGCGTAGGTCACCACGCCGGTCTCGTCGAGCCGGATGAAGCCGTCTCCCACGCGGGGGCTCGATCGCGACATGGCCAGGTCACCGACGTTGGGGAACGTGCCTTCGGACAGCATGAGCAGCAGGTCGCCGGCGCAGTCGACGTACGCGGCCTCCAGCGGGCTTGCCTGGCGCGGCGCCAGCGACGTCTGATGGGTGAGCACCGCGACGACGTGGTTGCCGTGACGCACCGGCACGGCCTCGACGTTCAGGCCGGGCGATCCGCTCTGTCCCTCGACCGTGGCACGGCCGATGACGCCGGACTCGAAGGCGGCGGCGACGATGGGGACGTCCTCGCTGACGGCGAGAGTTCCGACGGCGTCGGCCAGAAGCACCGTCGACGCCGTGTTGGGTCGCACCTGGGCGACGCAGACCACCCGCCCGTCGTCGCGACGCACCCACATCAGGTAGTCGGCGAACGAGAGGTCGGCCAGCAGCTGCCACTCGCCCACGACGGCGTGCAGGTGATCGACGGCGCTGCCGGGGAGGACGGTGTGTTCGGCGAGCAGCTCACCGAGGGTGGACACGGCGGCCTACAGTCTCCGCGGCAACGGGGTCGTTCGCGACGTCTGGGTCGATCCGGGCCAACGGACGGGTCAGCTGATGACCGCGATGAGATCGCCGGCCTGGATGACGTCGCCCACGGACACGCTCACCTTGCTGACGGTCCCTGCGACCTCGGCGAGCACGGGGATTTCCATCTTCATCGACTCGAGCAGCACCAGGGTGTCGCCTTCACCGATCTGATCGCCCTCGTGAACCACGACCTCGAGCACACTGGCCACGATCTCCGCGCGAACGTCCTCGGCCATCTTCACCCCACTCAACTCAACCGCTGGTGCTTGTCGGGTCCTATCGAACCACACCGGCGGCCAAAGCTCGGAGCGGCGGCGGATCGCGCGTGGCTTCGCTACCACCGCCCCCCGGCCCACGGTGAAAACGGTGTCGGTGCGGCATGCGACAATGGGTTCAACGTTCTCGCCCGTGCGGGCTGACAACCCACCGACTACTTGGAGGTACACCATGGCCAAGCGTGGCCGGAAGAAGCGCGACCGCAAGCACACGAAGGCCAACCACGGCAAGCGGCCCAACTGCGGTTCGAAAGCAGTGCGCTAACCGCGGATGATCGTGGTGCGGCTGATCTGGATGCGCAGCCGCTCGCGCAGTCCCTCGGGGGCGCGCTCGCCGCTGCACTTGGTGGCGATCAGGTTCTTGACGCGCTCCTCGATGCCGTAGTGGCGCAGGCACGTCGGGCACTCCTCGAGGTGCTGGCGCAGTTTGTCACGAGTTTCGACGGTGCATTCGCCGTCGAGCAGCGTCCATACCTCGGCGATGACGGCCGCGCACTCGGGATGTTCCGGGTCCACCGGGCCCACCGGCGGAGTCCAGCGCTCGTCGTTCCCCGACGTGTCCTGGCCTGCACTCGAATCGGCGCCACTCATGACGAAACCTCCTCCGGCGCGTCGAACTTCGCACCCCGGATGTATCCGCGGTCACGGGCCACACCGGCCAACAACTCACGAAGCTGGCGCCTGCCGCGGTGCAACCGCGACATCACCGTCCCAATCGGTGTGTCCATGATTTCGGCGATCTCCTTGTACGGGAAGCCTTCGACGTCGGCGTAGTACACCGCCATCCGAAAGTCTTCGGGCAGCGCTTGCAACGCTTCCTTGATCTCACTGTCGGGCATCGACTCCAACGCCTCGACCTCGGCCGAGCGCAGCCCTGTCGAGGAGTGTTCCGCATTGGCGGCCAACTGCCAGTCGGTGATCTCCTCGGTCGGATACTCCGCAGGCTGGCGCTGCTTCTTGCGGTAGCTGTTGATGTAGGTGTTGGTCAGGATGCGGTACAGCCACGCCTTGAGGTTCGTCCCCTCACGGAACGAACGGAAACCCGAATAGGCCTTGACCATCGTCTCCTGCAGCAGGTCCTCGGCATCGGCGGGATTGCGCGTCATCCGCAGCGCACCGCCGTAGAGCTGATCGAGCAGGGGAATCGCGTCCCGCTCGAACCGGGCCGTCAATTCCGCATCCGTCTCCACCGGCTTGGCCAGCTCGGGGTCGAGCTCTGTCGCGAGGGTCGCCTCGGAAGCCAACCCATCGGTGTCGGTCATCGTGGGGAACACCGTCCCTTCTGTAGCGGCGCCGCCAAACAGGTCCGGCAGATCCACCGGACGCGTCGGGGCCTCCAGGGCCAACGCTGGCACCATCAATCCCCTTCCGCCGATCCTAGAGGTTGCGGCCGACTAGTTTCTCTGCTCGGCTACGCGCCTGCTACAGCTGTCGTCAACAACAGCACCGACGGGGCCTCTTGTTCCCCGACCGCCCTGCTCAGTGGCGCTAGTCTGTGCCGGTGGCGCGGGCAGCAACACCGGCGATCGCGGCTCTGCTGGCCGCGGGTGTGCCGCACACCGTCGTGCAGTACCACCACGACCCCCGCAGCGATTCGTTCGGCGAGGAGGCGGTGAACCAGCTCGCGCAGGCCGGCGGGCTGTCCCCCGACCAGATCTTCAAGACGCTGGTCGTCGCACTGCCCACCGGGTTGGGTGTGGCGGTGCTGCCGGTGCCGGCGAAGCTGTCGCTGAAAGCCGCCGCGGCCGCGCTCGACGTGCCCAAGGCCACGATGGCCGATCCGGCGGCAGCCCAGCGTTCGACCGGATACGTGGTCGGCGGTATCTCCCCGCTGGGCCAGCGCAGGCCGCTGCCGACCGTCGTCGACGCCTCGGCGTTGCAGTGGGACCGGGTGCTGTGCAGCGCAGGCAAGCGCGGCTGGGACGTCTCGCTGGCGCCCGCGGATCTGATCACCCTCACCAACGCGGTGACCGCGGACATCCGGGCTGTCTAGGGTGAAGCCATGTCACTCGCGGGAAAGACCATGTTCATCTCCGGCGCCAGTCGCGGTATCGGGCTGGCGATCGCCAAGCGGGTCGCGGCCGACGGCGCCAACATCGCGCTGGTCGCCAAGACCGCCGAACCCCATCCGAAGCTGCCCGGCACCGTCTACACCGCGGCCAAGGAGATCGAGGAGGTCGGCGGCCAGGCGCTGCCGATCGTCGGCGATGTCCGCGACGGCGACTCGGTGGCCGCCGCGGTCGCCAAGACCGTCGAGCAGTTCGGCGGCATCGACATCTGCGTGAACAACGCCTCGGCGATCAACCTCGGCTCCATCGAGGAGGTGCCGCTCAAGCGCTTCGACCTGATGAACGGCATCCAGGTGCGGGGCACCTACGCGGTGTCGCAGGCCTGCATCCCGCACATGAAGGGCCGGGACAACCCCCACATCCTGACGCTGTCGCCGCCGATCCTGCTGGAGTCAAAGTGGCTGCGGCCCACGCCGTACATGATGGCGAAGTTCGGTATGACGTTGTGCGCGTTGGGTATTGCCGAAGAGATGCGAGAAGCGGGGATCGCCTCCAACACGCTGTGGCCGCGCACCATGATAGCCACCGCCGCGGTGCAGAACCTGCTCGGCGGCGACGAGTCGATGGCCCGCTCGCGCAAGCCCGAGGTGTACTCCGACGCCGCTTACGCGGTGCTGACCAAACCCGCGGGCTTCACCGGCAACACGCTGCTGTGTGAGGACGTGCTGCTGGAAGCGGGCGTCACCGACCTTTCGGTGTACGACTGCGTCCCCGGTTCGGATCTGGGCGTGGACTTCTGGGTGGAGGGCGCCAACCCGCCGGGCTACACCCAGCCCTGAGACGGTTCGTCCGCGAACGTGCATTCCTTGTAGCGCCAACGCGATGACAGCAGCAGGGAATGCACGTTCGCGGAACCAGGGCCACCGTTCACTCCGTCATCGTGGCACGCTGAGGTGGTGTCATCGCCGACGATCTGGGCTGCCGGGCGCTACGAGTCCGTTGCCCGCCGTATCGCCCCCATCGCCGAGGAAGTGGTCGACGCTCTGCAACAGCGGCGGCCGCTGCGCGACGCGACGCTGGTCGACCTCGCCTGCGGCACCGGCAACGCCGCGCTGGCGGCTGTCGCCCGCGGCGCGCGGGTGACCGGAGTCGACATCACCCCGGCGTTGATGGCGCTCGGCGCGCAGAAAGACGGCGGCGGGTCGGTGACCTGGGTGGCCGCCGATGCGTCCGCCACCGGACTGCCCGACGCCGCCTTCGATGCCGCGGTCTCCAACATGGGCATCGTGTTCGTGGAACCGACCGCCCAGGTCGCCGAGATCGCCCGACTGCTGGCCCCGGGCGGCACACTGGCGTTCTCCACCTGGGTGCGCACCGACGACAACCCGTTCCTCGACCCCATCGTCGCGGTGCTCGGGGTGCCGCCGGGCTCCGGCTACCGACCCGACGAGTGGGGTGACCCGGACATCGCCGCGGCACGCCTCGCCGCCGAGTTCGTGGACGTCACATTCCAATCAGGCACGCACACATGGGAATTCGACTCACACGCCGCGGCGATGCGGTTCGTGACCGACGAGTCACCGGCGCACGTGGACGTCCTCGCACGGGTGCCCGATCCACAGCGTGGCCAGCTGATCGCCGCGTTCGACGAGGCGATGCGCCGCCACGTCGACGACCGCGGGCGGGTCGGCTTCGACACCCCCTACGCGGTGGTGACGGCCACCCGGCGCTGACCGCTCACAGCAGCGACCCCTGCTCGGCTTGCGGCTCTGCCGGCTCGATCAACTCCGGCCCGTTGTTGCGGACGCTGTTCACCAGGCGCGACACCTCGCGGATCTCGATGCGGTCGAGGTCGCCGTGCCCGCGCAACAGACCTTCGTCGACCGGGGCGTCGGGGTCCAGCCAGCGGTCCCAGTCGCGCTCGCTGATCGTCAGCGGCATCCGGTCGTGGATGTCGGACAGCGGGCCGGCCGCGTCGGTGGTGATGATGGTGCAGCTCAGCAGCGGTGCCGCGTCCTTGGGAGCGTCCTTGGGCCGCCACGTCGACCACAGGCCGGCCATGAACAGCGGTTCGCCGTCGCCTGCGTACATGTAGAACGGCGTCTTCGCGCCCTTCTGCCCGCGCCACTCGTACCAGCCGTCCATCGGCACCAGGCAGCGCTTGCCCTTGATCGACGTGCGGAACGCCGGCGAGGTGGTCACCTTGTCGGATCGGGCGTTGATCAGCAGCGGCCCCTTCGTGTCCGGGGCCCCTCCCTCGACGGTCTTGGCCCACACCGGCACCAGCCCCCACCGCATCAGCCGCACCCGGCGCGTCGGCTCGTCCTCGGGTTCGGTGTGGCGGGTGACCACCGTGCTCACGGTGGTCGTCGGCGCCACGTTGTAGTTCGGCGCAGGCGAGCCACCCGCCGCTGTTTCATCGAGCGCCTTGATCTTCTCGGCCAGCAGCGCCGGATCGGTGGTCACCGCGAATCGCCCGCACATGGTTTCCATGGTGGCAGACACCGGCGACACCCCGGTTTCCTCGACAGGCAAGAATGGGAACCCGTGAGCACCTGGCCGGCCCCGTCGACCGCAACCCCCGTCCATGCGACGGTCACCGTGCCCGGGTCGAAGTCACAGACCAACCGGGTGCTGATCCTCGCGGCGCTGGCCGTCCCCCAGGGCCCTTCGACGGTCAGCGGGGCCCTGCGCAGCCGCGACACCGACCTGATGATCGGCGCGCTGCAGGCCCTCGGCCTGAGCGTGCAGGCTGCCGACAGTGACGACACCGAGTTGACCATCAGCGGCGCCCTCGCCCCGGAACCGGGCGTGCGGATCGATTGCGGGCTGGCCGGAACCGTGCTGCGGTTCGTGCCGCCGGTGGCCGCGCTGAGCAGCGAGACGGTCACCTTCGACGGCGACGAGCAGGCGCGCACCCGCCCGATCGCACCGCTGCTCGACGGGCTGCGCGGCCTCGGCGTCACCGTCGAGGGTGACGGCCTGCCCTTCAACGTCCGGGGCGGCGGGTCGGTGCGCGGCGGCACCGTCGAGATCGACGCGTCGGGATCCTCACAGTTCGTCTCCGGGCTGCTGCTCTCGGGCGCGGCGTTCACGGAGGGGTTGACGATCGTGCACACCGGCGGGCCGGTGCCCTCGGCACCGCACGTCGCCATGACGGTGTCGATGCTGCGCGACGCAGGCGTCGAGGTCGACGACACCGCGCCCGACCGGTGGCACGTCGCTCCCGGGCCGGTCGCGGCCCGACACTGGTCCGTCGAACCCGACCTGTCGAACTCGGTGCCGTTCCTGGCCGCCGCCGTGGTCAGCGGCGGAGCGGTCCGCGTCACCGGATGGCCGCCGGTGAGCACCCAGCCGGCCGACACCATCCTCTCCATCCTGAAGAAGCTGGGTGTGGTTGTGCGCCAGGGTGATTCCTACCTGGAGGTGCAGGGCGCGACAAGCTACGACGGTATCGACGTCGACCTGCGCGAGGTCGGCGAACTCGCGCCGTCGGTGGCTGCGATGGCGGCCCTGGCCACCCCTGGTTCGGTGTCGCAGCTGCGGGGAATCGCCCATCTGCGCGGCCATGAAACCGACCGGTTGGCCGCGCTGTCCGCCGAACTCAACCGCCTCGGCGGGCAGTGCGAGGAGACCCCGGACGGGCTGACCATCACCGCGCAACCGCTGCACGCCGGTGTGTGGCGGTCCTACGCCGATCACCGGATGGCCACCGCGGGCGCGATCGTCGGGCTCCGGGTCGCCGGTGTCGAGGTCGAAGACATCGCCACCACGGCCAAGACGATGCCCGAGTTCCCGCAGTTGTGGGCGGACATGCTGGCGGGCCAGGCGGACGAGCTGTAGAGGGTCCAGGCTTGAGTCCACGCGAATACGACGAGACCGATGTCCGGGTGCGGCCCGGCAGGGGCTCGCGGCCGCGGACCAAGACACGACCCGAGCACGCCGACGCGCAGGAAGCCATGGTGGTCACCGTCGACCGCGGCCGCTGGGGCTGCGTCCTCGGCCGCGACCCGGCCCGCCGGGTGACCGCGATGCGGGCCAGGGAGCTGGGCCGCACCCCGATCGTCGTCGGTGACGACGTCGACATCGTCGGCGACCTCTCCGGCCGCACCGACACGCTGGCGCGCATCGTGCGTCGCGGGCCACGCCGAACGGTGTTGCGCCGCACCGCCGATGACACCGACCCGACCGAGCGCGTCTTCGTCGCCAACGCCGACCAGCTGCTGATCGTGGTGGCGCTGGCGGATCCGCCGCCGCGGGCCGGCCTGGTCGAGCGGGCGTTGATCGCCGCGTATGCCGGCGGGCTGGTGCCGATCCTGTGCCTGACGAAGTCCGATCTCGCACCGGCGGAGCCGTTCACCGCGCAGTTCGCCGACCTCGACCTGACGATCGTCACCGCCGGCCGCGGCGACGGCATAGACGAGGTCGGCGCCCTGCTGGCGGGCAAGGTCACCGCCCTGCTCGGCCATTCCGGGGTGGGCAAGTCCACTCTGGTGAACCGCCTTGTGCCCGAAGCGGAACGGGCGATCGGCACGGTGACCGACGTCGGCAAGGGCAGGCACACCTCCACGCAGTCGGTGGCGCTGCCCCTGAAGTTCGGCGGCTGGGTGATCGACACGCCGGGCATCCGGTCGTTCGGGCTTGCGCACATCGCAGCCGACGACGTGATGATGGCCTTCTCCGACCTGGCCGAGGCGATCGCCGACTGCCCGCGGGGCTGTGGCCACATGGGGCCGCCCGCGGACCCGGAATGCGCGCTCGACGCGTTGACCGGACCGGCGGCCGGACGGGTCAGCGCGGCGCGACGACTGCTCACGGCGATGCGGGAAGGCTGAGCGGATGCGTGTGTGTTGTGCCGAGGGCATGCTGATGACGAGCGGGTTTGCCGCGGGTGCCCATCGGGCACGCTGACCCCGAAGGAGGATCACACTGTGAGTACGGTACCCACGATCGAACTGAACGACGGCACGCGAATTCCCCAGTTGGGCTTCGGTGTCTTCCAGATCCCGCCCGAGGAGACCGCCGCGGCGGTGAAGACGGCGCTGGACATCGGCTACCGCCACATCGACACCGCCGAGATGTACGAGAACGAAAAAGGTGTCGGGGACGGTGTCCGCGACTCCGGCATCGACCGCGCCGAGGTGTACGTCACCAGCAAGCTCAACAACTCGTTCCACAAGCCCGACGACGCGCGCCGGGCGTTCGACCGCACGCTGGCCGCCCTCGGCTTCGAGTACGTCGACCTGTTCCTGATCCACTGGCCGCTTCCCACGCTCTATGGCGGCGACTTCGTGTCGACGTGGAAAACGTTGGAGGAGTTCAAGAAAGACGGCAGGGCCCGCAGCATCGGGGTGTCGAACTTCCAGGTTGCCCATCTGCAGCGCCTCGCCGACGAGACCGAGACGGTGCCCGCGGTGAACCAGATCGAAGTGCACCCGTACTTCGGCAACAACGAGGTGCGCGCCTACGGCCGCGAGCACGGCATCGCGACCGAGGCGTGGTCACCGATCGCCCAGGGCAGGGTGCTCGACGACGCGGTCGTCACCCGTGTCGCCGAGGCGACAGACAAGTCACCGGCCCAGGTGGTGTTGCGCTGGCACATTCAGCGCGGCGACATCGTGTTCCCGAAATCGGTGACGCTGCAACGCATCAAGGACAATTTCGCGCTGTTCGACTTCGAGCTCGGTGCCGAGCATTTCGACGCGATCTCGGCGCTGGACAGGGGCGAGGAAGGTCGTTTCGGACCGAATCCGGACACCTTCGACTACGTGCCGGGCTGACCCGCTGGGCCCCCGGAAACTGGGACTGCGTCGAGGACGGGAAAGCGGAACCCGTCCTCGACGCAGCCTCAAAGCGTCATGCTGCGAGGTCGTCGCGCTGCTCGCGAACCGCGGCGTCGATCGCCTTCTGCTCCCGCTTGGCGCGGCGCCGGGCTCGCACCGCGGCGATGGCCGACTTGAGGCCGCGCCGCTCGTGGGGCTCCAGTTCGTCGAACATCCGCTCGCTGCGCGTCTCGGGTGCGTCGTCGCGGGTGTCCTTCAGGAACCGGTCCGGCAGGGACAGTTTGGCGATGGTGCGCCACGACTTGCCGTACTGCAGCAGGAACGATCCCGTGGTGTAGGGCAGGTCGTACTTGTCGCAGATCTCGCGCACCCGGAACGAGATCTCGTGCAGCCGGTTGCTGCAGATGTCCGGGTACAGGTGGTGCTCGATCTGGTAGCACAGGTTGCCGCTCATGAAGCGCAGCACGGGGCCGTTCTCGAAGTTCGCGCTGCCCAGCATCTGCCGCAGGTACCACTGCCCCCGCGACTCGCCGACCATGTCGGTCTTGGTGAATTTCTCTGCGCCGTCGGGGAAGTGACCGCAGAAGATGACGGCGTTGGCCCAGACGTTGCGGATGACGTTGGCCACCGCGTTGGCCTTCAGGGTGGACATGAAGCTCGCGCCCGGCGACAGCGAGGTGAGCGCGGGGTAGGCGACGTAGTCCTTGGCCACCTGGTGGCCGGCCTTGACGCCGAACTCCTTCACCCGTCCCAGCGTGGCCTGCCGGTCGTCGCGGCCCTTGAAGATCTTGCCGAGCTCGAGGTGCTGCAGTCCGACGCCCCACTCGAAGCCGATCGCCAGCAGCGTGTTGAACAGCAGGTTGCCGTAGAGGTTGGCCGGCTTCCACTTCTGGTCGCGCGTCACCCGGATCACTCCGTAGCCGACGTCGTCGTCCATGCCGAGGATGTTGGTGTACTTGTGGTGCATGAAGTTGTGAGTGAACCGCCAGTGCTTGGACGCGCCGCTCATGTCCCATTCCCAGGTCGAGGAATGGATCTCGGGATCGTTCATCCAGTCCCACTGGCCGTGCATGACGTTGTGGCCGATCTCCATGTTCTCGACGATCTTGGCCACGCCCAGCGTCGCAGTGCCCGCCCACCAGTACGCGCGCTTCGAACTGCCGGCCAGCAACAGGCGGCCTGCCACCTCCAGAGCGCGCTGGAAGGCGATGGTTCTGCGGATGTAGCGCGCGTCGCGCGCGCCGCGGGAGTCCTCGATGTCTTGGCGTATCGCATCCAGTTCGAGGCCCAGATTCTCGATGTCAGCCTCGGTCAGGTGCGTGAACTCGGGTACGTCGGTGATCGCCATAATCAGCCTCCTCTCTATTACCTACGCTACCGTAACCTACGTCGCCGTAGGTTACTACCCAGTAAAGGCTAGACGTCGATCACACAATCCCCGGATGCCGCGGAGACGCAGGTCTGCACCCGGCTGCCGGGTTCGTGCTCGACGCCGGTGCGCAGATCCCGCACGTGGCCCTTCAGCAGGCCCACCACACACGACTGGCAGATACCCATGCGGCACCCGAACGGCATCTGCACGCCTGCGTCCTCGCCGGCGTCCATCAACGACGTCGCGGCGTCGACGGTGACCGTCTTACCCGCGCGGGCGAACTCGACGGTTCCGCCACTGCCGTGTACCCGGCCACGCGACACCGCGAACCTCTCCAGGTGCAGTTGATCGGCGATCCCCGCGTCCGCCCAGGTGCGCTGCGCGGCGTCGAGCATCGCCTCGGGCCCGCAGACCCAGGTCTGGCGCTGCCGCCAATCGGGCACGATCTCGTCGAGGCGGGCCAGGTTCAGCCGGCCCTCGGTGCGGGTGGTGCGCAGGTGCAGCCGGTAGCCGTCGTGCCGCCCGGCCAGTTCGGACAGTTCGTCGGCGAACAGCACGTCGGACTCCGTCGGGGCGGAATGCACATGCACGATGTGGCCGGAGCCGCCGATGCCCTCTCTGCGGGCCAACGTCCGCAGCATCGACATCACCGGGGTGATGCCGGAGCCCGCCGTCAGGAACAGCACCGACGCGGGCGCCGGGTCGGGCATGACGAAGTTGCCTTGGGGCGCAGCCAGTCTCACGATCGTGCCGGGTTCGACCCCGCCGACCAGGTGCGTGGACAGGAAGCCCTCGGGCATGGCCTTGACGGTGATGGTGATGGTGCGCGACCCCCTGCCGAGGGACCGGTGCTCTTCGGGGGTGCTGGTCAGTGAGTACGAGCGCCAGCGCCACCGGCCGTCGACGAGTAGGCCGATGCCGACGTACTGGCCGGCCTGGTAGTCGAACGAGAAACCCCAGCCGGGCTTGATGACGAGCGTGGCCGAGTCGACGGTCTCGCGACGCACCTCGAGCACCTTGCCCCGCAACTCGCGCGCGGACCACAGCGGGTTGGCCAGCTTGAGGTAGTCGTCGGGCAGCAACGGCGTGGTGATCCGCCCCACGATCGTGCGCACGGCGTGCCATCCTGGACGTTCTCTGGCTCCGGCGATCGTGGGTCGCACGGTGTCGGCGACCTTGGCCGTGGTCTTGATCGTGTTCTTGGCCATGACGGCTCCTGCCCGGTTGTGTCTACGAGTCGCGACCCCACAGGCGCATACCTACGGTACCGTAACTTACGGTGTCGTAGCCACCCTCAGAGCAGTTCGAGCAGGAACGGCAGTTCCTGCGCCGCGTACCACGCCAGGTCGTGGTCCTGCGCGTCCCCGACGGTCAGTTCGGCGTCCTCGTCCCCCAGGTCCGCGTCGTCGATCACCTCGACGGCGGCCCGCACGGCGGACTCTGCGGCCGCGTTGTCGATGTACGCGGCGATCACCCGCTCGAGCGGGATCTCCCCCGCCAGCCGCACCACGGCGTCGTCGAGATCGGGCCTCAGGGTGATCCCGGCGTCGGCGTCGGCCACGTCGGCCTCCAGCACCGCGCGCCGCGCGGGCAGACCCTCGGTCGCCTCGTCACCGAGAAGACGCAGCGAGGCCAGCGCCGCGTCCCGGAGCGCGACGTCGGCGAGTTCGTCCTCGTCGCCGTTGGCGTAGGCCTCCCGCAGCGTCGGCGTCACCGCGAACGCGGTCCCGTTGACGGGGCGCAGTGATCCGTCGGCGACCAGCCGCGAAAGCATGGCCAGGGTTGCGGGAACGTAGATGCGCACCCGATGAGAGTAGCGAGGTCGCCGCTACTCGGGGTCGCCCAGCAGCGTCGCGACGTGGTCGTCGACGTAGGTCGACAGCTCGCGCGGGGGGCGCCGGTAGTCGCCGCTGACCACCGGCTTCTTCGGCAACTCGACCTTCGGGGGGTCGACGTCGTAGTAGTCGATGGTGGACAGCAGGTGGGCGATCATGTTCAGCCGGGCGTGCTTCTTCACATCGGATTCGACGATGTACCAGGGGCTCACCGGTGTGTCGGTATGCACCATCATCTGATCCTTGGCCCGCGAGTAGTCCTCCCAGCGGTACACCGATTCCAGGTCCATCGGGCTGAGCTTCCACTGCCGCACCGGGTCGTCGAGCCGGGACCGGAACCGCCGCAGCTGTTCGTCGTCGGACACCGAGAACCAGTACTTGCGCAGGATCACCCCGTCTTCGATGAGCATCTGCTCGAGAATCGGTGTCTGGCGCAGGAACAACGTGTGCTCGGCGGGGGTGCAGAACCCCATCACCTGCTCCACACCGGCCCGGTTGTACCAGGACCGGTCGAACAACACGATCTCACCCTTGGCGGGCAGGTGGGCGACGTAGCGCTGGTAGTACCACTGCCCCTGCTCGCGGTCCGACGGTGCGGGAAGCGCGGCGATCCGGGCGATACGCGGGCTGAGGTATTCGGTGATCCGTTTGATCGTGCCGCCCTTACCCGCGGCGTCGCGACCCTCGAAGACGATGACGACGCGGGCGCCGGTCTCGCGGACCCACTCCTGCAGTTGCACCAATTCCGTTTGCAGACGGAACAGTTCGGCCTTGTAGACGTCTTTCGGGAGCTTGTTCTTGCGGTCCTTCGCGCCCTTGGTGGACTTTTCCACCGGCGACTTCTTGTCCACCGGCCGATTCTAGTGCGGCTTCGGCGTGCCGGATGGCCCGTCGCGATTCGGGTCCTTCTCGATCGAGATGACGAAGTCGTCGCCGTGCTGGGTGACGCCGCTGATGACCGCGCTGTTGACGGCCTCGGCGGCGTAAACGCGGCGCACCACCTTCGGGTCGCGGCGCAGGTCTTTCAACAATGCGACCGCCATGCCGACCATCACCAGCAGGAACGGCAGGGCGGCGATGATCGTGATCGTCTGCAGTCCGGTCAACGCATCCGCGCCGCCCACCAGCAGCATCACCGCGGCAACCGCGCCCGTGGCGACGCCCCAGAAGATGACCGTGCCCCTGGTGGGGCGGATCGTGCCGCGCTGCGACAGCGACCCCATGACGATCGAGGCGGCGTCGGCGCCGGAGACGAAGAAGATCGCGACCAGGATCATCACGATCACGCTGGCGACGGTGGCGATGGGGAACTGCTCGAGCAGCGTGAACAGCTGCTCCTCGACCCCGCCCTCACCGGCGAGATCGGTGCCGCCCTGTTGGACGTTGATGGCTGCGCCGCCGAACACCGCGAACCAGACCAGCGACACCACGCTAGGAACCAGCAGCACCCCGGCGACGAACTGGCGGATGGTGCGCCCGCGCGAGATCCGCGCGATGAACATGCCGACGAACGGCGTCCACGACACCCACCAGGCCCAGTAGAAGATCGTCCAGGACTGCAGCCAGGTGTCCACTGCGGCACCCTCGGCGCCGGTGCGCGCCGACATGGCCGACAGGTCGGCGAAGTAGCTGCCCAACGCGGTCGGCAACAGGTTGAGAATGAAAACCGTTGGGCCGACGACGAATACGAACATGGCCAGCGTCAGCGCCAGCACCATGTTGATGTTGGACAGCCATTGGATGCCGCGAGCGATGCCCGAGACGGCGGACAGCACGAACGCCGCCGTCAGCACCGCGATGATGATGACGAGGATCGTGTTGCCCGTCTCGCCGATACCGCCGACGATCTGCAGCCCGCTGCGGATCTGCAACGCGCCCAGCCCGAGGGAGGCCGCCGATCCGAACAGGGTGGCGAAGATCGCCAGCATGTCGATGACCTTGCCCCACGCCCCGTTCGCCCGCGCCCCCAGCAGTGGTTCGAAGGCGGAGCTGATCAGCTGCAGACGGCCCTTGCGGTAGACGCCGTAGGCGATCGACAGACCGACGACGGCGTAGATGGCCCACGGGTGCAGCGTCCAGTGGAACAGCGTGGTGGCCATCGCGGTCTGCACGGCCTCGGGGCTGCCTTCGGGGCCGGTGCCCGGCGGCGGCGACGCGAAGTGCGACAGCGGCTCGGCGACGCCGAAGAACATCAGACCGATGCCCATGCCGGCGCTGAACATCATCGCGACCCAGGAGACGCCGTTGAACTCGGGCGCCTCGTCGTCACGGCCCAGCGGGATCGTGCCGTAGGGGCCCAGTGCCAGATAGAGCACGAAGACGACGAATCCGGTGCTGGTCAGGACGAACAGCCAGCCGGTCTTGTCCATGACCCAGGCCAGCGCGCTGCTCGAGGCGGTGGCCAGCGTGTCGGTGCTGACGAATCCCCACACCAGGAAGCCCACGGCGATCACCGCGGTGACCCCGAACACCGCCCAGTCGATGCCGTGGGATCGGGTGAAATTGTCTTCCTCGACGGGGATGTCGAGCACCGGATGCGGCCGCGCGCCGACTCCGGTCTCGACCTGTCCGTCGGAGGGGACGGCGGTGATCTCGTGCTCAGAAGTGTCAGACATCGACAGCCATTCGACCCCGGCGGCGTTCACCCGTCAATCCCGCCGGCGCTAAGAACCCGTCACTTCGCGGCATCCAGCAGTTCGTCGAGCGACTCGCGCAGCAGGCTGGGCAGCATCTCCACGTCGCTCATCGCGTCCCGGTCGGCGTTGATGCCGAAATACAGCATGCCGTTGTAGGACGTGACACCGATGGCCAGCACCTGGTTGTGCAGCAGCGGCGGCACGGCGTAGGTCTCGAGCAGCTTGGTGCCGGCGATGTACATCTGCTTCTGGGCGCCCGGCACGTTGGTGATCAGCAGGTTGAACTGGCGGGCCGAGAAGCTGGTCGCGACCCGGATGCCCATGGCGTGCAGCGTCGGTGGGCCGAAGCCGGTGAGCGTGACTATGGTCCTGGCGTCGACCAGGCTGGCCGCGGTGGGATGCGACTCGGTGGCGTGGCAGATCTGCGAGAGCCTCACCACCGGATTCGCTTCGCCGACGGGCAGATCCACCAGGAACGGGGCCACCTTGCTGATCGCCTGGCCGGGTCCGGTGGAGTCGATGTCGGCATCCGGATACACCGACATCGGCGCCATCGCACGCACGGTCGTCGTCGCGGTCACCGGCTCCCCCCGCGACAACAGCCAGTTGCGCAACGCCCCGGCCACCACCGCGAGCACCACGTCGTTGACATCGCAGTCGTCGTAGCGTGCCCGCACCAGCCGGAAGTCCTCGAGGCTGCCCGAGGCCACCGAGAAGCGCCGGTTGCGCGACACGGTTTTGTTCAGCGGGCTGCTGGGGGCGGTGCCGCGCGCGACGGTGCGGGCCACGTCGGCGGCGCGGCGTCCCAGGTCTGCCAGCTCGCCGGTGTTGGTCACCGCCTCGGTCACCGCAGAGCGCACGGCCGCGGCCTGCACGGTGGGCCGGGCGATCCACTCGCCGAGCGCACCGACGAGCAGTTGGCGGTCACTGGGCTCGCGCGCCGGGATCCAGATGTCCTCGCCGAACTCGGGCTGCTTGTTGGTCCGGTCGACGATCACATGGCCGATCTCCAGCGCGGTCATGCCGTTGACCAGCGCCTGGTGGCTTTTGGTGTAGATCGCGACCCGGTTCTTGGCCAGGCCCTCGATCAGATACATCTCCCACAGCGGCCGGGACTTGTCCAGGGGGCGGGAGCCGAGGCGCGCGATGAGCTCGTGCAGCTGGGAGTCGCTGCCCGGCGACGGCAGTGCCGAGCGGCGGACGTGGTAGGTGATGTCGAAGTCGCGGTCGTCGACCCAGACCGGTCTGGCCAGCCCGAACTTCACCTCGCGGACCTTCTGCCGGTACCGCGGGATCTGCGGCAGGCGCCGCTCGACGGCGCCCAGCAGGGTTTCGTAGCTCAGCCCGCCGCGGGGCTTGCGCAGAATCGACAGGGAACCCACATACATCGGTGTCGCGGAGTTCTCCAACCGGAAAAAGGATGCGTCCGACGCCGACAACCTCGTGACCATCGCGGCGCCGTCTCCCCTCGGTTTTGTGACAGACACGGTCACGTTATCGACAGCAGCTGAGTCCCCGCTCAACGGGTGCGATGGGGAAGCTGCCGCGCATGGGATCATAAAGCGGTCTGCGACTCTCCGGCAGATGACCTTTCGTCGCCGTGCCCGAATGCTGGAGAGCCCTCATGACCTCATCGACCCCGCTGCATCAGACGACGTCGCCGATCATCGACTACGAGCCGGCACCGGAGCCGCTCCGGCGGCGACATGAGACACCGGAGCCGCTCCGGCGGCTCGAGCCGGTGTGTCCGACGCCGTCGGCGGTGGCTCTGCGCCGCCCGTCGCCGCGCCCGCCGCGGGCGCGTTTGCCCCCGCCGCGTCTGCGTGAGGTCCCGCCCCCGAAATCCGCGGTGGTGTTCGCCGAGACGGCGCTGCGTCAGGTGATCGAGGTCCTCGACCGGCGCAGGCCCGTCGCCCAGTTGCGCCCGCTGATGACGCCGGTGCTCGTCGACCGCGTCATCGCCCTCACCGGCGTAACCCGCCGCGGAAGCGCCACCATGCGCCGGGTGCGGGTGCGCGCGGTGGATCCGGGGCTCGACGGTGACGGCAAGCCCGGCGACGTCGGCGCGGCGGAGGTGTTCGCGTCGTTCACCCGGTCCGGGCGGGTACACGCCGTCGCCGCACGCATCGAGAGGTACCGGGACCGGTGGCGGATCGTGGCGCTGCAGATCGGCTGAGCGCCTTATGCATTACCCCTTCTTGGCGTGGCGGCCACGCTGGCGGGCGGCTTCGCGACGCTCGCGACGTGTGCCGCCTTCGTTGCCCCCGCTTGACGGCTTCCCGCCGGACGGCTTCCCGCCGCCGGAGCGGGTGACCTCGACGCCGCCGCCCTCCGACGGACCCGAGTAGGTCAGCGGCTCTTCGCTGTCGTCGATTCCCTTGGCGCGCAACGCTGGTGCCGGGGGACGCTGCTTGGTGGCGACCCCACCCTGCTGCTCCTGCGCGGCGGCGGCCGCCGCGGCAAACTCGGCGAGCCCCGGGGGTGCCGCCACCGGGGCAACCGTCGGGCTCGGTGCGGCTTCGACGCTGACGTTGAACAAGAAGCCGACCGACTCCTCCTTCATCCCCTCGAGCATGCCGACGAACATGTCGTAGCCCTCGCGCGCGTACTCGACCTCGGGACGCTGCTGGGCCAACCCGCGCAGGCCGATGCCCTCCCGCAGGTAGTCCATCTCGTAGAGATGTTCACGCCACTTGCGGTCCAGGACGTTGAGCAGGACGTTGCGTTCCAGTTGGCGCATCGCGCCCTCGCCGGCGATCCCCTCGATCTCCGCCTCCCGCACCGCGTAGGCGCGTTCGGCGTCGGCGACCAGCGCGTCGAGCAGTTCCTGGCGGGTCAGCTCGCCGGGCTCGCCGACGGCGTCGGAGTCGATCAGATCGTTGTGGTCGATCCCGACCGGGTAGAGCTGCTTGAGCCCTTCCCACAGCTTCTCGAGGTCCCAGTCCTCGGAGTAACCCTCCGCGGTGGCGCCGTCGACGTAGGCGGTGACCACGTCGATGAGCATCTTGTGGGCCTGCTCGGCGAGGTTCTCGCCTTCCAGGATTCGGCGGCGCTCGGCGTAGATGACCTTGCGCTGCTGGTTCATCACCTCGTCGTACTTGAGGACTTCCTTGCGGATGTCGAAGTTCTGCTGCTCGACCTGGGTCTGCGCGCTCTTGATCGCGCGCGAGACCATCTTGGCCTCGATGGGCACGTCGTCGGGCAGGTTCAACCGGGTCAGCAGCGTCTCCAGCGTCGCCCCGTTGAAGCGGCGCATCAGCTCGTCGGCCAGCGACAGGTAGAAGCGTGACTCACCGGGGTCGCCCTGGCGCCCGGAGCGACCACGCAGCTGGTTGTCGATACGCCGGGATTCGTGACGCTCGGTGCCGAGTACGTAGAGCCCGCCGGCGGCGACCACGTCCTTGGCCTCCGCGGCGGCCTCCGCCTTGACGTGCGGCAGGTCCTCGTGCCAGGCCTTCTCGTAGTCGTCGGGCGTCTCGATCGGGTCGAGGTTGCGCTGACGCAGCCGCCGGTCCAGCAGGTAGTCGACGTTGCCGCCCAGCACCACGTCGGTGCCGCGGCCTGCCATGTTGGTGGCGACGGTGATGGCACCGAGCCGGCCGGCCTCGGCGATGATGCCGGCCTCCTGCTCGTGGTACTTCGCGTTCAGCACGTTGTGCGGGATGCGGCGCTTCTGAAACTGGCGGGACAGGAACTCCGAACGTTCCACGCTGGTGGTGCCGATAAGCACCGGCTGGCCCTTCTCATAGCGCTCGACGACGTCGTCGACGACCGCGATGAACTTGGCCTCCTCGGTCTTGTAGATCAGGTCGGACTGGTCGGTCCGGATCATCGGCTTGTTCGTGGGGATCGTCACCACGCCGAGCTTGTAGATCTCGTGCAGCTCGGCGGCCTCGGTCTCGGCGGTGCCCGTCATTCCGGCGAGCTTGTCGTAGAGCCGGAAGTAGTTCTGCAGCGTGATCGTCGCGACCGTCTGGTTCTCGGCCTTGATCTCGACCTGCTCTTTGGCCTCGATGGCCTGGTGCAGGCCCTCGTTGTAGCGGCGGCCGATCAGCACGCGGCCGGTGAAGTCGTCGACGATGAGCACCTCGCCGTTGCGGACGATGTAGTGCTTGTCGCGTTCGAACAGCTCCTTGGCCTTGATGGCATTGTTCAGGTAGCTGATCAGCGGGGAGTTCGCGGCCTCGTAGAGGTTCTCGATGCCCAGTTGGTCCTCGACGAACTCGACACCGAGTTCGTGCACGCCGACGGCGCGCTTCTTGATGTCGACCTCGTAGTGGACGTCGCGTTCCATCAGGGGCGCCAGCCGGGCGAACTCGGTGTACCAGTTCGACCCGCCGTCGGCAGGACCGGAGATGATCAGCGGCGTACGCGCCTCGTCGATGAGGATCGAGTCGACCTCGTCGACGATCGCGAAGGTGTGGCCCCGCTGCACGCAGTCCTCGAGGCGATGCGCCATGTTGTCGCGCAGGTAGTCGAAGCCGAACTCGTTGTTGGTGCCGTAGGTGATGTCGGCGTTGTAGGCGGCGCGCCGCTCGTCGGGGGTCATCTGCGACAGGATCACCCCGACGTCCATGCCGAGGAAGCGGTGCACGCGGCCCATCTGCTCGGCGTCGCGTTTGGCCAGGTAGTCGTTGACGGTGACGATGTGCATGCCCTTGCCCTGGAGCGCGTTGAGGTAGGCGGGGAGCACGGCGGTCAGGGTCTTGCCCTCACCGGTCTTCATCTCGGCGACGTTGCCGAAGTGCAGCGCCGCGCCGCCCATCACCTGAACGTCGAAGTGGCGCTGGTTGAGCACTCGCCAGGCCGCCTCGCGGGCGACGGCGAACGCCTCGGGCATCAGGTCGTCGAGATCCTCGCCGCCGGCGAGGCGGTCCTTGAACTCGTCGGTCTTGCCGCGAAGTTCGGCGTCGGACAGCTTCTCGATGTCGTCGGACAGGGTGTTGACGTAGTCAGCCACCCCCTTGAGGCGCTTGACCATGCGGCCTTCGCCGAGACGGAGCAACTTCGACAGCACGCTGTTCTACCTTTTTCCTCGTTGCGATGATGACCATTCGTCACGCGTTAGACGGACACCATCGTAGGCGACGCACCGAAATCGCTGGTCGAGCGTGTCAGGCGCGCCGCGCTTGGCGTGAATCCGGCGCGAAAAGCGACACTGACGGTCGGTTTGCGCGCCGGATCCAGCGGGGTCAGGCCAGCTTGATGAGGCCGTAGTCGTAGGCGTGGCGCCGGTAGACGACGCAGGGCCTGTCGCTCTCCTTGTCGTGGAACAGGAAGAAGTCGTGGCCGACGAGCTCCATCTCGTAGAGGGCGTCGTCGACGGTCATCGGGGTGGCGGGGTGTTCCTTGGTGCGGACGATCCGCCCGGGTTCGTGGTCGTCGACCGCGACACCGTCGTTCTGGGGGGCGTCCTGGCTCGACGGGGTGAATGCACCCGCGAGGTGGTCGAGCGAGGTGGCTTCGTGCAGGGATACCGGCGTCTTGTCGCCGTAGTGGATCTTGCGACGGTCCTTGCTCTTGCGCAGCCGTCGTTCGAGTTTGCCGACCGCCGATTCCAGGGCGGCGTAGAAGCTGTCGGCGCAGGCCTCGCCGCGCACGATGGGCCCGCGGCCCTTCGCCGTGATCTCCACGTGCTGGCAGTTCTTGCGCTGGCGGCGATTGCGCTCGTGGTACAGCTCGACGTCGAAGAGGTAGATGGTGCGGTCGAATCGTTCCAGGCGTGACAGCTTCTCGGCGACGTAGCTACGGAAGTGGTCGGGTACCTCGACGTTGCGGCCAGTGACCGCCACCTCGGCGTTCGGGGTGGGTTCGGACGACTCGCCCTCAATCACCATCGTGCTGTCGGTTTCCACGGAATTACTTGACATACTTGGCAACTCGATTCTGTTGCGTTCGCACACGTACGCGTGCCCGGCCATCAAAGAAATCGCGCCGACGGTGCATACCTGGTCGCGCCACTCGCCGGTGCAAGGTGTCGACTACTCACCTCCTGCCGCTGACGCGGGAATCGGCGTCTCAGTTCGGAGCGCCGCCGTGAGTTGTTCACGGATGGTTAGGCCCGACGGTAGTCCGTGTTCACCGAGTCGGCCACCAATTCGGCAGACCTGTTTTCAGTTCTTCATGTCCGATTGATCTGGGGGTAATCGGCGGGCCGCGGTCACGCGTGCGCCAGCGCGACCACGGCGACGACCTCGGCGCACGTTTGCAGGACCCGCACGGATTCGGTGGCGGTGGCCCCGGTCGTGACGACGTCGTCGACCAGGACGACGGGTCCGCTCACCGATGTGGACAGCCGGATGCGGCCGCCGATGTTGCGCTGCCGGTCGGCGCTGGAGAGCCCGACGGAGTCGCGGGTGAAGGCTTTGAGGCGCAGCGACGGCACGACGGTGAGGCCCGGATGGCGTGCCGCCGCGAGCCGGGCGATCCGGGTGACGGGATCGCCGCCGCGGCGTCTGGCGGCCGACCGGCGGGTGGGTGCCGGCACGACCATCAAAGGTGTGTCGAGGACGCCCCAGCAGAGGAGGTTTCCGATCGCCGCGGCGAGGGCGGCCGCGAGCGGGTGAACGAGGTCGCGGCGGCCGTGCTCCTTGAGCGCGACGATGGCTTTCCGGCGGGCACCGGCGTAGCGGCCCAGAGACAGCACGGGCACGCCGGGATCGAGGCGGGGCGTCACCAGGTGCGGCTCGTCGGGGTTGACGGTCAGGTCTTTGCCGCACGCCGGGCACCAGGCCGTCGCGGGGGCACCGCAGCCGCCGCACTGCTGCGGCAGCACGAGATCGAGCACGCCGTCAGTCTGAGGCCACGGTCCGACACCGTGGGCTGCGCACCCGCGAGCGTGCAGCCACGGCTGCGGATTTCGCCGGTTTACGACCGTGGATGCACGCTCGCGAATCAAGCCGGCGCTAAGGACCTAGCCCGAGAGGATTGAATCCCCCTGCACCGTGATCGGTTTCGCGGGCAGCGGCTTGGTGGCCGGGCCGTTGACGACCGCTCCGTCGAGGCTGAACCTGCTGCCGTGGCAGGGGCAGTTGATGGTTCCGCCGGCCACTTCGTTGATCAGGCAGCCGTTGTGGGTGCACACCGCGGAGAACGCCTTGAAGTCACCCGCGGCGGGCTGCGTGACGATGGTCTCGCCGACGATGACGCCCGACCCGACGGGGACATCGGTCGTCTTGGTCAGCGCCTCGGGCGCCTCCGCAGGCTCGGACGTTCCCGGCTCTGCCGCTTCACCACCACTGGAACACGCGGCCAGCGTCGCGGCCGCCAATCCGACTCCCGCGCCGACGATCACCGTCTTCCGGGGAACACGCACCTCATCGATATCCATCGCTGACCTCTCCCTAGGGCTGGCCGCCGGAGGGCTGTCCGGCAGCACGTCCGGTTTCAGCCCGGCAGCACCGGCAGCGCACCTGCTGCCATCAGCGGCCGGACCTCGACCCACGCGGGGTCGCCTTCGGCCGCCGAACCGGACAGTTGAAGCACGCCTCGCCCGTCGGCGACGTAGACCGCCGACGGGTTCGCTGCCACGGTCGTCACCGGCATCAGCAGGTTGCGGGCCGGACCGTCGGAGTTGACCCCGTCGAGGTTGACGTAGGACACCGGGTTCTGCGGGTCGGTGCGGGTGACGACGATGTCGTCGCCGGTGCGCCACGACAGCGACACCACCGACTTGCCCAGCCCGTAGCCCAGCCGGCGCGGATAGGTCAGCGCATAGCCGCCGCCTGCGGTCTGCTCGACACCGGTGAGGACCACCTGCCCGTCGATCACCATCGCCGCACGGGTGCCGTCGCGGGAGAGCTGGAGCTCGGAGATGACCCCAGGGAACCGCGTCGACACCGCCAGGGAGTCGACGGGAATGCGTGCGGGCTGCCCGGACGCGTCCTGGATGACGCGCACCACGACGTTGCCGTCGACGACGACCCAGATCGCGTCGTCCAGCGACCAGCTCGGCCGGCTCAGGCTGCGGCCGTCCATCGCCTGGGATGCGTTGCCGCCCAGCGGTCCCACCCACAGCGACGACGCCATGTCGGGCGCACCGCGGCGCAGCGTGACGATCGAGGCGATCTGCTGACCCGACCGCGACAGGGACGCCGCCGTCTGTCCGGGCATCTGCCCGAACGACCCGCTCAACCGCGGTGCCCGCTGGCCGTCCAGCCTCACCAGTGATCCGCCGACCAGTGCGTGCAGGCCCGCCGCCGCGCCATCGGCAGCGCCCGGGTCGGTGGCGGCGACGTCGGCGGTGTCCCACCCGTCGGCGAACCGGTCGTCGAGCGCGGCACCGTCGGCGTTGATCACGTAGGGCCCGTTGACACCGGCCCGGGACAGCGTCCAGATGAGCTGTGCGGCAAGCAATTGCCTGCTGTGAGGATCCGTCGTGGACAGGTTCTCCAGGTCGATGCGCGCCCCGCCGTAGCCGCGCCCCACCCCGGCCTTCCCGCCGTCGGCGCGCGTCACCGGGCCACGCAGTTTCAGCGGCGGCCCGAGAAGGTTGCGCACCGTCTTCTCCATCTCGGGCCGCGGACCCGCGATGAGCTTGCTGACCAGTTCGGTGGGCAACTGGTCGGGCTCGGAGACCGCGACGTAGCGCGGGTCGGGCACCACGGTCTTCCCGGTGGGGTCGGCGAAGTACAGGGTGCTGCGCTTGTAGGTGTCCTGGAACTGCTGCCAGTCGAGGAAGACGCCGTTGGGCAGCCGGTCGATGCGCCAGCCGTCGGTGGTCTTCACCAGTTCGATGGGGCCGGGGTCGGGCAGCGCGCCGTCGCCTGTCTCGAAGACGCCCATGTCCGACAGCGAGCCGAGGATGTCGGCGCGCATGGTCACCGAAACCCGTTCGGTCGTGCGGGTCTCGACGAACACCACGTTGTCGATCAGCAGCGCGCTGCCCGCGTCGTCCCAGGCGTTGGATGCCGATTCGGTGAGGAACTGCCGCGCGGCCAGGTGCCGGTTCGCGGGATCGGCTGTCGCCTTGAGGAATTCCCGCAGCAGGATGTCAGGGTCCATTCCCGGGGTGGGTTTGGGCAGGCTCGGGGGCGCCGGCCGGTCGACGGTGCCGATCGCCTGCGGTGACGACGAACTGGGCACTCCGGCGCATCCGGCCAGGGCGAGCACGAACACCGACAGCACCGTGACCCAGATGCGTGTCACACGCTCTCCCCCGCCGGTTCGCGTTCGCGCACCGGTCGCCGGCCGGCAGCGGCCGCCGGTTTCTCGATCGGCTTGACGGGCAGGGGGCTGCTGGTCACCTTGTGTCCACGAACCAGGGGCAGGGTCAGCCGGAAGCAGGCGCCCTTGCCCGGCTCGCCCCAGGCCTCGAGCCGGCCCTGGTGCAGCCGGGCGTCTTCGATGCTGATGGCCAGCCCCAGACCCGTGCCGCCCGAGCGGCGCACCCGCGACGGGTCCGCCCGCCAGAAGCGGCTGAACACCAGCTTCTCCTCGCCGGGGCGCAGGCCGACGCCGTAGTCGCGGACGGTCACCGCGACGGTGTCCTCGTCGGCGGCCATCCGGATGCGCACCGGTTTGTGCTCGGCGTGGTCGATGGCGTTGGCGATCAGGTTGCGCAGGATCCGCTCCACCCGGCGGGCGTCGACCTCAGCGATGATGTCGTCGGCGGGCAGGTCGACGATCATCTCCACGCCGGCTTCTTCGGCGAGGTGGCCGACGTTGTCGAGGGCGCTCTTCACGATGGACCGCAGGTCGACGGCGTCGACGGCCAGTTCGGCGACACCGGCGTCGTGGCGGGAGATCTCCAGCAGATCGTTGAGCAGCGACTCGAACCGATCCAGCTCGTTGACCATCAGCTCGGTGGAGCGTCGCAGCGCGGGGTCGAGTTCCTCAGGCGAATCGTGGATGTGGTCATGGATGAGGTCGGCGGCCATCCGCACGGTGGTCAGCGGTGTGCGCAGTTCGTGGCTGACGTCGGAGGTGAAGCGGCGCTGCAGGTTGCCGAACTCCTCGAGCTGGGTGATCTGGCGGTGCAGGCTCTCGGCCATGTCGTTGAACGACACCGCCAGCCGCGCCATGTCGTCCTCGCCGCGCACCGGCATCCGCTCGGTCAGGTGGCCTTCGGCGAACCGTTCGGCGATGCGGGACGCCGACCGCACCGGCAGCACGATCTGGCGTGCCACCAGCAGTGCGATCGCGGCCAGCAGGCCCAGCAGCACCACGCCGCCGGTGGCCATGGTGCCGCGAACCAGCGCGATGGTCGACTGCTCGTTGTTCAGCGGGAAGATCAGGTACAGCTCGAGGTTGGTCACGGGCGATGACGTCGGGCTGCCGATGATCAGGGCCGGTCCCGAGAAGCCGTCGGTGTGCACGGTCGCGTACTGGTAGCTGACCTGCCCGGCGTTGACGAAGTCGCGCAGCGTGCCTGGGACCTGGTCGATCGGCCCGGCGGCGGTGGCCGCCCGCGGGCCGTCACCGGGGACGACGAGCACGGCGTCGAAGGTGCCCGCCAGATCTGCACCGGCGTCCGCCTTGCGGTCGATCAGGGTGTTGCGCGCCAGCTGCAGGCTGCTGTCCAGCGACCGGGTTTCCTCACCGCCGACGATTCCGCTGACGGTGGCGCGGGCGCGCTCGATCTCCTCGGTCCCGGCGTGCACCTTGACTTCGAGGATGCGGTCGGTGATCTGGCTCGTCAACACGAAGCCGAGCACCAGGATGACGGCGAGCGACAACCCCAGCGTCAGGGTGACCACGCGCAGCTGCAGCGAGCGCCGCCACGCCAGTCCCATCGCCCGACCCAGCGCACCGAGTCCGCGGATCAGTGGTGCAGACCGCCGGTGGATACGCCGCCTCGAGCTGAAGATCACGGCCACCGCCGCGCGGTGAAGGTCACGCCCACGGCTGAGCCGTGCAGAATCATGGAGGTCCGGCCTTGTATCCCACTCCTCGAACGGTGAGCACCACCTGCGGGTTCTCCGGGTCTTTCTCCACCTTGGCCCGGAGACGCTGGACGTGCACGTTCACCAGACGGGTGTCGGCGGGGTGCCGGTAGCCCCACACCTGTTCGAGCAGCACATCACGAGTAAACACCTGGCGGGGTTTACGTGCCAGCGCCACCAGCAGGTCGAACTCCAGCGGGGTCAGCGAGATCTGCTCTCCCTGACGGGTGACCTTGTGGGCGGGGACGTCGATGTCGACGTCGGCGATCGACAGCATCTCGGCTGGCTCATCCTCGTTGCGGCGTAACCGGGCGCGCACCCGCGCGACGAGCTCCTTCGGCTTGAACGGCTTCATCACGTAGTCGTCGGCGCCCGACTCGAGCCCGAGCACCACGTCCACGGTGTCGGTCTTGGCGGTCAGCATCACGATGGGCACGCCGGAGTCTGCGCGCAGCACGCGGCACACGTCGATGCCGTTCATGCCGGGCAGCATGAGATCCAGCAGCACCAGATCGGGCCGTAGCTCGCGCACGGCCGTCAGCGCCTGGGTGCCGTCACCGATCACCGCGGTGTCGAAACCCTCCCCGCGCAGCACGATGGTGAGCATCTCGGCGAGCGAAGGGTCGTCATCGACGACCAGGATCCTTTGCCTCATGGTGTCCATGGTGTCACCAGAAAGCGATAAACCTCGGATACCACACGGCGCGTTTTGCGTCTTTACCGCCTCCCGGGTCGCAATCTGCCCGGTCGAGGGGCTATCGCGTCGGCTCCGAGCCGAACTTCTGCACGCTCAACGCGCTGTACTCGGCGCCGATCTGCGCGATGTTCGCGCCGATGGCGTTCAACTCACCGTTGGATTTGAGCATGACCTCGCTGAGGCGCGCCACGCCTCTGGAGACGATCGGCATCTTCATCAGCTCGCCGGCCTGGTTGTGGGGCACCGAAGAGGCGGCGTTGACGACCCAGTCGCGCACGGTGTCGAGTTCCGCGCGGCCCGCGGTGACGACCCGGGCAGCGACGCGCTCCGGTCGAACGGAGCCCCCGCGGTCGGGGTGGCCTGCCCGTAGGTCTGGCGGGCCCGCGACCACGTCGCCATGAACGCCTCCACCACACCCACCGGGGTGAGTTTAGGGGGCCGTCAGGGTGTCGGGGCCGATCAGGCAGCGATCACCGCGTCGATGACGTCGCGCTGCTCCTTGATGGACTGCAGTACCTCGTAGGAGATCTGCCGGACACTGGCCATGACGGGGTTGGACTCCAGAGACGTTGACTCCCAGTCGTTCTCGCTGGAGACGACCCAGCCGAGCGACTGGCTCGCGATCAGGGAGTCATACGCGGCGACCGTCTGGACGTCGTCGTCCTCGCTGCCGTGGCGCGCCATCGCGAGCACGAGTTGCCGCCGGGAGAACATCAGTCCGTCGCAGTCCTTCACCACGGGGTTGGTCCACCAGTGGTCGAACGGGATCCGCGATCCGCGGTCGATCCGTCCGCCATCCCTGGTCCGGATCGGCGCCGGCGGGTACAGCTCCAGCTTCGGCACGTACGCGGCATGGCTGCCCCGTCCGCTGCGAATCTTCATCAGGGTCAGGCAGGCGGCGGCAGACGTGCTCCTGGGGTCGACGACGCCGGCGGTGTCCACCCAGGTGAGATCGCGCTGCAGGCCGAGCTCGTTGATCAGCGCATGCGACTTCTCGGTGTCGTGGAGCAGCGCCCGAATCTGTACGGCGAGGGCCTTGGCCTCGAGGAGCTTGCCCTGGTCGAACCGCTCGCCGGCTGACTTCATGCGGTAGACGACGTTGTCCAGTGTCGACACCAGCTCGGCGCGAGTACGAATTCGAACAGCCATTGATCCCCCCGGTGCTGCGTTGCGCGTTTTCGCCGCCCCTCGAGCGGCTCCCCTGGGTGGAGCGTACGTCGCGCCGCGCCGGCGCGCAGCGATCTCGCGGTTACAGCAGCCTGCGCGCGAGCTCTCCGGCGTCGACGTCGGGCGGCACCACCGCCCACGGCCCGCCCCAGTTCGCGGCTGCCAACTCGGAGTACACGGCGGAGGTGCGACGCTGCAGGCCGTCGTCGCGTTCGTAGGCGTCGCGGGCGCGGTCGGCCTCCTCGCTGGCCCGGTTGACCGCGCGTTGGGCGGCCAACTCGGTCGGCACGTCGAGCAGCACCTGCCAGTCCGGGGCGGGCAGCTTCAGCCGTCCGTATTCGAGGTCGCGCACCCAGGCGACCACGTCGCCGTCGACGCCCTGGTGCAGGCGCGCCGCGCTGTAGGCGGCGTTGGAGGCGACGTAGCGGTCGAGGATGACGACGGAGTACGCCGCCGTGAGGTGTGTGATCTCGTCCCGGGCGCCGGCGCGGTCCATCGCGAACAGCACCGCCATCGCATAGACCGATTCGGCGAGGTCTCCGTGGCCGCCGTGGAGGGCCTCGGCCGCGAGGTCGGCCGGCACCGACACCCCGTACCGCGGGAAGGCGAGGTTCGCGACGGAGTGGCCGCCGGCCTCGAACGCGGCCCGTAGCCCGTTGGTCAGCGTCCGCTTGCCTGCGCCGTCGACTCCCTCGATGACGATGAGCACCCGGCGAGCCTAGACGAGTGCGCGGGTGCGGAGTCTCAGATAGAGGCGGTTCGGTCAACTCGCAGGCGTCCGAGGTGCGCCCGGACATCTACCGGCAGTTGGGCCTTCTGGATTCCGAGGCGACCAGCATCCGTACCGCGCGGGCGACCACGATCTGATTCATCAGCCAGCCAGGCTGGACTGCAGCACCACGGTGTCGCGCGGCGGGTCGAGGAACACCCGGGTGCTCCTGCGGTCCCCGCCGAACGCGATGTTCAACTCGATGCCGGTGAGGAACGGGCCGGGCGGCACGTCGGGCTCGAGCACCTTCTGCACCGCGGGCCGATGTTCGCTTTCCTCTGATTCGTGTTCTGTGACAAGCACTTCCATCGTCGCAGGGGTGACCTGCACGACGGCGTCGATCCAGTTCAGCCGGAGCCTGGACGTCTCCGAGCCGCTCCCGGTGTTGTCCCACGTGATCCACGACGCCGCCACCGGGGTGCCGAGCGCGGGAAACGTCTGGGCGAGTTGCTCGGTGTCGTGGCGGACCTCCGGCGCGGGCGGCGCGGTGCCGGCCGGCTCCTGTTGCTGATCCTGACACGCGGTCAGGACCGGCAGGATCGCGAGCACCACCGCTGTAGCGAATCGGGCGCGCAAACCGACCGCCGAGGTCGTTTCGCGCGCCCGATTCACTCTCATCACGTCAGTAGCGGTAGTGCTCCGGCTTGTACGGGCCGTCGACGTCGACGCCGATGTACTCGGCCTGCTCCTTGGTCAGCCGCGTCAGCGAGCCGCCGAGTGCCTCGACGTGGATCTTGGCGACCTTCTCGTCGAGGTGCTTGGCCAGGCGGTAGACCTCGTTGTCGTACTCGTCGTTCTTGGTCCACAGCTCGATCTGCGCGATGACCTGGTTGGAGAAGCTGTTGCTCATCACGAACGACGGGTGGCCCGTCGCGTTGCCGAGGTTCAGCAGCCGGCCTTCGGACAGCACGATGATCGAATGGCCGTCGGGGAAGACGAACTCGTCGACCTGCGGCTTGATGTTGATCCGCCGGATGTCGGGGTCACGCTCCAGGCGGGCCATCTCGATCTCGTCGTCGAAGTGACCGATGTTGCCCAGGATCGCCTGGTGCTTCATCGACTTCATGTGCTCGAGGGTGATGATGCCCTGGTTGCCGGTCGCGGTGATGACGATGTCGGCCCAGCCGATGGCCTCCTCGACGGTCTTGACCTCGAAGCCGTCCATCAGCGCCTGCAGTGCGTTGATCGGGTCGATCTCGGTGACCGCGACGCGGGCGCCCTGCGCCTTGAGCGCCTCGGCGCAGCCCTTGCCGACGTCGCCGTAGCCGCAGACCAGCGCGGCCTTGCCGCCGATCAGCACGTCGGTGCCGCGGTTGATGCCGTCGATCAGCGAGTGCCGGGTGCCGTACTTGTTGTCGAACTTGCTCTTGGTGACCGAGTCGTTGACGTTGATCGCAGGGAACGACAGCTGGCCGGCTGCGGCGAACTGGTAGAGCCGCAGCACGCCGGTGGTGGTCTCCTCGGTGACGCCCTTGACCGCTTCGGCGATCTTGGTCCACTTGGTCTTGTCGGTCTCGTAGCGCTCGCGGATCAGCGACAGGAAGACCTTGTACTCGGCGGAGTCGTCGTCCTCACCGGGGGGAACCATGCCGGCGCTCTCGAACTGCGCGCCGCGCAGCACCAGCATGGTGGCGTCACCGCCGTCGTCGAGGATCATGTTCGCCGGCTCGTTCGGCCAGGTGAGCATCTGCTCGGCGGCCCACCAGTACTCCTCGAGCGTCTCGCCCTTCCACGCGAACACCGGGGTGCCCTTGGGCTCCTCCGGGGTTCCGTTGGGGCCGACGACGACCGCCGCGGCGGCGTGGTCCTGGGTGGAGAAGATGTTGCAGCTCGCCCATCGAACTTCAGCACCGAGCGCGACCAGGGTCTCGATGAGCACCGCGGTCTGGATGGTCATGTGCAGCGAACCCGAGATCCGGGCCCCCTTGAGCGGCGCGACCTCGGAGTACTCGCGGCGCAGCGCCATCAAGCCCGGCATCTCGTGCTCGGCCAGCCGAATCTCCTTGCGGCCGAATTCGGCCAGCTCGAGGTCGGCGACCTTGTAGTCGATGCCGTTGCGGACATCGGCGGTCAGTGCAGTCATGTAGAGCCCCTTATTCGTTCGAACCATTGCTGTGGGCGCACAGTGGCGCACGCGGCGGCAGCGCGCCGGATGCGGTCAACTGTGCAGACACCCATAGCCTGCGGGCTCGCGGGACAGGCGCTCATCCGTTTTTCAACAGCGGCTGCGCTCTGCCGGCTAAGGGGTATCTATGACACCGTAGCGTTCGGCGAACGGTGTCATCAATCTGGCCAGGTCTCGGGCCACATCGTGGTCGGCCTCGGGGGGCATGGACACGTAGCTCATGGCCAGCCGGACGATGGCCCTGGCCAGCACTCCCGCGTCCTCGCCGCTGGCACGCAACCACCCGCCCATGAAGGTCTCGGTCAGCCTGTCCGAGCAGCGGGAGATGATCGGCGCGCTGTCGGTGGTGATGATCTGCAGCAGGTCGGGCTTGGAGGTGCCGGTGAGCAGTGAGATGACCAGCGGGTCGGCCGCCGACTCGGCGAAGAAGTCACGGAAGCCCTGCAGGAAGGCGGCGTAGACGTCCCCGACGTTGTCGTTGATGGCGGCGTCGATCTGGTCGACGAGCCGGTCGGCCAGCCGCAGCGCATAGCCCTGGGCCAGGCCCTGCCGCGAGCCGAACTCGTTGTAGATGGTCTGCCGGCTGATGCCCGCGGCCTTGGCGACGTCCGACAGCGTGATCGCCGACCAGTCGCGGGTCAGCAGCAACTCCCGCATCCCGTCGAGGATCGAGTCGTGCAGCAGCACCCTCGACGCCTCGGCGTAGGGGATGCGCTTGTCGTTGGGGCGGCCCACACGCGCGACACTATCGCTTCGCGTCGGCGCACCCGCCCAGGTCGTTCTCCCCGCGCCCGCCAAGGTGGTCACGGCCGGGCGACCTCGACCATCTCGAAGTCGGACTTCGCCGCGCCGCAGTCGGGGCAGCTCCAGTCGTCGGGGATGTCGTCCCACCGGGTGCCCGGTGCGATGCCGTCCTCCGGCCATTCCTTGGCTTCGTCGTACTCGAAGCCGCACTGCACGCAGACGAACAGTTTGTAGTCGGCGCCACTCATTTCAATGCTCCAATCTCTTCGAAGTCGACCTTCTCGCGCACCGCACAGTCGGGGCAGCACCAGTCGTCGGGGATGTCGTTCCACGCCGTGCCCGCTGGAAAGCCTTCCCGCGGTGCACCTTTGGCCTCGTCGTAGACGTAGTCACAGCCGGGGCAGCGGTAGGCGCTCATCGGGATCCCCCGGCAACCTCGGTTCCGTACTTCGCGATCACCTTGTCGCGCACCCGCGGATGGATGTTGACCCGGGTGATGTCGCCGCCGTAGTGCTCCATGACGCGGTGGTCCATCACCCGGCGCCACACCGGCGGGAGGTAGGTCAGCGCGATCATCGACGCGTACCCGCTGGGCAGGTTCGGGGCGCCCTCCATGCTGCGCAGGGTCTGGTAGCGGCGCGTCGGGTTGGCGTGGTGATCGCTGTGCCGCTGCAGGTGGTACAGGAACAGGTTGGTGACCAAATGGTCGGAGTTCCAACTGTGTTCGGGTGCGCAGCGCTCGTAGCGGCCGCTGGGGGTCTTCTGGCGCAGCAGGCCGTAGTGCTCGAGGTAGTTCACGGTCTCCAGCAGCGTGAAGCCGAAGACGGCCTGGATGACGATGAAGGGGATCAGCGCGGGGCCGAAGACCGCGATCAGCGCTCCGAAGAACACCACCGACATCGCCCACGCGTTGAGCACGTCATTGGACCAGTGCCACTTGCTCTTTCCGGCCCGCTCCAGACGCTTGGCCTCCAGTTCCCACGACGATTTGAGGCTGCCCCACACGCTGCGCGGCAGGAACTCCCAGAACGTCTCGCCCATCCGCGCCGACGCCGGATCCTCGGGGGTGGCGACCCGCACGTGATGGCCGCGGTTGTGCTCGATGTAGAAGTGGCCGTACCAGGTCTGCGCCAGCGTGATCTTGGCCAGCCAGCGTTCCAGCTCGTCCTTCTTGTGGCCCATCTCGTGTGCGGTGTTGATGCCGACGCCGCCGAGCGTGCCCACCGACAGCGCCAGGCCGATCTTCGCCGCCCAGCTCAGGCCGCCGTCGAAGCCGAGCCAGCTCAGGTCGGAGGCGGTGAACAGGTAGGCGCCGAAGATGACGCTGGCGTACTGGAACGGGATGAAGATGTAGGTGCAGTAGCGGTAGTACTTGTCGTTCTCCAACCGCTCCATCACCGCATCGGGCGCGTTCTGGCCGTCGGGGCCGTACCGCAGGTCCAGGGCCGGCAGCACCAGGTAGAGCAGGATCGGCCCGATCCAGAACGGCACCTGTGCGGCGGCGTGCCAGCCGATGTGGTTGAAGGCCCACACCAGCGGCATCACGACGAACAGCGCCGTCGGCACGATCAGGCCCATCAGCCACAGGTAGCGCTTCTTGTCACGCCACTGCTCGACCTGGACCTCTGAAATCTCGGTGGTCACTCGACGACTCCTTGCTGTGAATGCGATCACTTGCTGGAGTTGACTATATCGACAGTTTTGTCGCCTGTCTAGACATAACTAGCCTGTTTGTAAAACCACGCCGCCCCGCGAGCTCGCGTGTCTGCACGCCCTTGCGCGGCGTTTCGCGTGCGGGAGCGCGCGCTCGTCCGCCGCGAGCAAGCGCAAAATGCCAGCCAGCACGGCGTGTCGACGTACAGACGCGCGAGCTCGCGGAACTAGCGGAACTAAAGGGAGGAGGAGCGGCGGCCGACCAGGGAGTGCCGGCGCCCGTAGGCGAAGTAGACGACGACGCCGATGGCCATCCAGATGCCGAACCGGATCCAGGTCAGGCCGGTCAGGTTCAGCATCAGCCACACGCACGCGATGATCGCGAGGATCGGCAGCAGCGGCACCCACGGTGTGCGGAAGCCACGCTCGAGGTCGGGCCTGGTGCGCCGCAGCACCAGCACGCCGGCCGACACCAGCACGAACGCGAACAGCGTGCCGATGTTGACCATCTCCTCGAGCTTGTCCATCGGGAAGATGGTCGCGGTCACCGCGACGACGACGCCGACCAGCAGCGTGATCCGCACCGGTGTCCCGTGCCTGCCGGTCTTGGCGAGGTTGCGCGGCAGCAGCCCGTCTCGCGACATCGCGAACAACACCCGGGTCTGGCCGAGCACCAGCACGATCACGACGGTCGTCAACCCCGCCAGCGCGCCGATCGAGATGACCTTGGCCGCCCAGTCGATCCCGTTGAGCGCGAACGCCGTCGCGAGGTTGGCCTCTTCGGCGTCGCGCAGCTCGGTGTAGCGCACCATGCCCGACAGGACGACGGACACCGCGACGTAGAGGACGGTGACGATCGCCAGCGAGGCCAGGATGCCGCGGGGGATGTCGCGCTGCGGGTTCTTGGTCTCCTCGGCGGTGGTGGCGACGATGTCGAACCCGATGAACGCGAAGAACACGATCGATGCGCCCGCCAGCAGGCCGTACCAGCCGTAGTGGCTGCCCTCGGCGCCGGTCAGCAGTGAGAACAACGACTGCTCTGTCCCTGAGCCCGAGTCGCCCGCGGCCTCGGCGGGCGGGATGAACGGCGAGTAGTTCTCGGTCTTGATGTAGAACGCGCCGACGGCGACCACCAGCAGCACGACCGAGACCTTGACGGCGGTGACGGCCAGGCTGACCCCGGCCGAGAGCTTGGTGCCCAACGCGAGGATCGCGGTGACGAACGCGATGATCAGCAGTGCGCCCCAATCCAATTGCAGGCTGCCGACCTCCGTGGTGCCGCCGCCGAACCCGAACACCGTGCCCAGATAGCTCGACCAGCCCTTGGCGACGACAGCCGCCGCGACCGCGAACTCCAGGATCAGATCCCAGCCGATGATCCATGCGACGAACTCGCCGAAGGTGGCGTAGGAGAACGTGTAGGCGCTGCCCGCGACGGGCAGGGTGGAGGCGAACTCCGCGTAGCAGAGGGCGGCCAGCCCGCAGGCGATCGCCGCGAAGATGAACGACAGCGAGATCGCGGGGCCGGTGATGTTGCCCGCGGTGGAGGCGGTGACGGTGAAGATGCCTGCGCCGATCACCACCGAGACCCCGAAGACGGTCAGGTCCCACCACGAGAGGTCCTTGCGCAGCCGGGTGCTGGGCTCGTCGGTGTCGGCGATCGACTGTTCCACGGACTTCGTCCGCCTCCGGTCGGTCACCTGCACCCTCGGCTCCTGGACCATCGCATGTCCCCTTTTCGTCATGTTTTCAGCGGAATGTACCCACTACCGTGGTTCCCGATGGCCGATAAGCCGCAGACGGATGAACACGCGATCGTGATCGGGGCCAGCCTCGGCGGTCTGTGCGCCGCGCGGGTGCTGTCGGACTTCTTCGACCGGGTGACGGTGTACGAGCGCGACGAACTGCCCGCCGAACCCGCCAATCGCGCCGCGGTTCCGCAGGGCCGCCACGTGCACCTGCTGATGGCGCGGGGCGCGCAAGAATTCGAAGGGCTCTTCCCCGGATTGCTCGCCGACATGGTGGCCGCCGGTGTGCCGATCCTGGAGAACCGCCCCGACTGCATTCATTTCGGTGCCGCCGGCCATGTGCTGGGGACCCACCATCGGCTTCAGGACGAGTTCACCGCCTACGTGCCGAGCCGGCCGCATCTCGAGTGGCAGATCCGGCGCAGGGTGCTCGGACTCGAGAACGTGACGGTGGTGCACGAGGCCGTCGACGAGCCGGTGTTCGACGGCCACCGGGTCACCGGGGTCAGGACCGGTGACGGTGCGACGGTCGTCGCCGACCTCGTCGTCGACGCCACCGGACGTGGCACCCGGCTGCCGGTGTGGTTGGCGCAGTGGGGATTCCAGCGGCCCCGCGAGGACACCGTGGACGTCGGCATCAGCTACGCCACCCATCAGGTGTGCATCCCCGAAGGCCTCGTCCACGAGAAGGTGGTGGTCGCCGGCGCATCCCGGAAGCAGCCGCTCGGCATCGGGATGCTCTGTTACGAGGACGGCAACTGGGGTGTGACGACGTTCGGCACGGGAAAGGTCGCCCCGCCAGGCGACTTCGACGAGATGTGCGCGCTCGCCGACGAGATCCTGCCCGAACACGTCAGCAGCGGACTGCGCCGCGGTGAGCCTCTCGGCGAGATCGCGCTGCACAAGTACCCGGCGAGCAGGTGGCGCCGCTACGACGAGATGGACCGGTTCCCAGAGGGAATCGTGCCGTTCGGCGACGCGGTCGTGAGCTTCAACCCGACCTACGGGCAGGGGATGACGATGACGTCGCTGCAGGCCGGCCACCTGCGCCGGGCACTGCAGTCGCCTGAGCAGGATCTGGCCCGCAGCTTCAGTCGTGCCACCGCGAAGACGACCTACCCGGTGTGGACGATGAACGCGATCGGCGACCTGACGCTGCACGGCGCCAAAGCCAAGGGCCCGATGCCGCGGTGGTATGGGCCCGTCGGCGCGTTGTTCGACCAGTTCCTCGGCGCGGCCGAATCCGATCCCGTTCTGGCGGAATGGTTTCTGCGAAGGTTCAGCCTGCTGGACAGTCTCTGGATGGTGCCGTCGGCCAGGCTCGTCGGGCGGACCGTGCGGCACAACATGCGGCTGTGGCTGGCCGACAGACGCGCTAGATCCCCACGGTCACGCGGAACAGCCGCGTAGGTTCCTGCGCGTCCAGCCTGATCGGCCCGTCGTCGGCGGCCACCCATGCCGCGGCACCGCGATCCAGCACCACCGCACTCGCCTTGGCGTGCACGGTCGCTGCGCCCTCGGTGCACAGCAGGATCTGCGGTCCGTCGTGCCGGGTGGGTGCGTCGATCTGGTGGCCGAGGTGTTCCCCGTCGACGGTGAGCACCGACGCCGAGAACTCCGGCGCGGGGGTGTTGTAGACGAGTTCGGCTCCGTCGCGCACGGAATGGGGCCGCACGACGATGTCGTGCGCCGCGCTGAAATCGAGCACCCGCAGCAGTTCGGGGACGTCGACGTGCTTCGGCGTCAGGCCTCCCCGTAACACGTTGTCGGAGTTGGCCATCACCTCGACGCCGATGCCGTGCAGGTAGGCGTGCAGGTTGCCTGCGGGCAGGTAGATCCCCTCCCCCGGCGCCAGTGTCACCCGGTTGAGCAGCAGCGACGCGAGGACGCCCGCGTCACCGGGATAGCGCTCACCGAGTTCGAGCACGGTCCTGGCCTCGGCGGCGAACTCCTGCTCACCGGAGCGCACGTAGCCGATGGCGCCGTCGATCACCGCGGGCACCAGCTTGTCGAGATCGGGCTGGGGACAGGTGATCCACGTCGTGAACAGCACCCGCAGCCCGTCGGCGTCGGATTGCCCGCACAGCAGGGCGATGAACGGCTCGAGCACCTCGGGGGCCAGCGCGCGCATCAGCTCGACGGTGCGCGCGGCGGGTCGGAACCCGGCGAGTGCCTCGAACTGGCTGAGCGCCACCATGAGTTCGGGTTTGTGGCTGCGGTCGCGGTAGTTGCGGGTGGGGTCGGAGACCGGGATGCCCATGCGCTCCTCGCGGGCGAATCCCTCGACCGCCTGCTCGGTGCTCGGGTGTGCCTGCAGCGAGAGCGGCTCGTCGGCGGCGAGCACCTTCAACAGGAACGGCAGCGTGTCACCGAACCGTCCCCGCACCGCCGGGCCGAGTTCGCCCTCCGGGTCGGCGCGCAGCACGTCGAGCAGGGACTGCTCACCGCCGTCGGTCTGCAACCACGCCGGATCCTGAGGATGGGCGCCGAACCACAGCTCGGCCTCGGGATGCGGTGTCGGGCTCGGCGCCCCGGTGAATTCGGCAATCGCCGTCCGCGAACCCCACGCGTAGGTCCGCACCGCTCCCCTCAGCAGATGCACTCGCTCATCCCCGGATCAGCCGCTGGTAGACCGCAGCCATCTCGATGCGGACCGCCAGTAGCGCCAATTGTTGTTCAGGACCCCCGATTCGGGGCGCCGGCGCCGAACCCGGCACGTCCTGACTCCCCCCTTCGACCGCCGCTTCTGGCACGTCGCTGGAATTGACCACGTTGACGTCGTCGAAACCTGCGAGCCGCGCGGCGACAGCGGGCCGTTCGGCGTCGGTCGTCAGCACCAGGGTGCGGGTGCGGTGCGGCAGCGGCCCGTCGATCTCCTCGTCGTGGAAGATCGACCGCTCCTCGGTCGGCCCGGAACCGCGGCCCCAGCCGGTCCCGATCGCCACCAGCGCATCGGCCAGCCCGACGGCCGCGACGGTCTTGTGCGCGACCCGCAGCATGACCGTGCATGCGTGCCGGGCGAGCGCCAGGGTGGCGGCGGAGTCACCCGCGAACGCCACGTCGCGGCCGGCCATCCGGTCGGCGAGCCCCTTGGCCGGGTTGGTGAAGATCTCGTGGCCCGCGCTGTTGCGGAACGTCTCGGTGTCGAGGTCGTCGGCCAGCGCGGCCAGGTCCACGCGGTAGCCGGGGGTGATCACCTGCAGGACGGCCAGCCCGGCCGCCAGGTAGCGGACCAACGTGAAGTCGTCGGGCACGGGCAGCCGCGGCGGCAGTGCCACCGAGCGACCCGCGGTGGCATCGCGCAACGGGCCTTCGTACGGGGCGATGACGACGACGCGCGCCCCGCGGCGGACGCCCATCGCGGCGGCGGCGACCAGCGGCGGGTCACCGGCGTCGTCGCCGGCGACGATCAGGACGTCGAGGGCGCCGATCCACGGCGGCGGCTCGGAGGCGACGACGATGGGCGCACCGACCGATCCGCCGAGTGCGGCGGCCAGCATCGCCCCGGCGTTCTCGGCGTTGCCGCGGCCGGCCACCCACACCACGGTGCGCGGTGGCGAGTCCGATGCGATGGCTTCCAGGTCGCCCTCGTCGAGTGCCGCAGCGACGGTACGCACCTGCGAGCCCGCCATCGAGGCCGCCCGAAGCAAACCCATTCGATCGGCTGCCAGGAGGCCGTCGGCGTCGTCGAGGTCCACCACGCCGGCCGATGTCGGGCTGGCGTTCACGTCAATTCCTTTGCGCCGGAGGCAACATGGCCGGCGATCTCATCGACGATCTCCTTGACCGCCTCGGCGGTGCGCGCTTCGACGTTGAGCCGCAGCAACGGCTCGGTGTTCGACATGCGCATGTTGAACCAGCTGCCGTCACCGAGGTCGACGGTCACCCCGTCGAGGTGGTCGATGGCGTGCACGCGGCTGCCGTAGGCCTGCAGCACGGCGTCGACGATCGCCGGGGCGTCGGTGACGGTGAAGTTGAGCTCGCCGGACGCTTCGTAGCGCTGGTAGTCGGCCATCAGATCCGACAGCGGACGGTGCTGTTCGCCGAGTGCGGCCAGGACGTGCAGCGCCGCCAGCATCCCGGAGTCCGCGCCCCAGAAGTCGCGGAAGTAGTAGTGCGCGGAGTGTTCCCCGCCGAAGATCGCGCTGGTCTCGGCCATCAGCCCCTTGATGTAGGAGTGGCCGACGCGGGACCGCAACGCCGTGCCGCCGCGCTCGGCGACCAGTTCGGGCACCGCGCGTGAGGTGATGAGGTTGTGGATGATCGTCGCCCCGATCTCGCGCGTCAGTTCGCGGGCGGCGACCAGCGCGGTGACCGCCGACGGTGACACCGCCTGGCCTTTCTCGTCGACGACGAAGCACCGGTCGGCGTCGCCGTCGAACGCCAGCCCGATATCGGCACCGGTTTCCAGGACGTAGGCCTGCAGGTCGACGAGGTTGGCCGGTTCCAGCGGGTTGGCTTCGTGGTTGGGGAACGTGCCGTCGAGTTCGAAGTACAGCGGCGACAGCTCGATCGACGGGATCGGACCCAGCACAGCGGGGGTGGTGTGGCCGGCCATCCCGTTCCCGGCGTCGACGGCGACCTTGAGCGTGCGCTGCCCGCCGACGTCGACCAGTGAGCGAAGGAAGTCGCCGTAGTCGGCGAGGACATCGCGCTCGGAGATGGTGCCGCGCGGGCCGTCGTATCCGGGGACACCGGCGATGACCTCGTCGCTGATGGTCGTCAGACCGGTGTCCTTGCCGACCGGCTTGGCGCCGGCGCGGCACAGCTTGATGCCGTTGTAGGCGGCCGGGTTGTGGCTGGCGGTGAACATCGCGCCCGGGCAGTCGAGCAGCCCGGAGGCGAAGTACAGCTGATCGGTCGACGCCAGCCCGATGTGCACGACGTCGAGGCCCTGGGCCACCACGCCCTCGGCGAACGCCGCGGCCAGCGACGGCGAACTGGCTCTCATGTCGTGGCCGATGGCCACCTGGGTGGCGCTGTCGCGGGTGAGCCTGGCGAACGCGGCGCCGACCTCGGAGACGAACTGCTCGTCGATCTCTTCACCCACGAGGCCACGCACGTCGTAGGCCTTGATGACGCGCTGTACCGCCGCGGCGGGCCGAGACATAGAGCTCCCTTGGACAGATGGACCGTTGGAGTCAGCCTAGCCGTCACGGGCCCTCCACACTGCGGCCACTAGCGCCGGAATTGCATTCCAGCAGCGAAAAGTCGAGTGCCGGCCTGCTGGAATGCAGTTCCGGCCAGGACGGCGGTCAGTCGGCGGGGTCGGGCAGGACGCGCAGGTGTCCGCGGCGGCGGCCGTTGGTGTCAGGTCGCCGGACCGGCGGAGCCATCAGTGCGCCGCCGTGCGCGCCGGACACCGGGTCGGTGAAACCCGCGGTGAAGCTCCCGACCGGGGCGGCGAGGTTGGGTGCCTCGCGGCCTTCGCGTACCGCGTCGGCGAGGGCCACCAGGTCGTCGTCGTCGGGGTGTGTCGGCAGCGGGCCGGCGTGGCGAACCAGCTCCCAGCCCTTGGGGGCGGTGATGCGGCCGGCGTGCAGGACGCACAGATCCCAGGAGTGCGGCTCGGACACGGTGGCCAGCGGGCCCACTACAGCTGTCGAGTCGGAATAGACGAACGTGAGCGTCGCGACCGCATAGTGAGGGCACCCAGGCCGGCAGCAGCGACGGGGAACATTCACAGCGAGAGGTTATCGTGCAGCGTCGTCCACGACACGATGGACACGCGCAGCGGCGGGACGGCCGATCCCCAACCGTTACGATCTTTTCCGTGACCGGGCCGAACCGACGGAGCTCGCGACGGGGCCGGGAGATGCGCGGACCGCTGCTCCCGCCGACCGTTCCCGGCTGGCGCAGCCGCGCCGAGCGGTTCGACATGGCAGTCCTGGAGGCCTACGAGCCGATCGAGCGGCGATGGCAGGAGCGGGTGGCGACGTTGGACGTCGCGGTCGACGAAATCCCCCGGATCTCCCCGAAGGATCCCGACAGTGTGCAGTGGCCACCGGAGGTGGTCGCCGACGGGCCCATCGCGCTGGCGCGGCTCATTCCCGCGGGCGTGGACGTCCGCGGTAACTCCACGCGGGCACGAATTGTGTTGTTCCGCAAGCCGATCGAGCGGCGGGCAAAGGACACCGACGAGCTGACCGAGCTGCTGCACGAATTGCTGGTGGCGCAGGTGGCCACCTATCTGGGCGTCGAGCCGTCCGTGATCGACCCGACGCTGGATGAGGATTAGGGTCTAGCGTTCGCGCGCAGAGCCGTGTTCAGACCCTGGCGCGAAGGAGCGGTCAGATGATGCCGCGCTTGATGCGTCGACGCTCCCGCTCGGACAGGCCGCCCCAGATGCCGAAGCGCTCGTCATGGGCCAGCGCGTAATCGAGGCACTCGTCACGCACCTCGCAGCCCATGCAGATTCGCTTCGCCTCGCGGGTCGAGCCGCCCTTCTCGGGGAAGAACGCCTCGGGGTCGGTCTGAGCGCACAGGGCGCGCTCCTGCCACTGGTCTTCCTCCGACATTGCGGAGTCGTCGCCGAGAAATTCACTGTTGTCGGGCACCAAACTCAATTGGGGGCGCCCACCCCCTGCCATCGGCACCGGTCCGGACTGGATGTGCGGCGCACTTCCAACCGATCCGAGGAGCCTGTTGTCGAACCGGACCGAATCGCCGAAATCGGCGTGCTCATAAGCCATGTTCCCCTCCTCACTGGTCTCGTAGATCCGTGTATTCCGGTCCCACTATTTCTCAATGGGCCCACCCAATTCGAACAAGTGATCGAATCTCGGTCTGCGACACCGGAACCGGCCGGCCAACCGCGAAATGACACTGGTGTGATTACACACGCGTTAGCTGCATCGGTCAAGCGCTAGAACAGGAATTCATACCATTCCGTGACCGGATTTCGGCGCGTCGCGTTGTGGCGTGTCTATCACCCTCCCACCCGCCGGCCCGTCACTCACGTCTCCGGCCGCCCCACCGGCGTCACTCCGCGCGACCCAACGGCCTAGTCTCGGTCGGTGTGAAGGTCACGGTTCTGGTCGGCGGCGTGGGTGGTGCGCGCTTCCTGTTGGGGGTTCAGCATCTGTTGGGGTTGGGCCAATTCGGCACCGAGGGTCAACCTCAAGATGAGCATGAGCTGACCGCGGTCGTCAACGTCGGCGACGACGCGTGGATGTTCGGGGTGCGCATCTGCCCGGACCTCGACACGTGCATGTACACCCTCGGCGGCGGCATCGACCCCGAGCGCGGCTGGGGGCATCGCAACGAAACCTGGCATGCGAAGGAGGAACTCGCCGCCTACGGGGTTCAGCCGGATTGGTTCGGCCTGGGCGACCGCGATCTGGCCACTCACTTGGTGCGCAGCCAGATGCTGCGTGCCGGCTACCCACTGTCGGCGGTGACCGAGGCGTTGTGCAAACGCTGGTCTCCCGGAGCGCGTCTGCTGCCCGTCAGCGACGACCGCAGCGAGACCCACGTCGTGATCACCGATCCCGGTCCGGGTGAGTCCGCGGGCGAGAAGCGTGCGATCCACTTCCAGGAGTGGTGGGTACGGCATCGGGCCAAAGTGCCCACGGACAGTTTTGCGTTCGTCGGCGCCGAGACCGCGACCGCCGGGCCCGGCGTCACCGAGGCGATCGAGGGCGCCGACGTCGTACTGATCGCCCCGTCGAACCCGGTGGTGAGCATCGGCGCCATCCTCGCGATCGGCGGCATCCGCGCCGCGTTGCGCGCCACGGCGGCGCCGGTGATCGGCTACTCCCCGATCATCGCGGGAAAGCCGTTGCGCGGTATGGCCGACGAATGCCTGTCGGTCATCGGAGTGCCGAGCACATCCGAGGCGGTGGCAGCGCACTACGGGGCGCGGTCGGCCACCGGCATCCTCGACGGCTGGCTGGTGCACGAGGGCGACGACGCCGCACTGGACGGCATTGAGGTGCGTGCGGTGCCACTGATGATGACCGATCCCGCCGCGACCGCTGAAATGGTACGGGCCGGAATGAAACTGGGCGGGCTCACACCGTGAGCGATCACGGCACCTCCGCGCCGGTCGAGATACTGCCCGTTCCGGGGCTGCCCGAGTTCCGGCCGGGCGACGACCTGGCCGCGGCGATCGCGGCGGCCGCTCCGTGGTTGCGCGACGACGACGTCGTCGTGGTCACGTCGAAGGTGCTGTCCAAGTGCGAGGGCCGGATGGTCGACGCACCGGCGGATCCCGAGCTGCGGGACACACTGCGGCGCAAGCTGATCGACGCCGAGGCGGTGCGTGTGCTGGCCCGCAAGGGTCGCACGCTGATCACCGAGAACGCTTTGGGCCTGGTACAGGCGGCGGCGGGCGTGGACGGATCGAACGTGGACTCCCACGAGCTCGCGTTGCTCCCGGTCGATCCGGACGGCAGCGCGGCGGCGTTGGTGTCGGCGCTGCGGTCGCGGTTGGGCGTGACGGTGGGTGTGGTCGTCACCGACACGATGGGCCGCGCCTGGCGCACCGGGCAGACCGACGTCGCGATCGGCGCGGCCGGGCTGACGGTGCTGCACGGCTACGCGGGTGAACGCGACGAGCACGGCAACGAGTTGATCGTCACCGAGATCGCGGTGGCCGACGAGATCGCAGCGGCCGCCGATCTGGTGAAGGGCAAGCTGACCGCCGTTCCGGTCGCGGTGGTGCGGGGTCTGGTGCTGCGCGACGACGGCTCCACCGCCCGCACCCTGGTGCGCCCCGGCGAGGAGGACCTGTTCTGGCTGGGCACCGAGGAGGCGATCGCGCTCGGCCGCTCGCAGGCCCAACTACTGCGCCGGTCGGTGCGCTCGTTCAGTGACGAGCCGGTGGCGTCCGCGCTCATCGAGGCCGCTGTGGCCGAGGCGCTCACCGCGCCGGCGCCGCACCACACCCGGCCGGTGCGGTTCGTGTGGGTGCAGGACCCGGCCGTCCGGATGGGACTGCTCGACGCGATGAAGGACCGGTGGCGCGCCGACCTGTCCAGCGACGGCCGCGACCCCGACGCCGTCGAACATCGCGTAGGGCGCGGGCAGATCCTCTACGACGCACCCGAGCTGATCATCCCGTTCATGGTTCCCGACGGCGCGCACAGCTACCCCGATGCGCACCGGACCGCGGCCGAGCACACCATGTTCACCGTCGCGGTGGGGGCGGCGGTGCAGGCGCTGCTGGTCGCGCTCGCGGTGCGCGGCGTGGGCAGCTGCTGGATCGGGTCGACGATCTTCGCGCCCGATCTGGTGCGGGCGCAGCTGTCGCTGCCCGACGATTGGGAACCGTTGGGGGCCATCGCGATCGGCTATGCGTCGGGGGGCCCGTCCGGTCCGCGCGACCCGGTGCCCACCGACGACCTGCTGGTGCGGCAGTGAGCGCTCGCGCGAAGAGCAGAAGGTGGCGATGAGCGCTCGCGCGAGGTGTCGATGACCCTGCACCGGTCGGCGGTGGACACGCTGAGCGCCTGGCGCCCAACTGATCCCGCCCAGGACACGCTGCGGCACGCGGTGCTGGCGTTTCTGCACGCCCGCGAGGACGCGTGCCTGCGCGAGTGCGTGCCGGGCCACCTCACCGGGTCGGCGCTGGTGCTCGATCACAGCGGCCGCCACGCATTGCTCACCCTGCACCCGCGGATCGGGCGCTGGGTGCAGCTTGGCGGTCACTGCGAGCCCGACGACGACAGCCTGGTCGCCGCGGCGTTGCGGGAGGCGACCGAGGAGTCGGGCATCTCCGGCCTGACCATCGAGCCGCAGCCCGCCGCGCTGCACGTGCATCCGGTGACCTGCTCGCTGGGTGTGCCGACGCGCCACCTCGACGTGCAGTTCGTGGTGCACGCGCCGAAGGGCGCCGAGATCGCGATCAGCGACGAGTCGCTGGATCTGCGGTGGTGGCCGCTCGACGAGCTGCCCGACGACAGCGACTACGGCCTGACCCAGCTGGCCGCCGCCGCCACCGCGAGCGTGCGCCTACGGTAGTCAAACGGCCGCGCGAGCTACAGGGAATGCACGTTCGCGTTCGCGCTGCCGCCAGGCGGTCGCCACCCGCTCGAGGATCTCGGGGGGCTCGTCTTCCTTGATCACCTTGATGTGCAGCCAGCCGCGCCCCCGGATCAATCGCAGTCTCTGCTCGTCCCAGACGTACTGCGATCTGTTCTTCCGATGCTGATCGCCGTCATATTCCACTGCGATCTTCACGTCCTCCCACCCCATGTCCAGGTAGGCGAACGGCACACCACGGCCGTCGAGCACCGGTATCTGGGTCCTCGGCCGCCGATAGCCCTTGTCGATGAGCAACAGCCGCAGCCAGGTCTCCTTTGGAGACTGCGCGCCACCGTCCATCAGATCCAGGGCCGTTCGGAGCTTCTTCACACCGCGGGCGCCCTTGTAGCGCTCGGCCAATGGAAGCACCCGCTCGGCAGTCAAACCGGTGGCGTTGGCAAGCGCATCCAGATGCGCCACAGTTTGGCCACGCGGCAGGAACCGCCCAAGGTCGAATGCGGTGCGGTGCAATGACGTAACCGCCATGTCACCGATCTGGATGACCTCGTCGCAGGTGATGCGTTCGTCACGGGTGATGATGCCTTCCGGTGGACGTCGGCAGTTGTAGTTCAACTCGATGGGCACATCGTCCTTCACCCACCGCGCTCCGTGAAGCGCCGCGGCTGCCCTGCCGGTGATCACCCCGCGGCGCCACGACCACAGCCACGCGCCGGCGGTCCTGTCCGCCAGCGAGGACGGTTCATCGCGCGAGGTGTAGACGTTCGGAAACAACCGGCGGTAGCCGTATCGAAGCGCCCCTTGCGTCAGGATGCCGCCGGCGACCGCCTCGCTGCCGAGAAAAACCGTGCCCATGTGCCCAGCCTCTGGAAAGCATCAGACATTCCAGCGGCGACGATGTCGGGTTATCCACAGCCTCGACGCGGCGAGCGTGCGCCCACGGTAGTCAAACGGCCGTGCGAGCTACAAGGAATGCACGTTCGCGGCCGGCACGCCGCCCTACACGTCGGTGGAGAAGCGGATGCCGCCGTCGGGGATCGAGATGCCCGGCCACACCCGCGCACCGCGCAGCAGTTCGCAGCGCGCACCGATGTCGGCGCCGTCACCGATCACGCCGTCGCGGATCAGCGCTCGCGGCCCGATCCGCGCGCCGAAGCCGATGATCGACCGCTCGATGACCGCCCCGGCCTCCACCCGCACGCCGTCGAAGATCACCGCGCCGTCCAGCCTGGCGCCGCCGGCGATCTCGGCGCCGCGGCCGACCACGGTGCCGCCGATCAGCAGCGCACCCGGCGCCACCGAGGCCCCGTCGTGCACCAGAGACTCGCCGCGCTGACCCTTCAGGGCGGGCGACGGCGCGATGCCGCGCACCAGATCCGCTGAGCCACGGACGAAATCCTCCGGCGTGCCCATGTCGCGCCAGTAGGTCGAGTCGACGTAGCCGCACACCCGCAGCCCGTCGGTCAGCAGGCCGGGGAACACCTCGCGCTCCACCGACAGCGCCCGCCCGCGCGGGATCGCTTCGATCACCGAGCGTTTGAAGACGTAGCAGCCCGCGTTGATCTGGTCGGTCGGCGGGTCTTGCGTCTTCTCCAGGAACGCCGACACGACACCGTCGGAATCCGTTGGCACACAACCGAATGCGCGAGGATCGCCGACGCGCACCAGGTGCAGGGTGACGTCCGCCGCCCGCGACGAGTGTGAATCCAGCAGCGCGCGCAGGTCACAGCCGGACAGCACGTCACCGTTGAACACGATCGCGGTGTCGTACCGCAAGCGGGACGCGACGTTCGCGATGCCGCCGCCGGTACCCAGCGGTTCCTCCTCGACGACGTAGTCGATCTGCAGTCCGAACTTGGAGCCGTCGCCGAACTCGGACTCGAACACCCCGGCCTTGAACGACGTTCCGAGGATGACGTGCTCGATGCCGGCGTCGGCGATCCGCGACAGCAGATGGGTCAGGAACGGCAGACCGGCGGTCGGCAGCATGGGCTTGGGCGCCGACAGCGTCAGTGGCCGCAACCGCGTGCCCATCCCGCCGACGAGGATGACGGCATCGACCTCAGCTGGATTGACCATCAACGCTGTCCTTTCGCCTGCGCCCGGCGGGACTTGAGAGAACTGCGCACGGCCAGATTCGACCGCACCCCCAACGCCCCCCGGAATGCCCACCGTAGCGGTGCCTGCCACCGCTTCGGGTAGCGATCAGCGAGAAAAGTGTAGGTGCTGACGTGGTGTGCTGCCAGGTTGCGCGCCGGATCGCGGCCGGTGGAATGACCTTTGGCGTGCAACACCTCCGCCGAGGGCACGTAGACGTTCTGCCAGCCCGCGCGGCCGAGCCGATCCCCGAGGTCGACGTCCTCCATGTACATGAAGTAGCGCTCGTCGAACCCGGTCACCTCCGCGAAGGCGGCGCTGCGCAGCAGCAGACAGGACCCCGACAGCCACCCGACGGCGCGTTCACTGGGGTCTTCCCGCTCCTGGCGGTAGACGGCGGTCCACGGGTTCGACGGCCACAGCGGCCCGATCACCGCGTGCATGCCGCCCCGGATGATCGACGGCAGGTGCCGTGCCGACGGGTACACCGAGCCGTCCGGGTCGCGGATCAGCGGCCCGAGGGCGCCGGCGCGCGGCCAGCGACCCGCGGCCTCGAGCAGCAGGTCGATGCTGCGCGGTCCCCACTGCACGTCCGGGTTGGCGACGATGAAGACGTCGCTGCTGGAGGTCAGTCCGTATTCGGTGACGGCGCGGTTGACGGCGGTGCCGTACCCGAGGTTGGCGCCGGTCGGCAGCAGGCGCACGTTGGGGTAGCGCTCGACGGCCGCTTCGGGCGCCCCGTCGGTGGAGCCGTTGTCGGCCATGATGACGGTCACCGGGCGGTCGGTGGCGTGGGCCAGCGAGGCCAGGAATCGATCGAGGTGGGGGCCCGGCGAGTACGTCACCGTCACGACAAACAACTCGTCGCTCATGCCGGCGCTGCCCATCTCACGGCGTTGAGGGTAACGGGCATTCAGGCACCGCTGTTGCCCAGCGCCTCTGCCAACGCCACCCGCCAGGGCCGCAGCGGTGTCAGCCCCGCCGCCGCGGACTTGACTTCCGACAACGCCGAATAGGGTGGCCGCGGCGCCGGGCGGGGATGCTCGTCGCTGCCCACCGGCCGCACCCGTTCCGGGTCGGCGCCGAGTTCCTCGAAGACCGCCTGCGCCTGCTCGAACCGGCTGGCCGCGCCGGTGTTGGCGGCGTGCAGCACCGGTTCGGAGATCGAGTCGTCGGCGATCTGCAACAGCGCGCCCACCAGATCGACGACGTAGGTGGGCGAGCCGATCTGGTCGGCCACCACGTTCACCGTGTCGGTGCCGAGGGCCGCGCGGCGCATCTGCGCGGCGAAGTCCGACCCGTCGCGGCCTTCGTAGATCCAGGCGGTGCGCACGATGTGGGCGTCGGGCATGGCGGCCAGCACCGCGAACTCCCCGGCGAGCTTGGTCCGGCCGTACACCGACAGCGGGCCGGTGTCGTCGTCGATGTCGTAGGGCCGCGGCACGCCGTCGGGGAACGAGCCGCTGAACACGTAGTCGGTCGACAGATGGATGAATGACGCGCCGGCGCGCGCACATGCCTGGGCGAGATTCTCCGGGCCTGCGGTGTTGACGGCGGCCGCGAGGTCGGGGTTCGCCTCGGCGTCGTCGACCTTGGTGTAGCCGGCGCAGTTGACGACGACGTCGTCGGGGTAGATGAAACGCTCAGCCGCCGACGCGTCGGTGATGTCCCACTCCGAGGAGGTCAGCGCGAGCACGTCACGACCCTGCTGACGGGCCTGACCTGCCAACACTCGTCCGACGAGGCCGCCGGCCCCGGTGATCACGATGCGGCCGGTCATGTCACGAGTTTGGCACGCCGACCGCGGCTACCCGGTCTCAGGGCCGCTCGCCAGTAGCCTGGACAAATGCCTGCTGCTCACCTGATGCGTGTCATTTCCGTGGCCGCAGCACTGGCCGTGGTCGTGGGAACCGGCGTCGCCTGGGGCAAGATCCGTTCGTTCGAGTCCGGTATCAACCACATCAACCCGGTCGCGCTCGGTGGCGGCGGCGAGGACGGCGCGATCGACGTGCTGCTGGTCGGCATGGACAGCCGCACCGACGCGCACGGCAACCCGCTGTCCGACGAGGAGCTCGCGACGCTGCGCGCCGGCAACGACATCTCCACCAACACCGACACGATCATCCTGATCCGGATCCCGAACAACGGGACGTCGGCGACGGCGATCTCCATTCCGCGCGACTCCTACGTCGAGGCGCCCGGCATCGGGAAGATGAAGATCAACGGCGTGTACGGCTCGGTGCATCTGGAGAAGATGCAGCAGCTCGTCGAGCAGCAGGGCGAGGACCCCGCCGTCGCCGAACCCGAGGCCACCGAGGCGGGCCGCGAGGAGTTGATCAAGACGGTCGCCAACCTGACCGGCGTCACCGTCGACCACTACGCCGAGATCGGGCTGCTCGGCTTCTCCCTGATCACCGACGCCCTGGGCGGCGTCAATGTCTGCCTCAACGAGGCTGTCTACGAACCACTTTCGGGCGCCGACTTCCCCGCGGGCTGGCAGAAGCTGGACGGCCCGCAGGCGCTGAGCTTCGTGCGGCAGCGCCACGACCTGCCCCGCGGTGACCTGGACCGGGTGACGCGCCAGCAGGCGGTGATGGCGTCGTTGGCCCACGAGGTGATCTCGAGCAAGACGCTGTCGAGCCCGGCGACGCTGAACCGGTTGGAGTCCGCCGTGCAGCGTTCGGTGGTGCTCTCCGACGGCTGGGACATCATGGATTTCGTCGAGCAGTTGCAGAAGCTCGCGGCGGGCAACGTCGCGTTCGCCACCATCCCGATCGTCGAGGAGGCGGGCTGGAGCGACGACGGCATGCAGAGCGTGGTGCGCGTCGACCCGAGCGCGGTCAAGGACTGGGTCACCAGCCTGCTGGAGGACCAGGACGAGGGCAAGACCGAGGAGCTCGCCTACAGCCCCGACAAGACCGTCGTCGACGTCGCCAACGACAGCGACATCAACGGCCTGGCCGCCGCGGTCTCCCACGTCCTGTCGGGCAAGGGCTTCACGCCGGGCACCATCGGCAACAACGAGGGCGCCAAGGTGACCAGCAGCCAGGTCCAGGCCGCGAAGGCCGACGACCTCGGCGCCCAGGCGGTCGCCCAGGAACTCGGCGGCCTGCCGGTGATCGAGGACGCCTCGGTGCCGCCGGGCGCGGTGCGGGTGGTGCTGACCGTCGACTACACCGGGCCCGGTTCCGGGTTGGACGGCACCGACGTCACGTTGTCGGCGCCGCTGGTCACCGCGTCGGGTGGCGAGGCGCTTCCGACGCCGCCGCCGATCATCACCGCGGCCGCCAAAGACCCCGAGTGCGTCAACTGACGTGATCACCGTCAGCTCAGCCATCCTCGACCCGCTCATGGCCGCCAACCCCGCGGGCCCGCGCATCACCTACTACGACGACGCCACCGGCGAGCGCATCGAGTTGTCCACGGCGACGCTGGCCAACTGGGCGGCCAAGACCGCCAACCTGTTGCGTGACGAGATGGGCGCCGGGCCGGGCAGCCGGGTCGCGGTCCTGCTGCCCGCCCACTGGCAGACCGCGGCGGTGCTGTTCGGGATCTGGTGGATCGGGTGCGAAGTGGTGCTCGACGGGTCGCAGGCCGATGTCGCGTTGTGCACGGCCGAGCGCCTGGACGACGCCGACGCCACCGGTGCCGGCGAGGTCGCGGTGCTGTCGCTGGACGCGTTCGGTAAGCCGGTGCCCGACCTCCCGGTCGGGGTGACCGACTACGCGACGTCGGTGCGGGTGCACGGCGACCAGATCGTGCCGGAGCGCACTCCGGGCGACGCGCTGGACGGCCGGTCGGCCGCCGATGTGCTGGCCGCGGCGCAGGCCTCGGCCGATTCTCAGGGGTTGACGGCCGCGGATCGGGTGATGTCGACGGCGGGCTGGGACACCGCCGATGACGTCATCGACCATCTGCTCGCTGTATACGTAGTTGGCGCGTCACTGGTGCAGGTGGCGAACCCTGATCCCGATTTGCTGGACCGGCGCCGCCAGAATGAGAAATTGACGCGGGCGTAGCTGTGACCTTATTGTTTCCATAGCCACACAGTGCTCTCAGCTTGGAAGGTCACACTTTTACTTGTCAGAGGGTTACAGTTCTGGCAAAGATGGGTCCTTGCGGTGTCACACACCCGAGGACCCGTTCATGGAGGAGGCCGCCGATGGAGTCGACCGTAACCGGGATCGCGGTCCTCGTCGTCCTCGCGGTATGGCACCTCCACAACCGTCGCCACGCCGGGTGGCGGGCCAGCGCTGAGGGTCGTTTCAACATCTACTGCGGATATTTCCTGGTCATGATCGCTGTCTACTGGCTGACCTCGGCGCCGACGATGACGGACTGGGAGTGGGCGCTCGGAAACGTCTGGGCGCTGGCAGCCATGACGGCGTTCGTGTACGGGTTCGGCGCGCTCGACCGGGTCACCGCCCAGCACGCCTGGTGGGCTCAGATGGTGGAGTCGATCGAGCCGTCGACGGGCGCGATTCCCCGGTAGGCGCTGCCGTCCCTCCCCGTTACTCTCGACGCCGTGGATCCCTCCCCTCTTGACGTCGATGTCCTGCGCGCCGCCCTCCCGACAACGCAGTGGCGGCGCGTCGACGTGGTCGAGGAGACCGGGTCGACGAACGCCGACCTGATCGCGCGGGCGTCGGCCGGTGAGGACATCGCGGGCGCGGTGCTGCTGGCCGAGCACCAGACCGCGGGACGCGGTCGTCACGGACGCACCTGGTCGGCGCCGCCGCGCTCGCAGATCTCGATGTCGGTGGGCGTCGACACCACCGGCGTCGCACCCGATGCCTGGGGTTGGCTACCGCTGTTGACGGGGCTGGCGGTCGCGCACACGGTTCGCGACCTCGGCGTCGACGCCGGCCTGAAGTGGCCCAACGACGTCCTCGTCGGCACCGGCAAGCTGGCCGGCATCCTGGCGGAGGTGGCCGCACCGGTGATCGTCGTCGGCCTCGGGCTGAACGTGAGTTTGACCGCCGATGAGCTGCCTGACCCCAACGCGGTGTCGCTGCTCATGCTCGGCCACGACGCCGACCGCACCGCGTTGACGGTGGATCTGCTGCACGCGCTCGGCGGTCGGCTCGCCCAGTGGCGGGCGGGCGAGGACGCCGCGCTGGCCGCCGACTACCGCGCCGTCAGCACCACCATCGGCACGCAGGTACGGGCGCTGCTGCCCGGTGACTCCGAGATCGTCGGCACCGCAACGGGTATCGACGACAGCGGCCGCTTACTCATCGACGATGCGGGCACCACGGTGACGGTGTCGGCGGGCGACATCACCCACCTGCGGCCGGCGTCGCCCTAGGTCGCGCGAGCGTGCACCCACGGTCGTCAACCCACGCTCGGCAACGACAAGGAATGCACGTTCGCGGGGTTCACCGATCGTCGAGGACCGCCCGCAGGCTTTCGGCGATCTGCTGCAAGCCGGCCGACGTGCCGTCGAACCTTCCCCGCATTTCGGCGAAACCCTGGTCGACCTGCTCGAACCTTTGATCGACGTGCTCACGCAGGTCGGCGAAGTCCTGCCGCAGGTCGACGAAGTCCTGCCGCATCGCGTTGAAGCTCGCAGTCGTAGCGTTGCGGAAGTCGCGGATCTCGCCGCGGATCTCGCCGACGTCACGATCGGCGGCCCCGGCGAGCACCCGCGCCGCCGCCGCGTCCTGCTCCGCACCCTGCACCCGCCCAGACAGATTGCTTACCTGACTCTCCAGTGCCGCCACCCGCGGCTCGAGATCCCCGGACTCCATGCGTAAAGCCTACAAGCGATCACTGCCGCGGAAGCGCGCCGATTTCCTGCCGCGAGCGTGCACCCACGGTCGTCAGAACGCGCTGGCGACTACAAGGAATGCACGTTTGCGGCAGCCCGCTACTTCAGCAGGGCTCGCGACATCACCACGCGCTGAATCTGATTCGTGCCCTCGTAGATCTGGGTGATCTTGGCGTCGCGCATCATCCGCTCGACCGGGAAGTCGACGGTGTAGCCGGCACCGCCGAACAACTGCACGGCGTCGGTGGTCACCTCCATGGCGACATCGGAGGCCAGGCACTTCGACGCCGCGGAGATGAAGCCGAGGTTGCCCTCGCCCCGCTCGGCGCGGGCGGCGGCGGTGTACACCATCAGCCGGGCGGCCTCGACCTTCATCGCCATGTCGGCGATCATGAACTGCACCGCCTGGAAATCGGCGATGCTCTTGCCGAACTGCTTGCGGTCCTTGGTGTATTCGATCGCCGCGTCCAGTGCGCCCTGCGCGATACCGACCGCCTGCGCGCCGATGGTCGGGCGGGTGTGGTCGAGCGTGGCCAGCGCGGTCTTGAACCCGGTGCCGGGCTCGCCGATGATGCGGTCGCCGGGAACGCGGCAGTTCTCGAAGTACAGCTCGGTGGTCGGCGAGCCCTTGATGCCGAGCTTGCGTTCCTTGGGCCCGACGACGAAGCCTTCGTCGTCCTTGTGCACCATGAACGCCGAGATCCCGTTGGCACCCTTGTCGGGGTCGGTGACCGCCATGACGGTGTACCACGAGGATTTGCCGCCGTTTGTGATCCAGCACTTGGTGCCGTTGAGGATCCAGTCGTCGCCGTCGGCCTTGGCGCGGGTGCGCATCGAGGCGGCGTCGCTGCCGGCCTCACGCTCGGACAGCGCGTAGGAGGCCATCGCCTCACCGGCGGCGATCGACGGCAGCACCTGCTTCTTCAGCTCGTCGGAGCCACGCAGGATCAGGCCCATGGTGCCCAGCTTGTTGACGGCCGGGATCAGCGAGGCCGACGCGTCGACGCGGGCCACCTCTTCGATGACGATGCACGCGGCCACCGAGTCGGCCCCCTGGCCGCCGAACTGCTCGGGCACGTGTACGGCGTTGAAGCCCGACGCCACCAGGGCGTCCAGCGCCTCTTGGGGGAAACGCGAGTTCTCGTCGCAGTCGGCGGCGTGCGGAGCGATCTCCTTCTCCGACAGCGCGCGGATCGCCGTCCGCAGCTCCCGGTGTTCCTCCGGCAACTGGAACAGATCGAACGACGGATCTCCAGCCCAACTAGCCATCATCATCTCCTTGCTACTCGCGGGTAACTTTACCGCGCCGGCGCCGCTTCGCGAAGTCGGGATCTCTCAGTAAAGGTTCAGCATCGTCGTGGTTGGTTCTCATTGTCCATGGGTAGTTTTCACGACATGCAGGCCTACATCGATGGGAGCGCTCTCCGCTACACAGCTCGATGCGATTGCGGATGGGACGGCAAAACCCGCTGGTCACGCGCTTCCGCAATGATCGATGTCGGGACTCACGCCGTGGACACCGGTCACTATCCGGTGCCGGTGCCGGCCACCACCGCCGAGCCCGTCTTGGTGCTCAAGGCGTCGTAGCCGGGCGTTGAGGCTGCAGTGATGGCGAGATCCACTCACACTTCGCCGCCCTGAGTACAGTGTCGACGCCGGTGGACGAAGCCCCGACCGCTATCGCAGTCGGATGGCAAGCGCAGCGCGAGCGAAGTCGACGCCGTTGCCGGTCACCCGCTCCGATCGGTGCAAACCTGACCCGGTCCGCTGCAACAAGCCCAGCCGACGCAGCGTGTCTTTGACATCGAAGCTGGCTGAGGCCGCCGACCGCGCGGTGATCGGGGAGCCGTCGCCGCTCATCCAGCCCAGCGCGTCGAGTAGTTCCGCGACGAGAGTGTCGACATTGTCAGTGACCTCGGCGGCCACCGCGGCGAGGTACAGCAGCCCGGCCTGGTGAACACTCCGGTCGGCCGATGCCACCGGTGTCCGTTCGGCCAGGTGCCACCACAATCCAACGGGGTCACGGCTCAGCGCCTTGCCCCGCGCGGTCGCTAGCAGCCGGCCGCGGTGCTTGCGAAGCAACCCGGCCCGCTGCGCCGACTCACGCAGGTGCAGCACCGGATAGGTTTGATCTTCGCGGTTGCCCTTGCCGATCCACTCCTTGTCCAACTTGAGCTCGCCAAACGCGGCCTCGACGTGCGCCGGAGGCAGGTAGCCGGCCTGGGTCAGCTTGATGCCCTCGTCGCCCACCCGCTGCAGTAGCCAGGTGTAGGGCCGCACCGCCGCGGCGGCCGCGTCGGCTGCGATCAACACCGGGTCGTCGAGACGTGCGTCGCCCAGCAGCCGCCGCAACTGGTGCTGCCCAGCCGTGGTGCGCATCCCATCGAGAAGATCCCCGAGCGGGCCGACGATGTCGTGTGCGGGTGCGAGCGCACCCAGATCGGTCAGCGCGCGGTTGATTCGATCGATGTCGAACGGCGTCGGCGCCCAGTCGCTCGGATCAGTCTCGGAACCGTAGAGTTCGGCGTAGTGGGCCCGGGCTTCCACGTGGTCGGGGTGCTCGGGATCGTTGGCCGCGACAAGCAGCCCGAAGCCGCCGATACCGCCGCAATCCTCGGCTGGGGCGGATTGGCGCCCGCCGGTGCAGACCGCTCGGGGCGCCGGCGCCTCGCGCGCCAGCACGGACTCGAGTCGAATCACGTGCTGCCAGTCGTCACCAAAATCGTAGGCGTAGAACAACTTGTCGCCGACGTCGACGAGCACCTCATCGAGCCGGACCTCCTCCTCTGGCACGCCCTCATCACCATCGTCGGCCGAGAACGGGCACAGGTAGTACTCCGTCTCGCGGCTGTAATATGCGGGCCCGCAACCGAACCGGTGCAGATGCGAGTCGGTCCAACCGAATGTGGCCTGCATGATCTCGTGGACTTCATCCAGAAAGAGATCGGAGGCGAGCTCGAGCCGTCGCCAGACCGGCGGCTTCGTGTGCATCAGATCTGCCCGAATCCGCAGCATCACCGGTTCCGCGCGGCGGGGTCGGCGGCGTACCGGCGGCTTGGTCGCGGCAAGAAACTGCTCGACCGACGTCGCTCCGGCCGAGGCCAACCGCGCCGCAAGAGTGTGGACGTCAGTCGACCCGAGCCCCCCGAGCACCTCGTCGACGATCCGCTGCACCTTGTCGTTGTCGCTTGCCACGCTGGCGACGGTAGCTCACGGAACGTGGTGCTGTAAGGATGGATGGGTGGTCCATCCGGAGTCGGCGGAGTTCGCCGCGATCACCGATTCATTGACCCTGTGGCGGTTGCTGGTGTCGGGCACGCTCAGCCGGCCACTGCCGCCGGGCATCGCGATCGATACGTTCCAGCGACTGCATGGTGGCGGTGAGCCAGGTGCCTGCGACTCTCCCTGCTGCTGTGCACCGACTGGCGCTGGCGTCGGGTCAGCGCGAAAGGTGATCGCCGGCGTTGTGGAGACGGGCATCCTCGGCGACGACGGCCAAGGCCGGCTCGCCAACACCGTGCTCCGGCAAAAGCGGGTGCACTACCGGCACCCGATCTGGTGGATCGACACCAGCTTTGTCGAGTCCGACCTCAGCTCTCCCCCGGACCGGGCCGGACGATCCGACGGCAAGCCCAGCCAGGGCAGCCTGTTCGACTGACGCACCAGCACGCGCCGGCTGGATGTCGGTCGGTTGCGTCAGACTCGGGGCGACCCACCGTTTGGGCGTAGTCTGCATCTCAATCGAGTGCGCGCCGAGAGGAGGCCGGCCGGTGACCGACCTTGCACATCTACCGCGCGGTTTGCTGAGCCTGGAGCAGTGGGATGCGCTCGAACTCGATCCGACGCGACGGTGGGAACTCAGTGAAGGGGCCCTCACCATGTCGCCGCGCCCGGATGTCTGGCATCAGCGCATCTCGAAAAGGCTCACCCGGTTACTCGATGATCACCTGCCTGATGGACTCGAGGCGGTTCCCGAGATCGAGGTGATAACGAAAGCCTCGTTTCCACCGAGTGTTCGTGACCCTGACATCGTCGTGGTGTCCGAGCGCGTGTTCGGACGACGCTCGGCGCGGGTCTCTGCGGCCGATGTCGTGCTCGCCGTGGAGATCGTTTCGCCTGGTTCACGCGGCACTGACCACGTCATGAAGCTGCATGAGTACGCCAAGGCGGGCATTGCGAACTACTGGATCATCGACCCCGACGCACCGATGGATGAGCGGTTTCTGGCATATCGCCTGGACTCCGGGAGCTATCAACTGGTCGCGGCGCTGGAAGCAGATCGGATCCGGGTGAAAGAACCCATGGTGCTGGAGTTCTCGCTGGATCTGTTGATCGGTCGCTAGTTTGCGCGCGCACATATGAGCGAGAGCCACACATGATGGCGCGCATGCGAAAGCACCTGGCGACATCGTACGAGCAAGCCCTGGCACAGACCTGCGGTGAAGCGGATTGCGGAGATAACCGGAGAATCGCAGGCGTAGGCGCAGGCGGTGGCGACGGCGGTGAACGAGCGCAGGATTGCCGGCGTGACGGCCTCCAATGTTGAGGCTGCGCGGGCGGCGTACCTCTCTCGCGCTTCGCCGCCAAGAGCGCTGTTTCAACATATGTAACCTCGCGTGACGTAGTGGCATACTTGTGGCATGCCTCGCATACGGGTGAGTACCACCGTCGACGCCGACCTACTGGGCACGGCCCGCCGACTGCGCTCCGGTCAGACTGACGCAGCCCTCCTCGACGAAGCCCTCGCCGCGCTCTTGGCACGCCATCGCAGCGCCGAGGTGGACGCGAGCTACGCAGCCTACGATCAGCACCCAGCCGACGAGCCCGACGAGTGGGGTGACCTGACGTCGTGGCGACGCGCGGCCAGCACGTCATGAGCACGCTTCCAGCACGGGGGGAGGTGTGGTGGTGCGAACTCCCCGACATCGGTCGCCGTCCGGTCGTTGTCCTCTCGCGAGACGCGGCGATCCCCCGCCTCCGGCGCGCCCTCGTCGGCCCGTGCACGACAACCATCCGAGGGCTGGCGAGCGAGGTCGTTCTCGACCCCGAGGCTGATCCGGTCCCACGCCGGTCCGTGGTCAACCTGGACTCCGTCGAAAGCGTCTCCGTCGCGGTGCTTGTCGATCGTCTCGGCCGACTCGCCGACGATCGGATGCGCGCAATCTGCACCGCCCTCTCGGTGGCGGTTGCCTGCGATTCCGCGCCTTTACGCTGAGGCCGCCCGGTCACTCCCCCAGCAGTCGCTCGCTCAGTTCCCACAGCCGCCGCGCCGATTCCGGGTCGACGGCGTACGGCGCGACGCCGCCCACCCGGATCGGCTCGGAGCCGAACGCGATGTCGCTCGCCTCGCCCCCCAATGGGGCGACGTCGTTGTCCTTCAGGTAGACGCCGCCGATGTCGGCCAGTAGCGGACTGGTCGCCGCGAACACGCTCGTGCTGGCGGCTTGGGCCAACGTCTTGAGCTCGCGGTCGGGGTCGATGACGGGCTTGCCGGCGTCGTCGAGGATTCCCATCGCACGCAGTTCGTCGTCGGTGACCGTCGGTGCCAGGTTCGTCCCGAAGGCGATCCCCGGGTGAAGCGCGTAGCCGCGGATGCCGTCGGCCTCCCATCGCCGGTCGAGTTCGACGGCGAACAGCACGTTGGCGGTCTTGGACTGGCCGTACGCCACCATGCCCTCGTACCCGTCGGTGAAATGCAGGTCATCCCAACGGATGTCGGACAGTCGATGGCCGCCGGAGGACACGTTGACGACCCGGGCGCCTTGGGCGGCGCGCAACGCGGGCAGCAGACCCAGCGTCAGCTGAAAGTGGCCGAGGTGGTTGGTCGCGAACTGCGCTTCGTAGCCGCGGCTGTCGCGCACCAGTTCGCCGCCCATGATGCCGGCGTTGTTGATCAGCACATGCAGCGGACGGCCGGAGTCCACGTAGCGGGTGGCAAACGCTTCGATGGACGCGGGGTCGAGGAGGTCGAGCGGGGCGATGTCGACGCGGTCCAGTCCGGCCACGGCGGAGGCGGCGCGGTCCGGGTGTCGGCTGCCGACGGTGACGGAGGCGCCCGCCTTGCTGAGTGCCCGGGTGGTCTCGAGGCCCAGGCCGACGTGACCGGCGGTGACGACGATGTTCCTGCCGGACAGGTCGATTCCCTCGGCCACGTCGTCGGCCGTCGAGGCCGCGGTGAAGCCGAACCCGCGCGGGTGCTGTTTGTGCGTCATGACGTTCTCCCTACCATCGCGACGCCCGTTGACACTGCGCTGGCGACGACGGCCACTCGAATTTCCTCGCCCTCAACGCAGCCTCAACGCACCAAGAAGGCGCTACTCCCCCAGCAACTGCTGACGCAGCGCTTCGTCCTTCTCCAGCACCAACTGCTCCAGCGACACCTGATACGCCACCATCCGCTCCCGCAGCGCGGCATCCGACGAGCCGAGGATCCGCACCGCCAGCAGGGCGGCGTTGCGCGCGCCGCCGATCGACACCGTGGCCACCGGCACCCCGGCCGGCATCTGCACGATCGACAGCAGCGAGTCCAGCCCGTCCAGCCGCGCCAGCGGCACCGGCACCCCGATCACCGGCAGCGGGGTTGCCGACGCGACCATTCCCGGAAGATGCGCGGCCCCACCGGCTCCGGCGATGATCACCGACAGGCCGCGCTCGGCGGCGCCCTGGGCGTAGGAGAGCATCCGCGCCGGCGTGCGGTGCGCGGAGACCACGCCGACCTCGAACGGCACCTCGAACTCCGCCAGCGCCTCGGCGGCCTCGGCCATCACCGGCCAGTCGCTGTCGCTGCCCATGATCAGCCCTACCCGTGGCGAACTCATGCGTGCGAATCCCATCCGTCGGTCCACTGCGCGTGCGACAACCAGTGTGCCGCCCGTTCCGCGCGCTCCCGCAGCACATCGACCGACTCGCCGGCGCCGCCGACGATGTTGACGTGGCCGATCTTGCGTCCGGGCCGCTCTTCCTTGCCGTAGAGGTGCACCTTGGCGTCGGGCATCCGCGCGAACAGGTGGTGCACGCGTTCGTCCATCGACATGACCGGCGTCTCAGCAGCACCGAGGACATTGCCCATCACCGTGAACGGCGCCAGCGGCGCCGTGTCGCCCAGCGGGTAGTCCAGCACCGCCCGCAGGTGCTGCTCGAACTGCGACGTGCGGGCGCCGTCCATGGTCCAGTGCCCCGAATTGTGGGGGCGCATCGCCAGTTCGTTGACCATCAACGCGCCGTCGACGGTCTCGAACAACTCGACGGCGAGCACCCCGACGACTCCGAGCTCCGACGCCAGTCGCAGCGCCAATTCCGAAGCGGCAGAACCGAGTTCATCCGACAGCCCGGGGGCGGGGGCCAGCACGGTCACGCAGATCCCGTCGCGCTGCACGGTCTCGACCACCGGCCACGCCGCGCCCTGCCCGAACGGCGAGCGGGCGACCAGCGCGGCGAGTTCACGTTTCATCGCGACCCGCTCCTCGACCAGGACGGCGACGCCGTCGGCCAGGTAGCGCGCCACCGCGTCGCGGGCCTCGTCCACCGAGGACGCCATCACCACGCCCCGGCCGTCGTAGCCGCCGCGGACGGTCTTGATCACCACCGGCCCGCCGATCTCGCGGGCGAACGCGTCGACGTCCTCCACGGAGGAGACGGCGCGGTAGCGCGGCACGGGCGCCCCGAGTGCGTCCAGGCGCCGGCGCATCACCAGCTTGTCCTGGGCGTGAATCAGCGCCTCCGGCGGCGGCGCGACGTTGACCCCGTCGGCGACGAGCTTCTCCAGATGCTCGGTCGGGACGTGTTCGTGGTCGAACGTGAGGACTGTCACATCCTGCGCGGCGCGGCGCAGCGCGTCGAGGTCGGTGTGGGATCCGAGGACGACGTCGGGTGACACCTGCGCGGCGGGTTCGTCGCTGCGGGTGGCCAGCACGCGCAGCGTCTGGCCCAGCGCAATCGCTGCCTGATGGGTCATTCTGGCGAGTTGCCCCCCGCCGATCATTGCTACGACGGGCGGTGACGCAGATGGACGTGACACGCGCCCTATGGTGTCATGCGCCGGCCCACGAAGTTGACCTGCGGCTACGCGAGGATGAGGAAGTTCCGAGGTCGATTCCGTAGACTTTGACCTTGTGTCATTTGCCGATGCGACGATCAAGCGCCTTCCCGGGCCGCTGCGTCCTTATGCCGAGCAGCATCATGAGCTGATCAAATTTGCCATCGTCGGCGCGACCACCTTCGTCATCGACTTGACGATCTTCTTCACACTCAAGCTCACCGTCCTCGAGCCCAAGCCGGTGACCGCCAAGATCATCGCGGGAATCGTCGCGGTCATCGCCTCCTACATCCTGAACCGGGAATGGAGCTTCCGCGACCGCGGCGGCCGAGAGCGCCACCACGAGGCGCTGCTGTTCTTCGGCGTCAGCGGTGTGGGTGTGCTGCTGAGCATGGCTCCGCTGTGGGTGTCCAGCTACGTGCTGATGCTCCGGGTGCCGATGGTGTCGCTGGCCACCGAGAACATCGCCGACTTCCTGTCGGCCTACATCCTGGGCAACCTGCTGCAGATGGCATTCCGCTTCTGGGCGTTCCGCCGGTTCGTCTTCCCCGAGGAGTTCGCACGCAACCCGGAGAAGGCCCTGGAGTCCACGCTCACCGGCGGAGGTATCGCCGAGGCGTTGGAGGACGAGTACGAACTGCGCCACCCGATGCCCGACAGCGGCAACGTCACGCCGATGCGGCAGTCCCGCAAGCGGGCGCGACGTCAGCTCGGCGATTCCTCGGACCCCAGGGTGTCGAAGACTTCGTGATACCGCGAGCCTCAGATCACCAAGAGGTTTTCGGGGTTGGCGTGGCGTACGGCCTCGATGGGGATCGATTGGTCGAGAGTCGCGAACCGACCACCATTGGCAGTGGCGAGCGCGAGTAGATATGCGTCGGTGACCTGCCGATGCCCGTGCAATCGCGTGTGATCGATGAGTTCCTCGTCGAGCAGGCTGACCGAGCACGGCCAGTACGCGTGATAGTCGGTCGCCGCGGCGCGGGCCAGTCTGCTGATCGCCGCCGCGGGTGGCACGGGGCTGGGATACCGAGGCTGACTGATGATGCGAACGAAGCCGTTTTGAGTGATCGCGCAGGAGGCCCAGCCATCGTTGATGCCGGCGGAAAGCCATTGGCGAACCCGGTCGTGGTCGACGTGATCGCTGTCGAGCAACGCGATGAGGACGTTCACGTCCAGCAGGGCGCGCGTCACACCGCTTCCTCGCCGCGCAGTCGATCAACGAGAGCGTTGGACACGGCGGGCCCGCGGTGCTCGAAGGGCTCGAAGCCGTACATACTCTCCCGAGATACCTGCGGCCCGGCGTGCTGCTGTTGCGTCAGTGCCTGCCGCGCGAGATCGGACAGCACATCGCCGATGGTGCGATTCTCGCGGCGGGCGCGTTCCTTGACCGCGAGCAGTACGTCATCGTCCAGAGACAACGTAGTGCGCATGCATCAGATGTTAACGCATCAGATCACGCGGCGTGGGGCGCGGGTGCACGGCGTCAGCTTGGCGCTTCCTCGGATCCCAGGGTGTCGAAGACTTCGTGATACAGCAGTGAGTGCACGCGTTCCACGCGCGGGATGTCCTGGAACTCGAGCGGATCCTGCGCCGCGGATTCGATGATCAGCGTGCCGGTGCGCAGCATGCGATCCACCAGGCCGTGCCGGAACTCCACGCTGTTGATGCGGGCCAACGGGATGTCGATCCCCGACCGGGTGACCAGGCCGTGCCGGAACATCACGCGGCGGTCGGTGATGACGAAGTGCGTGGTCAGCCAGTTCAGGAACGGCCACACCGTCAACCATCCGACGAGGAGCAGCCAGATCGCGCCGATGACGAGGAACACGATGTTCTTGGCGTTCGACTCCCAGTTCAGGGTGTTGACGTAGCCGGCGACGAACGCGGCGATGGCGGTCAGGACGATCAGGACCAGGGCCGGGATCGTCAGCCGCCCCCAGTGCGGGTGGCGATGCAGGACCACATGTTCGTCTTTGGCCAGCACGTTCTCCGGATATCCCACGGGAGAACTGTACTCAGCGGTGGCAGTTCAGGACGTGGATCTGTCCGTGACACCCGCCTGAGCGGCGGGGTCACTTCCCGAGCAGACCGGATTCCTGATACCGCTGCTCGGTGTTGACCTGCCAGGGGTCGATGTTGGCGCCGAAGTAGCGGTCGACGCTGAGCATGGCGCTCAACATCGCATGGTCCTGGTTGTCGTAGTGGTGCATGCCGTTGCGTCCCATCGGGTGCAGCGACGGGTAGTGCTTGCGCAGGTGATCGCGAACCCGGGCGACGGCTCGGTCGCGGGCCTGGTCGTAGACGGGGTAGGCGTGTTGCGAGCGGACGAACATGACGTGCTCGACGTCGGAGTCGATCCCGAGCGCACGGAGGTCGTTTTCGACGATCCTCGTCAGGTGCTCGTCGCTGGCCGTGTACAGGTCACCGTCGGGTTCGATGAAGTACTCGAACCCGAGATAGGTGCCGTCCCAGTCGTCCGGGGCGAGTTCGCTCGACCAGCGGCCGTAGTTCTGGATCCGGCCCACCCGGACGTTCTTGGCGGGCGTGTAGACCCAGTTGAACGGGATCTCGACACGGGTGCGCAGCGCGACGGCGACCGTGATCAGCCCACGGTGCTTGAGTGCACCGGCGATGGCCCGAATATGCTTCGGCGGCGCGGGATCCAGAGCCTCGACCAGCAATCGCAGCGGCATGCTCGAGAACAGCGCATCCCCGGTCGCGGTTTCGCCGTTTCGCAGCGTGACGGTCCACCGTGGCCCGTCGAGCCGGGCGTTGACGACCGGCGAGTTCAGCGAAGGGACCACCCCGGCGTCGGCCAGTTTCGCGGCCGCAGCCTCCCAGAGTTGGCCGGGTCCCAGCCGGGGGTAGTGGAAGGTGTCGTTGTCGGTGAAATCCCACTCGCTTCGGCTGCGCCAGCCGATCGGCCGGATCCGCTGGTTCGCCCAGTCGCTGGTGATGTCGCCGGGGTCGGTCAGCCACGTCTTGCGGACATAGCCATCGAAGAACAGATTGTACCAGTAGCGGCCGAATTCTCCTGTGCCCCAGTCGCGGAAGCTGGCCGAGCCGTCTGCGAAGCGCCTCCCGTGCCGGAACCTCGACCACAACATGCTGCTGAGGCCGTGCATGCCGCGCCGGTAACCCATCTGCGACAACAGGTCCCGGCCGATCAGCGGGTACCGCACGAAATGGCCGTTGACGAGCATCGCGGAGCGCCGCTTCACCGAGATCCACTCCTCGGGAGGCAGCAGTGACTTCCAGAGGTCCAGGACCTCTTCGCTTCTGGTGAAGAACCGGTGACCGCCGGGGTCGACGCGCCAGTCGCCGTCGGTCGGCGTGCGCGCCAGGCCGCCGACGTCGTCGGAGGCTTCGTAGATGCGGGGCGTCACGCCGTTGTCGACCAGTCGCAGCGCGGCGGTGAGCCCGGCGGGGCCTGCGCCGATGATCAACGGGTTCCTCGTCGCCTCCATGGTCACCGGCCCCGAAGCTGCGGTGAGCGGCGGTAGTCGGCGATGAGGTCGTCGATGCGATCGACGTCGAGGTCGTTGAGCGGCGTCGTCAGGAAGTTCAGCTGGGCGTACTGGCTCTGCAGCGGCAGGAATCCGCTGAGCAGAGCCTCGGAGGTGGTTCGGATGATCATGTCGACCTCGCCGATGTCGAACGACTTGGTGATGTCGCAGCCTTCTCGCTGGGCTCGCTCGTGTGCGGCACGCAGTTCGTCGCCCGCGTCGTAGGCGGCCAGGATGTTGATCCGGAATTCGTCGCCGGTCATGGACATCTCCGAGTCGTGCGCGGCCGTGAGGTATTTCTCCGGCAGTAGGCTCCGGTCACCATGTAATCGCACACTGCAGGCGGCCGGATCGAAATGGGCCGGAAGAAGTGCGCTGAAGAAGTGCGCCGACGCCGCGTACACGGCGTCCAGTTCGTCGTCGCGGCGCGCCAGATTGGCACGGCTCAGGTTGTAGACCGACACGGTCTGTACACCGTGGCCTTGCAGCGCCAGGAGAATTTCGACGGTTTTCTCCGCACCGAGCAGGTAGGCCTCGGCCAGGGTGGCGCCGTTCGCGTCCGCCCAGCGCCGCAAGCCGTCGGGGATCAGGCCCACATGCCCCGGCTGATGGAGCATGTCAGTCTTCCGTCGGTCGCAGCACCGCCAGAACGGTCAGCAGCAGGATTCTGAAATCCAGTTTCACCGACCAGTTCTCGATGTAGTAGTTGTCGAACTCCGCGCGGTCGGCGATCGAGGTCTGCCCGCGAAGGCCGTGCACCTGGGCCCAGCCGGTGATGCCGGCCTTCACCCGGTGTCGCTCGCCGTAGCGCCGGATGTGCATGTCGAACAACTCGACGAACTCCGGCCGTTCGGGACGCGGACCGACCAGGCTCATGTCTCCGCGGAACACGTTGACCAGTTGAGGCAACTCGTCCAGCGACGTCTTGCGCATGATCTTGCCGATCCGGGTGCGCCGGTCGTCGCCTTCCACGCCGCCGGGCGCCGCCCCTTCTTTCAGTTGGAAACCGGCCTTCGCGGGGTCCTCAGGACGCATGCTGCGGAACTTCAGGCAGTCGAAGACCTTTCCGTCGCGGCCGATGCGTGGCTGGCGGAAGAAGACCGGCCCCGGGGAGCTGAGCTTCACCAGCAGGGCCAGCGTCAGGAAGATCGGGGAGATGGCCAGCAGTCCCAGCCCGGCGAGCACCCGGTCCGACGCATGCTTGAACGCGAAGTGCCAGCCTTTGGGGTCGGTGTGGCAGAGCACCATCAGCGGTATGCCGCCGAGGTGCTCGACCCAGGTGCCGACGCTGACGGCGTCCATCAGTCGGGGTACCACCCGGACCTGAATCCCGAGGTTCTGGGCCCGACGGGCGGCCCGCGTCAACTGCTCGTCGGGCACCGACGTCGGGGTGACGATGAGTTCCTCGGCGCGGGTCGCCCGCGCGGCGATGTCGATGTTGTCCGGGGTGCCCAGGTACGGCACATCGAGCAACTCCGCGTCCGCGGGCCGCACATCGTCGAGCACGCCGACGGGGTTCAGGCCGTAGTCGGCCACCTGCCGCATCCGCGTGATGAGCTGGTGGGCGATCGGACCGGAACCGATGATCAGCGCCGGCGCCGCGGTGTGGTACTTGCGCCGGTAGTGACGCTGAATCATCAACCGCAGCAAACGCAGCAGCGGTACGAGGACGGCCGCGAACAGCCAGATCTTCAGCATCAGCTCGCTGGGGCGGACATAGTCGCCCGCGGCCTCGCCGCGATCCAGCCGAGGCACCAGGAACAGCACGATCGCCATCGAGGTCAGGATCGACACCGCGACCGATACCTGCACCGGCTCGAAGTCGTCGAAGAAGCTCCTGTTCAGATTTCGCCGGTACAGCTTGCGGGTGGCCAGCACGATGAGGACGATCGGGACGAAAATCCATGAGTACAACGCGATGTTGCGCTCTTCGACCTCACCCGACATCATCCACTGACCCAGCAGAACCGCGCTCGAGGCCGCCAGGATGTCGATCACGATCGTCAGCACCGAGAACCAGGGATCGGTGCGCATCGCCAGCACCCAGCGAGGCAGCTCGGAGGGGTCGTGCCGCTGCGGCCCGGCGGCGGCGTCCGGCCGCGGAACAGCGGCCCCGCGACCGGGCTTGCCGTTCGCCGTCTTCAGGTCTAGCTGCATATGTTCAGTCCCCCGGAAGCATCCCCTGGGACTCAACTCTATGTGCGCTGCGGCGCGGACGTCGTCAAATCAATGGCCTGGGAAACGAATTTGCCAGACGTGCGAAAACAGCAATGTCGTCCGACATTGCTGGTATTTCAAGATCAGCCTTTTTAGCCTGACTCGGAACCGAAAATCCGCTCGGTCACGATCTGCGCGAGATCGGTCATGACCTGCACGTGGCCGGTGCCCCACAGTCGCGGTTTGTTGTCGAAAACGCACAGCGTCCCGATCACGTTGCCGTCGTGATCAATCAGCGGAATCCCCAGGTAGGCGATCACGGCGCCGGCCTGGACCGCCGGATGGTTCTTGTATATCGGGTCGGTTCGAGCGTCCTCGAAAACCAACGGTGAGCCATTTGCCACGGTGTACTGGCAGACCGATTGTTCGAGTGGCGATTGCCTTTCCTCGGGGGCCATCGCGTCCATACCGACGGAACTCTTGAAAAATTGCCTATCGACGTCTATCAAAGAAATCGCCGCGAACGGCGCGTCCAATGCGTCGGCGGCCGCGCGGGTGATCCGGTCGTACTTCTCCTCGGGAGGGGAATCCAGCAGCCCGGTGGCGTACAGCGCCTGCAGCCGAGCGGGGTCGTTCACCGTCGCCGACACATCGGGCATCGCGTCCGCGGCGAACACCCCGACTTCGGACATATGCACCAGCAGGTCCTTGGAGGAGGGTTTCTCGGCGCGCATCAGGTCGGCCATCATCTGCGCTCCCACGGCGCGCGCGACATAGGTGCCTACGTCCTCGCCCGCGTCCCGGGCGCACTCTTCGAGCGCGCGGTGGAGCGAATCGTCGAACCCTGGTACGTGCGTGGTCACACACCGAACGGTAACCGAATCGCGAAGCACTTCACCAATGAACGGGCGCGTCAATCCGCCGCTGTGCCGGCGACGTAGCCTTGGATGCACTGCCGACGATCGGAAGGTGCCTGTGGCCGGAGCGCGGACGTCGAGCAACCGTGCCGTCGACCTGTTGTTCGACGCTCGGCATGTGCGTCAGAGCGGCATCGGCACCTACATCCGCACCCAGCTTCCCCATCTGCAGGAGGCCGCGGCCAGGAACCGTATTTCGTTGGCGGTGCTCGCCGACCCTGACACCGTCCCGGAGCTTCGCGAGAGCACCGAGGTCGTGCTGGCCACTCCCCCGTCGGCCGCGATGTACTCCGCCGGCGAGCAGCAGGTGTGGCGGCACGCGTTCGACGCCGTCCGGCCGCGTGCGGTGTGGCTGCCGCACTATCCGTATCCGGTGTCACGGTTGTTGCCCGCCAATCGCCGGATGCTGACGTATGTCACCGTGCACGACACCATTCACCTGCTGCCGGAGAGCATCAGCGGACAGAACCGGGCGCGGCGGCTGTACGCCCGCGCGATGCTGCGGGCCGACGCCCGGTCGTGTCGCCGGATCTTCACCCCGTCGGAAGCGACCGCGGTGACGCTGAAGAGCATCGAGCGGTCCGCGCGGGTCCTGGTGACCCCGATTCCGGTGGACGAGATCTGGTTCGAGCCGGCGGACCCGAGCCTGTCGCCCGTCGCCGGGCCGTTCCTGCTGTACGTCGGGAACACCAAGCGCCACAAGAACCTTCCGCTCGTCGTCGAGGCGTTCTCCGGCCTGGCCGACACGATTCCCCACAAGTTGGTGATCGCCGGCGGAGGTGCGTCGCTGCGCACCGCCGACGACCGGGTGCGCCGACTCGCCGAAGGCATGGGTGACCGCGTGGTGGTGACGGGCCAGCTCGACTTCGCGGTGCTGCGGGCGCTGGTCGCGTCGGCGCAGCTGTTGGTGATGCCGTCGCTGTACGAGGGCGCGGGGTTGCCGCCGCTGGAGGCGATGGCTTCGGGCACACCGGTGGTGGCGTCGGACATTCCGGCCGTCCGCGAGACGTGCGGCGACGGCGCCGATTTCTTCGATCCGCATGAGGCCGGCGCGCTGGCGCAGCTGATCCGGACGTACTGCGCCGACGACGCGGCCAGAGCGGAACTGGCGAAGCGGGGCCATGACCATGTGGTGGCGCGCCAGCAGCGGATCTGCCCGACGGCGGCGGCAGACGCGATCTGCGCCGATCTCGCGTGAGGATCTCGCGGCGCGCGCTGCTCGCCGGCGCGGGCGCTGCTGCGGCTGCGGCCGCGCTGCCGGGTT
>NZ_JACKSH010000028.1 GCF_025821625.1 Mycolicibacterium pyrenivorans
GCGCTCACCGCAGCCATCTGGCACAACGACACCATCGGCGCCACCGTCCGCCGATCACTGACCGCCTACGACCACTAACCCTTGGAATCACTCATCTAGGTGGTCATCGCGGCACGCCGCGAATTGGTTCTCGCGGCGAGCCGCGAATGGGGCGGGGTTGACCCACGGCCAGCAGCGAAGCGGCCCCGCCATATGTTGGTCGACAACAGCTAATCGTGCAGCTGTTTTCACAGCAAGATCAGCGCAACGCCCGGTGACGGGCGCGTTAAAATACGCGTCATCACGCGACCTTGACGTCGACCTCGTGAATGCCCGCGCCGGACGGCGCGACGCTGACGTCACCGTTGCCCGCGGGGGACAGGGCGCGTAGCGTCCACGTGCCGGGCGCGGCAAAGAACCGGAAGTCACCGGTGGCCGACGCGACGACCTCGGCGGTGAACTCGTCAGAGCTGTCCAGCAGACGCACGAACGCGCCTCCCACAACCTGACCCGAGCCGTCGACGACGCGGCCGGTGATCACCGTCTCCTTCTCGAGGTCGACGCCCGCGGGCAATGTCAGTCCTTGCTTGGGTGCAGAGCACATATCAACTTCCCAACTCGATCGGGGCCCCCACCAGGGAGCCGTATTCGGTCCAACTGCCGTCGTAGTTCTTGACGTTCTTGTGTCCCAGCAGCTCCTGCAGCACGAACCAGGTGTGCGATGAGCGCTCACCGATGCGGCAGTAGGCGATGGTCTCCTTCTCGCCGTCCAGGCCGGCCTCGGCGTAGAGCTTGGCCAGGTCCTCGTCGGACTTGAAGGTGCCGTCCTCGTTGGCGGCCTTGCTCCACGGCACGTTGATGGCGCCGGGGATGTGGCCGGGACGCTGGCTCTGCTCCTGCGGCAGGTGCGCCGGGGCCAGGATCTTGCCGGAGAACTCGTCGGGGGAGCGCACGTCGACCAGGTTCTTCGCGCCGATCGCGGCGATCACCTCGTCGCGGAAGGCGCGGATGCTGGTGTCGGGGTCCTTGGCGGTGTAGGTGGTGGCCGATCGGTTCACCGGTTCCTTGGACAGCGGGCGGGCGTCGAGCTCCCACTTCTTGCGGCCGCCGTCGAGGAGCTTCACATCCTGATGGCCGTACAGCTTGAAGTACCAGTAGGCGTACGCGGCGAACCAGTTGTTGTTGCCGCCGTAGAGCACCACGGTGTCGTCGTTGCCGATGCCGCGCTCGGACAGCAGCTTGGAGAACTGCTCGGCGTCGACGAAGTCACGACGGACCGGATCCTGCAGGTCGGTCTTCCAGTCGAGCCTGACCGCCCCCGGGATGTGACCGGTGTCGTAGGCGCTGGTGTCCTCGTCGACCTCGACGAAGACGGTGTTCGGCGCGTCGAGATTGCTCTCGGCCCAGTCAGCGGTGACCAGGACGTCGGAGCGTGCCATGTAGGAGATCCTTTCGGTTGCTCTTGAAGTGTGGAGAAACGGTGGGTTATGGCGCGGTGGCGGAGGCACGCGGCTTCGGGCGAAGCCGTGCGGCGAGCGGGTAGAGACGGCAGCCGAGGCAGATCCCGAAGGCCGCGTTGAGCAGCGCCGCCACGAGCGCGCAGCCCGTGGCGACCAGACCCAGCAGCAGGAGACCGCTGGAGAAAGCGATGACGCCGACGACGGCGAACACGAGGCCGACCAGCTGGGCGAACTTCAGTGGGGCGGCGGGCTCGCGGTCGGTGACCGGCCCGAGCCGGGGAGCGATCAGCGTGGCGAACACCAGGCCATAGGGATGCTTCCGGGGACCCAGCACGGCGCCGACGGCGAAGACCACTGCCTGGACACCCAGGATCACCGCCGCGGCGGCCGCACTAGAGGGGGCTGCCAGCAGCGTGACGACGAGAACGACGGTGGTGACCCATGCGACGAAGCGCGGTCCGCGCATGTCGACCTGCTCCGGCACCTGGGTGCTCGCACGGGTCTGTGTGATGTTCGACAAAGCTGTGCTCCTGTTGCTGGGAATGGCTGGACGCGGCGGATCACAAAACCCGCTCGCGGAGTGCGGCGCGAAGAGACGGCGCGGCTACTCAGCAGCTGCAACAACAACAGCAACAACCCGCGACGCGGCACAGATCGACTGCGCGGCGCTTGGTGAGCGAAAGCTCGAGGCGGGCTGACACGGTCGACAGCTTACCCAATGACACGGTGATCAAGCCAACAGCGGTTCCAGTGCCGACCGCAGCTCAGCGGCGGTCGGCACCCCCGAGGCGCGATAACGCGCCTGACCATCGGCATCGAAGATGAGCGTCGTCGGCAGCGACAGCACCGAAAGCTTGCGCGCCGCCTCCGGATCGGCGTCCAGGTCGATCTCCACGTGCGCCACGGCGGGCAGGTCCGCACACACCTGGTCGACGACCTTGCGCACCCCCACACACGGGCCACACCACTCCGCGCTGAAATGCACGACGGTCGGCCCGGTCTGCGACAGCCCCAGCTCGCCGGGCTCGAGATGGGGATACTTCGCCGCCGCCGTGCGCAGGCCCGTCCGCAGCGTCAGCAGCCTGCCAACCACCAACGCCAATCCGAACGCCGCGATCAGCACCGCGATGACCGCTACCCATGAAGAGCTCATGACAGTCTGAACTCGTTGAGATCGATGGTTACTCCCTCGGCGATGCCCTCGATGATCACGTCGGAGCCGCGCGCGCCCTCGCTCGTTGGTGTGATGCCGAACGGCAACTTCTGGCCGGGCAGGCTGGCGGAGAAGGCAGCCAGCACCGCGGGCAGCTTGTCCTCGGGTACTTCCCGGTCGGCGGTACCCGGCCCGGACAACACCCCGGTCGCGGTCATCACCAGTGTGGTCGCATCCGGTCCGGCAATGGACAGGTCCACCGAGATGCTGACCCGTTCGTCGACACCGGCCTGTTTCGGGGTGCCGGTGAAGACCAGTCCTCGGTTGCCCGAGATTCCCGACTCGGTGGTTCCGCCGGTCGAGTCGTCGGTCTCCTCGGTGGGTGCCTCGACGAGCAGGTCGGGGATTCCCATGTACCTGCCGACGTGGGTGGAATCGATGATGATCCGGCTCTCCACCTTGGCGACGGCGAGCGTCGCATCCGGCGGGATCAGCCAGGAGTTCTCCCCGAGTTCGATCGAGTGCAGGGTCGCTTCCAGCGATGCCTTGCCGACGACAGGGTGATCAACGCCACTGGCCTTGATCTCGACCTCGTCGTAGTGGTGGCGCATCGCCTGCGGGGCGAACGGGAAGCCGAGGATCGCCACCGACGGGTCCCAGTTCAGGTTCGCGGCGCTCCGAACGCTTCTGGCCAGGCGGTATTCGGCGTAGATGGCGGCCCCGAAGTCCGCGCCGACGACGCCGACGACCACCGCGGACAGGGTCGCCAGGGCGCCGATCACGAGTTTGCGCACGCCGACATTGTTGCCCACCGAGTGGGGATGATCGGTTCGACGCGGCTATCTGGCAGGTGGCGCGCTATCGTTAGACAACCATCGGCCGGGTAACGGCCACATGTCAGGCATGAATCTGGGAAGTCACCGCGCGACAAGGTTGTCTCGACGGTGTCCCGGCGAATGATCTCCACTCCTGTTGGAGGGCCAGTTGGATCTACTGCTACTGACGGTTGACCCACATCCCGAGTCGGTGCTGCCGTCGTTGTCTCTGCTGGCGCACAACGTGCGCACGGCGCCGACCGAGGTGTCGTCGCTGCTGGAGGCCGGAACCGCGGATGTGGCGATCGTCGACGCGCGCACCGACCTGGCCGCCGCGCGCGGCCTGTGTCGTCTGCTCGGGACGACGGGCTCATCGGTCCCGGTCGTTGCGGTCGTCAACGAAGGCGGCCTGGTCGCCGTCAACGTCGAGTGGGGCCTGGACGAGATCCTGCTGCCCAGCACCGGCCCCGCCGAGATCGATGCCCGGCTGCGGCTGCTGGTCGGGCGCCGGGGCGGGGTGGCCAACCAGGAGAACCTCGGCAAGATCAGCCTCGGTGAGCTCGTCATCGACGAGGGCACCTACACCGCGAGGCTGCGGGGACGCCCCCTCGATCTGACCTACAAGGAATTCGAGCTGCTGAAGTACCTCGCGCAGCACGCCGGCCGGGTGTTCACGCGCGCTCAACTCCTCCAGGAGGTCTGGGGGTACGACTTCTTCGGCGGCACCCGCACCGTCGACGTACACGTGCGGCGCCTGCGGGCCAAGCTCGGCACCGAGTACGAGTCGCTGATCGGAACGGTGCGCAACGTCGGCTACAAGGCGGTCAGGCCCGCTCGCGGCCGCCCGCCCGCACCCGGATCGGAACTCCCAGAGGATTTCGACGACGATCCGTACGAGGACGGCGGGCCCGACGGCGTGCCGACCCCACTGGCCGACCAGCTGCCCGGTAAGTGAGCCGGCTCGACTGGCGCCCGCGGCTGTCCGGGGCAGAGCAGCAGGGTGTGCGCGAGATCATCAGTGCAGCAACGAAATTCGACAACACGGCGCCCGTCGGCGACCAGGTGTTGCGTGAGTTGGCGCATGACCGTACGCACCATCTGATCGCCGCGGACGCAGCGGGAAAGCTCACCGGCTACCTGAACCTGACGCCGGAGATGGCCGAGCTGGTGGTGACCCCCGACGCGCGCAGGCAGGGCGTCGGCACGGCGCTGATCCGTGCGGCGTTGGACCGGACGGCAGGCCGCAGCCGGTTCTGGGCGCACGGCACCCTGGCCGCGGCGGAGGCGACAGCGGCCGCCGTCGGGCTGAGCCCGGTGCGCCGGCTGTTGCAGATGCGACGCTCGCTGCGGGACGTGCCGGACGCCGCCATTCCCGACGGGGTGCGGATTCGCACGTATGCGGGGCCGGCCGACGACGCCGAGATCCTGCGCGTCAACAACGCGGCGTTCTCCTGGCATCCGGAGCAGGGCGGCTGGACGGACTCCGAGATCGCCGAACGGCGCGGGGAGTCATGGTTCGAGCCCGACGGGCTGTTCCTGGCCTTCGACGACACCGGTGAGCGTCTGCTCGGCTTCCACTGGACCAAGGTGCACGCGGACAAACCCGGTGTCGGCGAGGTCTACGTCGTCGGAGTCGATCCCGCCGCCCAAGGCAGCGGCCTGGGCCGGACCCTGACAGTGGTGGGGATGGCGTGGTTGGCGCAGCGGCTTGCCGCGGCGGCCGAGCCGACGGTGATGCTGTACACCGAATCCGACAACACCGCCGCGGTGCGCACGTATGAGCGGCTGGGCTTCACGGTGTACAGCACCGACACCGCATTCGCACTGCCGCAGTGAGGTCCTGAGAATCCGGGCCTCAACATATTGACATTTGTCGATGTGTGGATCACGGTTGGATGCATCGAACAATGTCGATATGAGGAGCCGACCGCCACATGAGCGATGCTGGCGCGGCTCCGCGCCGTTCGCCCTCGGATGCGGGGTTGCGCCGGGTCCTGGTGACGCTGTGCCTGACTCAGATCACCAGTTGGGGAGTGCTGTATTACGCGTTCCCGGTGCTGTCGGTACAGATCACCGCGAGCACCGGCTGGTCGCCGCCGGCGGTGACCGCCGCGTTCTCCGCGGCGCTGGTCACCTCGGCGCTGGTCGGTGTCGGGGTGGGCCGGCGGCTCGATCGCCACGGACCCCATGCGGTGATGACCGCCGGTGCCGTTCTGGGGCCGGCGTCGTTGGTTGCGGTCGCATTCTCCCCGACCCTGGCCTGGTTCATCGCGGCGTGGGTCGCAGTCGGGGTGGCGATGGGCGCGGTGCTCTATCCGCCCGCGTTCGCCGCGTTGACCCGCTGGTACGGCCCGCGTCACGTCGGTGCGCTGACGATTCTCACCCTCGTCGCCGGACTGGCCAGCACTGTGTTCGCACCCCTGACCGCAGCCCTGGCCAGTGTGATGGATTGGCGCACCACATATCTCGTGCTCGCCGCCATCCTGGCCGCGGTCACCGTTCCCGCACATCTGATCGGCTTGCGCCGGCCCTGGCCGCCCGCACCGCAACGCCGAACTGCGGAACCGGCCACCCGCACCGCCCGCAGTCGTCCCTTCGTCGCCCTGACGATGGCGTTCGCGCTGGCGACCTGTGCCTCCTACGCGGTCATCGTGAACCTGATCCCGCTGATGACCGAGCGCGGAATCAGCACGAACGCGGCCGCATTGGCGCTGGGTCTCGGAGGTGTCGGCCAGGTGGTCGGCCGCCTCGGCTACCGCAGCCTGGTACGCCGCGTCGGTGTCCGATCCCGCACTGCGCTGGTGTTCTCCGGAATCGCGGTCACGACAACACTTCTCGGCGTCTTCACGTCGCTGGCCGCCCTGATCGCGGTGGTGGTTCTCGGCGGGTTCGTGCGGGGAATCATGACACTGCTACAAGCGACCGCGGTCACCGAGCGTTGGGGGGCAACGCATTACGGGCATCTGAGCGGAATGATCGCCGCGCCGGTCACCCTGGCCACCGCTGCGGGTCCCTGGATCGGAGCGGTCCTCGCCGACCTCCTCAACGGGTATGTTCCGATGTTCCTGCTGCTCGGCAGTGTCGGCATCCTCGCGGCACTGATCGGCCTGGCCACCATGCCGGCCCGGGTGCACACCGAGGTGTCTGCGCCCGACGCCGCTAGACCGCGGGGGCCGGTGACTCGGTGAGCGCTTCCAGGGCGGGGATGCCGACGGGTTCGGTCGCCAGTAGCGGCACCACCGCAACCCGATCCGCGTGGTCGGATCTCACCTTGTCGATCTCGGGCAGCTCGGCGGCTGCCCGCCGACGCAGCAGTGGTGTCGTCGGATGTGCGGCAGCCAGCGAGTTGTTGACCACCCAGGCCCACGGGTGGATCTGAGCGCGTTCGAGTTCCTCCTGGAGCCCTGCGGCCTCGAGGACCGGTGTGGTTTCGGCGAGGGTCACGATGATCACCTTTGTGAGGCCGGGGTCCTGCAGGCGCATCAGCGGGGCGGTGAAGTGTCGGTTGCCGAGTTGCCGGGCCACCTCGCGGTGGTAGGAGCCGGTGGCATCGAGCAGCAGCAGGGTGTGCCCGGTCGGCGCGGTGTCGACGACGACGAACTTGTTCCTCGATTCACCGATCACCCGCGAGAAAGCTTGGAACACCGCCACTTCCTCGGTGCACGGCGAGCGCAGATCCTCTTCGAGCATCGAACGGCCCTGCTCGTCGAGCGCGGCACCTTTGGTGGCGAGCACATGATCGCGGTAGGCGCGGGTCGCCTCGGCCGGGTCGATACTCGACACGTGCAGGTTCGGCAGCGTCCCGTGCAGCATGTCGGAGAGATGCCCGGCGGGATCGGTCGTCGTCAGGTGCACGGGGTGGCCACGGTCGGCGAGGGCGACGGCGATCGCGGCCGCGATCGCCGTCTTGCCCACTCCGCCCTTGCCCATACACAGGACCAATCCGTGGTCGCCGGTGGCGAGTTCGTCGATCAGGGCCGCCAGCGGGGCGTCCGCCACGTCGAGGGCCGGGTCCTCGTCGACCGCCGGCATGGCCGCGCCCGGGGCGAACAGCGACTCCAGCGCATCGACTCCGACGATGTTGGTGGCCTTCAGGTCCACCTGATCGAGAGGTAGCGTCCTCAGCTCGTCGGGGAGTGCTGCGATGGCCTCTTGCTCGCGCTCGTAGATCGCCGCAGCGAGTGGGTCGCTGTGTCCGGCGGGGGCGGGTAGCACCCCGTTGATCACGACATATTGGTGGGTCAGGCCGATCGCGGCGAGTTCCCGGTGTGTGCGGGTGATCTCGGTGAGTGTCGAGCGCTGGGCGCGGGCCACGAGCACGAGGCGGGTGCGGCGGGGGTCGGCCAAAGCGGCGACCGCCCCGGCGTAGCGGGTCCGTTGCTTGTCGAGACCCGACAGGGGTCCGAGGCAGGACGCGTCGCCCTTGCCCTCGTCGAGGAAGTCCGTCCAGGAGCCGGGCAACTGCAGCAACCGGATGGTGTGCCCGGTCGGTGCGGTGTCGAACAGCACGTGGTCGAACTGGCTGACCGGGCCGTCGGAATCGGTGAGGAGTTCGGTGAACTCGTTGAAGGAGGCGATCTCGGTGGTGCATGAGCCGGAGAGCTGTTCGGTGATCGACTTGATTTCCGCGTCGGGCAGCAGGCCGCGCACGGGGGCGACGATGCGTTCCCGGTAGGCCTGCGCAGCCTGTTCGGGGTCGATCTCCAGCGCCGACAGCCCTTCGACGGTGGTGATCGGGGTGATGGTGTTGCCGATCTGCAGCCCGAAGACCTGGCCGACGTTGGACGCCGGATCGGTGCTGACCAAGAGCACCCGTTTGCCGTCGCGGGCCAGATGGATCGCGGCGGCGCACGCGATCGAGGTCTTGCCCACCCCGCCCTTGCCGGTGAAGAACAAGAAGCGCGGCGGAACGTCGAGGAACCCCGGGGTCATCGGTCAATACCCGCTAGCAGCAGCCGGTCGCGTCCGGGCTGTCGCTGCTGCAGCAACCGCCTCCGGCGCCGGGGGACTCGTCGAGGTCGAGCGAGATCCGCCCCGCCGGTTCGTCGATGCCGGCCCAGGCGGCGAGTTGGCCACGATCCGGATAGCGACCGGTCATCGCGGTGACGCCGTCCACCAGCACCAGCGGCAATCCGCCGGACCCGGCGAGGTGCAGAAACGCTCGCACAGTGTCGTTCTCGGCGAACACGCGTGGTTCGCTGGCGAGGTTGTAGCGATAAACGTCGCCACCGCGGCTGGAGACGAAATCCAGGTCGGCAGAGAAGGTCACCAGCTGCTGGTCCACGTCCTCGCCGCAGACTCCGGTCGCGCAGCACAACGCCGGCTCGAATACTTCGACCTTGCTCATACGGCTACCTTGCTCATACGTCCACCTTGCTCATCGAACGGTCTCCTCGGAATGTGTGAGTGATTCGGCGCGCAGCTCGTCGGCGAGCAGACGGACCCGGGCTGCGATGTCGTCGCGCACCAACCGCACCCGTTCGATCCCGTCGATCCCGCGTTCAGAGGGTTCGTCGGTGTCCCAGTTCTCGAACCGGGTGCCCGGCACCGGCTCCACGTGCGCCTCGCGGCCCAGCGTCACGACCACGTCAACGTCCGCGACTATCCGAGGGTCGACGAGTTTCGGTGTCTCCCCGCTGATGTCGACCCCCACCTCACTGAGGCTTTCGGCCGACAGCGCGTTGACGGCCGTTCCCGGTTTGGTGCCTGCGGAATACACGTCGACCGTGTCGCCGGTGAGCCGGCGCATCAGCCCGGCCGCCATTTGCGACTTGCCGCCGTTCTTGACACAGACGAACAGCACGGAGGGTTTGTGCGTCATGACCTCTCCTCGATCATCGCGGCGGCTCGGCGGCGGGCGAAGCGACCTCTCAGCGCCAGTGACACGTAGACGAGGGCGACCAGGACGGGGACCTCGATCAGCGGTCCGACGACCCCGGCAAGTGCCTGCCCGGATGTCGCACCGTAGGTGGCGATGGCCACCGCGATCGCCAGCTCGAAGTTGTTGCCTGCGGCGGTGAACGCGAGGGTGGTGGTGCGCTCGTAGCCCAACCCGATCGCGGTGCCGACGAGGAAGCCGCCGCCCCACATGATGGCGAAGTAGGCGAGCAGCGGCAGCGCGATCCTCGCGACATCCCATGGCCTCGAGATGATCTGGTCGCCCTGCAGCGCGAACAGGATGACGATGGTGAACAGTAGGCCGTACAGTGCCCACGGCCCGATTCTGGGCAGGAACCTGCTCTCGTACCACTCGCGGCCCTTGGCCTTCTCGCCGAACCGGCGCGTCAGATAGCCGGCCAGCAGGGGTATTCCGAGGAAGATGAGGACCGACTTGGCGATCTGCCACACCGAGGTGTCGATGGTCGTCTGCTCCAGTCCGAGCCACCCCGGCAGCACGGAGAGATAGAACCAGCCCAGAACCGCGAACATGACGACCTGGAACACCGAGTTGATCGCGACGAGCACCGCGGCGGCCTCCCGATCGCCGCAGGCGAGGTCGTTCCAGATGATGACCATCGCGATGCAGCGAGCGAGGCCGACGATGATCAAGCCGGTGCGGTACTCGGGAAGATCCGGAAGCAGCAGCCACGCCAGGGTGAACATCAGCGCCGGACCGAGGATCCAGTTCAGGAACAGTGAGGACACAAGGAGCCTGCGGTCGCCGGTGACCGTGTCGAGTCGGTCGTAGCGGACCTTGGCCAACACCGGGTACATCATGACGAGCAGGCCGATGGCGATGGGGAGCGAAATCCCGTCGAGTTCAACCGCACTCAACGCTTCGCCAAGGCCCGGGATCATCCGGCCGAGCAGCAGTCCCGCGACCATGGCAACGCCGATCCACAGCGGCAGCAGTCGGTCCAGCGTGGACAGCTTCGCCACGACGGTGCTGTGGGCGTCGGTCGGTGCGCTCATCGCACAATCTCCTCGATGCAGGTCTCAGATGGTGTGGCGGTTCCGCCCTCGGTTTGCAGGACCGCTGAAAGTCGTTGCAGCGCTGCGGGGATGATCCGGTAGTAGACCCACGAGCCACGTCGCTCGCTGTCCAGGATGCCTGCCGACCGAAGCACCTTGAGGTGGTGGGAGATCGTCGGTTGGGACAGATCGAAGGTTCCGGAGATGTCGCAGACGCAGGCTTCGGCACCGGAATGGCCGGCGATCAAGCTCAACAGTCGCAGTCGCACGGGGTCGCCGAGTGCCTTGAACATCTGGGCAAGGGAAACGCACGCCGCTTCGTCGAGTGCCGCCCTGTCGGGGGCGCAGAGCAGCGTCGGCTGATTCGACATCCTTCGATATTGACAGGTATCGAATCGGTCGGCAAACCGAGGGCCGCGCGATGCCGAGCCCGGGGACGCACTGCAGTGGTGTCACGTGCCAATCGGATTGAGCGACAACGACAGCGGCGGTGTTTCCGCGGGGGCGGACCCGCAGCCGCTCGGTTCCGGCACCTCGGGTGCATCGGCCAGGCCCGCACCGTTGCACACGCCCGTCTCGGGTAACACCAGCTCCACGCGCCGGGCGCCGTCGTGATCACCGGCCAGTTCGGCAGCCACGCTGCGCACCTGCTCATAGCCGGTCAAGGCGAGAAACGTCGGTGCCCGGCCGTAGGACTTCATCCCGACGATGTAGAGGCCCGGCTCCTCCGGATGCGTCAACTCGGCGGCGCCGTGCGGTGGCACGCTGCCACACGAATGCACGTTGGGGTCGATCTCGGGGGCCAGTTCGAGCGGCGCCTGCAGCACGGGATCGAGTGCGAGGCGCATCTCCGACAGGAACGACAGGTCCGGCCGGAAGCCGGTCAGCACCACCACGTGGTCGGCCGGTGGCAGCGCGCGCCCGTCCTCGGCGATGAGCACCGCCCGTCCGCCGTCGAGGTCGACACGTTCGGTTCGGAACCCGGTGACCATCGTGGCCAGACCGGCATCCACCGCTGCGTGGGCACGGGCGCCGAGTGCGCCGCGTTGCGGCAGGGCGTCGGACGCGCCGCCGCCGAATGTGTCGCCGATGACCCCGCGGCGGAGGACCCAGGTCACCGTGGTGGCGGGGTGCCTGCGGACGACCTCCGCCAGCTCGATCACCGCCGTCATGGCGGAATGGCCGCTGCCCACGATCACGATGTGCCGGTCGGCCCAGGTGGTCGAGTCCGCGGGGGTGGGAGGCGTTTACGTCACCACGCCCGCTGCGGCGGCCGCCCGCTCCCCGAGAGCGGGAAGGCCGTCGGCGCCCGCCGGACTGGGCTGTGACCAGGTGCCCGACGCATCGATGACCGCGCGAGCGGACCACGCCGATTCGCGCCCGTCGTGCTCGATGGCGTGCACGACGAACGGCGCGCTGTCGCGGCCCTCGGTCACCACCCGGTCATGTCCACGCCGCGACACCCCGGTCACCCGGGTGCGATAGCGGACGCGCTCACCGAGCGCGTCGGCCAGTGGCGTCAGGTACGCGTCGACCCATTCGCCGCCGGTGGGATAACCGGCCCGCGGGGCCGTCCAACCCGTTGGCTCCAGCACGCGGGCGGCCGCGGAGTCCACCAGCTCGGGCCAGGGGGAGAACGTTCGGATGCGCGACCACTGCGCAACCGCGGCACCCGGGCCGGTGCCGGCCTCGAACACCACGGCGTCCAGGCCCCGCTCGAGCAGATGGGCGGCCGCGGCCAGCCCCTGTGGGCCGGCGCCGATCACGACAACAGGCAACTCGGACATCGCACTCCTCACATCGATGATCTTCGATGCGTCCCACTGTGCTCAATGCATCGAAGTTTGTCAATATGTATGCCATGATGGGGTCATGACCAGCGCAGCGACGCCCGTCGGTGTCGACCACCTCGCGGCCTGCTGTTCCCCGATGACCGGCGGCATTCTCGACGACGCGGCGAGCGAGCGGCTCGCCGCGGTGTTCAAGGCCCTCGCCGATCCGGCCCGGGTCAAGCTGCTGTCCCTGATCGCCGCGGCCGACTGTGGCGAGGCGTGTGCATGCGACCTGACCGTTCCGCTGGGTCTGAGTCAGCCGACGGTGTCACACCACATGAAGTTGCTCGTCGGAGCCGGGCTGGTCGAGCGCGAACAGCGAGGTAAATGGGCGTACTACCGGGTCGACCACGACGCGCTGGAGCGCGTCGCGGCGTTGATCGCTCCCGGGCGCCGGCCTCCGGCCCGAGGATGAGACTATCCGGCGGCCGGGACGTCGAGTTCGGTGAGTAGTGCGCGGACCCGACTCTCGATCTCGTCGCGGATCGGTCTGACATCCTCGACGCTCTGGCCGGCCGGATCGTCGAGCTTCCATTCCTCGTAGCGACGGCCGGGGAACACCGGGCAGGCGTCGCCGCACCCCATGGTGATGATCACGTCGGCCGCGCGCACGATCTCGTCTGTCCAGGGCTTGGGATACTCGCGGGAGATGTCGATGCCGCGCTCGGCCATGGCCGCCACTGCGGCCGGGTTCACCTCGTTGCCCGGTTCGGAGCCGCCGGACCAGGCAACGGCGGCGTCGCCCGCCATCGTGGTGAAGAAGCCCATCGCCATCTGTGACCGCCCGGCGTTGTGGGTGCAAAGGAACAATACGGTCGGCTTACCGTCGTGGTGCTTGCCCTCCACCTTGGCCAGGGCCCGAAGTCGTTGCCGGGCAAAGCGTTCGGCGAGAAGCGGGAGGAAGTTGGGGATGCTGGCGCGGCCGGCGAACTGGTCGTAGGACGAATGCAGGAAGCGTTCGATGGTCTCGACGCCGTAGATGTCGTCGAACTCCTTCTGCAGCTGGGTTGCGGCGGACTTCAGCGCCAGGCGCTGATCGATGGACAGGTCCTGTCTGATGTGCGAATCGGCTGTGGGTGTGGCGCTGTCGGTCATGGTGTTCTCCTTGTCAGGCGGACTTCACATTGGGTACGAGATGCACAATCCGGTCGGTGAGCTCGCCGACCGCGGCATCGAAGGCCTCGACGCGCTCGGTGCGGGCCGGGTCGGGGACCGACCAGTGCAGGCGGGTCAGCTCGCCGGGCAGCTCCTCATGGGCGTTGTCGCAGACCGCGATGACCAGATCGTCGGCGGCCAGCACATCGCCCAGATGGCGCGGTGTGTGCGGGCGCAGATGCAGCTTGTGACGGCGTGCGGCGGCAACCGCCCCGGGGTGGACGCGGGCGGCGGGGTGGGTGCCCGCCGAGGTGGCGGGCAGCTCACTGCGACGGTTCCAGATCGCCGCGGCGAGCTGGCTGCGCGCGGAGTTCTGGGTGCAGACGAAGACCACCCGGTGGGCGCGGCGCTGCGCGGAGGGCACCAGCGTTTCCAGTGCCGGGCGGTTGAGGCTCAGATAGGTCCGTCGACCGTCGGCTTCGGAGCGGGTGTCGCGGACGACGCCGGCCCTCTTGAGCACGCCGAGATGGTGGGCCAGCAGGTTCGACTGCATGTCCAGCACGGCGCGCAGCTCAGACGGCGAGGCGTCGGCCAGCAGCAGGTGATCGACGATCGCCAGCCGGGCGGGGTCGGAGAGCGCGGCGAAGACGGCGGCGCGCCTCGCCGTGCCGGCATTTACCTCAATGGACATTGACTCAATGGATACTGAGGTAAATGCGTCACGTCAATCCCTGCTGCGGATTCGTCGCCTCACCCCCCTCGCCGGTTCATCTTCCGTTCACCATCCGTAGGGCATCGATTCACAGGTAGCCCCTAGGTTCACAGCCGAGCGGCGAAAGTTCTGCTCGGCGCGACATGCGTTTTCCCCGAATCCGTACTTCAAAGGAGCTTCGTGAAGGTCAAAAAGACTGGTGCCGCGGTGAGCCTGCTGGCTGCCGGCACCCTGATGCTGTCGGCGTGTGGCAGTGACGACAACACCGCCTCCTCGGGATCAGGTGACACGGGCTCGGCGCCGACCGGCGACTGCGGCGGCAAGGAGTCGCTGAAGGCCAGTGGTTCGTCCGCGCAGGCCAACGCGATGACCCGGTTCATCAACGCCTACGAGAAGGACTGCCCCGGGTTCACCCTCAACTACACCTCCTCCGGCTCCGGCGCCGGCGTCTCCGAGTTCATCGGCGGGCAGACCGACTTCGGCGGCTCGGATTCTCCGCTGAGTGCCGAGAAGGGCGAGTACGACAGGGCCAAGGAACGCTGCGGCGGCAGCGACGCGTGGAACCTGCCCGCGGTCTTCGGTCCGATCGCAGTCACCTACAACGTCGAGGGTGTCGACGGCCTCGTGCTCGACGGCCCCACGCTGGGCAAGATCTTCAACGGCACCGTCAAGACGTGGGACGCCCCCGAGATCGCGGCGCTCAACGAAGGCGCCACGCTCCCGGCCGCTCCGATCAACGTGATCTTCCGCAGCGACGAGTCGGGCACCACCGACAACTTCCAGAAGTACCTGGATGCAGCCTCGGACGGCGCGTGGGGCAAGGGCGCGGGCAAGTCGTTCGCCGGCGGTGTCGGCGAGGGCGCGAAGGGCAACGAGGGCACCTCGGCGGCCATCGCGAGCACCCCCGGGTCGATCACCTACAACGAGTGGTCCTTCGCCAAGGCGCAGAACCTGTCCATCGCCAAGATCATCACCTCGGCGGGACCCGAGCCGGTCGAACTGAACACGGAATCGGCGGGAGTGGCCATCGACGGCGTGAAGTTCAAGGGTGAGGGCAACGACCTCGTTCTCGACACGGCGTCGTTCTACATGCCCACCGAGCCGGGGTCGTACCCGATCATGCTCGCGGCCTACGAGATCGTCTGCTCGCAGTACCCCGATCCCGAGGTGGCCACCGCGGTGAAGGCGTTCATGCACTCGGCGCTCGGCAACGGGCAGACCGGTCTCGAGGAGAACGGCTACATCCCGGTGCCCGAGGCGTTCAAGACTCGGCTCACCGAGGCCGTCGACGCCATCAACTCGACGTCCTAGTAGTCACCACCAGATGGCCGTTACACCGGACTCGACCGCTGTGGGCTCGTCAGCAGGATCGACGAGCCCACAGCAGATCGGGGATACTCCCGAAATGCCCACGAAACCCGGCAAAGGGTCGGCACTGAGACGGGGCGAGGGACGCTGGGGCGACACCGTCTTCAAGTCGATCGCGGTCGCCGCAGGCGCCACCATCATCGGCGCGATCGCCCTGATGGCGCTCTTCCTGATCGTCAAGGCGATCCCGTCGCTGCAGGCCAACCAGGCCAACTTCCTCACCAGCACCGAGTTCCTCACCAGCGACTCGGACAACCTGCGCTTCGGCGTTCGCGACCTGTTCATGGTGACGGTGCTCAGCTCGGTGTTCGCCCTGGCGATCGCCGTGCCCATCGCCATCGGCATCGCGGCGTTCCTGACGAATTACGCGCCGAGTCGCCTGGCGAAACCGTTCGCGATGCTGGTGGATCTGCTGGCGGCGGTGCCGTCCATCGTGTTCGGTTTGTGGGGCATCTTCGTGCTCGCTCCCTGGCTCACCCCGGTGGCGACACTGCTCAACGAGAATCTCGGCTGGTTCTTCCTGTTCTCGGACGGCAACGTGTCGCTGGCCGGCGGCGGAACGATCTTCACCGCGGGCATCGTGCTGGCGGTGATGATCCTGCCGATCATCACGTCGGTCACCCGCGAGGTGTTCGCGCTCACCCCGCGCGGACACGTCGAGGCGGCGCAGGCACTCGGCGCCACCAAGTGGGAAGTCGTCCGGATGACGGTGTTCCCCTACGGACGCAGCGGAATGATCGCCGCGTCGATGCTCGGTCTGGGGCGGGCACTCGGTGAGACGATCGCGATCCTGATCATCCTGCGCACCGCCGCGCAGGCCGGCACCTGGTCGCTGTTCGACGGCGGCTACACGTTCGCGTCCAAGATCGCCTCGGCAGCAGCGGAGTTCAGTGCACCGCTGCCGACAGGTGCTTACATCGCCGCCGGCTTCGTGCTGTTCGCGCTGACCTTCGTGGTCAACGCGCTGGCTCGGGCAGCGGCAGGCGGAAGGGTCAGTGGAGGATGACGGCAACACTCGACCAGGCGGTGAAGGGTCCCACCTTCCACCCGGTCAGCACCAGTCGCAAGGTGAAGAACGCGCTGGCGACAACGCTTTTCACCGCGTCGTTCGTGGTGGCGATGGTCCCGCTGGCCTGGCTGATCTACACCGTGCTCGCCAAGGGCGTCACCGCCATCGGGTCGTCGACGTGGTGGACCAACTCGCTGGCCGGCGTGCTCCCGGAGCAGTTCGCCGGCGGTGTCTACCACGCGATCTACGGCACACTCATCCAGGCGGCGATCGCCGCCGTGCTCTCGGTGCCCCTCGGCGTCATGGCTGCGGTGTACCTGGTCGAATACGGCCGGGGCCGGTTCGCCAAGGTCACCACGTTCATGGTCGACATCCTGGCCGGTGTGCCGTCGATCGTGGCCGCGCTCTTCATCTTCGCGTTGTGGATCGCGACCCTGGGATTCGAGCAGAGCGCGTTCGCGGTCGCGCTGGCGCTGGTGCTGCTGATGCTTCCCGTCGTCGTCCGCAACACCGAGGAGATGCTGAAACTCGTGCCGGACGAGTTGCGGGAAGCCTCCTACGCGTTGGGCATCCCGAAATGGAAGACGATCGTGCGCGTCGTCGTGCCCACCGCCCTGCCGGGAATGCTCAGCGGCATCCTGCTGGCCCTCGCCCGCGTCATGGGTGAGACGGCGCCGGTGCTGGTGCTCGTCGGCTACAGCCGGTCGATCAACATGGATGCCTTCGAAGGCAACATGGCGTCGCTGCCGCTGCTGATCTACACCGAGCTGGTGAACCCGGAAGCGGCTGGCGCGCTGCGGGTCTGGGGCGCTGCGCTGACCCTCATCCTGATCATTGCGGCGCTGTACCTCGGTGCTGCCTTCATCAACCGATACCTGACGCGGAACAGAGTTTAGGAGCCTCATGGCCAAGCGGCTGGATCTCAAGGATCTCAACATCTACTACGGTTCGTTCCACGCCGTCGCCGACGTGAGCTTGTCTGTCACGCCGCGAAGCGTCACCGCGTTCATCGGACCGTCGGGCTGCGGCAAGTCGACCGTGCTACGAACCCTCAACCGGATGCACGAGGTGCTGCCCGGTGCGCGCGTCGAGGGCTCGGTGCTGCTCGACGGTGAGGACATCTATGCCTCGGGCATCGACCCGGTGAGTGTCCGCAAGACCATCGGCATGGTGTTTCAGCGGCCGAACCCGTTCCCTACCATGTCGATTCGGGACAACGTGGTGGCCGGGCTGAAGCTGCAGGGGGCGCGCAGCAAGAAGAACCTCGACGAGGTGGCGGAGCGGTCACTCAAGGGCGCCAATCTCTGGAACGAGGTCAAGGACCGCCTGGACAAGCCGGGCGGCGGACTGTCCGGCGGCCAGCAACAGCGCCTGTGCATCGCGCGGGCGATCGCCGTGCAGCCCGACGTGTTGTTGATGGACGAGCCGTGCTCTGCCCTCGACCCGATCTCCACGCTGGCGATCGAGGACCTCATCGCGGAACTGAAGCAGGATTACACGATCGTCATCGTCACCCACAACATGCAGCAGGCCGCTCGTGTCAGTGATCAGACGGCGTTCTTCAACCTGGAGGCCACCGGTAAGCCGGGCCGACTCGTCGAGATCGACGACACGGAGAAAATCTTCTCGAACCCGACCCAGAAGGCCACCGAGGACTACATCTCCGGCCGGTTCGGCTAGGCGGTACCGACCAACGAGAAAACCCCCGGGGCCACCCGGGGGTTTGTCGTGTGTCCTGGTCATCAGTGAGAGGCAGGCAACTCCGACACCTCTTCGTCGTCGGAGGTCTTTCCGGTGATCTGGAAGATGACCCGGCGAGCCACCTCGACCGCGTGGTCGGCGAACCGCTCGTAGAAGCGGCCCAGCAGCGTCACGTCGACGGCAGCGGCGACGCCGTACTTCCACTCACGGTCCATCAGCACGGTGAACAGATGCCGGTGCAGATCGTCCATCGCATCGTCCTCTTCGCGGATCCGCGCGGCCTTCTCCGGATCGCGGGTGATCAGCACCTCCTGGGCGCTGTTGCCGAGTTCCACTGCGACCCTGCCCATTTCGGCGAAGTAACCGTTGACCTCTTCGGGCAGCGCATGCTGAGGGTGGCGGCGGCGCGCGATCTTGGCGACGTGCAGCGCCAGCGCCCCCATCCGGTCGACGTCGGCGACGATCTGGATCGAGCCGACGATGGCCCGCAGATCGCCGGCGACCGGAGCCTGCAGCGCCAGGAGCACGAAGGCGCTCTCCTCGGCGCGAACGCTCATCGCTGCGATTTGATCGTGGTCGGTGATGACCTGCTCGGCAAGCGCCAGATCAGCCTGCAGCAGTGCCTGAGTGGCTCGCTCCATGGCCTTTCCCGCCAGCCCACACATGTCACCGAGCTGACTGGTCAGGGCATCCAACTGCTCGTGGTACGCGGTTCGCATCACGCAAGCCTACGGCCTGACCTGCTCCATCGTCACGAACAGTCCGGTGAACGAAAGGTGAATGCCACCTGCCCGAACGGCGCCGCGGCGGCCGACGATCATTCGCAGCTGGTGTCGGCGGCGTTGGTGACGGCCAGGTCGTCGGGTAGCTGCGTGGACGTGTCGTCCCTGCCGCGGTGGACGCTGACCTGGACCGGCGACCCGCTGGGGGTCGGGGCGGACACCGCGTCGAAATCGCTGCCGAGCACCACCTGCACCACATCGCCCATGCCGTTGACGCGTTCGATCGTGGGGTTGGCGAACGACGACGCGACGGTGGCGGCAGCCTCCTCGTTCCCGGCGGAGAAGAACACGGTCGTCTGCGACAGCGGACCCGGGTAGTCGTCGGGGGTGATGACGTTGAAGCCGTGCGCCTGCAACGAGTCCGCCGTCGTCGCCCCGAGGCCGGACTGGCCCGTCGAGTTCGACACCTGCACCGTGACGGCCTGAGGGTCGGTGGCGATCGCGTCGACCACTTCGTCGTCGGCCGTGGTGGTCTCACCCGGCGCCGAGTCGGCCAGCGATTCGGGCGTTCCGGGCACCGGGGTGTTGTCGGGGTTGCGCTCCTCGGGGAGCGGGTCGTCGTTGATGATCGCGCTGAACAGCGCGCGCATGTCGTCGGTGCGGGGCACTTCGTTGCCCCATTCGTCGGCGTATCCGACGGTCGGCACGGTGACGAACGTGATGCGTCCCGCCGTGACGCCCTGAACGGACTGTCCGAGGTCGACGAGGTCCTTGGTGTCCAGGTTGTCGACATAGGAGTCGCCGATGAACATGTTCACGACGTTGTTGAGCTTGGACAGCGAGAAGAACGTCTCCTTGGAGATCAACGAGCGCAGCAGCGACGACAGGAACAGCTGCTGCCGTTTGATGCGGCCGTAATCACCGTTGGTCTCGGTGGTCACCTGGCGGGCGCGGACGTAGTTCAGCGCGGTGTGCCCGTCGACGATCTGGCGGCCCGCGACCGGCAGAACGGTGCCGAGCTCGTAATCCTCCATCGGTGTCGTGCTGCACACCTCGACCCCGCCGAGCGCGTCGACCATCTTGGAGAACCCCGCGAAATCCACCGCCATGAACCGGTTGACGTGCAGGCCCGACAGCTTCTGGACTACCTTGACCAGGCACTTGGGCCCGCCCACGGCGAACGCCGAGTTCAGCTTGTACTCGGTGTAGACCTCTTCCATGCCGTACATCGGCGATTCTTCGTCGGTGATGGGGCCGTACTGCCGGGTCTCCGGGTTCCACGGCTCGCACTCCATCGGGTCGATCTCGAGATCCCGGGGAAACGACACCGCGACGACACGTTCGCGGTTGGCCGGGATGTTCACCAGCATCACCGTGTCCGACCGCGAGCCGGCCGCGTCCTCGGTGGTGCCCGCACCCATCTCGAGGTTGTCGCCGAAGCGGCTGTCGACGCCGACGATGAGGAAGTTCTCGTCGCCGAACTGCGCGTTCGGGTCGACGATGTCGCGGGAATCCGGGTCGAGAGCCGAAACCCGGTTCAGCAGGTTGTTCTTCGCCGACTGCCACTGCCAGGCGCCCCCGGTGAGGGCGAGGGCGAGGACGGCGATCAGTGCCGCCGCCGAACGTCCCAGCAGCACTCCGCGCCGGCGGCCGACGCGCTTGGGTGGGACGCGCAGCGGCACCCTCGGACTGGTCAGGTCAGGGATCTCGGAGGCGGGTACGACCGTCACCGGCAGGATCGTGGTGTCCAGGTCGTCCAGTTCGGGATACGGCTCCGGCTCCGGCTCCGCGCGGTGGCGCTTGGGCGCCACCGGGGCGCCGCCGTTGATCTTGGCGATCAGGTCGGCGACGGTGACGGCTCCGGTATTGCCGTTCGACTCGCGGGACCTGTCGGGCGCCGCGTCGGCGTCCTCGTCCGCCTCGCGCGGGTCGAGGGCGCGCTCCCACGGCGCGGCGCCGGGCAAAGTCTGCCGCGATCGGGTAATCCAATCAGCGTCGTTGTTGTCGCCGCCTCTGTTGTCGCCGTCGGGGAGGGGACGGCCAGGAGGGGCAGCGGAATCTCCCACGCCGCCGTCACTCATGTCCTCACCGGCCTCCGACTCTCACGGCATTCAAGCGCGTCGCGCATCGGCACGATGCGGTGCCGATTGCCTGCTAACTGTCTAGAGCACTCGCTCCGGCTCCGCCACTGGAGCCGGGCTGTTGAACACTCATCGTACTGAGACATCCTGAGAGACATCTAGTCGAACTAAGTCTCGATGTCCTCTCGAAGCTGTCTCGGTCCGAACTGTCTCAACCGCCCGAGTTCATGACCTCGGCGCCGGCCGGCACCGTGCAGTCGTCGGGGTCGTCGAGCCAGCCCTCGGGCAACGTCACCGATCCGGGCGAGCCCTGACGTCCCCGTGGGCCGCCGGCGACGGGAGGGAACGGCACCTCCGGGTCGAGCTCCCCGAGCAGGTCATCCAGCTCGGAAATCGTCTTGACCAGCGCCAATGACCGGCGCAGGTCGGCTCCTGCGGGGAACCCGTGCAGGTACCACGCCACGTGCTTGCGGATGTCCCGCATTCCTTTGTCCTCTCCGAAATGTGCCGCGAGGAGCTCGCCGTGCCGACGGATGATCTGCGCGACTTCACCGAGGTTCGGCGCAGTGGCCGGTGGTTCCCCGGTGAAGGCGGCGGACAACTCGGCGAAAAGCCACGGCCGCCCCAGGCAGCCCCGGCCGATCACCACGCCGTCGCAGCCCGTCGCGGCCATCATGGACAGCGCGTCTCGGGCGTCGAAGATATCACCGTTTCCGAGCACCGGAACATCGGTGACGTGCGCCTTGAGCGCTGCGATCTGCTCCCAGTCGGCGGTTCCGGAGTACCGCTGCGCCGCGGTGCGGGCATGGAGGGCGACGGCCGCCGCCCCTTCCTCGGCGGCGATGCGTCCGGCATCGAGGTGCGTGTGGTGGTTGTCGTCGATGCCGATCCGGAACTTCACCGTGACTGGAATGCCGGTGCCCTCTGTAGCGGTGACTGCGGCGCGCACGATTTTCCCGAACAGCCGGCGCTTGAAGGGGAGGGCGGCCCCACCGCCGCGCCGGGTCACCTTCGGCACCGGGCACCCGAAGTTCATGTCGATGTGGTCGGCCAGGCCTTCGTCGGCGATCATCTTGGCGGCCTTGTACGTGTTCTCCGGATCGACCGTGTAGAGCTGCAGCGACCGCGGCGACTCCTCCGGCGCGAACGTCGTCATGTGCATCGTCACCGGGTGGCGCTCGACGAGGGCGCGCGCGGTCACCATCTCGCACACGTACAGGCCGCTGACCGTCCCGGCGCGGGACAGCTCGAGCTCACGGCACAGCTTGCGGAACGCGACGTTGGTGACCCCGGCCATCGGGGCCAGCACGACCGGACTGCGCAACGCGATCGGCCCGATCCGCAGGGATCGGGCCGAATCGAGTGTCGATGTGCTCACGCCGACGTCGTCACCAACAGGTTCTTCGCCGCCTTCTTCTCGGCCATCTGGGCCAGCCTCGCCTCGCGACGCTGCTTGGCGATCTCGAACTTGTCGACCGCCTCCTGCAGCTCGTCGACGAGGACACCGAGGTCGTCGCGCATCCGGGCCGACTCGCCGTTGAAGTCCTCACGCTCGAAGATGCGCCACTTCTTCAGCACCGGCATCACGATGTCGTCGAGGTGGATGCGGGGGTCGTAGACACCGCCGGAGGCGATGGTGACGGCCCTGCGGCGGAAGTCCGGGATGGTGTAGCCGGGCATCTTGAAGTTGCGCAGCACCTTGTGCAGCGACTTCATCGCCTGGTTGGGGGCGATCTCGAAGCCGGCCTCGGACACGTCGCGGTAGAAGATCATGTGCAGGTTCTCGTCGGCCGACACCCGCTGCAGCAGCTGATCGGCGATCGGCTCCTCGCACGCCTTGCCGGTGTTGCGGTGCGAGACGCGGGTCGCGAGTTCCTGGAACGTCACGTAGATGACCGAGTCGAAGAGGCTCTCGGCGAACAGGTCGGCCTCGATCTGATCGTTCTGGCCGGGGGAGAACCCGCGGGTCATCTGCTCGACGCGCAGCATCTCCAGTTCGACGGGGTCGACGTTGCGGGTGACCACCAGATAGTCGCGCAGCGCGATGCCGTGGCGGTTCTCCTCGGCGGTCCAGCGGTTGACCCAGAAGCCCCACGGGCCGTCCATGCTGAAGTTCATCGCGATCTCGCGGTGGTACGAGGGCAGGTTGTCCTCGGTGAGCAGGTTCACCAGCATCGCGACGCGAGCGACCTCGGACAGCTGCGACTGTTCCGGGTCCCAGTCCTGACCGCCGAGCGCGTAGTAGTTCTTGCCGTCGGACCACGGGATGTAGTCGTGCGGGTTCCAGTCCTTCTTCATTCGCATGTGGCGGTTGACGAGGGGCTCGACGACTGGCTCGAGTTCGGTCAACAGTTGCAGGTCGGTCAGGTCTTTCGACACGACACCTCCCAGTTATCTGTACCTGATGGTTGCACTCAATATATCTGTGTATGCGGGTGACATTCAAGCCGCCACGCCACGGCTCCCGCCCAGGTCGGCGGGCTGTTCACGTCGCCGCCCTGCTGAGCAGTAGCTCAGCGCAGTGGTCGATGAACTGTTCGCGTGTCGCGGTCAACCTGCCGTCGAGGTAGGCCGTAAACAAAGCACTGAGTGCCCCGATCAGGCCGGTGGCAACCATCGCCTGCGTCGTCGGGTCGGTGATCCGGGTGAGCTTGCGTTGCACCAGGTCGATGAAGCTGGGGATCCATGCGGCGCCCGAGCGGGCGAGCACCGGTTCCGCCTCGGGTGCGAGGAGCAGGACCCGTCCGCGGGCGGGATCGTCGACCATCAGCGCGACGAATCGTTCCACGGCGTCACGGGGGCTCTCCGACTTCATCAGCGTCGACATCGCGGTGTTGCACACATCGTCGTAGACCGCCGCGACGTACTCGTCACGGTCGGTGAAACTCTCGTAGAAGTAGCGCTCGGTCAGCCCCGCGGCCCGGCAGACCGCCCGCACTGTCAGGGCCGGACCTCCCGGACTGCCGAGCAGCCCGATGCCCGCGGTGATCAGTTCGTCTCGGCGCAGTGCCTGGCGGTCCTGCAGTGGCACGCCCGACCATCGGCCGCTTCGTTGACCCGGCGGCACATCACTCCTAAGCTTTGTGACAACGTTCGTAGTCAAAATTTCGTAGTCAAAATATCGTGTGGCGACATGACGTGTTCAGGGAAAGGTCACCTGTGACTCAAGATACGTCCGAGGCGTGCCCCGTGACCAGCGGATCCGCGTCAACGACCCCGGAGGTTGCGGCCGGCTGCCCGGTCGCCTCCGGGGGATATGACGCCCCGCCGACGCCTCTCGGCCCGGACTCGCTGACCTGGAAGTACTTCGGCCAGTGGACGGGCCTGTTCCAGGGCCCGTGGGCCGGTTCCATGCAGAACATGCACCCGCAGCTCGGCGCGGCGGTGAAGGAACACTCGATCTTCTTCATGGAGCGCATGCCCCGGCTGCTGCGGTCGATCTATCCGATCGGCGGGGTGGTGTTCGACGGGCACCGCGCACCGAGGACCGGAGCCCAGGTCCGCGACTACCACATCGGCATCAAGGGCGTCGACGACCAGGGCCGCCGGTACAGCGCGCTGAACCCCGACGTCTTCTACTGGGCCCACGCCACGTTCTTCAAGTCCACGTTGCTGGCCGCCGAGCGGTTCGCCGGCGGCTTGACCGACGACCAGCGGCGCCAGCTGTTCGACGAGCACATCACCTGGTACCGCATGTACGGCATGAGCATGCGACCGGTACCCGAGACCTGGGAGGAATTCCAGGAGTACTGGGATCACATGTGCCGCAACGTGTTGGAGAACAACTGGGCGGCCCGTGAGGTTCTCGACCTGTCCACCATGCCCAAGCACCCGTCGCTGGAATGGGTGCCGGACTGGCTGTGGGCGCACAACCTGAAGATCATGCAGCGGTTTCTGCTGTTCATGACCGTCGGGCTCTACGACCCACCGGTTCGTGAGCTGATGGGGTTCACCTGGTCAGCCCGCCAAGAGTGGCTACACCGGCGCATCGGCAACCTGCTGCACCTGGCGACCCGGCTGGCGCCCGACCGCGTGATGATGCACCCGCGCAAGCGATCCGCGATGGATCGGGCCTTCGGCCGGCTGCCCGCGGACGCGCCGCTGGTGGAGACTCCCGCGCGCAATCTGCCGCCTGTCGAGTACCGCGACGACCCGCACTACTACAGCCCGAAGGTCTGACGACCTACCGGCGCGCCACATACGGCGTCCACACCGCTCCGTCGAAATAGCGCAGCCGGCAACGGTATTGGGCATGGTGCTGGGGATCCGGATACCAGCCCGGCTGGACCGGCGGATAGCGGCCGAACGTGCCCCGCGGATCACCCGCCAGGCTGAGCCGGTGCTCGTATTCGGCGCGGGCCGCCAGCCCGGCGTCTCGGACCGCCGCGGCGTGCCGGTGACGGCTGAAGACCACCAGTAAACCGACGACTGCGGTGACCGCGAGGGCCTGGTACCACCCGTGCCACAGCCACCACGACGTCATCGCCAGCACAGTGACGGTCACCGTCGGGTGGCGGCGCCAGAAAGGGCGACGAACATGCTGGTAGAGCATTGCCGTCGATCATACGATTCACCCCGTCAGGTTTGCATCGACTCCGGAACGGCTAGCTTGAAAGTCATGCAGGCGCCGGAGGTTCTGGGCGGTCGCTACGAACTACGGGGTGTTCTCGGCCGCGGTGGCATGGCGGAGGTACGCGACGGCTGGGACATCCGGCTGCACCGTCCGGTCGCCGTCAAACTGCTCTACCCGTCGGTGAGCGCACAGCCCGACGGCACACGCCGATTCGCGACCGAGGCCCGCGCCGCCGCCGCCCTCAACCATCCCCGTGTCGTGGCCGTCCACGATTCGGGCGTGCACCACGGCAGGCCCTACATCGTGTTGGAGCGACTTCCCGGCCAGAGCCTGGCCGATGTGCTGGCCCGCGGTGGGCCGCTGTCCACCGAGTACGTGCGCGCGATCATGCGCGACGTGCTGTCCGCGCTCGGCGCGGCGCACGCTCGCGGGGTGCTGCACCGCGACATCAAACCCGCCAACATCCTGTTCGATCCGTTCGGTGGCGTGAAGATCGCCGACTTCGGCGTCGCCAAGAGCGCTGACACGCCACAGACGCTGACCAACCGGATCTTCGGGACGATGTCCTACCTGCCTGCCGACCGAATCGCGGGCCGGCCGGCCACCGCGGGCGACGACCTGTACGCGCTCGGAGTGGTCGCCTACGAGGCGCTGACGGGACGCCGGGCGTATCCGCAGGGGAATCTGTCCGAACTGGCCGACGCGATCGCCGCCGGGAACGTGACGCCGCTGACCACGTTGCGCCCGGACATCGACCCGGCCCTGGCCCTGACGATCGAGCGGGCGATGGCGCCCGACCCGCGGTGGCGCTTCGGCACCGCCGAACAGATGCGGGCCTGCCTCGACCCGCCGGTGCGGACGCCGCGACGTACCGGTGGGGTGCTCGCTGCCACCGCCGCGATGCTGGCCGTTCTCGTGCTCACCGCGCTGTTGATCGTTGCCTGACGAGTAACCCTCTGACCTGCAGATTCGGTGCGTCGTCCCGGGGTGGACAGATGGCGGATATCGCGTCGCTGACGGACCGATACCGGTCGCGTAACGATCCGCGCGTCGTGTTCAAATTTGCCGGCCGGTGCTGTACTTTCCGGCGTTTGCAGTTATGTTGCTTGGCGTGGGCAGGCACTCACTAGCCAAAGAGCGACGTAATCCGACGGTCCTTCTGGCGTCCGTGCTGGCTCCGGCAGCGGTGTTTCTCGTCGTCAAGGGCGACGCGAGTCCGCTCGCCGAGGCCGCCGACGTCGAGCCCGTCGTCGAACAGGCGCCCATGGCCGCCGCGGAGCCCGCAGCCCCCTGCTGCGTCGAGATCGTCGCGTCGCCGGCCACCGCGCCGGACCCGGCCTTGACGGTGGTTCCGGCGAGCGCGAGCGCCGATCCGGTGTCGCTGGTGTCCGCGTCGAGATGGCGCGTCGTCAGCCGTACCCTGCCGGCCGGGGTCGCGCCGGAGCGGGGCCTCCAGGTCAGGACAATCCTGACCTCGCGCAGCATCAGCGCGGTGTTCCCCGAGATCAGCAACATCGGTGGGGTCCGTCCGGATTCGCTGCGGTGGCATCCCAACGGCCTGGCGCTGGACGTGATGATCCCCAACTACACCTCCCAGGCGGGGATCGCGCTCGGCAACCAGATCGTCGCCTTCGTGATGGCCAACGCCGAGCGTTTCGGGATTCAGGACGCGATCTGGCGCGGTGCGTATTACACGCCCGGGGGCGGCGTACGAGCCGGGGGATACGGGCACTACGACCACGTCCACATCACCACGACCGGCGGCGGCTACCCGTCCGGTGACGAGCTCTACTTCCGCTGACTGCTCCCGGGCGACGATCACCGGCACTTCGGCCGCGTGCACCACGGTCGCGCTGACCGATCCGAGCATCGTTCCGGCGAATCCACCGCGGCCGTGGCTTCCCACCACGACGAGCTGAGCGGTGTCGGAGTGGTTGACCCCTACACCCGCCGCCGTTGGTCCCGAAGAACCTCATGCGAGTCTCCGGACATTGGTGTGGTGCCCCCACCAGGGCTCGAACCTGGGACCTGCGGATTAAAAGTCCGTAGCTCTACCAACTGAGCTATAGGGGCGGACGTGAAACCGGCTCTGCAAAGGATAGCGGCGGGGTGCTCGTTTGAGGATTTGGGTGTCGGTACCCTAAGCTATCGAAGCTCCCAACGGCACGTTGTTGTGAGTACCCCGAAGAGATTCGGCCGGCCCCCTTCGTCTAGCGGCCTAGGACGCCGCCCTTTCAAGGCGGTAGCGCGGGTTCGAATCCCGTAGGGGGTACACGCGGCGACCGTAAAGTCGGGAGTTGCACGAGAGTTCCACAGTAAGGCCCTGTGGCGCAGTTGGTTAGCGCGCCGCCCTGTCACGGCGGAGGTCGCGGGTTCGAGTCCCGTCAGGGTCGCCATTGCGGCGACGCACTTTGTTCGGCGAAGTGATCGATGCCGTCCGGCCAGGTAGCTCAGTTGGTACGAGCGTCCGCCTGAAAAGCGGAAGGTCGCCGGTTCGATCCCGGCCCTGGCCACAGAATGATCAACTGGATGCTTCGTACCGCTGCTGCGTGTGTCGCTGTCGGCCTGGCCCTGTTGGTCGCCCCGGCCGCGCACGGCCAGCCCGAGAACCCGTTGGTGCCTCGTGGACGCCGCGGCGCAGCGCCTCCAGGTCGCTGAACCCGTTGCCGCCACCAAGTTCCTCGACGGTGGCCTCATCGAAGACCCGGTCCGAGAGCAGCAGGTCCTCGACGCCGTGGCCGCCGACGCGACGAACCGGGCCATCGACCCCGGGTACGTCACGACCATCTTCCGCGACCAGATCGACGCCACCGTCGCCATCGAGTACCAGCGGCTGGCGCAGTGGAAGCTCGACCCGGCCGCCGCACCTGCCGACGCCCCCGATCTGGCGTCGTCCAGGGCCACGATCGACGGACTCAACCGGGCGATGGTGACCGAGATGGCCGACCAGTGGCAGGCGCTGCACTCGCCGTCCTGTACCGCCGATCTCGACGCCGCCACGGCGGCGGTGGCCCAGGCCCGCGCCCTGGACCCGCTGTACCGGCAGGCCGTCGACTTCGCGACCCGCAACTACTGCCGGTAGACGTGGAATCATGTCCGTGACATGAAGAGCACGGGCGTGGGAAACAACGGCGGTGATGCCGACAGAAGCGACTTCCGGCAGCGACTGCTCGATGCCCTCGAGGCGTCGATAGCCGAGGGCGGGTACGCCAGGACGACGGTCGCCGACATCGTCCGCCGAGCCAAGACGTCACGGCGTACGTTCTATGAGCATTTCGACAGCAGAGACGCGTGTTACGTCGCGCTGCTCTCCGAGGCGAACGACGATCAGGTCAGGCAGATCTCCGAGGCGGTCGACCCCAGCGCGCCGTGGCAGAAGCAGGTGCGCCAGGCGGTCGAGGCGTGGATCTCCTCGGGGGAGGCGCGGTCCGCGCTGATGCTCAGCTGGATCCGGGATGTGCCGGCGCTGGGTGCCGCCGCGCGGGGGCTGCAGCGCGACGCGATGGAGAGCTTCATCGACATGGTCGGCACCCTAGGCGCCACCGACGAGTTCCGGGCGGCGGGCGTCGGACCGGTGTCGCGCAGGCGCATCATCATGCTCCTCGGCGGTCTGCGGGAGTTGACCGCGATCACCGTCGAGGAGGGCGGGCGGATGAGCGACGTCACCGACGAGGCGGTGGACGCCTCGATCGCCCTGCTGAGCCCGCACCCTCAGACCGACGCGGTGGACCTCGCGCGCTCGTAGAGCGTCGGGTCGTGGGAACAGACGATCAGAAGGTCGGATTCCCCGCGCCGGTACAACTCCACGAGCCGGGCGTGGTTCTCCCCGACCATCCCCCGGTCGAACGCGACCACCTTCTCGAAAGCGGTCAGCACCGGTACCCGCGGGGCGTCGTCGAGCGTGCCGTGTTGATAGAAGGCGTCACCGGCGTGCAGAACCCACCGGTGACCGGCGTCCACCGCGACACAGGCATGTCCGCGCGTGTGGCCCGGCAGCGGCACCAACACGAAGCCGGGAGCGATCTCCGTCAGCTCCCTTGCGGTGGCGAACCCACGCCAGGCCTCACCGTCGACGTCGTGCTCGACGATCTTGGGTCCGTGCGCCCACTGGGCGCTGCGGAACCGGATCCTGTCGCCGAACGCGCGGGACCGCATGGCGCCGAGGGCTTCCGAAGCGGTGACGTGGATCTGCGCGTCGGGGAAATCCGCGATACCGCCGATGTGATCGGCGTCGAAGTGGGTGACGATGATGTGGCGGACGTCGGAGCGTCGGTACCCGAGCTTCTCGATCTGGCCGAGGGCGGTTTCGCCCGGATCGAACGCCGGCCGGAAGAAGCGTCGGCGGATCCGCCCGAAGCGTGCGGGGCTGTGGCAGTCGAGGGAGCCGAAGCCGGAGTCGACCAGGACCAACCCGCCAGCGGACTCGACCAGCAGCACGTGACACACCAACGTGCCCGTCCCCAGCGGCCGCATCGTGCCGCAGTTCAGGTGATGAACCTTCACGGCTGCCCCCCAAGACTTTGAGCGACAAGTCAAGGCGACGGAAACGTCGACTGTCAATGCGGGCGAGGGCCCTGCCGTTTTGTCAATCTTGACGGTTCGGGGGTGGGGTAGCTTACGCACATGGTCCGACCGGCCCAGACGGCCCGCAGCGAGCGCACCCGCGAAGCGCTGCGACAGGCGGCGGTGGTCCGGTTCCTCGCCCAGGGCGTCGAGGACACCTCTGCCGAGCAGATCGCGGCCGACGCCGGGGTGTCGCTGCGGACGTTCTACCGGCACTTCGCGTCCAAGCACGATCTGCTCTTCGCCGACTACGACGCCGGGCTGCACTGGTTCCGTTCGGCGCTGGCGGCACGCTCGCCCGACGAGTCGATCATCGAATCGGTGCAGTCGGCGATCATGGCCTCGCCCTACGACGACTGGGCCGTCACCAAGATCGCCTCGATGCGCGCGCAGGAACTCGACGCGGGACGCATCGTGCGCCACATCCGTCAGGTCGAAGCCGATTTCGCCGAGGCGATCGAGGCGCACCTCGCCGGCGTGGACCCGCCGTCGCCCGGTACCGACGCCCGGATGCGCGTCACCGTCACCGCACGGTGCATCGCGGCCGCGGTATTCGGTGCGATGGAGGTCTGGATGCTCGGCGAGGACCGCTCGCTGCCCGAACTGGATCGGCTGTGCCGGCACGCGCTCGAGCTGCTGCGGACGGGCATCGACGACCGAATCTGACCGCCGGAATTGCATTCCGGCAGGCGCGTTCTCGATCTTTTCCTGCTGGAATGCAATTCCGGCGGACCTCGGAGTTTCGTCAATATTGACAAAACTGTTACGGTCGTGTCAGCCTCAGCCGATGACGGACTTCGACGCGATCGTCGTGGGAGCGGGCCACAACGGCCTGACCGCAGCGGCGCTCATGCAGCAGGCAGGGTTGCGCACCCTGTGTCTGGATTCCAAGCTCTACGCAGGCGGGATGGCCTCGACCGTCGAACTCTTCGACGGCTACCGGTTCGAGATCGCCGGTTCGGTGCAGGTGCCCACCTCGGCGGTCGTCAGCCGGGCCCTCGGACTCGACGACCTGCCCACGGTCGACCTCGAGGTGATGTCCGTGCAGCTGCGCGGGATCGGCGACGACCCCGTCATCTACTACACCGACCCGATGAAGCTGCTGACGCACCTCAACGAGGTGCACGGGGCAGAGGCCGTCAACGGTATGGCGGGACTGATGGCCTGGTGTCAGGCGCCGACGCGGGCCCTGGGCCGCTTCGACGCGGCGCTGCCGCCGAGGACGCTCGACGAGATGTACGCCTGTGCCACAAATGAATTCGAGCGGCAGGCGATCAGTGACATGTTGTTCGGGTCGGTCAGCGACGTGCTCGACCGCTACCTGCCGGACCGGGAGAAGCACGGCGCGTTGCGCGGCATGCTGGCGTTCCTGGCCGTCAACACCACCTACCGCGGACCCGCGACGCCGGGCAGCGCCGCGGCGCTGGCGTTCGGACTGGCCGTGCCCGACGAGAACGCCACGCTGATCAAGAAATTCCGCGGCGGAATGGGGGCGGTGACCGAGCACCTTCTGGGAATGTTCACCACCGCGGGCGGCGAACTACGCCTTCGCAGCAAGGTCGAGGGGATCGTCGTCGGCGACGGCCGGGTCACGGGGGTGCGACTGGACGACGGGTCGATGCTGAACGCCCCGGTGGTCGTCTCCGGTGTCGCACCCGATCTCACCGTGAACGGCCTGATCGATCCCACCGCGACACCGTCCGACATCCGAGAACGCTTCTCGCACATCGATCATCGCGGAAGCTATCTGCAGATGCACTTCGCGCTCGACGGCACGCCCACATTCGCCGAGCCGTACGAGGTGCTCAACGACCCGGAGTACCAGTCCGCCATCGGCATCTTCACCACACCCGAGGACCTGCAGCAGCAATGGGAAGACTCCCGGCGCGGCGTCGTGCCCGTAGACCCGGCGATCGCGCTGCAGATCCCGTCGGCCAACGATCCCGGCCTGGCCCCGCCGGGCAAGCATGCGGCGTCGGCGTTCTCGCTGTGGTTCCCGATCGAGGACAGCGAGTCGAGCTACGGCGACATGAAGGCCGAGATGGGCCGCAATGTCATCGAGAAGATCACGAGGCTGGCACCCGACTTCGAGAGCCTGATCCTGCGCCACACCACGTTCACGCCCAAGCACATGGGCACCATGTTCGGCGCTCCGGGAGGGGACTACTGCCACGGACTGATCCACCCGGAGCAGATGGGCCCCAACCGCCCCGGACCGAAAGGCTATGTCGACCAGCCGGTTCCGATCGACGGGCTGTACCTGGCCAGTGCCGGGTGCCACGGTGGTCCCGGCATCACGTTCATTCCCGGCTACAACGCCGCCCAGCAGGTCCTGGCCGACCGGGGCTGAGGTCAGGTGGCCGGGCCGCTGGGCGTGGCACCGCCTTCGTCGGACCAGTCGGCACCCTCGTCGGTGCCCTTCGACGGATCGCTCAGGACGTCGTTGTCGGCGTCGTCGGATCCCGCATCGGACTCGGTGGTCTTCGGCTTGTCTTTCGTCACTGGTGAGTACTACCCCGTGGACGTCCGGTTGACTCAGCCGCGCGCCCGAAGCTGTGCCATCCAGTCGGCCGGGACGCGGCCGCGGGGTCCGGGCACCGTCTGGTCCGCGGGCCGGCTCTGCGGCGCAGCGAGTTCCAGACCGTCGTAGTAGTCATTGGTGTCGAAGTTCCAGAACCAGTCCTCGCCCGGCTCGAACGACCGGATGATGGGGTGACCGGTGGCGCGCCAGTGCGCGGACGCATGCCGCGCCGGCGAATCGTCGCAGCACCCGATGTGTCCGCAGGCGGCGCACCGCCGCAGATGCACCCACCACCCGCCGTCGGCGTCGCATTCGACGCACCCTGTGCCGCTCGGGGGAACCGTGGGATCGATTGCCGCGCTCACCCCGCCGAGCCTAGCGCCGCGCGTTGCCGCCAGTCGCCCCATCTCGATCCGAACGGCGACCCGCGTGGTCTATCGTCGCGCCATGGCAACCAAGGATTCCCGCGAGGTCGTGATCGAGGCAACTCCCGAGCAGATCCTCGACGTCATCGCCGACGTCGAGGCGACCCCCACCTGGTCGCCGCAGTATCAGAAGGCCGAGATCCTCGAGAGCTACGACACCGGCAGGCCCAAGAAGGTCAAGATGACGGTCAAGGCGGCGGGCCTGACCGACGAGCAGGTGATCGAGTACACCTGGGGGGACGACGAAGTCACGTGGACGCTGGTGTCGGCCGGCCAGCTGAAGGCTCAGGACGCCGGATACACGCTCACACCCGAGGGCGACAAGACCCGGGTGCGGTTCGACATCGCGATCGACCTGTCCGTGCCGATGCCGGGCTTCATCCTGAAGCGCACGATGAAGGGCGGCGTGGAGACCGCGACAGAAGGCCTGCGCAAACAGGTGCTCAAAGTCATCAAGGGGTGACCGGAGGGGGTCTCTCGCCCGGCGGGTGCTGTCTCTCGGATGGCGTGCACGACGAAGGCCCTCGGCCCCCGCGTCACCGCCGTCCCCACCTGAAGTGAAGCCGTCCTCAGCAAACATCTGCGTGCCCGACGAAACCCCGGTGACGAGGGACGCCGTCAGCAGGCGGCACCGGCGCCGCTGTTCTCGCGCACTCCGTGCGGACCCGGCGACTGCGCCGCCGGAAACGTACGACCGCGCCCGGATCAGCTGTTGATCTTGATTAGCTGCAGTGCCCATTGCGCGAGGCCTCTAATGTGACTAGGATTTGCCAGTATGGCGGTGCGAGCTTCGAGCGAAGTCGTCATCGAGGCGCCGCCCTCGATGATTCTGGACGCGTTGGCCGATATCGAAGGGGTGGCGTCCTGGTCGGCGGTGCACAAGGACGCCGAGGTGCTGGACCGCTACCCCGACGGCCGGCCGCACCACGTGAAGGCGACGGTCAAGATCATGGGGATCGCCGACAAGGAGTTGCTCGAGTACCACTGGGGTGACGACTGGGTGGTGTGGGACGCGGCCCAGACGTTCCGGCAGCGCTGTCAGCACGGCGAGTACAACCTGACCCCCGAGGGCGAGGACAGAACGCGGGTCCGGTTCGACCTGATCCTCGACCTGGGGGCCCCGTTCCCGGGCTTCCTGGCCAAGCGGGCGAAGAAGATGGTGCTCGACATCGCGCTGGAGGATCTTCGCGAGCGCGTGACGCGTCCGGCATCCCGGTAGCACGCTCATGGCGATCCGGACTTCGCGGGAGTTCCTGATCGAGGCGCCTCGCGCCGCCGTCATGGACGCCCTCGCCGACGTGGATGCACTGCCGTCCTACTCGGCGATGCACAAACGGGTCGAGGTGGTCGACCGCTATCCCGAGGGCCGCCCGCACCATGTCCGGGTGAAGGTGCGGGTCCTCGGTCTGGCCGACACCGAGGTGCTCGAATATCGTTGGGGTCCGGACTGGTTGGTGTGGGATGCCGAGCCGACGTCGCAGCAGTACGCCCAGCACGTGGAGTACCTGCTGCAGCCCGAGAACGACGGTCGGGCCACCCGGGTACGGGTGGACATCACCGTCGAGCCGGTGGCGCCGATTCCCGACTTCCTCGTCAGGAGGGCCAGCGGCGCGGTGATCGACGCGGCGACCTCCGGGCTACGGCAGCTGGCGCTGCGCGGCCACCCTGAGCACCACGCCGAGTAGTTCGGCGCGCTCGGCGACGGTGCTCTGGGAACTAGGCGCCGACCTGAAGCGTCCGCAACCGCCGGATCGCCTCGTCGAGGGTGTCGTCGCGCTTACAGAAGGCGAAGCGCACCAAGTGGTTCCACTGATCGGCATGCGCTGCCCCGGGATCGCAGAACGCGGACATCGGGATGGCAGCGACGCCGACGCGCTCCGGTAGCTCTGCGCAGAACGTCGTGCTGTCGTCGTAACCGAGCGGTCGCGGATCGGCGCACAGGAAGTACGTGCCGAAGCTGTCGTGCACTTCGAAACCGATGTCGGCCAGCGCCGAACCCAGCCTGTCGCGCCTGGACTGCAACGAGACCCGCAGCCCCTCCACCCACGCATCCTCGGTGGACAGCGCCTGAGCCACCGCGGGCTGGAACGGGGCGCCGCCGACATAGCTGAGGTACTGCTTGGCCGCACGAACACCCTTGATGAGTTCGCTTGGCCCGCAGGCCCATCCGATCTTCCAACCGGTGACGTTGAACATCTTGGCCGCGCTGGAGATCGTGACCGTGCGTTCGGCCATCCCGGGGTACCCGGCCAGCGGCAGGTGACGGCGTCCGTCGAAGACGAGGTGTTCGTAGACCTCGTCGGTGATGACCAGCAGATCGGCCGACACCGCCAGCTCGGCCAGTGCGCGCAGCTCGTCGTCGGTGGCCACGGTGCCGGTCGGATTGTGTGGCGAGTTGACGATGATCGCCTTGGTCTTGGGGGTGACGGCCCGCCGCAGGCCCTCGATGTCGATGGCGAAGCCCCGGCCGTCGGGCAGCATCGGGACGGCGCGGCGATCGCAGCCGGCCATGGCGATGACGGGGGAGTAGGAGTCGTAGAACGGTTCGATCAACAGCACCTCGGAACCGGGTTCGACCAGTCCGAGCACCGACGCGGCAATGGCCTCGGTCGCGCCGACGGTGACGAGCACCTCGGTGTCGGGGTCGTACTCGATGCCGTAGCGGCGCTGGCGCTGCGCGGCGATCGCGTGCCGAAGCGGCGCGATGCCCAACCCGGGCGGGTACTGGTTGACGCCCTCGGCGATGGCGTTCTGGGCGGTCTTGAGCATCGCCGCCGGGCCGTCTTCGTCGGGGAAGCCCTGGCCGAGGTTGACCGCGCCGATCCGGGCCGCCAGCGCGGACGTCTCGGCGAAGATCGTCACCGCGAAGGGCCGCAACCGTTGAACCGTCACGGGTCGAAGCCTAGCGTCGGCCCACCTCCGGCGAATCCATCGCCGTGAGCCGGTGGATCTGGTGCTTGGTGGTCTGATACATCTCCCGCCACGTCCGATAGAGCTCGTGGTACATCGAGGCTCGGTGCGGGTCGGGTTCGATCGTCCTGGCGATGCGGGTCCAGTCGGCGGATCGGGGAAGAAGCCCTACGCCCACCGCCGCCATGAGCGCGCCGCCGAAGCTCGCGCCGATCGTCTGCTCGGGGACGAGCTGTGTGCGTCCCGTGATGTCGCTGACCGCCTGGGCCCAGATCGGGCTCCGCAGCCCGCCGCCGACGGCGACCACCCGACTGCTCGGCGCAGCGGAGTCGAAGACCTCCAGGATCTCGCGGACACCGAACGCGATGCCCTCGTAGGCGGCGCGCACGAGGTGGCCCCGTCCGTGCCGCAGGCTCAGGCCGGCGACGATTCCCCGGGCTAGGGGATCGAAGATCGGTGTTCGTTCCCCGGCCAGGTAGGGGAGCATGACGACACCGTCGCTTCCGGGCGGCACCGCCATTGCCTCCGCGGTGAGTTCGTCGAATGGTGCGTTGCCGGTGACATTTTGAATCCAGTCGATCAGGCTGCCCGCAGTGGCTGTTCCCGCCGCCAGCGCGTAGGTGCCCCGTTCCACCCCGGCAGTCGTCCACAGTGCCGGATCGGTGTGGTAATCGGCGGCCACCTGGACGATGAACATCGTCGAGCCGTACATGAGCATGAGGTCGCCGGGGTCGCGCACGCCGACGGAAAACGCCTCGGCCAATGCGTCGACGGTTCCGGTGACGACCGGTGTTCCTGCCGGGATCCCGGTGGCCGCGGCCGCCGCCGCGGTCACGGTCCCGACCACCTCATCCGGCCACGCCAGTCTGGGCAGCGGGAGGTGACGGCAGATCCGTTGTGCCCATTCGTGGTTCCAGTCGAAGGACGATGTGTTGTAGAGCGGATCGCACTGGCTGGCGGTGTGGTGGTCCAGAACGTATTCGCCGGTCAGCTTCGCCGTGATGTACGAGTTCGAGCCGAACCACATGCCGGCGCGCGCGAAGACGGCGGGCTCGTTGCGGTGTATCCACACCGCCTCGGCATCGACTTCCGCCCAGCCGGGACGAGGAAGATCCATCGCGTGGGGCGACGTCTCGGTCGCCAGCACCGTCCCCGATGCATCGGTGAGTACCCCTTTGGTACTCCCGGTCCCGATGTCGATCCCAAGCAGTACGTCCACGCGGTCACCGTAGCCTCGCCTGGCCGTCATGAATCGGGTTCGGGAATGAATGCGCCGGGCGGGGCGCTGACTGCAGGCATGACCTTCACTCTCGGCGAGAACTCGGCACTGCTGAAACCCATGACGCTGGGCGGTGCCGATTTGGCGAACCGAATCTTCATGGCGCCGTTGACCCGAACGCGTGCCGAGTCCGACGCCACCCCGTCGGAGTTGGCCGCCACCTACTACGCGCAGCGCGCCGCCGCTGGCCTGATCATCAGCGAGGCGACCGCGGTCGCCGAATCCGCCAACGGCGCGTACGTCAACACTCCGGGTCTGTTCACCGACCGGCATCAGCAACGCTGGGCACAGATCGCCGACGCCGTCCATGCGGAGGGCGGGCGGATGTTCGTGCAGTTGTGGCATGTCGGACGGATGGCGCATCCGCAGATCAGTGGTGTGGAGACGGTCGGCCCGTCGCCGATCGCCGCGGACATGGTGGCGCACACCCCCGACGGCAAGGAGCCGCTGCCGGTGCCGCGCGCGCTGCGCACCGACGAGATCGCCGCAATCGTCGAGGATTTCCGCGCCGCCGCCCGTCGGGCCGTCGACGCGGGCGTGGACGGTGTGGAGATCCATTCGGCCAACGGCTATCTGCTCCACGAGTTCCTCTCCGACGTCGTCAACCAACGCACCGACGGATACGGCGGATCCGCGCACAACCGGGCTCGCTTCACCGCCGAGGTCGTCGAGGCGGTCGCCGCCGAGATCGGGGCGGAGCGCGTCGGACTGCGCATCTCACCCGGAAACGGCGCAGGCGACATGCGTGAGGTCGACGAGATCAGTACCTACGAGGTTCTGCTGTGCCGGATCGCCCCGCTCGGGATCGGTTATCTGCACATGTTGATCGAGCCGTCGCAGCCTGCGTTCGCGGCGCTGCGCACCCAGTGGGAGGGTGCCCTGGTCCTCAACACCCCCCGGGAGATCGACACCGACTTCGAGCAGCTGGAGAACCTGGCGGAGTGGGGCGTGATCAGCGCGGCCGCTGTCGGTCGAGCGTTCCTGGCCAACCCGGACCTGGTGGAGCGGCTGGTGGCAGGCGCAGATCTCAACGAACCCGACGAGGCGACGTTCTATTCGTCCGGGCCCGTCGGCTACATCGATTACCCGACGCTCGTCGACGCCGAGCAACTCTCGGCCTGAGTCACCTCGGTCAGCAGACACGAACTCGCACGCAATCCGACAGGATCGTGCGAGTTTGTGTCTGCTCGCGGTGTGTGAAGCCGCCCACCCTCCCAACCAACGGGTTGGGCGAGGCTGATAGTCTGCGGATCAGAGGACTGCCCTCCCGTGGACCCACGCCATCGGGGTCCGCACACCAACATCAATAGGAGTGGGACGCCGATGTCCGAAGAAGCCTTCATCTATGAGGCCATCCGCACGCCGCGCGGTAAGCAGCGAAACGGTTCGCTCAACGAGATCAAGCCCGTCAACCTCGTCGTCGGCCTGATCGACGAGTTGCGGTCGCGTTTCCCCGACCTCGACGAGACCATGATCAGCGATCTGATCCTGGGCTGCGTCTCGCCGGTCGGCGATCAGGGCGGCGACATCGCCCGCACCGCCGGCCTGGTGGCGGGCCTGCCGGAGACCACCGGCGGGTTCCAGCTCAACCGCTTCTGCGCCTCGGGCCTGGAGGCCGTCAACTTGGCCGCCCAGAAGGTGCGGTCCGGCTGGGACGATCTGGTGATCGCCGGCGGTGTCGAGTCGATGAGCCGCGTCCCCATGGGGTCCGACGGCGGCGCGTGGGCAGGTGACCCGGAGACCAACTACCGCATCGGCTTCGTCCCGCAGGGCATCGGCGCCGACCTGATCGCCACCATCGAGGGCTTCTCCCGCGAGGACGTCGACCGCTACGCCGCGCGTTCGCAGGAGAGGGCCGCGGCGGCATGGTCGGGCGGCTACTTCGCCAAGTCGGTCGTACCGGTCAAGGACCAGAACGGTCTGGTGGTCCTCGACCATGACGAGCACATGCGGCCGGGGTCGACCGTGGAGAGCCTGGGCAAGCTGAAGACCGCATTCGACGGTATCGGGGCGATGGGCGGCTTCGACGATGTGGCGCTGCAGAAGTACCACTACGTCGAGAAGATCAACCACGTCCACACCGGCGGCAACAGTTCCGGCATCGTCGACGGCGCCGCGCTGGTCTTGGTCGGTTCAGAGAGCGCAGGAAGCGCGCAGGGGTTGACCCCCCGGGCACGCGTCGTGGCCACCGCAACCAGCGGCGCCGATCCGGTCATCATGCTCACCGGTCCCACCCCGGCCACCCGCAAGGTGCTCGACCGCGCCGGCCTGACCGTCGACGACATCGACCTGTTCGAACTGAACGAGGCGTTCGCCTCGGTGGTGCTGAAGTTCCAGAAGGACCTCGGCATCCCCGACGAGAAACTCAACGTCAACGGCGGCGCCATCGCGATGGGCCACCCGCTGGGCGCCACCGGCGCCATGATCACCGGAACCATGGTCGACGAACTCGAGCGCCGTGGTGCTCGACGTGCCCTCATCACACTGTGCATCGGCGGCGGTATGGGCGTGGCCACAATCATTGAACGAGTTTGAGAGGTACGAACAGTAATGGCAGAGAACACCATTCAGTGGGACAAGGATGCCGACGGCATCGTCACCCTGACGCTGGATGACCCGACCGGTTCGGCCAACGTGATGAACGAGCACTACAAGGAATCGATGCACAACACCGTGCAACGCCTTGTGGAAGAGAAGGATTCGATCACCGGTGTGGTGATCACCAGCGCCAAGAAGACGTTCTTCGCCGGTGGTGACCTCAAGGGCATGATGAACGTCGGTCCGGACAATGCCGCCGAATCGTTCGCCGAGGTCGAGTTCATCAAGGCCGACCTGCGCACGTTGGAGACGCTGGGCAAGCCGGTCGTGGCGGCCATCAACGGCGCTGCACTCGGCGGCGGCCTGGAGATCGCGCTGGCGTGTCATCACCGCATCGCGGCCGATGTCAAGGGTTCGGTCATCGGCCTGCCCGAGGTGACACTGGGCCTGCTGCCCGGCGGTGGCGGCGTGGCCCGCACCGTGCGGATGTTCGGCATCCAGAAGGCCTTCATGGAGGTGCTGAGCCAGGGCACCCGCTTCAAGCCGGGCAAGGCCAAGGACATGGGCCTCGTCGATGAATTGGTCGGCAGCGTGGACGAGCTCGTCCCCGCGGCGAAGGCCTGGATCAAGGCTGAGGTTCTCCGGCACCCGGATGGCACATCCCAGCCGTGGGATCAGAAGGGCTACAAGATGCCCGGCGGCACCCCGGCCAGCCCCGCGCTGGCCGCGATCCTGCCGTCGTTCCCCGCGCTGCTGCGCAAGCAACTCAAAGGTGCTCCGATGCCGGCGCCGCGCGCCATTCTGGACGCGGCCGTCGAAGGTGCACAGGTCGATTTCGACACTGCCAGCCGCATCGAGAGCCGCTACTTCACCACGCTCGTCACCGGCCAGACGGCCAAGAACATGATTCAGGCCTTCTTCCTGGACCTGCAGACCATCAACGGCGGCGGCTCGCGTCCGGACGGTATCGGCAAGACGCCGATCACCAAGGTCGGTGTGCTCGGCGCAGGCATGATGGGCGCAGGCATCGCCTACGTCTCAGCCAAGGCCGGATTCGAGGTCGTGCTCAAGGACGTCAGCATCGAGGCAGCGGAGAAGGGCAAGAACTACTCGGAGAAGATCGAGGCCAAGGCGCTGGAGCGGGGCCGGACCACCGAGGAGAAGTCGAAGGAGCTGCTGGCCCGGATCACGCCGACCGCCGACGCCGCCGACTTCAAGGGCGTCGACTTCGTCATCGAGGCGGTATTCGAGAGCCAGGAACTCAAGCACAAGGTGTTCCAGGAGATCGAGGACGTCGTCGAGCCCAACGCCGTTCTCGGCTCGAACACCTCCACGCTGCCGATCACCGGTCTGGCGACCGGCGTGAAGCGCCAGGAGGACTTCATCGGGATCCACTTCTTCTCGCCGGTCGACAAGATGCCCCTGGTGGAGATCATCAAGGGCGAGAAGACTTCCGACGAGGCGCTGGCCCGGGTGTTCGACTACACGCTGGCCATCGGCAAGACCCCGATCGTCGTGAACGACAGCCGCGGCTTCTTCACCAGCCGGGTCATCGGCACCTTCGTCAACGAGGCGCTGGCGATGCTCGGCGAGGGTGTCGCCCCGGCCAGCATCGAGCAGGCGGGTTCGCAGGCCGGTTACCCGGCGCCGCCGCTGCAGCTCTCCGACGAGCTCAACCTCGAGCTGATGCAGAAGATCGCCGCCGCCACCCGCAAGGGGGTCGAGGAGGCCGGCGGCACCTACGAGCCGCACCCGGCCGAGGCCGTCGTCAACAAGATGATCGAGATCGGGCGGCCGTCGCGGCTGAAGGGCGCGGGTTTCTACTCCTACGTCGACGGCAAGCGCGTCGGACTGTGGGACGGGTTGAAGGACACCTTCAACTCCGGTAGCTCCACCCCGCCGCTGCAGGACATGATCGACCGCATGCTGTTCGCCGAGGCGCTGGAGACCCAGAAGTGCCTCGACGAGGGTGTGCTCACGTCGACCGCCGACGCCAACATCGGATCGATCATGGGCATCGGCTTCCCGCCCTACACCGGTGGCTCGGCACAGTTCATCGTCGGCTACCAGGGTGCACTGGGCACGGGCAAGGACGCCTTCGTCGCGCGCGCGAAGGAGTTGGCCGCCAAGTACGGTGACCGTTTCACCCCGCCGGAGTCGCTGACCAAGTAGGCCCTGACGCATGAGCCCCCGCGACAACGCCTTGGTTGCGGGGGCTTGTGCGTTGTCGGGCCGCATACGGATGTAGGGCGAAAGGCCCTCGCCGCTGCTGAGTCTTCTTCGCAAATCTCGTCTGAACATCGGTACGTCCGATTGGACGGCACTACGATCTGGATGCAGCACAATGCCGTTCTGGTGCCCGGAGCGCACGGTGCCGACGACGTGATCGTCGCTCAGTTCCAGGATGTGGCCGCCCGCAGAGAGGCCGAAACGGAGTTGGCCAGAATGGCGGTGACGGATTCGCTCACCGGCCTGAACAACCGCCACGCCCTGGAGGAGTGCGTACAAAGGCACGGCGACGTGCGACTGGGCGCCTCGGTCGGCATCATCTTCGTCGACCTCGATGGGTTCAAGGACGTCAACGATGCACACGGGCACGTGGCAGGCGACGCGGTGCTGATCGAAGCGGCGGCCCGGTTGACGGACGTGGCACCGGAATCCAACTCGGTATTCCGTTTGGGCGGAGACGAATTCGTGGTGCTGGTTCCCTCTGCGGAATCGGCGGGCTCCGTCGCTGAACTCGCGGGTCTCATCGGCCAGGTGATGGACGGACGCTACGAGATCGCCCCCACGCCGGTGACGGTCGCCGCATCGGTCGGATGCGCCTACGGGCCTGCCGACGATGTGGAAGCGCTGATGCGGATCGCGGACTCGAACATGTATGAACACAAAGCGCGGCGCAGGAGGAGCAGGGGTGGTCAGCACGGATTCGTGACCGCCCTGCCTCACCCACGCTCTGCCTATGAGGCCGGTGGGTGCGTTGACCGCCGATTCGTCGCCGACGAGTAGTCCGGCACGAGCATCGAGTCGTAGAGCCGAATTCCCTTGTCGTTGAGGCGCGCGACGGCCCGTGTCAGTGTCGGCGGTAGCACCGACACTGCCCGCGCGACGCCGATGAGAGCCCTGACGCCCCACTGGCTTCCGGGCACGATGGTCTTGGCGTTGACCCTGGCCAGCGACCGGCTGTGAAGCACCGGCTGCTCCATCCGGCGCTCATATGCGGCGAAAGCCGCGGCGTGATCGCCACGCGCGCAGACGAGCTCGTTGGCCAGCACATACGCGCCGTAGACCGCGAGGCTGGTGCTACCTCCCACCGCGGGGCCAGGGCAATAGCCGGCGTCGCCGACCAAGGTCACGCGCCCCCTCGACCACGTGCTCATCTCGAGTTGGGTGATGGCGTCGAAGTAGAACGCGGGCGTGACGTCGACCTCGTCGAGCCAGCGGTCGACCTCCCTGCCCATCCCGGCGAACGCGGACCGCAGCTGGTCGCGTTGGCGAGCGCCGTCGCGGTGGTCGTAGTCCAGTGGCAGCTCGGGCCGGAACAGGAACACCGCACGGGCGTCGTCGAGGTGATCGGCGGTGTACACCATTGCCACGCGTCTCGGCTCGAAATAGCCGCTCATCTCACCCTCGCGGGCAAGCGATTTCGGCACCGACACGACGGCCAGGTAGCCACCCAGAAACGTCTCAGGGACGTCGTCGCCGAACACCAGTCGTCGAACGCCTGAATGCAGACCGTCGGCGCCGACGATGACATCGAATCGTCGATCACGGCTGTGCTCGAAGGTGACCTTTCCGTCGTGGGCGATGGAGGTGATCTGGTCGCCGAAGACGTACTCGGCGTTGTCGCGGCTCGCGTCGTAGTAGATCTCGCTCAGGTCGTCGCGCATGATCTCGACGTGCCGGTCGGACACGACACCGATGAGCTTGCGGTAGTCGATGCGCGCGGGTTCCGGTGCCCACGGCCGGTGGACGGCGAGCACCGTGGCGCCGGTCGCCCGTGCCTGCACGCGGGTCAACACGCCCATGCGCTCCGATATCTCCATGGCCGGGCGGAACAGGTCGACGGCATGACCGCCGGCCTTGCGCAACGCCGCCGCCCGCTCCACGACCGTCACGTCCCAGCCACTGCGGGCCAGCCAGTAGGCGACCACCGGTCCGGCGATGCTGGCGCCTGAGATCAGGACACGCATCGATCCTCCTTACTAAACGATCGGTAAGTGTGAGACGAGAGCTTACCGTCCGTTAAGTAAGTTAGGGTCATTCCATGACGAAACCGCCCGCCGGAACCCGGCACCGCATCCAGGAGGTGGCCCGGGACCTGTTCGCGCAGAAGGGGGTGCAACGCACCAGTCTGCAGGACATCGCCGACCGCCTCGGGATCACCAAACCCGCGCTGTATTACCACTTCCGGTCGCGCGAAGATCTCGTCCGCAGCATCCTGCAGCCGCTGATCGATGAGGGCGAGGCTTTCGTCGCCGACCAGGAGCGTCGCAGCGGAGGGCGCGCGACTCCGCGGGAGCTGTTGGAAGGTTATTTCGATTTCCATTTCAAGCATCGCGCCGACCTTCTGTTGGTCGTCTCCGAACTCACGACGCTCGCCGACCTGGGGCTCATCGACATTCTTCTGGCGTGGCGAGAGCGGTTGGGTCGCTTGGTGTTCGGGGGTAGTCCGACTCTCGAGCAGGAAACCCGCGCCGTCATCGCATTCGGCGGACTACAGGACTGCTGCCTGCAGTTTCCCGACACCCCGTACGAGGAACTCCGGCGGGCGACCATAGACGGCGCGATGGCGGCGCTGGGTCAGTAGGCGCTGGGTCAGTAGTCGCGCCCCGAGGGCAGCGCCCCGCGCACGGGTCGTGGACGGCTGTCGGTCGGACGGGCCCGCGACTCACGGGACGGGGGTAGGGCGTGCGCAAGTCCGTGTGCGGCGTGTACTCCGGCCCCGAGTTGAAGCAGCCAGTGAAATCTCCTTTGAGCCACCAGTTTCCAGCGGTTCGGACTCTTTTCGTAGAGCATGCTGGCAATCCTGCCGGGTATCGTCACCGCCGAACAGTGGCCCTAGTGCCGCTATTAGTTAAGATAGTGACATGCATTCGGTTGCCATCCTGGCGTACGACGGGATGTCGGGATTCGAGTCAGGACTGGCCGCGGAAATCTTCGGGATGACCGAGTTGTCCGCGATGTTCTCCTCTGGACTCCCGCAGCCCTGGTACTCGGTCAAGCTGTGTTCGGAAACCCCGGACATCAGGTTGGTCGGCGGTGCGACAGTGCGCACCTCGTACGGACTGGACGACCTCGCTGCTGCCGACACGGTGGTGATTCCCAGCGTCCGCGACGTCGCGGAACCCATGTCCCCGGACCTGCTCGACGCCATCAGCGCCGCCGATGACCGACAGGCGCGACTGGTGTCGATCTGCTCGGGTGCCTTCGCGCTCGCCGCGGCCGGCGTGCTCGACGGCCGGGCGGCGACGACCCACTGGATCTATGTGGACCTGCTCCGCGCGCGGTATCCCGACGTCGACATCGATCCGGCGCCGTTATACGTCGACAACGGGCGCGTGCTCACCAGCGCGGGTTGTGCCGCCGGCCTGGACTTGTGCCTGCACATCGTGCGGTCCGACCACGGGGTGCGCGTCGCCAACGACGTCGCACGCCGACTGGTGATCTCCCCACACCGGGCAGGCGGGCAAGCTCAGTACATCGACACTCCGGTGCCCGAGCCGACGACCGACGGCCAGATCGCCGCTGGAATGGCATGGGCGCTCGAGCATCTCGATGCACCGATCACGCTCGATGAACTCGCCGCACGATCGACGATGTCACGACGCAGCTACCTACGGCAATTCGCCAAGGCCACGGGCACGACACCGATGAAGTGGCTGACCGAGCAACGAATCCAGGCCAGCCTCGCGCTCCTCGAATCGTCGCCCTACTCGATCGAGCAGATCGCGACGCGGGTGGGCTTCGAGTCGCCGGTGACCTACCGGTACCACTTCGTCCGCCAGTTGCGCACCACGCCCAGCGAGTACCGCGGTTGCTTCACCGGAAAGACCGGCTGACGCTGCTCAGCCTGCCTCGCCCGCCGATGGGTGCGCCCCGGTGAACGTTCCACAGCAGGGCGCGCCACAATGGGACCCGTGCCCGAAAGCTTTACCGAAAGGTTCGCGGCAGGTCTGGCGAGCTACGGCGACCGGCAATGCATCGAGTTCGACGGCCGCTGGTACTCCGGCGCTGAGGTCACGGCATACGCCGACGCGCTCGCCTCGGCGCTGGACGACGCCGACGTCGCCGACGACGCACCCGTGGGTTTGGTGGTCCGCAACCGGCTCCACCACGCCGCCGCGATCATCGGCTTTCTCGCCGCGGGCCGCCCTGTCTCGATGATCTATTCCTTCCAGTCGCCGGAAGCGATCGGCCGAGATGTCGAGAAGCTCGAACTGTCGGCCATCGTGGCCGACCGCGAGGACTGGACGGGCGAGGTCATCGCCGCCGCGAAGCGCGCATGCAGCGCGGGCCTCGCGATCTCACTGACCACGCCGTTCGTCACGACCGTCGCGGGGCTGGAACGCCGCGACGGATCGCGTCGTCATGCCGAAGCCGAACCCGGTGTGGCCCTGCAGATTCTCTCCAGTGGGACGACCGGACCTCCGAAGAGGCAAGCCATCAAGGCATCTGTGCTGGAACGAACGGTGTTCAGCGTGACCAGCGGTGAAGCGGCGCCACCCGATGCGCCGCCGGAGTTCGCGTACTGGCAGTTCGGTGGAATCGGGGTCTGTCAGCTCATCGCCGGCGTGTACAACGGCCGGCGGATCGCGATGCTCGAACGGTTCACGGTGGAGGGCTGGGTCGACGCGATCAAGAGGCATCGCATCGAGCGCAGCGGTGTGCAGCCGGCCGTCATCCGCATGCTGCTCGACGCCGACGTGCCCCAGGGAGACCTCGCGTCCCTGGAGTTCCTGATCAGCGCCTCGGGACCACTGGATCCCGAAACCAGGGACGAGTTCGAGCGGCGGTACGGGATACCGATCAGATTGGCTTATGGGGCAACTGAGTTCGCCGGCTCACTTTGTGCGTGGACACCCGAGATGCTGCGCGACTTCGGCGAGACCAAACGCAACAGTGTGGGTCGGGCACTGCCCGACACCGAATTGCGGATCGTCAACCCCGAGACAGGGACGGTCCTCCCCGTCGGTCAGCAGGGACTGCTGGAGGCCAAAGTCACACCGCTGGGCCCGGACTGGATCCGCACCACCGATATCGCCAGCGTCGACTCGGACGGCTTTGTGACCCTGCACGGCAGGGCCGACGGCGCCATCAACCGCGGTGGGTTCAAGATCTTGCCCGAAACCGTTCGCCGGGTCCTGATATCGCACCCCGGTGTCCGTGACGCCTGCGTGGTGGGGGTCCCAGATGCACGACTCGGAGAGGTGCCGTTCGCCGCGATCGAGATCGCCGCGGACACGGTCCCGCCCTCCGAAGACGAGCTCAAGGACCTGGTACGCGCAGCGCTTCCTGTGTACAACGTGCCGGTCGCCTTCGCCGCGGTCGACGCATTGCCGCGCAACCCCGCGCTCAAGGTGAGCCTGCCCGCTGTCGCTGCCCTCTACTCAGGTGTTGCCAGCAGCCAGTAGCTCTCGCTATTGGAAGGAGCCCATGTCGGCTGACAGCCAGTGCTCGGGTTTGACATACACGGCGACGCTCTCGCCGTGCTCCCGGCGCGCGACCTCGAGGTAGGCGTCCACCTGTTCTGGGGCAAGGTAGCGCTTGCTCATCTCGACGAGTTGATCGTCGCTACCCGGCTCGATACGAAGGACGGGGCCGTCCACTGCTACGTAGCGGACGCTGGGTTCTACACGCTCGACCATCAGCGACAGATAGCCGCTTGATTCGATCAATTTGTGCTTGCGGGAACCGGCACCCGTGATGAACCACGGATCACCGCCCGGGGCGTACTGATACCAGATCGGCACCGTCAAGGGACCGCGATCGGTGCCGGCGCGTACCGACAATGCCGCGATGTGCGCTTCGGCCAGGAACTGCTCTCTTTCGTCTTTGGAAAGTGCCATGCAACCACGCTACGCAGCGACTCTGACACCGTCAGGTCGTCGGCCGCGCCTCGTTCCACATCGCGGCGGCGGCCCCTAGAGTCGGGAAGATGCGCTTCGGATTGTTCATCCCGCAGGGTTGGCGGCTCGACCTGGTCGGAATCGACCCCAGTGACCAGTGGCGGGCGATGTCCGATCTCGCCACCTACGTCGATCAGGACGGCGCCTGGGACTCACTGTGGGTGTACGAACACTACTATACACTCCGTAACCATGACCACAAGTTCAGTCCGCGCCATCGTCGGCGCTCGCGTGTCCATCTTCAACGAAGGCAAAGAATCTCAGATCACGCAGCGCACCAAAGGCACTGCCTACGCCGAGTCTCAAGGCTGGACCGTAGTCGGCACGTTCGAGGATCTCGACGTGTCCGCGATCAAGAGGTCACCGTGGGAGCGGCCAGACCTCAAGGTCTGGCTGACCGAACGGGCTGAAGATTGGGACGCGCTGATCTTCGCCAAGACTGACCGCGTGTTCCGGTCGGCGAACGACTGCGTCAAGCTGGCTGAGTGGTGCAAGGACCACGGCAAGATCCTCGTCCTGGTGGACGACGGCATCAAGCTTGACTACTTCCACCCCGACAATGAGAAGGACGCATTCGCTGGCGCTATGTCCAAGGTGTTCCTGATCCTCGCGTCTGTGTTCGCCGAGATCGAAGGCCAGCGGTTCGTACAACGCGCTCTCGACCGCGTCACCCAATACCGGCATCAGCCGCGTTGGGCCTACGGGGTGCCGCCGTATGGGTTCCAGGTGGTCGACCGCCCCGAAGGCGGTAAGGCCCTCGGGCACGACCCGGAGGCGCAAGTGGTACTCCACGACATCGCCGCCAAACTGCTCAGCGGCGACTCTCTGACCCGGATCACGTCGGGGCTGAATGAAACAGGAGTGCTGAGCCCCGCAGAACGACTGCGCCAGCGCGCCGGTAAGCCTGCCAAGGGCTCCCGGTGGACGATCATCACGGTTCAGACGATCCTGTCCAACCCGGCAACGCAGGGGATCAAGACGGCGAAGGGCAAGCCTGTGCTCGACGCCGACGGGGAGCCGGTCATGGTGGGACCGGCGTCGTTCGATCCTGAGACGTGGGGCCGTATCCAGTCCGAGCTGGCGCAGCGCAGCCAGAGCGGACGCCAGCGCAGGCACTCGACTAACCCGCTGTTGGGTGTCGCCAAGTGTGGGGTGTGCGGTCGGAACATGCGGCATTTCCGCCGCACCAAAGGAGAACGGCACTACCGCTACTACATCTGCGGCGATTCACCCAAAGCCTGCCCCGGCGTTCTGGTCAACGCCGACGACGCAGAGCAGACGGTAGAGACGTCGTTTCTCCACGTCCACGCTGACCGCAGGATCAAGGAGCGCGTCTGGCAGGACGGCTCCGACCACTCTGCGGAGCTGGAGCAGACGAACCAGACGATTGCGGCTCTCCTGGAGGACCGCGCAATGGGCCTGTTCAACTCACCGGACGCCGCCGCGATGTACAGGCGGCAGGTCCAGTCCTTGGAGGCCAAGCGGGACTCGCTGGAGCAGGTGCCGGTAGTCAAGGCCGGATGGATCGATGTCGAGACGGACAAGACTTATGGCGCGGTATGGCCTGGCGCGACACCGGAGGAGCGCCGCAAGATGCTGGTCGACGCCGGGATGAAGTTGACGGTGAACGGCAGAAACGAGTACGGGACGTACATCGACTTGGACAAGGCTTTAGGCGAAGGTGCGGTAGGCAAGGAGCTGTTCGAGGAGATCGAGGCACGCGCTGCCGAGGAGCGCCGCAAGTGGGGAGTACCCAACTAGGCGGCTCGAAGGCCCAACCTGAGCTTGCCTTGCACGCTCCACGTATCAGGCAGCTCAGCGGGGCTCTGTGTGGCCCCCTGAGCCTCTCGAAGCGACTGGAGGTGTCCTAGCGCGTTAGGTACAACCGTCTGGTTGGCTACAGCCGCGTACAGCGCCTCTAGAGCGTCGTCGTACAGCTCCTCTGCCTCGATCAGGCCATCCGCCGAGACGGCCTCCATCGTGACCTCGGGGAGCGAGTGAATCGCGGGGTGGTTGGGGTTGCGGGTACCGCCTGCCCTGCGGATGACGACCATAGGGAAGGTCCGGTAGTCCGCGTCCGGGACGACGGAGACGACAGCGACACCGGGTAGGGCCTCCCGCAAGATCGGGAGGACCACCGATTGAGGTCTCACCTGCGAACCATGACGTACTCGGCCCGCGCTGTGCGCGGTGAGCCGTTATAGATCTTGGCGTCCCCGTCGATGGCGTATCGCTTTCCGTTCCACTCCACGGCGCTTTGTGCGCCGAGCAGATCGGGGTAACCGATCAATCGAAGGCGGTACTTCGACGTGGTGCCCTCGTCGTTCTCGGTCGAGCTGAGCGGCTGTACGACGGCGCGGCAGACGACTCCGACCGTGCCGGGTTTTGTCACCGTGTTGCCATCAGAGTCTGTGACGACGGCTTCCGGGTAGACGGTCACCTGATCAGTTCCACGGTTTAGAAGGCTCATCAGCCACCCGTCCCGAACGACGAACCCGATTGCGGCGCAACGAGGTTGGGAACGATAGAGAACATGCGGCTCGGCTTGATACCGAGCAACTCCCATTCGTGCGGCAGGATCTCGAGCTTGCCGCTGGCTGCGTTGCGGTCGAACTGATAGGAGTACTGGCCATCCGACTCCGAGGCATAACCCTCGGGGTTGCGGACGAGTCTCAGCACGGCCTCGGCCTCTATGTCGACCACGTCGGCCAGGTCGATCTCCTCGGCTGCGATCTGTTCTGCGAGATCCGGGACACGTCGAACGATCATGCGTTCGACCTGGGCCAGTCGTCGGGTGACTAGAGCGGTCTCCTCCGTCGTCAGCTCCCGCGCCAACAGCGCGGCCACATCGGCGGTTGATGCGTAAGACATCAGCGGCTCCTCTGGTAGTTGCGGGCGTACTTCGGCCGTCCCAGCGGTGCTGGGAAGAACGTCACCGGCGCTGGCACGCCGAACGTCTTGCACAGCGACGTGCTGCCCGAGGTCAAACCGGGCCGTGTTCCGTTACGTCTTGGCATTCTCTATCGCTCCTGGATGTCTCTGTGTGGGCCGTTTCGCCCGTGCTTTCAAGGCAGCCTTGCGGGCTGCTGATTCCTTAGCCGTCTTCTGCTTATGGCAAGTGCTGCATACACTTTGGAGGTTTTGCAACGAGTGATCGTTGCCTCTGCGGCGGTGGTCAACGTCGGTAGCCTTGCCGGTGCAACCGCGCCAACGGAGCTGGCACATGTGGCCGTCGCGACTGAGGGCCTGGCGGCGTCTGGAGTCCCAATCGGCGGGCAGACCGGCGCGGCGGTCGGAGGTCAACCAGTTGTGGTCAGGTCGACGGTCGGCGGTGCGGCCTCTGACGCACGGGGAGCACTTCCCGATCCGCGCGCGGTGCGGCTCTAGTTCGCGGTCGCAGAGTTTGCAGCTACCCAACAGCTCTCTCCAGCCGGTCGAGCAGTGCAGCCGTAGCGGGGTTGGACAGTGGCCCTGCGGCCTGCTTGGCCCGCATGTCTGCGAGGTACTCCGCGTGGGAGCGCGGGTCCGGGTTCGTGAGCCGCAGCCGGAAGAACTCAGCTACGGTCACGCCGGGAGACGATTTCAGGGCTGCCGTACGGCGGCGTCTGGTCTTGCGTGCAGCCTTGGACATCAGTCCTCCTCTGGCTCTGCGAAGTTCATCCGGGCAAGCAACTGGGCCAGGAGCCCGCGCTGGACGCGGGCCTCTGCGATGAACGGGGAGATGACTGGCTGGCCCATGCTGCCCTTGACGGTCAGCGGGGCCTCTGCGGCTGCCTCGTCTAGCTCGGCGATCTGATCAGCCGTCTTTGCGGCTTGAAACAGCAGTTCGCGGCGGTCTGGGTCGTGTTCGATGTCGAATACTGACGTGATTTCGCGCCACAGTTTGCGTCCGGGTTTACCTAAACCCGCAGGTGTACGCATGTTTTGTCCTAACTTACTGACTCTGAAAAATAGGGGTTTAAGTCTCATCGGATGGCAGACCCGCATAACCACACGGTCAGACCCCCCGGGGAGGGGGGATACGGGGTGGGGGTCCTACAGCAAACCCACGATGTGCACGTCGCAACGGCACTACCAGCAAGTACGGCTTCGCCTGGCAAGACGGAACAGCTACCGCTTTATGTTTGTCCACTGCTCATCAGTCATGCCTACAGACCTCGCTACCTCTTGCAGCTCGCTGTCTAGGTCTTGGTAGCGCGACCACGCATCTGACATCTCAACAGCGGCAAGCCATAGCTCGGTGGTGGTGGGACTCGGGCCTATCGCCTCGCACACCCGCTGCGCTCTCGCCTGCTGGCGCTCGATCAGTCTGCACAGTCCGGTGCAGTAGCCCCGGTCGGGCATGGTCACTGGTCTACCGCAGCTTTCGCGGCGGCATACATCGCTACGTGGCTTGACCGGCTTTCGTCGTGGACGCCTACGCCGCGTCGGGGTGGTTGATCGCTGATCTTCGATCATCGCGTGGGGCTCTCTCCTCTATGGCGGATGGGAAGACCAGAAGGGCACCCCGTAGGGTGCCCCTCCAGCCTCGTATTCAGTTGTGCCCGTTAGGGTTTAGATCAGGCGGCGTCGTCGGCTCCAGCGGAAGCTGGGGCCTCTAGCGGCGCTGCTTACGCAGCGTCGTACAGACGCACGACACCCGCAGGGTTGGCGAAGCCGAACCCGACGCGAGCCGTCGCACGCACCTGGACCGCGTCGTAGTCGAACGCCGCATCGATGGAGCGGATCACCTTGGTGCCGGTGCGCTGCACGACCATCACCTGAGAACCGTCCAGGCCCCAAGCGTTGCCCGCCGCGACATCGGTGGACACCAGGACCGGGACACCGGCCAGGGTGACGCCGTCACCGACGCCGTTGACATCCAACAGTCCGGTATTGGCTCCGGTCGCGGTCTTCGCCTTCGACAGCGTCAGCGCGACATCGGGGGCCAGGATGAACACCGACAGCTCGGCACCATCGGCCAGGGCTGCCGCCTTCGCCTCGTGGAACGGATCCAGAGAGGTCAGCGTCACGGTGCCCGTGTCGACCACGTTGACACCGGCCAGCGAGAGCAGACCCGAGGGGCCGTTGGTCACGGTGTTACCGAAGAACGCGGCATCGATCTTCTTGGCGATGTTGCGGGCCAGCCCACGCCCGACCTGATCGGCCACTGCGGGGTTCGAGTCCTCCGCAGCTTCCGTGCTGATCTGCGTCAGGCCCTTGACAGCCTTCGGCGTCACGACCAACTCATCGGTCGTCGGGTCGGTCAGCGAGATCTGGGTGTTCTCGGCGTACCAGCCAACAGCGGGGTCGGCCTTAAGCATCGGGAAGCGGATCGTCTCGTTCTGAGTCGCGATCACAGTTCCGGCCTGGAAGGCCACCGACTTCTCGGCGATGACCAGATCGACCAGCTTGCCGTAGTCCTCGGGGGTCCAGCCGGTCTGGAGACCGGAGTTCAGTACTGCCATTGTGTTCCTCCTATGGAACGCAAACGGACCCCTAGCGTGTCGCTAGAGGCCCTGAAATGGATGGGTGAGTCACCGGGCCACGGACCCGGATCTAGTTGCCTCACAGAGGCTTTGGTTGAGCTAGGTAGTCGCCAACAGACGACGCGCTTACAGCTTCGCTGTCAAGCTGACCAGCTCAAGACTTGAGGAGATCTCCGAACGATGGGGAGCCCTTGGGCGGTCGACCGCCGAGACCCTGCGACGGGTCGTAGCCTGGGGTCATCTTCCGCAGACCGGGCCTCTCGGCCAGGATGGCGGCGACATCAGCGGCCACCTTCTCGGCGTCCACGTCGCCGTCTTCAGTGAGGTAGTCGGCCAGGTCGTTACCCGACAGCGAGAACAGGTCTGCCGGATGGCTCATGCCATCGGCTGCCAGTCGCTCGACCTCCCTGCGGTTCATCGCGTCCACACGTGCCTGTAGAGCGTCACGCTGGCCCTCGGCTTCGCGAAGCTGCAGCCTGTACCGCTGTTCGCGGGGCATCGGCTTTTCGTTGCCGTTCTCAGCGTCGGCGGTACTGCCACCTTGGGGGGTGGCCGTTTGGCCGTCAGGATCCGACTGCTCGGGTGAAACGGGGTTCTGTTCGGTCATGCTGTTGTCCAATCGAAGACGGAGCGCCACCCGGCGGGCAGGTAGTCGCTGGAAACGGTGGGTCTGCTGTAGAGCGGTAGGGTCGCCTTCCCGTGCGGGGTGTAATCCCCCGCCGTGGGCCACGTCCGAACCTCCGCGATGGTGACGCCTAGCCACTTTGAGATCTCGGACTCGGTCATCAGCGTCGGGGTGTTCTCGTCCACGCACTGCAAGCACATCCGGGTGTCGGCCCTGCCGTGCTTGTCGGTCGGAAACTCGGGTTCAGGCTTCCTGGCGCGACAGTCCTTGCACACCCGTGTTTTCTCTTGCACGGACACGCTGGTCAGAGCGTCGCCCGTTTCGAATACGGGGGTAGGGACCGCCGATAGGGGCCTGTCTAGGGTCTCGGTAGCGGTCATGCGTTGCTCCTCTTGCTGCGGCGCTCCCAGAGCGCGCGGCGCAGTTCAGTCGGGTCGGTGTCTGCGGGTAGTCCGAGGCGCTGGGCGGTAGCGGCTCGCTTCTCGGGATCTTCGGTCCACGGTGTGCCGCCGTTGGCGACCACAGCGGCCTCGTACGGCTTGCCGCACTTCTCGAACCACTCCTCGAACGTCTCGGGACGTTCCCAGCTCATTCGCTGCGGCCTGCCGCCACGTCGGCGGTGTCGAACGAATCGACCCAAGCGGTCACCTGCATGTGGTCGAACGGGTTAGGTCCGGTCCCGAAGTTCACGGCAGCGTCCGGGCCGACGTGGAAAGTCTTCGGCGGTGCGCCGAACTCTGCGGCGTCTCGGACGGCGTGCTCTAGTGCGTCCATGTGTGTGCTCTCTCCTCATTTGGTGGGTGTCAAGGCCAGCGGATGCTGGCCCAGATACGACGGGAGCCCCGGCGGTCAGGCCAGGGCTCCAGTCAGGTGCCGACTCGAAGTCGGCGATGCGGGGTCTTCAGTTGCCGCAATCGCAGGGCTGCGATTTGTCACAGAACGGGTCGACGCGGCACGGTGCGAACTCTGGGACCGTGCGCTCTGGCGCACCCTTGGGAACCCTGCGCTGTGGCGCATGGTTGAACTCAGTAGTTATTCCGGTTGCGGGAAGATCAGCCCCCGATCCCCAAGGATCGGGAACCCTGCGCTGTAGCGCATGGTTCTCTTCTGGAGTAGTTCCTATGAACTTCTCTTGAGGAGAAGTTCTAGGAGTAGTAGGGGTGCGCTGTGGCGCATGGTTACCGTGCGCTGTAGCGCATGGTCCACCCCCAACCATGTGCTGTGGCGCATGGTTCGGATAGGTCAGCCGGTAGGTGTTCGCCCTGCCGGATGAGTTGCCGCTCTCGACAACTTCCAGCCAGCCAGCCGCGACGTTGGCGGCGATCTGCTCCCGCACTGTCCGCTCTTTGATGCCTGTGTCCTGGACTAGCGTTTCCGCCTTGACCCAACCGGTCAAGGTGGTGTTGTCCATGTAGGTGCGGATGGCGTTGACGACGGTGCGCTGTAGCTTGCGGTCGCCGTTGCGGTTGTACGCCTGGTCCCACGCGATGATCGGCAACTTAGCCATCGGTGCGGGCCTCAAGCTCGATGCGGAGCGCGGCACGCTCCCGGCGGAGCTGGACGTTCTCATCGCGGAGCTTCCGCAGTTTCTTCTGCCAGCTCGACGGCAAGCCCTGGTCGGCGAGATGTAGTTGAGCCTTCATCCGACCGTTCTCGTCCCGCAGCTTGGCGCGGTCCTGGCGCAGGTGCTTAATGTGCTCCTGCCAGTGCTCGGGGAGGTCGGTAAGTGGTGGGTGTGACATGGTGTTCCTTCATTTGGGTTGCCTGCCGCCTGGGCAGGTCTACGGGGCTCTCAGCGGTCGCTGGAGCGGTGTCTCACCCCTGTGGGGTGATGTCTACGAGGAGCGCGCTACGCGCTCAGCAGGGCCTCTATCTGGGCCAGCCGTGCGAGCTTGACCCTGACATCGGCACGATGCCGGCGGTTGTTCAGCCGGTGACATTCCCGGCAGCGGCCTTGTGTGTTCCGGTCGGCCTGCGACCGGATGGCGTGTCCGTGGGTGCAGTAGGACATGGTGCTTTTCTTTCTTCGGTCGCCGCCGACGACCGATCACTTGATGTGGAAGCGACGCCACCGACGCCGCATGTGCCCGAGTACGTTTCCGGGCCGTGAAAAAGGCCCCGACCGTCGTGGTCGAGGCAGAAGCATGGCCCCGGAGCCCAACAAGGCGAGATAGGAACCTTGACGCAGAGCGTCACTCCGGGGTTAGGGACGGGCTCATGGCTCACGTCCAGCCGACGATCCCACCAAGGTGTCGGCGAAGTTCGTGACGGTCGGGAGGTGAGAGCCATGACCGACCGTCAACAGGTGCCACGGGTGTTGGACACCGTCTCGCGTACGAGGCGCACCGGGACGGGTGCGCTCTCAAGCACGCAAGATCACTGGGGCCTCTTGGCCCCTCGCTGATAATAGTTATTCGATGTGCGACTAATAACCGGTCAGACTCGGTCGTACGGCGAGCGCATACCTCGCCGCTGCCGGTACCGGGATGCCGCTTCGCGGTCCTCCTGTGCCCACTTCGCCCGGTCAGCCGCTTCGTCAGCCGCTTGCGCTTCGCTCCATGACGGCCTCCCATCTGCGTTGGACTCCGCTTCATCGCGGGCCATCTCCCGCTTGTCCGCGATGCGCTCGCGGTCAGCTTTCCGCTTCGCAGCGGATCGACGCTGTAGCGATTCCTCGCGCCGACGCTCACGGCAGCCGTCGCAGAGTGCAGGCCACCGGCCACGCCAACCGGCGTTGCCCTTGCCTCTGAACTCCTCGCTGGATACGTCTCGGACCTCAAGCACTACGTCGTCACACACTTCGCACGCGCCCCGGTAGATGCGCCTCCCGGCGACTTCGTTCACATGGCCGTGCTTCGTCTCCCAGAACCTCAGCTCGCGCTTCTGCGGATCTCGACTGGCGTACATCGGCTTCGCGTCCTGGTTCCGCTTGAACCGATCGGTGCGCTTGTACATCGAGTACGGCATCATCCGGCGAACGGGCACAAAGTTGTTGACCGTCTCTCGGGATGACGACGACGGGGTATGCGGTCGTCATTGAGCGTGCTGATGTGGCCTGTGGCGCCGTCGTCGGGTTGATCTTGTTCGGTGTTGACCGTCTCTCGGGATGACGACGACGGGGTATGCGGTCGTCATTGAGCGTGCTGATGTGGCCTGTGGCGCCGTCGTCGGGTTGATCTTGTTCGTGTGCACCGTCAGTGTGACGAGGAACTGATGGGTGCGCGGCACCTCGCTGAAGTCTTGGCGGGCTTGGCGAGGTGCCGCGCTGTAGTGCTCGGAGGCACTGATGGTGACGGTAGAGGTCGATCGTGTCTGCGTCGAGTCGCGGCTGGTTGGTGGGGCGATTTCCTGCCCGGCTTGTCCGGACGGGGTGTTGGGCGGCTGGGGGTATGCCCGCGCCCGCCACGTCGAGGGACTCGATGATCGGGTGCGGCCGCGCCGGGCCCGGTGCCGCTCCTGTCTGGTCACTCATGTGTTGTTGCCGGTCACCATGCTGTTGCGCAGAGCGTATGCGGCCGAGCGGGTTTGGATGGCGCTGTCGGCGCGGGCTGAGGGGGTAGGGCATCGCGGGATCGCTGCCCGACTGCAGGTACCGCCGTCGACGGTGCGGGGCTGGCTGCGGCGGGCTGGGCAGCGTCTGGAGTCGATGAGGACGTGGTTTCTCACGGTGGCGGTGGGTACGGGGATCGATGTGATGATCCCCGACGGGCTCGGCTGTGGTTGGCGCGATGTCGTGGCGGCGGTGATGGTCGCCGCGTCGGCGATCGGGCAGCGGTTCGGGCCGGCCGGGTTGCTGGGCGTGGTGACGCCGGCGCTGGTGGTGGTGGCCGTCAGCGGCGCTCGACTGTTGGCGCCTGGGTGGCCGCCGATGTCATCGGCGGTGCCGTGCAACACCAGTTGCCCCTGACGCACAGTCAGGTGATCGGTGATCCTCGCCAGGGCGCCTGCCCGACAGACGGTTTCGGGTGGGGCCATCGAGTGTGAGGAGGGCACTGCGGTGTCGTTGGAGGACCACAAGCGTCGGGAACGGGCGAATGCGATCGGGTTGTTCCGCTATCAGGTGATCTGCCCCGCGCTGGAAGAGGGGCTCTCGACCCGGCAGCGGGGCCGGGTAGTCCGTGAGATCGCCGGCCGTCGCCATATCGACCCGTTCGGCACCCAGGTCCAGATCGCGCGGGCCACCCTGGACCGCTGGATCCGGCGCTACCGCGGCGGCGGGTTCGAAGCGCTGGTCCCTGAACCGCGCCGGCTGGCCACCCGCACCGATGTCCAGGTGCTGGAGTTGGCCGCCTCGCTCAAACGGGAGAACCCGGCCCGCACCGCCGCGCAGGTGGCCCGGATTCTGCGCACCGCGACTGGGTGGGCGCCCTCGGAATCGACGCTGCTGCGCCACTTCCATCGGTGTGAGCTGATGGGCCCGGCCGCAGGTCAGAGCGCTGAGGTGTTCGGGCGGTTCGAAGCCCCCGACCCGAATGAACTGTGGGTCGGCGATGCCCTGCACGGCCCGCGGGTCGGGGACCGCAAAACCTACCTCTTCGCGTTCCTCGACGACCATTCTCGGTTGGTGGTCGGGCACCGCTTCGGGTTCGCCGAAGACACCGTGCGCCTGGCGGCGGCGTTGAAGCCGGCGTTGGCTGCTCGCGGAGTTCCCGCCTCGATCTATGTCGACAACGGGTCCGCGTTCGTCGATGCGTGGTTGCTGCGGGCGTGCGCGAAACTCGGGATCCGGCTGGTGCATTCCGCGCCCGGTCGCCCGCAGGGCCGCGGCAAGATCGAACGGTTCTTCCGCACCGTGCGTGAACAGTTCCTCGTCGAGGTGACCGACACCACCGCTGAGGACCTCGCTGCGGCCGGGGTCGACCATGCTGGTGCGTTGTTGGAGCTCAACCGGCTGTTCATGGCCTGGGTTGAAACCGAATACCACCGCCGAATCCATACCGAGACCGGGCAATCCCCACTGGCCCGCTGGGAAGCCGGCTTCGACCGGCTCGGCCACCCTGCGGCGTTGCCGACCGCCGCGGATCTGACCGAAGCGTTCCTGTGGTCGGAGTTCCGGATAGTGACCAAAACCGCCACCGTCTCGCTGCATTCCAACACCTACCAGGTCGACCCCGCCCTGGTCGGGCGCCGGGTGGAACTGGTGTTCTCCCCGTTCGACCTGCAGGCCATCGAGGTCCGCGACCAGGACAGAAGCTACGGCCAAGCCATAGCCCACACGATCACCCGCCACGCCCACCCCAAAGCCCGACCCGAAATCAGCAGCCAGACACCGCCGGCAGCCACCGGTATCGACTACCTGGCATTGACCGCCGCGGCCCACCATGAGCAGCTGCGCGATGACGAACGCATCGGCTACCACGCCCTCTACGGCGCCCAGGCCACGGCCACCGATGACAATCAGCTTCCCGGTCAACTCGCGCTGCCCAGCCTCGATCACAAGGATGGGGTGTCGGCATGAGTATTCAACGACTGCAATCACATTGGGGCTTCTCGCGGATGCCGTTCGGACGCGATCTCGCGCCGTCGATGCTGCACCGCCACCCCGGACACAGCGAAGCGATCGCCCGAATCTCCTGGTGTGTGGACCAATGCGCCATCGGAGTCATCACCGGCGAAGTCGGCGCCGGCAAAACCGTGGCCATCCGCGCCGCCGCCACCGCGCTGGACCCAGCACGACACGTCATCATCTACCTGGCCAACCCCACCATCGGGGTGCGCGGCATGCTCACCCACATCGTGGCCGCCCTCGGCCACACCCCGGTCTTTCACACCGCACGCCTGGCACCCCAGGCCGCTGACGCCCTGGCCGCCGAGCACGCCGAACGCGGCCGCAGCCCCGTCCTGGTCGTCGATGAAGCCCACCTGCTCGACAACGGTCAACTCGAAGCGATCCGGCTGCTGACCAACCACGACATGGACTCCGGATCACCATTCGCTGTCGTGCTGGTCGGACAACCCACCCTGCGCCACCGGCTACGCCTGGGCGTGTTGGCCGCACTGGATCAACGCATCGCGGTGCGCTACACCCTGCCCGGCATGACACCGGCCGACACCGCCGACTACATCAACCACCACACCAAAATCGCCGGCCGCTCCGACGTGCTGTTCGCCGACGACGCGATCACGCTGATCCACAACGCCTCACGCGGGCACCCCCGCGCGGTCAACAACCTCGCTCTCCACGCCCTGACCGCGGCGTTCGCCGCCGGTCATTCCATCGTCGGAGAGAAAGCCGCACGCATCGCCATCAGCGAAACAGCAACCGACTGAACCCAAGTCGCTTCACCACGCCGACCACGGCGTCACCACGCCGACGACCCCGTCACCGAGCCCACCACGGCCCCGCTCACCACACCGAGCGGGGCCGTTCTCATAGCCCACCCATCATCACCGCCAATGACGCCGACATCCTCATCCATAGCGACGGGCAACA
>NZ_JACKSH010000029.1 GCF_025821625.1 Mycolicibacterium pyrenivorans
CATACATGCGGCCGACAAGGTGGCGCTCATCGCCGAGGTTGCTGACACTGGCCACCACATGCGGGAACTGTTCGAGCACGCCGGCTGCTGATTTCAGCTTGAAATCGAAGAACACCACATTGGCGACCTCCGGCGAATGGGTCAACGCCATCGAGGCGACCTCGGTGATGATGCCCTCGGACTTGCCCGCGCCGGTCGTGCCGATGAACAGCGAATGCATGCCCATGCCCTGCTGGCTGCCCTCTTTGAGATCCAGGTCGACGACCTGGCCGCTCTCATCAAGACCGACCGGGAAGCGCATCCACTCCGGGCCCTGGCTGCGGCGCGGGGACCACAGGCGGTCCACGTCGAGGTTGCGGGGGTCGCGCACCCCCACCGCGTCGAGCAGCGTGCGCTGCTGGTGGCCGGAATCGGTGACCGTGGTGACCCCGCCGGAGGCGCGGAAGCGGGCCATCGCCCGAGCGAACCGCTCCGCCGCGGTGATCGACAGCTGGTCGGCCTTGGCGTAGAAGGCGTCGTCGAGCTCGTCGGAGGACGGGTGCTGCACACCGCTAAACGGTGTGAGGTCCTCGGCGGGCAGTCGCTTGCGCAGCGCACCGCCCACGAGGCGGTACGTGGTCTCCGGGGAAAACCCGATCCAACTCTTCGTCCCGAACGCATCATGCGGCGAGGGCGGCGGCACCGACGGCGCCAGGCGCACAAAGCAGGTGCCGGCATACCCGGCGCTGCCAGTCAGGCCGGCCCAGTCCTCGGGGGTTCCGCAGTTGTCGTCGATGATCACCCGGAACGGCAGAACGGTGTTCCCCGCGCCGTGCAATCCGCTGGCCGGGGGTGTCCACTCGCTACGCGGAAGCTCCGCCTCGTCGAAAAACTCCTCCAGCTGAGCCGGGGAGGAAAACAGCAGCCGGCGCTCACCGCAGCCGTCGCGCTTGCTCTGATGCTGCATATGTGGCAGCCACTTCGTCCAGTCCCACACCGACGGGGCG
>NZ_JACKSH010000030.1 GCF_025821625.1 Mycolicibacterium pyrenivorans
GGGCGCGGTCACTGTCGCGGTCGCGGTGATCGTCGGCGGCGGGGGAAACGCTGGCGGCGCGGGATTGGCCGGCACGCCCGGGGGTGGAGGGGGCGCCCCTGCTCCCGCAGGACGCGGCGTGGGGCGGTCGGCCGGGTTAGCCGGCGCGGCGCCGATGATCGAGGCGACAATGGTGCCGTGGCTTTCGCAATCGGTCAGCCCGCCGTCGGGTAGTCCCTGCACGAAGTCGCCGCCGGGGAACAGCCGCGGGAACCGTGGGTTGGGGGTGACGCCGGTGTCGATGATGGCCACCGTCACTCCAGCGCCCGTCGAGTACTGCCAGGCCTGTTCGATGTTGAGCATGGTGTTGCCCGGGTCGGGTTGCGCCACGTTGGGATCGCCCACTACCACCGGGGTCACGCACGCTTTGGTTTGGCGCATCTCCTGGGGCGGGCCCGGAGTCTCGTCCGGCGGCAGTGCGCCCGGGTCGATCACCGGCGGGGCCACCGCCAGCGCCGCCGGGGGCGCCAACACGTTGGCGCTGAGCAGTCCGAATGCGGCCAGGCCGGCCGCCACACTTTTGCCCCGCATCAGTGCAACCTGATGTATTGCAGCAGCCCGATCGCCCACGCGGCGAACGGCACGATCAGGGCATAGCCGAGGTACTCCAGCCATTCCACGACTTGGCGGATGGGTTCAGAGAAGCTGCGGGAGGGAATGACCGCCCCGGCCAGCAGCCCGGCCACGGCCACGGCCAGCACCACGGCCGCCGACACCGCCACCGAGACGGTCGCCGAGGCCGGAGCGCTGAGGCCGTAGTGCAGCGGGATCGCCATCAGCGACAGTGCCGACCCGCTGACGATGGTCACCGCATGACGGCGGTGCCGCAATCCGCGGGCCCGCAGAATCAGGCACAGCGCCGTCACCACGACGACGACGATCGAGGGCCACTGCGAGCCCGACCCCGGGGCGATCGCCCACCAGGAGGCTGCCAGCTGCACCACGGCGATCCCGAGCA
>NZ_JACKSH010000031.1 GCF_025821625.1 Mycolicibacterium pyrenivorans
CTCCTGGTCGCACTACGCAACCGCGTCGCCCAACAACAACAAGTCGTCCAGGCCTACAAAACCCGCGACGCGCAGATGGCGGCGATGCTGCGGTCGATGGCCTACGGCGGCCGCGGCGGTGTGGGCGGGGGAAGCGGCTCACCGTTCGGCGGCGGCAGTGGCTTGTCGATGCCGAGTATGGGATCACCTATGAGCGGATTACATGGCCTCTCCGGGCTCTCGGGGCTAGGTGGCGGTAGCCGCCTGGTGTCGGGCAGGAGATCGGGCCGCGGGCCGCTGGGGGCCTTGGATGCCGGCAGCATCGTCGCCAGAGCCCTTCAGGGCCAGCTGCCACCAGGAAAGGCTTCCGAGAAGGGGCTGCAGAAGTTTACGGTGCTCACCAATCGCGCTGTCTCGGCGGCGTTTCCGCAAATCCGCGAGATCGGCGGCGTGCACGCCGACTCGTTGAAGTGGCATCCCAACGGGCTCGCTCTGGATGTGATGATTCCCAACTGGAATACCCCGCAAGGCAAAGCGCTGGGTGATGAAGTGTTGTCGTTTGTGATGGCCAATAAAGAGGCACTCGGCGTCGAGCACGCGATTTGGCGACAAGCGATGTATTACGGCCCTGGGGGCGGCGAACCGATGGGAGGCCGTGGCGGCGCCACTGCGAACCATTTTGATCACGTGCACATCGCTACTAAGGGCGGCGGCTACATGCGCGCCTGAGGCACGGAGGCGGGGGCGCTCCTGCGGGAGGAGCCGTGCCCGGTGCCTTTCGGCTCGCGGCCTCCCCGCGGCTGGCGGAGTTTTGTGTCTGGGTGGTGGGTCTGGGTCGCTGATACTGGTTTCGTGTCGGTTGGCGCGGTGGTGGCTCAGGTCGGTGAGGTGCTGGGCCGCGCGCATTCNTTTTGTGTCTGGGTGGTGGGTCTGGGTCGCTGATACTGGTTTCGTGTCGGTTGGCGCGGTGGTGGCTCAGGTCGGTGAGGTGCTGGGCCGCGCGCATTCACTGTTCGGCGATCCACCGGCCTCCGGACAAGGCCCGGCCGCGGGCTCGGTGATGAAGCTCTCCGGCGCCGGGGAGCTGGTGCGCTCGGGACAAGCGCAGAT
>NZ_JACKSH010000032.1 GCF_025821625.1 Mycolicibacterium pyrenivorans
GCCCAGGCGCCCACCACCCACAACGGCTGGGTGCCCGCCGCCCAGGCGCCCACCACCCACAACGGCTGGGTGCCCGCCACCCGCCCCCCCGACGTGCTGCCCGCGGCCGCCGGAACCGATCGCCGGCACGCGGCGACCGCTGCCACCCGACCGGCGGTGACCGCCACGAGGACCGCCAACCAACCCGTCTGGGCGAACGCCAGAGCCTGCACCAGGATCGTCACCACCACCGCGGCGGCGCCGAACGGCCCCGCCGCTCCGTCACGCATCACCGCCAGCGCGCGCTCCGGGGGCCCGTAGCAGCCCAGCGCGTCGGTGGTGTCCGACAAGCCGTCGATGTGCAGTCCCCGCGTGGCCACCAGCAGCACCGTCACCGCCAGTGCTCCCGCCAGCGCGCTGTCCGCACCGAACGCGTGCATGCCTGCCCACAAGGTCGCGGCGGCCAATGCCCCCAGTGCCGCTCCGGCGACGGGAAGGGCGGTCATCACGCCGCGCCCGATGGTCGCAGTGCGCGTCGCAGGCGTGGGCAGCACCGTCGCGAACGCGAATGCGCCTGCGACAGCACGGATCATGTGTCGATACCGGCTTCTTCGAACGTCGCCATCGACGCGAGGGTGGCCACGGCGGCGCGCAGGACCGGCAGTGCGATCAGCGCGCCGGTGCCTTCCCCCAGGCGCATACCGAGATCGACGATGGGATCGAGGTCCAGGTCGCGAAGCGCCAGCGAATGTGCCGGTTCGGTGGAGCGGTGCCCGGCCTGCCACCACTGCTTCGCGCCGGGTGCGAGCCGTTCGGCCGCCAGCGCCGCCGCGGTCACGACGACGCCGTCCAGCAACACCGGGGTGCGGCGCACCGCGGCCTGCGCGCAGAAACCGGTCATCGCGGCCAGGTCGGCGCCACCGCAGATCCGCAGCAGCGCAATGGGATCGGCGGTGAGCCTGCGCGTTCGGTACAGGGCGTCGCGCACCGCGGCGGTCTTGCGCCCCCAGCCGGCGTCGTCGATTCCGGTGCCCCTGCCGACCACCGCGACCGGCTCGGTGTCGGTCAGCGCGGCCACCAGCGCGGTCGCGGGTGTGGTGTTCCCGATCCCCATGTCGCCGGCGATCAGCAGATCAGCGCCCTCGTCGACCTCCTCGTCGGCGATCCGCCTGCCCGCCTCGATCGCCTCGACCACCTCATCGGGTGTCAGCGCGTCCTCTGAGGAGATGTTGCCGCTGGAGCGCCGGATCTTGTGCGCGCCGATCGACGGTGACAGCGGCTCGGCGGTGTCGACGGCGATGTCGGCCACCCGCACCCCCGCGCCCGCCAGCGTGGCGAGAACGTTGACCGCGGCGCCGCCGGCATCGAAGTTCGCCACCATCGCCGCGGTCACCTCGGCCGGGTACGCAGACACTCCCGCGGCGGTCACGCCATGATCCCCGGCGAACACCACCACCCGTGCCCGCTCGAATTGCCTTGGGGGACAAGCGCCCTGGCATGCCGCCACCCATGCTGCGAGGTCCTCGAGCCGGCCCAGCGCACCGAGCGGCTTCGTCAGCATGCTCTGGCGTTCCCTCGCGGCGGACGCCGCCTCGGCGTCGGGGGTCGGGACAGCAGGAAAATATGCCACCGACGGTGTCACACGACGCGGGCGCCGCGTTCGACCTGAGGCCGCGGCGCGCGCATCCGGCGCAATTGCGAGGCTCGGCTGGCCGCATAGAAGCCGAGTTTCCAACCGGTTTCGGTGTTATTCGGGAACTTCTCGTCCGCCAGGCGGTTCACCCGGCGACCCAGGAAGAAGCCGTCGATGACCATGACCAGCACCAGCACCAGCATCGCCGGCGACAGCATCGCCTGCACCTGGACCGACGGCACCGCCAGCATGACGAAGATCAGGCCGAGCGCCGACGGCATGAACAAGCCGAGCAGATTGCGTCGCGAATCGACCACGTCACGCACGTAGCGGCGCACCGGGCCCTGGTCCCGCGGCAGCAGGTACGCGGCCTCACCCGCCATCATCTTCTCGCGGCGCGTGGACATCTCGGTGCGCCGTTCGGCGCGCTGAGCCTTCTTCTCCTCACGGGACAGCTTCGGGCCACCCAATTCCTTGCGCCGCCGCCGCGCCTCGGCGCTGGTCAACGGCGCAGGCGCGACGGGGCCGCGCCTGCGGCTGGCCTCGCTGCGCTTGGGGGTCGGCTTGCCCTTGGGAGCGGTGGTCACCCGGTGGCCCGATCCGGCGGACGTGTCGTCGGGGTCGGCGGGCGCCGATGTCCCGGTGTCCCGCGACCCCTCGGAGTCGTCATTCTTGCGGCCCAGCAGTTTCACGCTTGCCAGGTTACTTCTCGGCTCACCGGGGAGGCACTGGAGTCCTCGGTATGCGCCTCGTTGCGGGACGCCATAGTCTGCCGGCATGGCGGGGACGAACGTGCTGATCGCGCCGGACTGCTTCGGCGACAGCCTCACCGCGGTGCAGGCGGCCCAGGCTGTCGCGCAGGGGTGGCGGCGGTCCCGACCCGAGGACCGCCTCATCCTCGCCCCGCAGTCCGACGGTGGGCCGGGGTTCGTCGAGGTGCTGGCCAGTCGGCTCGGCGAGGTCCACACCACCGTGGTCAGCGGTCCGCTATCCGACGACGTCGAGGCACAGTGGGTGCTCGACACCGACCCGCCGGTCACCGCCTACATCGAATGTGCGCAGGCGTGCGGTCTCGCGCTGCTGGGCGGGCCGCCGACGGTGCGCACCGCCCTCGACGCGCACAGCAGGGGTGTCGGTCAGCTCGTCGCCGCCGCACGTGAGGCCGGCGCCGGCCGTATCGTCGTCGGGCTCGGTGGCAGCGGCTGCACCGACGGCGGCAGGGGCATGGTCGAGGCGCTGGGCGGCCTGACCGCCGCGAAGGAGCTCCTCGACGGGATCGAGCTCATCGCCGCCAGTGATGTCGAACACCCTCTGCTCGGCCCGCGTGGAGCCGCCGCCGTGTTCGGCCCGCAGAAGGGTGCCGACCCCGACACCGTCGCCGTGCTCGAGGACCGGCTGGCGGCATGGGCCGAGGAGTTGACCGTCGCCGCGGGCCGCCCCGTCGGCGATGATCCGGGAGCGGGTGCCGCCGGCGGTATCGGCGCGGCGCTGATCGCCCTGGGCGGCCGGCGGGAATCCGGGGCGGCGATCATCGCGGAACACACCGGTCTTGTCGACGATGTCGCCGCAGCTGACCTGGTGATCACCGGAGAGGGACGCTTCGACGACCAGTCACTGCACGGCAAGGTCGTCAGCGCGCTGGCCTCGGCTGCCCGCGCCCACCGGATTCCGGTGTTAGTGCTGGCAGGCCAGGTGACCCTGGACGAATCGAGCCTCGGGGCCGCAGGCATCGCCTGGGCGTACTCCATCACCGATCACGCCGAATCGGTACAGCGTGCGATCGAGGACGCGGCCGACCAGCTCAGCGGCCTGGCATCCGTCGTGGCGTCGACATATGGGGGAATACGGTCAGAACAAGGTACCGTTGAGGAAGTGGAGCCACAGGTGGGAAGGCTTCATCCACGAACATCCACACAGGAGAGTCCATGACTGTTCAGCACGAGTCGGCAGTGCAGGCAGAGCAAGCTACCGACGCCCACGGCGTGAGCCTGACGGATGCCGCGGCGACCAAGGCCAAGGCGCTGCTGGACCAGGAGGGTCGCGACGACCTCGCGCTGCGGATCGCCGTACAGCCGGGTGGCTGCGCCGGCCTGCGTTACAACCTGTTCTTCGACGACCGCGCCCTCGACGGGGATCTGACCGTGAAGTTCGGCGGTGTCGCACTCACGGTGGACCGGATGAGTGCCCCCTACGTGCAGGGCGCCACCATCGACTTCGTCGACACCATCGAGAAGCAGGGCTTCACGATCGACAACCCCAACGCCACCGGCTCCTGCGCCTGCGGCGACTCCTTCAACTGAGTCACCCGCAGCCGACGCTGCGCCGGGCATCTGACGCTGCGCCGGGCCGCAGCCGGTCAGTACTGGCCGGCTGTCCGGGGCAGATACGAGCACACCAGGATCTCGTTGTCGAGTGACAACAGCTGGGCGATCGCCTGTTCTTCGCCGCCGCGCGGTTGATTCCCCCGCGAAGAGCTCGCCGGCTCCACTCTCATCGTGAACAGCACCTGAGCCTGCGTGGGCGACCACAGCACAATCTTGTCGATGGCGGTCACCTCGGCGCTGCTGTACTGCTTGCGGAACGCGTCGCTGGAAAGCCCAGCCAGGGCGAGGTCGGCACGGCGCTCCTTGGCCGCGTCGAACAACCCGCACAGGGTGTGCCTGGCCACCGTCTCGTCATCGCCGTTGGACAGTGCGTCGAGGTAGTCCTGGATCGCGGCCTGCGCCGCGGACTCCGTCAACTGGCCGCTGGAGGTCTGCTCGTCCCGTCCACCGGTCAGGGTGACCGCTGCGATGACGCCCACGATCGCCGCGATGGCGAGTAACGCGACGACCGCGATGATCCACCTGCGCCGCTTGCGGGGCGGGTACTGAACCGGTGGGGGCAGCATTCCCGGGTAAGTCCCGTCGATACCGCCCTCGGGGTAGGGCTGCGTCGCCGGTGGATACGGCTGTTGGGCAAATCCCTGAAAACCCTCCGGATACATTTGCGGGCCGACCGGTCCAGCGCCGTATTGGGGCGGGTACGGACCAGTCATGTATTTGCTCCCGGGGAGGTCGGTCGGCTTCTGGGGCTCTAGAGTGGCCGAGCGGGCACTTATAGGCAGGTTAGCGCAACCGGCGGGGGTGCCCCTGCCGCCGACGGGGCGACCACAGGGCCGACACGGGGTATCCGAGGTGGTCGACACTAGGGTGAACGACGTCGTCCATGCGTGCGTCGAGCATGGAGAGGCGAAATCATGACGGGTGGAACTGAAGACATGAAGGGCGGGTCCCTGTGACCATTGCGGTGACCGGATCGATCGCAACTGATCATCTGATGCGTTTTCCGGGTCGATTCTCCGAGCAACTCCTCGCCGACCACCTGCAGAAGGTGTCGCTGAGCTTCCTCGTCGACGACCTGGTGGTGCATCGGGGCGGGGTCGCCGGGAACATGGCGTACGCGATGGGTGTGCTGGGTGGCAATCCCACGCTGGTGGGGGCCGTCGGTAAGGACTTCGACGAGTACCGGCGGTGGCTCACCTCGCACGGTGTGAACTGCGACGGCGTGCTGGTCTCCGAGTCGGCCTACACGGCCAGGTTCGTCTGCACCACCGACGAGGACATGGCCCAGATCGCGTCGTTCTACCCGGGGGCGATGTCGGAAGCCCGCGACATCAAGCTGGCCGACATCGTCAAGCGGACCGAATCGCCGAGCCTCACGATCATCGGTGCCAATGATCCGGACGCGATGTTCCTCTACACCGAGGAATGCCGGTCCCTGGGCCTGGCATTCGCCGCGGACCCGAGCCAGCAGCTGGCCAGGCTGTCGGGCGAGGAGATCCGCAGGCTGATCGACGGCGCGACCTACCTGTTCACCAACGACTACGAGTGGGATCTGCTGCTGCAGAAGACCGGGTGGTCCGAGGTCGAGGTGATGAGGCAGATCCAGCTGCGCGTCACGACGCTGGGGGAGAAGGGTGTGGACCTCGTCGGCCGGGACGGCACGTTCGTCCACGTCGACGTGGTGCCCGAGATCCGCAAGGAGGACCCCACCGGCATCGGCGACGCATTCCGCGCCGGGTTCCTCACCGGGCGCGACGCCGGGCTGTCGCTGGAGCGGGCGGCCCAGCTCGCGTCCATGGTGGCGACACTGGTGCTCGAGGCGCCGGGCCCGCAGGAGTGGTCCTGGGACCCCGAGTCGGCGGTGCAGCGGCTCAGCGACGCCTACGGCGCCGAGGCGGGCCAGGAGATCGGCCGAGCGCTGGCGTGACGGCGGATCAGAGCTGCACCGGGTAGGTCGGCTCGCTGATCTGAGGCGTCACGCTCTTCTCGACGAAGATCGCGTGCCACAGCATGAAGATCAGCATCGTCCACAGCCTGCGACTGTGATCGGTTGCGCCGCTTCGGTGTTCGTCGAGCATCGACCGGACGGCGGCCAGGTCCACCAGGTCGCCCGCGGCGGACGAGCCGACCATCGAGTGCGCCCAGTCCAGCAGTTCGCCTGCGCGCAGCCAATGCCGGATCGGCACCGGGAAACCCAGCTTCGGCCGATTGAGGACATGCGCCGGGACGATGGGCTCCAGCGCACGCCGCAGCGCGTATTTCGTGGTGGCCCTGGTGATCTTCTGGTCGAACGGCAGTCGCGAGGCCACCGCGAACACCTCGGGGTCCAGGAACGGCACCCGCAACTCCAGTGAGTTGGCCATCGTCATCTTGTCGGCCTTGACCAGGATGTCGCCGCGCAACCACGTGAACAGGTCGATGTGCTGCATCCTGGCCACCGGATCCCAGCCCTTCGAGCTCCCGTACACCGGGGCGGTGACGTCGGTGTGGACCCAGTCGTCGCGGAATCGCGGCAACACCGAACGCAGTTGTTCGTCGGAGAAGCTGCGCGCGTTGCCGTAGTAACGCTCCTCGAGCGTCAGCGAACCGCGGTGCAGCAGGCTCTTGCCTCGCATTCCTTCCGGCAGCGGCGCCGCCATCCTGCCGACGGACTTGCGCAGGCCGCGCGGCAGATAATCGAACGGCTTCAGCGACAACGGCTCCCGATAGATGGTGTAGCCGCCGAACAGCTCGTCGGCACCCTCGCCGGACAGGACCACCTTGACGTGTTTGCGTGCTTCCCTCGCGATGAAGAACAGCGGGACCAACGCGGGGTCGGCGACGGGTTCGTCCAGGTACCAGACGATCTCGGGAAGCGCCGCGACGAACTCCGCCTGACTGACGACCTTGGTCACGTGCCGGGCGCCGATCGCTTCGGCGGACGCGACGGCCACGTCGACCTCCGAGAACCCTTCGCGTTCGAAGCCCGTGGTGAACGTGATCAACCGCGGGTTGTGGCGCATGGCCAGCGCCGCGATCGCCGTCGAGTCGATACCGCCCGACAGGAACGCGCCCACCGTCACGTCGGCTCGCATGTGCTTGGCCACCGAATCCTCGAGCACCGCGGTGATCTCGTCGTACCGACTCTGCTCGCTCTTCGCGACGAAAGGCGCCGCGTCGAAACGGGGCATGAAGTAGCGGGTCACGCGTGGCCGCCCACCGGGACGCACCCGGGCGTAGCTGCCCGACTCCAGGCGCCGGATTCCCCGGTGCAGCGTCTCGGGTTCCGGCACGTACTGCAGCACCGTGTAGTGCTGGACGGCACGCTCGTCGATGGTGAGATCGACACCGAGCAGGTCGGCCATCTCGACGAGGCACTTCTTCTCGCTGCCCACCACGGTGCCGCCCGGTCCGGTCGCCATGAACAGTGGCTTGATGCCGAACGGATCGCGGGCGCAGAACAGCTCCTGCTCTACGCTGTCCCACAGCGCGAAGGCGAACATGCCGCGCAGCCGTGTCAGCGCCTCGGTGCCCCAGTGGTGGTAGGCGGCCAGGATCGCCTCGCCGTCACCGTCGGTGTGGAACACCGCGCCGTGTTCGGACCGCAGCTCCTCACGTAATTCCACGTAGTTGTAGATCTCGCCGTTGAACACCAGCACGTAGCGGTCCGGCGCGTCGTCGGGTCCCCACCGCAACGGCTGGTGACTGTGGGCGATGTCGATGATCGACAGCCGGTTGAAGCCGAGCACAACCTGCCCCGCAGACCCGCCCGCACCGATGGCGTCCGTGGTGTCGTGCCAGGTTCCCGGCTCGTCCGGACCGCGGTGGCGCATCAGGGCGGACGCGCCCGAGACGGCATCGACGATGGCGGGGGGGGCCTCAGCCCCGAGTCCCGGGTCGCTTACCAGCGCCAGCAGTCCGCACACCGCGCCAGTATGCCTAATCGCCGAGGCGCCGAGAGACCGACCCGGAGACCGGCACGAAACACATTCCCCGGTCGCTTCGCTCCTGCCCGCCGAACACATTCCCCGGTCGCTTCGCTCCTGCCCGCCGGTGTGGTCTACGCTGCGTAGTAGCCAGTGCAGCCGTCTGACCGCCGGCGGTCCGTCGACTGTCCGATGACATTTCAAGGAGGCGCCAACGTGTCCGCTCGCGGCCTGAAGTTGGTGGCATTGTCCGTGCTCCTGGGCGGGACGGCGGTCCTGCTCAGCGGGTGCAGCTGGTCCGAGGTACTCGGCCTCGGCTGGCCCAACGGCATCACCCCCGAGGCGCACCTCAACCGGGAACTGTGGATCGGCTCGCTGATCGCCGCGCTCGTCGTCGGCGCGATCGTCTACATCCTGCTCTTCTGGACGGTGATGTTTCACCGCAAGAAGAAGGGCGACACGGAACTGCCGCGTCAGTTCGGCTACAACATGCCGCTGGAGCTGGCCCTCACGGTGACCCCGTTCCTGATCATCTCGGTGCTCTTCTACTTCACGGTGGTGGTGCAGGAGCGGATGCTGCACAAGGACCCCAACCCCGAGGTCGTCATCGACGTCACCGCCTTCCAGTGGAACTGGAAGTTCGGCTACCAGAAGGTCGAATTCGCCGACGGCACGTACACCTACGAGGGTGCCGACGATGCGCGCAAGGAGGCGATGGTCTCCGAACCCGAGGGCGTGGACAGCCACGGCGAGGAGCGCGTCGGCGCGATCGACGGTGTCAACCCCGAGGACCGCTCGTACCTCAATTACGACGAGGTCGAAACCCTCGGCTCGTCGACGGAGATCCCGGTGCTCGTGGTGCCCGCCGGCAAGCGGATCGAGTTCGAGATCGCCTCGGCCGACGTGATCCACGGCTTCTGGGTGCCGGAGTTCCTGTTCAAGCGGGACGTGCTGCCCAACCCCGAGGAGAACAACTCCGACAACGTCTTCCAGGTCAGCGAGATCTTCCTTCCCGAGGGCCAGAACAGCGGCGCGTTCGTCGGGCGCTGCACGGAGATGTGCGGCACCTATCACTCGATGATGAACTTCGAGCTGCGGGTTGTTCAGCCCAACGACTTCAAGGCCTATCTCGACCAGCGCAGAGCGGGCAGGACGAACGCCGAGGCACTGCAGGGCATCGGTCAGGATCCGCGCGCGATCACGACCGAACCGTTCGACACCCGCCGCGGAGAGCAGGCGCCGCAGGTCCCCCAGGCGAGCAGGTAGGACAGCACATGCATATCGAAGCCAGGTTGTTCGAGTTCCTGACGGCGTTCTTCGCGCTGTCGTCCGTCGTGTACGGCGTCCTGACGGGAATGTTCGCCAAGGGTGGTATCGAGTGGGCGGGCACGACGGCGCTCGTGCTGACCACCGGCCTCACGGTGATCATCGGCACGTTCTTCCGGTTCGTCGCGCGCCGTCTCGACACCCGCCCCGAGGACTACGAGGACGCCGAGATCGCCGACGGCGCGGGTGAGCTCGGCTTCTTCAGCCCGCACAGCTGGTGGCCGCTGTTCATCGCGCTGTCCGCCTCGATCACCGCCGTGGGCATGGCCATGTGGCTCCCGTGGCTGATCGTCGCCGGCGTCTGCTTCGTCCTTGCCACGGTCGCGGGTCTGGTCTTCGAGTACCACACGGGACCCGAGAAGCACTGAGCCGCTGGCGGTGTCCTCTGCTCTTCGCCCTGGCGCGCACCGGTACCGCGGTCTGCGTGTCGCGGACAAGGTCACAATCCGGGCATGAGTTCGCCCGGACACCGCACTGAGCGTCCTTGTCGGGTGCCGCTGTTGGGTAGTGTTGCCCACGCGCCGCGGGCCGTCGACGGCCGCGGCGTCGGAGAAGCAGTCGAGAAGGATAGACGTAGATGAGCGGGCCGAATCCCCCGGGACGGGACTCTGGCGGCTCGGATCTCCCAGGTGAGGAGCCGGGCGGCCAGCCGTCCTCGGACGAACCCACGCGGGAGGCCGCCGGCACGTCGCCGCCCGACGGTGGTGCCGGTGCGGATTTCCCCGACGCCGGTCAGACCGACCAGTATTCGCGGGCCTACTCGGCGCCGGAGGCGGACCAGTTCGTCAGCAGTCCGTATGTACCGGCCGACGCGTCGTTGTACGACTACGACACCTTCGATCCTGCCGCCGGTGATGTCGGTGAGCCGCCGCCGCCTCCCCGGTGGCCGTGGGTGGTCGGCGTCGTCGCGATCGTCGCCGCGGTCGCGCTCGTGGTGTCGGTGTCGGTGTTGGTGACGCGTACCGACACCGACAACCTGGCGACGCCCGAGACGACCACCAGTTCGGTGCCGCCGGTGCAGGACGAGATCACCACCACGACCCCACCGCCACCGCCCCCGCCGCCGCCCCCGACCGAGGAACCACCGCCGCCTCCGCCCGAGACGATCACGGTCACCGAGGAACCCCCACCACCGCCGCCGGTCGTCACCGAGGCGCCACCACCGCCGCCGCCCACGACCGAGGAACCGCCGCCGCCGCCCCCGACGACAACAAGGGCAGGCCCACGGCAGGTGACGTACTCCGTCACGGGCACCAAGGCGCCCGGCGACATCATCACCGTCACCTACATCGACGCCTCCGGGCGCAGCCGCACACAGCGCAACGTGTATATCCCGTGGTCCCTGACGGTCACCCCGATCTCGCAGTCCGAGGTCGGTTCCGTGCAGGCGTCCAGCTTGTTCCTGGTGAGCCGGCTGAACTGCTCGATCACCACGAGCGACGGCACCGTGCTGTCGGCGAACACCAACAACACCGCACAGACCAGTTGCTAGGCAGACCACACCGCTGATGACATACCTCACCGACACCGCCGACCGCCCGCGGCAGGGCAATGGGTTCGACCTGGCCGCGCTCGACCGCACCGACCGCATCCTGCTGGGCAGCTGTGCGGCCGTCTGGCTGGCCGCGCTGGGGGCGGGGGTTGCCGCGACGGTGGCGCTGGTCGACCTGTCGCGCGGGCACACCGCGTCCAGCGCCGAATCGGGCACGCCGTGGGTCCTCTACACCGTCATCGGGGTCTCCGCGCTGGTGATCGTCGCGGCGGTGCCGCTGCTTCTGCGTGCCCGCCGTGCCACGACTGCCGAACCCGTTTCCGACGAGCGGCCCAAGGCGGCCGCGCCGCAACTCCAGAGCCCGGTCCGCGGCGCAGAAGCGCCGACCGAGAAGTTCCGGGCGCCGGCCGTGGTGGCCGAGCCCAGCGGCCCGATCCCGTTGGTGCTCCAGCGGCCGGCCGGCGCGGCGGCCCTCGAACAGCTGTGGCTGCGCTCCGCCGTCGCGATCGCGTCCGCGATGGGCGTCGCGACGCTGCTGACCGGGGTGTCGACCTACCTGATGGCCGTCGCCAGCGACACCGTCGCCTGGGTGCTCTACGGCCTGGCCGGCGTGATCACGGTGGGGATGGTGGCCATCCCGTGGTACTTCCTGCGTGAACTGCGCGCCCTCCTCGAGGGCTGAGCAAGACCGGTGAGACAACTGATCCGTCCCAGCCGTGATGGCTGAGACGGATCAGTGGTGAGCGATCGGTTCGGTTCCTAGTGGTGACCGTTGGTCGAGCCGTTGGGGGAGCCGTTGGGGGAGCCGTTGGACCCGCTGATGCGATCCTGGTGCTCCTTCAACGCGGTCAGAGCCCGTCGCTCCGCGGTGTGCGTCGCCTGCTCGAGCGCCTCGTTCTCGGAGACCGGATCGGCGTACAGGAAGCTGCCGGAACCGGGCGCGCCACTCGAGCCCAGCTTGTTCATCCGCTTCGGCAGTGCCGCACCCTGGTACTCCAGCGGGATCGCGTGGCCGTGCTCGTCGACGGGGCCGAGCGGCTGATGTAGCTCGACGTAGGCGCCGTGCGGGAGCCGCTTGATGATGCCCGTCTCGATGCCGTGCTCGAGCACCTCACGGTCACTGCGCTGAAGTCCGACCGCCCACCGGTAGGCGACGAAGTAGACGATCGCGGGCAGCAACACCATGCCGACGCGCCCGATCCACGTCGTCGCGTTGAGCGAGATGTGGAACTTCAGCGCGATGATGTCGTTCATGCACGCGAACGTCAGCAGGATGTAGAAGGAGATGGCCGCGGCGCCCACGGCGGTGCGGGTCGGGGCGTCCCGTGGACGTTGCAGCAGGTTGTGGTGCGCGTCGTCCTTCGAGAACTTCCGCTCCAGGAACGGATAGGCGATCAGCAGCATGAAGATCACGCCCATCCCGACCGCGACCCACACACCCTGGGGGATGGTGTGACCGAAGAAGTAGAACTCCCAGGCCGGCCACAGCCTGATCAGCCCGTCGGTCCACATCATGTAGAAGTCCGGCTGACTGCCCGCCGAGATCTGAGAGGGCTTGTACGGACCGAGCGCCCAGATCGGATTGATCTGCAGCAGTCCGCCCATCAGGCCCAGGATGCCGAGGGTCACGGCGAAGAATGCGCCGGATTTCACCGCGAACACCGGCATGACACGCACGCCGACGACGTTGGTCTCGGTGCGGCCGGGCCCGGGGAACTGGGTGTGCTTCTGGAACCACACCAGCGCCAGGTGCACGCCGATGAGTGCCAGGATGATGCCGGGGATCAGCAGGATGTGCAGCGCATAGAGCCGCGGGATGATGATATCGCCGGGGAAGTCGCCGCCGAACAACGCCCAGTGCATCCAGGTGCCGACCACCGGAATGCCCATCGTGATGCCCGAGAACGCGGCGCGCAGGCCGGTGCCCGACAGCAGATCGTCGGGCAGCGAGTAGCCGAAGAAGCCCTCGAACATCGCCAGGATCAGCAGCAGCGACCCGATCACCCAGTTGGCTTCGCGCGGACGTCGGAATGCGCCGGTAAAGAAGATGCGGGCGAGGTGAACCATGATCGAGGCGGCGAAGAGCAGCGCTGCCCAGTGGTGGACCTGGCGCACGAACAACCCGCCGCGGATCTCGAAGCTGATGTCGAGGGTCGTCTCATAGGCTCGCGACATCTGCACCCCGCGCAGCGGCTGGTACACCCCGTCGTAGTTGACGTGAGCCATCGACGGATCGAAGAACAACGTCAGCCAGACCCCGGTGAGCAGCAGCACGATGAAGCTGTACATCGCGATCTCACCGAGCAGGAACGACCAGTGGGTCGGAAAGACCTTGTTGAGCTGCCTGCGCACCGCCGCCGAGGGGTGGTAGCGCGAATCGATCGCGTTGCCCTGTTTGGCGGCGATCTCGGCCATGGTGGGTCGTGGGCTCATGAGGTGCGCTCCCAGAATGCCGGTCCGACGGGTTCGATGAAGTCACCGTTGGCGACCAGGTAGCCGTCCTGGTCGATGGTGATCGGAAGTTGCGCCAACGCACGGGCCGCCGGACCGAAGATCGGCCTCGCAAAGTGCAGCGCGTCGAACTGCGACTGGTGGCACGGGCACAGGATGCGGTAGGTCTGCTGCTCGTAGAGCGAGGACGGGCAGCCCAGATGTGAGCACACCTTCGTGAACGCGAAGAGCTCGCCGAAGTTGAAGCTCTCCTGGCCTTTTCGCTTGACCACCCTGTTCATGTCACCGGGCCGGATACGGATCAGCATGACGGGATTGCGCACGCCGTATGCGATTTCGGTCAGATGGTGCTCGGATTCGACCGTGGTGCCGTCGCCATCGGATTCGCGCCACGGGAACACCGTCTCCATGCCGCCCGCGTCGATGTCTTCCGGACGCATCTTGACGTACGGCGACTCGCCGGGGTTGCCGGTGGCCCGGGCCAGGAAGATGGTCTCGCCCTCGAACCTGGGGGTCCAGCCCGACGTCCACAGCACGGCCTTCATGCCGTCGGCGGTCGGCACGACGGGTTTCCACGGATTCTTGATCAGCCCGCCGACGAACGCCACGAGCGTGCCCAGCCCGAAGGCGCCGAACCCGATGCCGAGCGAGAGCCCGATCATCTTGCGGCGCTTGAGCGTTGAGGTTTCAAGCGCATCACTCAGGTTGGCTGCCACGGTCTTGCGGTGCAGCTCGGGGGAGCTGCCGTCGTGACGCTCCTGGATGGCGATCTCTTCGGGGATGAACTTCTTCTGGTACAACACCGCGCCGACGCCGATGGCCAGGATCGACAATCCGAACGTCAGGCCGTAGAGCGGGGTCGTCAACGTGTAAAGGAACTCACCGTCGGACCCGTACGGCTGGTACTCCCATGGCCAGAACAGGAAGATCAGCAGCAGCGCCAGGCCCGAGAACCCGGCCAGCAGCAGCCAGTACGCCACCGTGCGCTCGGCACGTTTCTCGGCCTTGGTGCCCGGGACCGGCCACCGTTCTTCCCTGTAGACGATCTCGACGCCGTCGAGCTTGCCGCCCAGTTCGAGCAGCTCTTCCTTCGACATCGCGGCGAGCTCGGCGTCGGTGGGCTGGCCCGGTACGCCGGTCTGACCAGGGGTGTCGGTTCCCTTGAGGCCGTCGCGGTCGTCGCTCATGCCCGTGCTCCGATCCAAAGGGCGGCCGCGATGATGGCCACCATTCCAACGATCCACGCGACCATGCCCTCAGAGGTGGGGCCGAAGCCGCCCAGCCCGAGGCCACCGGGGCTCGGCGTCGCAGCAGCCTCCCGGACGTAGGCCACGACGTCGCGCTTCTCCTCGGGCGACAGCTGCCGGTCGGAGAACTTCGGCATGTTCTGGGGACCGGTCAGCATCGCGGTGTAGATCTGTGCCTCGGTCGCGTTCCCGAGATCGGGGGCGTACTTGCCCGACGACAGCGCGCCGCCCTTGCCCGTGAAGTTGTGGCACGACGCGCAGTTCAGCCGGAACAGGTCGCCGCCGCGGGCGACGTCGTTGCCGATCAGGGATTGCTGGGCGATCTGGCCGTTCTCGTCGCGGGGCACCACCGGGCCGCCGCCGTTGGCCTGGATGTAGGCACCGAGTGCGTCGGTCTGGGCCTCGTCGAACTGGGCCGGTTTCTTCGGGGCCTGGGCCTCGCCGCGCATCGCGGGCATCCGGCCCGTCGACACCTGGAAGTAGACGGCGGCCTCGCCGACACCGATCAGGCTGGGACCGCGATCGGCGACACCCTGCAGGTTCACACCGTGGCATGACACACACGACGTGTCATAGAGCTGCTGGCCGGTGCGCAGCATGGCCGAGGCCGACTCGTCGGCGACGGCCACCTGGGGTGACGGTGTCAGGGTGGCCGCCAGGCCACCGGCGACGGCCAGTCCGGTCGTCAGCAGCAGTGCGGCCGACAGGCGCCGTCGCAGCCGACGACGCTTCACTGTCGCCGGCGTCCCGGCTGAGCGGGCCTTGCTGGTCATCGAACCCCTTCGCATCGGCTTGTTCTGAGAGGCATCGTCAGTAGAGATGTCGCTGTCGTCGGAGATATTTCGTTCCATTCGTGTCATCGAACGAAGTAGATGACGGCGAACAGGGCGATCCACACGATGTCGACGAAGTGCCAGTAGTACGACACGACGATCGCGGCGGTGGCCTGCGCGGGGGTGAACTTGCTCATCTTGGTGCGCACCAGCAGCAGGACGAACGCGATGAGACCGCCGATGACGTGCAGACCGTGGAAACCGGTCGCGAGGTAGAAGACGGTGCCGTAGGCGCTGCCCGGGATGGTGGTTCCCTCTTCGACCAGATGGATGTACTCGTACCCCTGGCCGAGCACGAAGAACGTGCCCATGGCGAGGGTGAGCGTGTACCACCGGCGGAGCCCGAAGACGTCGCCGCGTTCGGCGGCGAACACGCCCATCTGGCAGGTGAAGGACGACGCGATCAGCACCAAGGTGACCGGCACCGCGAGGGCGAGGTTCAACTCAGTGGGCTCAGGCGGCCAGTTGCCGCCGGCCTGAGCGCGCGCAGTGAAATACATCGCGAAGAGGCCAGCAAAGAACATCAGCTCGCTGGACAGCCACACGATGGTGCCGACACTGACCATGTTCGGTCGGTTCAGCGAATGTACGCGCGACGTGATTGCCGTTCCCGAGGTCCCTACAGCGCTCGTCACAGGAGCAAGTATGACGCTTTGTAGTTGTTGAACTCCACCCGGGTACAGCAATTCGTCATAATCTTCCGGTGACTTCCCTTCCGCCCAGGCCCTCCGCATCCCACGACGAGCCGGGTGCCACGCCCACGTGGCCGGTGATTCTCGGCAGGTTGACCACAGGTCAGTCGCTTGTGCCGGGCCAGGCGGCGTGGGCGATGGACCAGATCATGACCGGCACCGCGACGCCCGCACAGATCGCCGCGTTCGGCGTGTCGATGAAGATGAAGCGCCCGACGGCGGCGGAAGTGACCGAACTGGCCGACATCATGCTCAAGCATGCGCGGCGCGTCCCGACAGACAAGATCGGCACCGCCACGGTGGATGTCGTGGGGACCGGTGGCGACGGCGCCAACACCGTCAATCTGTCCACCATGGCCGCGATCGTGGTGGCCGCCGCGGGGGTGCCGGTGGTCAAGCACGGCAACCGTGCCGCGTCCTCGCTCTCGGGTGGCGCCGACACCCTCGAGGCGCTCGGGCTCCGGATCGATCTCGGGCCCGAAGAGGTGGCCCGCAGCGTGGCGGAGGTCGGCATCGGTTTCGCGTTCGCTCCGCAGTTCCATCCCTCCTACCGGCATGCGGGCGTGGTTCGGCGCGAGATCGGCGTGCCGACGGTGTTCAACCTGCTCGGTCCGCTGAGCAATCCGGCCACACCGCGGGCCGGGCTGATCGGCTGCGCGTGGGGCGATCTCTCCGAGGTGATGGCGGGCGTGTTCGCCGCCCGCGGCTCGAGCGTTCTGGTTGTCCACGGTGACGACGGGCTCGACGAGCTGACCACCACGACGACGAGCACGATCTGGCGGGTGCAGGCGGGCACCGTCGAGCGACTGACCTTCGACCCGGGCGCGTTCGGGTTCAAGCGGGCGGAGATCTCCGAGTTGGTCGGCGGAGACGCGGAGTCCAACGCGGCGGAGGCCAGGGCGGTGCTCGCCGGGGCGAAGGGTCCGGTGCGCGACGCCGTCCTGCTGAACGCCGCGGGCGCGATGGTGGCGCACGCCGGGTTATCCAGCGACGCCAAGTGGGTTCCGGCCTGGGAGTCCGGCCTGGCCCGGGCGACCGACGCGATCGATTCCGGGGCGGCCGAAGAGCTGCTCGCGCGTTGGGTGCGGTTCACGCAGCAGCTCTGAGTCGGTGAGTTGATCGGCGGCCAGGCGCGCCGAGCGTGCCGATGCGGCCCAGTGCGACCACCGCCCGGCGGCGCCGAGCGGTGAGCAGTAGCCCGCGTCGGTGCGCACGATCCGGACGCCGGGTTGGGCGAGCCAGCGGGTCAGCAGCGCCGTCTCCTCGACGAGCGCGCCACCCAGCGGTTCGGCCGTCGGCAGGACCGACTGCGCGCAGGCGCTCAGAGCGTCCACGACCGGCATCGGCGGTACGCCACGGGGAGCGCGGCCCGCGGCGGCCAGTTGGCCGTGCCGGATCACCGCGAGGTGCCAGCCGCGGTCGCCGTCGGGCTTGGCGGCCACCAACTCGGGGATCGACGCCAGCGCCCGCAGCCGCTGACCGCGCCACAGCACGTCGATCGTGGCCGCGGCATGGTCGCGCAACCGCGCGGCCGTCTCGTAGCGGTGGCGGTCGGACAGCTCGGCGATCTGCGCCAGCGCCGCCGTCAGCGGGCGGCTGCTGCGGCCTTCCATGAGCGCGACCGCCTCCTGTGCGGCGCAGGCGTACTCGGCGGCGCCGAGGCCCCGGGCGGCGGGACAGGGGGACACCTCTCGCTCGGGGCAGGCCGGTCCGTGCACCGCCGAACGGCCCAGCCGGTTGGTGCAGGTGCGCACGCCGGTGAACCGGGCCATCAGCGCGGCGGCCTCCGCGGCGTCGGCGCGGGACCGGAACGGTCCGACGGCGCTGTCACTGCGCGGCGTCCGTACGGTCGTGAACCGGGGGAACGCCTCGTCGGTCAACCTCAACCACCACCAGCGCTTGGGGAACTTCGACCGCCGGTTGTACGGCGGCGCGTGGGCGGCCAGCAGGCGAAGCTCCCGGACACCGGCCTCCAGATCGTGGGCGCACTCGACGTGGTCGACCGCGGTGGCCAGCGACGCCATCTCCTTGATCCGGGTACGCGGGTCGGCGCCGGTGAAGTACTGCGCCACCCGCCGTCGCAGATCGACGGCGGTGCCCACGTAGAGCACCTCGGCGGACGGGCCGCGGAACAGGTACACCCCGGGACTCCTCGGCAGGCCCCGGGCGAGGTGGCGCTTGCTGCGCTGCGCAGGCGTCACGTCCGGCAGGTACGAACGCAGTTCCGTATAGGTGTGCACCCCCTGGTTGCCGACCCGCTCGATCAGCGCGTGCAGCACGTCGACGGTCGCCCTGGCGTCATCGAGGGCGCGGTGGGTGGGCCTGGTGGAAGCGCCGAACAACTGCGCCAGTGCGGACAGTCGCACGCTGGGCGCCTCATCGCGGGTGAGCACCCGGCGCGCCAACCGGACGGTGCACAGCACCGACGGCCTGGGCCACGGAAGGTGGTTCCGTTCTGCCGCCGCTCGCAGGAAGCCGATGTCGAATCCGGCGTTGTGGGCGACGAGCACTGCGCCTCGGGAGAACTCGAGGAAAGCGGGCAACACCGAATCGATGCGGGGGGCGTCGTAGACCATCGCCGACGTGATGCCGGTCAGCGCCACGATCTGGGGAGGGATGCTGCGAACCGGGTCGACCAGTGTCGCGAACTCGCCGAGGATCTCGCCGCCGCGGACCTTGACCGCGCCGATCTCGGTGATCGCGTCATGCCTGTCGCCTGTCGGCCTGCCGCCGGTGGTCTCGAGGTCGACGACGACGAACGTGGTTTCCCGCAGTGTCGGCGTTGGGAGAGGATCCGCGGATGGATCAATGTCCGCAAAGCTCAGCTGACCCATGCGCTGACCGTAGGCGCGGGCCCCGACAACGTCGGCCGGGAAACGCCGTGGAGCCGACTTGTCGGTACCCGTCGATAGCGTGCGGATGACTCCGACGAGAGGACGACTGCGATGGCACGGGATCAGCGGCCACCGGGCGAACCGCCCGACCCCGGAACTGAGGCTGGAACGGTGACGATCGACTGTGATGACTGCGCTGTCCGAGGAGTGGGATGCCAGGACTGCGTCGTGAGTGTGCTGCTCGGCGTGCCCGAAACTTTGCTCGTCGACGAGCGCCTGGCGCTGGAAGTGCTGGCCGAAGTGGGCCTGGCCCCGCGATTGCGCCTCGTCCCGGTTCACCGGCAGGGAAGCTCCGGAGTTGCCTGACGACACGCGGTGAGACGGCCGGTCGGTCCCGCACCGGAGGGACTGTTAAATTTGCGTCTCCTGTTGGACAAGGCCGATGCCGTTTCGTAACCTATCTGAGACCTAAGAGCAGTTCGAGGCGGCTCGTTACGGCAGTTGAAGGACGCAAATCTTGAGGCTCGTTCGCGCGCACCGGAGCACCCGTCGTTCTTGGCGACTCATCATCACCGTGATAGCTGGTTTGATCGTTTCGCTGTCGGTGTTGGCAGGACAGGGGCAGGCCGATCCGGCCGACGATGCGCTGGCAAAGCTCAACGAACTCTCCCGACAGGCCGAACAGACCACCGAGGCGATGCACTCGGCGCAGCTCGATCTGAACAACAAGCTGGAGATCCAGCAGACCGCAGAAGCCAAGCACGCGAGCGACATCGCGGCCGTGGAGGCAGCCAAGGCGCAGCTCGACCGGTTCCAGCAGTCGGTCGACACGCTCGCCGCCGCTCAGTACATGGGCGGTCGGACCTCGGGCTTCGACGCGATGCTGACCGCGTCCTCACCGCAGGGGCTCATCGATCAGCTCGCCGTGCAGCGCGTGATGGCTCATGAGATGCAGGCCCAGATGGCCGGCTACCGCGAGCTGGGCCGGCAGACGCAGCTCGCCGAGCAGGCCTCGGCCGCGTCCGCCGCCGAGGCCAAGACAGCGGCCGAGCAGGCGGCCGCCGTGCGCGCCGACCTCCAGTCCAAGCAGAGCCAGCTGCAGGTGCAGATCGCGGTCGTCAAGTCGCAGTACGAGGCGCTGACCCCGGTCCAGCGGGAGGTGCTGGCCGCCATGCCGCCGCCACCGCCCGCGCCGCCGGGCGCGGTGCCGCCGGGCCAGGATCCTGCGGTGCTGGCCGCGCCCCCGGCGCCCGAACCCCTGCCAGGTGTCCCCGGCGCGATCCCGCCCGGCGATATCGCGGCTCCCGGTTCCCCCGCCTCGACGACGGTGATCCAGGCCGCGCTGAGCCGCATCGGCTCCCCGTACTCGTGGGGCGGGTCCGGCCCGAGTGCCTTCGACTGCTCCGGCCTGGTGATGTGGTCCTTCCAGCAGGCCGGGATCTCGCTGCCACACTCGAGCCAGGCACTGGCGCGGGGCGGTCAGGCGGTGTCGCGCGATCAGATGCAGCCCGGTGACCTGGTCACCTATTACTCCGATGCGTCGCACGTCGGCATCTACATCGGAGACGGAATGATGGTGCACGCGTCCACCTACGGCACACCGGTGCGAGTCGCCCCCGTGGACAATGCGCCGATCCACAACGTCCGGCGCTACTGAGGCCCGCGCGCTGGATCGACGTCGGCTCGGCGCGGTTCTCGGCGCCGAGCTGATCTGCGCGGTGCTGCTGGTGGCCGGTCCGCAGACCGTCCCGGCGGGTCCGGCGGTCGCCGCGCCGCCGTCGTCCACCGCTCCCAGCGATGCCTCACGTGTGGTGGCCACGCCGGACGGCCGCACCGCGCAGTTGATCGACATGGGCGCCCCCGGCGGGCCCGCGCTGCTCGACCGCGTCGCCACCGAACTCCCCGGCGCCGCCGACGCGGTCACCGCGTTCTGGGGTGCGCAGTGGCCCACGGCGATCCCTGTCGTCGTCGCCGGATCGCAGCACCAGTTCGCGACCCTGGCGGGCGGCGGCCTCGACGTCGCCGCGACGACCACCGCGGACCGGATCATGTTCGCGCCGGCCGCCGCCTCCATGAATGACGCGGACCTGCGGATGGTGCTGCGCCACGAGCTCTTCCACTTCGCCGCGCGAACCGACACCGCCGCCGACGCACCGGTGTGGCTCACCGAGGGCGTCGCCGATTTCGTCGGTCGCCCGGTGCCCGCGGCGATGCCGACGACGCTGTCGGCGCAGCTGCCGACCGACGCCGAGTTGGCCACCCCGGGCCCTGGTCGCTCGGCCGCCTACGACCGGGCCTGGTCGCTGGCCACCTACGTCGCCCAGACCTACGGGACCGACCGGTTGCGGGCCCTGTACGTCGCCGCGTGCGGGCACGGCCATCCCGACTTCCCGACCGCAGTCACGCAGGCGCTCGGGGTCGAGCTGCCCGCGGTGCTCACCGGGTGGCGGGACTGGCAGAGCAGTTCGATTCGATGAGCCGGGTTCTATTGGTCACCAACGACTTTCCACCGCGTCGCGGTGGCATCCAGTCCTATCTCGAGGCGCTGGTCACCCACCTGGTCGGCTCGGGTGACCACACCATCACCGTGTACGCGCCGAAGTGGAAGGGCGCGCCGGACTACGACAAGGCCGCCGCGGCCGCAGGCTACGACGTCGTGCGCCACCCGGGGACCCTGATGGTGCCCGAGCCGACGGTCGCGTTGCGGATGCGCCGGCTCATCAGCCACCGCGACGTGGACACCGTGTGGTTCGGCGCCGCCGCCCCACTGGCCCTGCTGAGCCCGCTGGCCCGCTCTGCCGGAGCCGACCGGGTCATCGCCAGCACCCATGGCCACGAGGTCGGTTGGTCGATGCTGCCGCTGGCGCGAACGGCGCTGCGCCGCATCGGCGACGACACCGACGTCGTCACCTACATCAGCTCCTACACCAGGGGCCGGTTCGCGTCGGCGTTCGGGCCCCGGGCGGCCCTCGAGCTGGTGCCGCCGGGCGTGGACACCGACCGTTTCGTCCCCGACGAAGTGGCGCGGGCAGAACTGCGCGCCCGGTACCGGCTCGGTGGGCGGCCGGTGGTGGTCTGCGTGTCCCGGCTGGTGCCGCGCAAGGGGCAGGACATGCTGATCCGGGCGTTGCCCGCGATCCGGCAACGGGTGCCCGGCGCCGCGTTGGTGATCGTCGGTGGCGGGCCCTACCGAACGTCGCTGCACCGCCTCGCCCACTCGTTCGGGGTCGCCGAGCACGTGGTCTTCACCGAGGGCGTGCCGGGCGACGAACTGCCCGCACACCACGCGATGGCCGACGTCTTCGCGATGCCGTGCCGGACCCGCGGCGCCGGCCTGGACGTCGAGGGACTGGGCATCGTGTACCTGGAGGCGTCGGCCTGCGGGGTACCTGTGGTGGCGGGCCGGTCGGGCGGCGCGCCGGAAACAGTGCTCCACGGGGAGACGGGCCTGGTCGTCGACGGCTGGGACGTCGGGGCCGTCGCCGCCGCCGTCGGCGACCTGCTCGCCGACCCCCGCCGTGCCGCGGCGATGGGCGAGGCCGGCCGCCGCTGGGTCGTCGACAACTGGCAGTGGCAGCGGCAGGCCGAACGCCTGGCCCGGCTGCTCTAGGCCGACGCCTTGGCGTAGAGCGCCTCGATGTCCGCCGCGAACTTCTCGGCCACTATCTTGCGCTTGACCTTGAGCGTGGGCGTCAGCTCGCCGGTGTCCTCGGTGAAGTCGACCGGCAGGATGCGGAACTTGCGGATCTGCTCGGCCTTGGAGACCGCCTCGTTGGCGTCCTTGACCGCCAGCTCGACCTCGGACTGCAGATCGGGATCGGTGGACAGGTCGGCCACCGATGCGCCCGCGTCCCTGCCGTGGCGTTCCTTCCAGCCGGCAAACGCCTCCGGGTCGATGGTGATCAGCGCGGCGATGAACGGCTGCGCATCGCCGACGCACATCGCCTGACTGATCAACGGATGGGCGCGCAGCCGGTCCTCGAGCAGCGCCGGGGCGACGTTCTTGCCGCCGGCGGTCACGATGATCTCCTTCTTGCGACCGACGATCGTCACGAAGCCGTCGTCGTCGATCGAGCCGAGGTCACCGGTGTGGAACCAGCCGTGGGTGAACACCGCCGCGGTCTCGGACTCGTTGCCCCAGTAGCCGTGGAACACCACACCGCCCTTGACCAGCACCTCGCCGTCCTCGCCCAGCTTCATGCTGTTGCCGGGAAGCAGCTTGCCGACCGAGCCGACCCGCAGGTCGCCCACTCGGTTCACGGTGATCGCCGCGCTGGTCTCGGTGAGCCCGTAGCCCTCGTAGATGCTCAGTCCGACGCCGCGGTAGAAGTGGCCGAGCCGCGCGCCCAGCGGGGCGCCGCCGGAGATCGCGGCGCGGCAGTTGCCGCCGAGTGCGGCCCGCAGCTTGCCGTAGACGAGCTTGTCGAACAGCGCGTGCTTGAGCCTGAGCAGCAGCCCGGGGCCGCCGGTGTCCTGGGCCTTGCTCCATTCGATCGCGGTGTCTGCCGCGGCCGCGAAGATCTTGGTCTTGCCGCCGTTCTCGGCGTTCTGTTCGGCGGTGTTGTACACCTTCTCGAACACCCGCGGCACGGACACCACCAGCGTCGGCTTGAACACCGCCAGCATCGGCACCAGGTTCTTGATGTCACTGGTGAAGCCGAGCGTGACCCCGCCGGCGAAGGCGCCGATGGTCAGCGCGCGGGCCAGCACATGCGCCAGGGGCAGGAAGACCAGCAGCTTCTCGCCCTTGGTCAGGTGATCGGGGAAGCACTCCTTGGCGCCGCGGGTCTCGTACAGCAGGTTGGAGTGCGTCAGCTGGCATCCTTTGGGCCGCCCGGTCGTGCCCGACGTGTAGATCAAGGTCGCCGGGTCGGCGGACCGGATACCCGCCAGCCGCTCGTCGACGGCCGTGGCGTCGACACTCTCACCCGCTTCGGCCAACTCGTCGAGGGCCGCCGCCGCGGCGCCCTCGATGCAGTAGACCCTGCGCAGCTGGGGCAACCCGTCCCGCAACTGCTCGATCCTGCCGACATGGGCGTCGGTCTCGGCGAACGCCGCGACCGCGCCGGAGTCGGCCAGCACGAACTGCACCTGCTCGGCCGAACTGGTCTCGTAGATCGGCACCGTCACCGCACCGATCGACAGGATGGCGAAGTCCAGGATCGGCCATTCGTAGCGCGTTGCCGACAGGATCGCGACGCGATCCCCGGGCTGAACGCCGTGGGCGATCAAACCTTTTGCTGCCGAACGGATCTGGCCGGCGGCCTGGCGGCACGTCACATCGACCCAGACGCCGTCGACGAGACGCTGGAAGATCACGTGGTCGGGATCGTCACGTTCGTGGTCGTAGACGGAGCTGGCGATGTTGTCGTGCTCGCCGACGGTGAATGATGCGGGAACGCTGAACTCGCGCACGGTGGAGGCCCTCTCGTGATTCTCAGGCGGCTCGACAAACAACTTGACCATGTCCAGCGTAGTCGGCCGACGGATCCCGATACCCCGTGATGTGTGAAGCTTGTCTGTCATGAACAGCTTCCAGATCGCCGACGAGACGTTCATCGCGGCTGACCCGGTCGCGGTCGGTGACGCGGTCGCCGACCCGGCGAACTGGCGGCGGTGGTGGCCCGACCTGCGGCTGACGGTGGTGGAGGACCGGGGCGAGGTCGGTCAGCGCTGGACCGTGACCGGCGCGCTGACGGGGACGATGGAGATCTGGCTGGAGAAGGTGCGCAGCGGTCCGGACGGTGTCGTGCTGCACTACTTCCTGCACGCCGAGCCGTCCGGCGTCGCGGCATGGGAACTGGCGAAGATGAACCTCCCCAAGATGAACCATCGGCGCCGGGTGGCGGGCAAGGACATGGCCTTCGAGGTGAAACGCAAGCTGGAGGCCGGACGGCAGGTGGGAGTGTCGCGGCTGGCCTGATCCAGCCGCCCGGGTGCGCCCCCAAACGCCGGTACGGGGGCCAGGCCGGTGACGGGAGAGTAGATTTTTGGCCAGCGACCAAGACCTAGCGGGGAATGATTTCAGTGGCGGACAAGACGGCACAGACCATCTACATCGATGCCGATCCTTCGACGGTGATGGACGTCATCGCCGACATCGGCTCCTATCCGGACTGGGTCGCCGAGTACAAGGAGACCGAGGTCCTCGAGACCGATGATGCCGGCTATCCGAAGGTGGCCAGGCTGGTTCTGGACGCCGCGGTTCTCAAGGACACCATGGTGTTGACCTACAGGTGGCCCGCCGACCGCAACTCGGTGACGTGGTCGCTGGTGTCGAGCACGTTGCTGAAGTCTCTCGACGGTGCATATCGCTTGGCGCCCAAGGGATCCGGAACAGATGTCACCTATGAACTGTCGGTCGACCTGGTCATCCCGATGATCGGCCTGCTGAAAAGGAAGGCTGAACGGCGGCTGACGGATACCGCACTGAAGGACCTGAAGAAACGAGTCGAGGCTGACTGAGGGCAGGCACGCCGCCGACGCGGCCCGGGCGTCCGGGGCAACCCGGATCAGTCTTTTCGTCGGCAAGGGCGGCGTGGGTAAGTCGACGCTGGCGACCGCGACGGCCGTGCGTGCTGCGCGCGCCGGGATGCGGGTCCTGATCGTGTCCACCGACCAGGCGCATTCGACCGGTGACGTGCTCGGTGCGACCATCAGGCCCACCGGCAGGCGTGAGCCCACCCGGGTGCTGGCCGACCTCGACACCGCGGCGTCCGGCGGCGGGTCCCTGGACGCCCTCGCACTCGACACCCTGGCACTGCTGGCGAACCGGTGGCGGGAGATCGCCGCCCCGCTGTCCGAGAGGTTTCCCGACTCCGACCTCGGTGATATTGCCCCAGAAGAGCTTTCGGCGTTGCCGGGAGTCCAGGAGGTGCTCGGACTGCACGAGGTCGGTGAGCTCGCCGACTCGGGGCAGTGGGACCTGGTCGTGGTGGACTGCGCGTCGACCGCCGACGCGATGCGGATGCTCACGCTGCCTGCGACGTTCGCCCTCTACCTCGAGCGGGCCTGGCCGAGGCACCGCCGGTTGTCCAGCGCCGACGATGGGCGCTCGGCGGCGGTGATCGCCCTGGTGGAGCGGATCGGCGCGGGTACCGAGCAGCTCAGCACCCTGCTCACCGACGGTTCGCGGGTCAGCGCCCACCTGGTGATGACCGCCGAGCGGGTGGTCGCGGCCGAGGCGGTCCGCACCCTGGGCTCTCTGGCGCTGATGGGTGTGCAGGTCGATGAGCTGATCGTCAACCAGGTTCTGGTACAAGATGATTCGTTCGAATACCGCAACCTCCCCGAGCATCCGGCCTTCGACTGGTACGCGGAGCGGATATCCGAGCAGCGGACCGTGCTCGACGAACTCGATCGCGTGATTCCCGACGTGCAACTGGTCCTGGTACCCCACCTGGCGGGTGAGCCGATCGGGCCGAAGGCGCTCGGCGAACTGCTCGACTGCGCCCGCCGCAGGGACGGCTCACCGCCTCCCGGTCCGTTGCGGCCGGTCGTCGACAGGGAGTCCGGCAGCGGGCTCGACGCCGTCTACCGGCTACGGCTGGAGTTGCCGCAGGTCGACTCGTCGGCGTTGTCGTTGGGTAGGGTCGACGACGACCTGATCATCGGCGTCGGAGCGATGCGGCGCCGTGTCCGGTTGGCATCGGTGCTGCGCCGGTGCATCGTCATCGACGCCGCGCTCCGTGGCAGCGAGCTGACAGTGCGATTTCGACCGAACCCGGAGGTGTGGCCGGCTTGAACGAGTCCCGCACCGGCCCGCGCCATTCGGACATCGGTCCCGAACTGCGCCAGCTCGCGCAGTCGATCCTGGAACGCCTCGACCCTGCGGTGCGCCTTGCGGCGGCCAGGGCCCAGGCCGGCGGCCCTGGCAAGTGTGAACAGGTCTGGTGCCCCGTCTGCGCGCTCGCCGCACTGATCTCCGGTGAGCAGCACCCCCTGCTGAACGTGGTCGCCGAGCACAGCGTCGCGCTGCTGACCCTGGTCAAGGCGATGGTCGACAATCTCGACACGGCCGGGACCCCGCCGCCGGAACCCGACGGCGCACCTCCGGCCGGGCCGTCGCCCCAGGACCCGACCACGCCGTCGGAGCCGGGCCGCTATCAGCACATCACGGTGATCATCGACGAGTGAGCGGCGGTGAGTGCGCATCTGTGGTCGCACGCACACACCGTGGGTAAGGTTGTCCCAGAGCACCGTGCCGACGGTCGGGCACAATGGCCGACCGCGGTCGGGTGATGCGGAGGGTCCATGTGGTATTGGCTGTTCAAGTTCGTCTTCATGGGCCCCTTGCTGACCCTGCTCGGACGCCCGAAAGTCGAAGGGCTTGAGCATGTTCCGCAATCCGGAGCAGTTATCCTCGCCAGCAACCACCTCGCGGTGGCCGACAGCTTCTATCTGCCGCTGGTGGTCAGCAGGCGGATCACCTTCCTGGCCAAGGCCGAGTACTTCACCGGCACCGGCATCAAGGGGTGGTTCATGCGGTGGTTCTACACCGTCGCCGGCCAGGTGCCCATCGACCGCACCGATGCCGACAGCGCCCAGGCCGCGCTGACGACCGCACAGCGCATCGTCGGGGAGGGCAAGCTGCTGGGGATGTACCCCGAGGGCACCCGCTCGCCCGACGGGCGGCTGTACAAGGGCAAGACCGGACTGGCGCGGCTGGCTCTGCAGACGCAGGTCCCGGTGATTCCGGTCGCGATGATCGGCACCGACGTGGTGAACCCTCCCGGAAGCAAGATGTGGAAGTTCGGCCGGGTCCAGGTCAAGTTCGGCGAGCCGATGGATTTCAGTCGCTTCGAGGGGCTCGCGGGCAACCGGTTCATCGAACGGGCCGTCATCGACGAAGTGATGTACGAGCTGATGCGGCTGTCCGGGCAGGAATACGTCGACCTCTACGCGGCGGACATCAAAGAGGGAAAAGAACAGGGAGCGGTGAAGCCGCCGACACGGCTCCCTGAGGCGGCCGCAGGCTGAAGCGGCCGCGCTAAGCCTTGACGGCGGAGACGGGCGCAGAGTCCACGGACGCGGTGTCGTGGCCGGGGTCGCGGACAGCGACGACACCGGTGACGATGATCACCGCCAGCGCCCACCAGAGATAAGACCCCCCGGCGAGCTGGCGCCACAGTGAGGCCGCGGTTTCGCGGTGCTCGGGCAGCAGCTTGATCGGCGTCCACACCATCAGCGCCAGCCCGACCGCCGCCACGGCGCCCAGCGCGACGTTGCGCAGCCGCACCGCCAGCACTGCCGTCACCACGACCGCGGGCACCGCCCAGACCCAGTGATGCGACCACGAGACGGGCGACACCACGAGCCCGAACATCGCCACGCAGATCAGGGCCAACACGGGCTGCCCGGCGCGCAGGGCGCGGCGCCCGGCCCAGATCGTGAGGCCCAGCACGACGAAGCATGCCACCGTCCACAGCACGAATCGCTCACCCTCGCCGAGGCCCAACCGGGCCAGCGCGCCTGCGATGTTCTGGTTCGTGTTCAGCGTCGCGGTGCCGATGCGGTCGGTGTTGCGGACCGTCTCGGTCCAGTACTCCCACGAGTCCCGCCACGCGAATGCGAAGCCGAGCAGCATCGCCACTACCGCCGACGCCGCGGTGACCAGCAGCGCCCGCGTGTCCCGCCGCAGCAGGAAGTACAGCAGGAAGACCGCCGGTGTCAGCTTGAGCGCGATCGCGAGGCCCAGGAGCATCCCTCGCGGCCACGGCGTCCGGCGCGGCACACAGTCGGCGATCACCAGGGTCATCAGCACGACGTTGATCTGGCCGAAGTCGAAGTTCGACCGGATCGGCTCGCAGAAGAGCACCGCGGGCGCGACGATCGCCGCGGCCAGCCACCCGCGTCGAGCCCACGCCGGCTCCCCGGTGACGCGGGTCGTCGGCCACACGTCCAGGCGCGTCAGCAGGATCGCCGTCGACACCACCAGCAGGATCAGCGTGGTCAGGGTGATCGCCACGCTGGCGCCGTCGAGCGACAACAGCGCGAACGGGGAGAACAGGACGGCAGCCAGCGGCGGATAGGTGAAGGGCAGGTCCAGGCCGCCCTTGGTCTGGAAGATCGCGCCGTCGGCGTAGAGCGGCCGACCGTCGAGCCAGGCCTGCCCACCCATCCGGTAGACGTCGATGTCGATGCGGTACGGGGTGTGCCCGAGGAGCCGCCACGCCGCCCAGGCCAACGCCGCCGCGGTCATCAGCTGAAACAGCCGCCACGCGAGCGTTGGCCTCCAACCAGCCCCGCCGGGCGACCGCCAAGTCCTCATGTCGCGGACCAGACTATCGGTGCCGATCGGCGAGTCGGCGGGTATCCCGGCCTAGACACGCGCAGGTCGGCGTAAGTTTTCTGGGTGCGCCCGACCCTGGACCTCCACCTCGACTTCTCCGTTCCGCCGTCGCGGCTGCCGCTGGTGTGTTGCCTGGTGGCGTTCATCCTGACGTTCTTCGTGACCCGCACGATCGTGCGGTACATCCGTAGCCATGCAGGCAGCGACGCACCCCGCAAGTGGTGGCAGCCCCGCAACATCTCGGCCGGCGGGGGGCTGCACATCCACCACGTGGTGATCGGTGTGATCTTGGTCATGGTCTCCGGGGTGTCGATGGTGACGCTCGCGGTCGACGGGGGAGTACCCGAGTTCACGGCCGCGTCAATCCTTTTCGGTATCGGGGCGGCGCTGGTCCTCGACGAGTTCGCGCTGATCCTGCACCTGTCCGACGTGTACTGGGCCGAAGACGGGCGGACCTCGGTCGACGCGGTGTTCGTCGCCGTCGCGGTGGCCGGGTTGTTGATCCTCGGGTTCAGCCCGCTGTCGTTCTTCGACATCGACATCTGGCGCAGCGATCAGTCTGTCCTCGCGCGGGCCATCGTGGTCGCGGCGGCGGTCGTGACGCTGTGCCTGGCGGTGATCGTGTTGCTCAAAGGCAAGGTGTGGACCGGTCTGGTGGGCATGTTCATCACGCCACTGCTGGTCATCGGTGCGGTCCGGCTGTCGCGGCCCCATGCGCCGTGGGCACGGTGGCGGTACACGAACCGGCCCCGCAAGATGCACCGGGCGCTGGAACGCGAGCGCTGGCTGCGCAGGCCCGTCGTTCAGGCCAAGCTGTGGCTGCAGGACGCCATTGCGGGGATGCCGAAGTTCCCCGACGATGCCAAGGTCGACGAACAACTCGACCGCGAGATCCACGCCGCGCCCGCGCCACCGGATCGCAACCCCGTCAGGTGAGGAAGTCACATAACTGTGCGGTACTTCTACGACACGGAGTTCATCGACAACGGCCGCACCATCGAGTTGATCTCCATTGGTGTCGCCGCCGAAGACGGTCGCGAATATTACGCCATCTCAACCGAATTCGACCCCGAGCGGGCCGGTCGGTGGGTGCGCAAGCATGTGCTGCCCAAACTGCCGTCGCCGGCCTCGCCGCTGTGGCGATCGCGGCGGACGATCCGTACGGAACTCGAGGACTTCTTCGGCATCGACGGTGACGAACCGATCGAGTTGTGGGCGTGGGTGGGCGCCTACGACCATGTGGTGCTCTGCCAGCTGTGGGGGCCGATGACCGATCTGCCACCGGCGATCCCGCGCTTCACCCGCGAGTTGCGGCAGTTCTGGGAGGAGCACGACTGCCCGCGGATGCCGCCGCGGCCCCGCGATGCCCACGATGCGCTCGTCGACGCCAAGCACAATCTGCTGCGCTACCAGCTGATCACCGGCGGCTGAGTGCCCGCTGCGGCCGGCGCGCAGGTGTGAAAGCCGGTTTGACCCGCGGTTACCATGGACGGGTGAATTGGACCGTCGACGTACCCATCGACCAGCTGCCGGACCTCCCGCCGCTGCCCGAGGACCTGAGGCAGCGACTGGACGCGGCGCTGGCCAGGCCTGCTCTGCAACAGCCGAGTTGGCCGGCGGACCAGGCGAAGGCGATGCGCACGGTGCTGGAGAGCGTCCCGCCGGTTACGGTGCCGTCGGAGATCGAGCGGCTCAAGACGCACCTCGCGGCGGTCGCACGCGGTGAGGCGTTCCTGCTCCAGGGCGGGGACTGCGCCGAGACGTTCGTCGACAACACCGAACCGCACATCCGCGCCAACATCCGCACGCTGCTGCAGATGGCGGTGGTGCTGACCTACGGCGCGAGCATGCCGGTGGTCAAGGTCGCGCGCATCGCGGGCCAGTACGCCAAGCCGCGGTCGGCCGACATCGACGCGCTGGGCCTGAAGTCCTACCGCGGCGACATGGTCAACGGCTTCGCGCCGGACGCCTCGGTGCGCGATCACGACGCGTCGCGGCTGGTACGCGCCTACGCCAACGCCAGCGCCGCGATGAACCTGGTGCGCGCGCTGACGTCGTCGGGGATGGCGTCGCTGCAGAAGGTGCACGACTGGAACCGGGAGTTCGTCCGGACCTCGCCCGCGGGTGCCCGCTACGAGGCGCTGGCCGGGGAGATCGACCGGGGGCTGCGCTTCATGGGCGCCTGCGGCGTCGACGACCGCAACCTGCAGACCGCCGAGATCTACGCCAGCCACGAGGCGCTGGTGCTCGACTACGAGCGGGCCATGCTGAGGCTCGACTATGACGGCGCGGACGACGGACAGACCAGCCCCAAGCTCTACGATCTGTCGGCGCACTACGTGTGGATCGGTGAGCGGACCCGTCAGCTCGACGGTGCGCACGTCGCGTTCGCCGAGGTGATCGCCAACCCGATCGGCGTCAAGATCGGCCCGACGACGTCGCCGGAGCTGGCGGTGGAGTACGTGGAGCGGCTCGACCCCCGCAACGAGGCCGGACGCCTGACACTGGTGAGCCGGATGGGCAACGGCAAGGTCCGCGACGTGTTGCCGGGGATCATCGAGAAGGTGCAGGCCTCCGGTCATCAGGTCATCTGGCAGTGCGACCCGATGCACGGCAACACCCATGAGTCGTCGACGGGCTACAAGACCCGCCACTTCGACCGCATCGTCGACGAGGTGCAGGGCTTCTTCGAGGTGCACCATGCCCTGGGCACCCACCCCGGCGGCATCCACGTCGAGATCACCGGTGAGAACGTCACCGAATGTCTCGGTGGCGCGCAAGACATCTCGGACACCGACCTGGCCGGCCGCTACGAGACGGCGTGCGACCCGCGCCTGAACACCCAGCAGTCGCTGGAGTTGGCCTTCCTGGTCGCGGAGATGCTGCGCGACTGATCGTCGCGGCCGGCCGTCACAGCAGGGTGCTCAGGTTGGTGCCGAGCGCCCACGCCCCGGCGGCCGCCGACCCGGCCAGGGTGATCACGGCGACCACCCAGAAGAACAGCACCCGCTTGGCTCGCTGCCGCGCCCAGTAGAACTCGGTGAGCTCGATTCCGGCGAATCGTCCTGTGAGGGGCCGGTCTTCGTCGTCGTCATCGAAATCGGCGGGCAGCTCGTCTCGGGTGAACACCCTGGTGCGCCTGCCCACACCGGCGCCGTCGGTGGGTTTGTCGAGGTCGTCGGTGGCATCGTGCGGCCCCGTCGGCTCGATCGCCGAGTTGTGCAGAGCCGAGTTCCTGGGTGCGGGCACCCGGAACGGCGGAAGGGCGAGCTCCCGGACCACCGTCTCGAGTTGATCGCGCATCTCGGCGGCGTCGGCGAACCGTTCCGCGGGATCCCGAGCGGTCGCGCAGTGCACCAGATCGTCGAACTGTCTCGGGACTCCGTTGATCACCGAACTCGGCGGGGGGACGTCATGATCCATCCGCTGGTAGGCCACCGCCAACGTGGTGTCCCCGGTGAACGGGGTGGTGCCGGTCAACAACTCGAAGACCAGCACGCCGACGGAATACACGTCGCCGCGTGAATCGGTGTCACCGGTGCTCACCTGTTCGGGTGACAGGTACGCCGCGGTGCCCAGGATGACGCTGGTCGAGGTGATCTTGGCCTCGGCGACCGCGCGGACCAGCCCGAAGTCGGCGATCTTCACCTCGCCGTCGTCACTGATCAAGATGTTCTCGGGCTTGATGTCCCGATGCACGAGCCCGGCGCGGTGTGCCACGGCGAGACCACCGAGCACGGGCCGCAGCACCGCGGCGACGGCATGCGGCGGCATCGGGCCGCGTTCCCGGAGCAGCTCCCGCAGCGTGCCTCCCTCGATCAGCTCCATCACCAGGAAGGGAGGATGACCGGCCGGGGTTCCGGCACCCTGGTCGTACACCGCCACCAGACCGGGATCCTTCAGCCGCGCCACCGCCCGAGCCTCACGTTGGAACCGGGTCAGGAAGTGCTCGTCGCCTGCGTAGCGCGAATCCATGATCTTCAATGCCACCGGGCGGTCCAATCGCAGATCCAGCCCGCGATACACCCCGGACATGCCTCCGGTCGCGATCAAGCTGTCCACCCGGTAGCGCCCGTCCAGCACGGCCCCGCTCAGCGGGTCGGCGTGCTGGTGCGTCTCCATCGGACACATGGTACGAGCCGTCGGCCAAGCGTCCGTCCAAGGCGGTCCCGTGCACCTAGACTCTGTGCGGTGAGCAGCATTCCGACTGCCGATGACGTTCTGGATCCCGACGAGGCCGTGTACGACCTGCCCACCGTGGCGGATCTGCTCGGCATCCCCGTGACCAAAGTGCATCAGCATCTCCGTGAACGACACCTGGTCGCGGTCCGCCGCGCCGGCACCGTCGTCGTGCCCAAGGTTTTCTTCGACGACACCGGACACGTGGTCAAGAGCCTGTCCGGCCTGCTGGTCGTCCTGCACGACGGGGGCTACGGCGACACCCAGATCATGCGCTGGCTCTTCACCCCGGACGAGTCGCTGACGATCACCCGTGACGGCTCCACCGAGCGGCAGGCTAACGCTCGCCCGGTCGATGCGTTGCATTCGCATCAGGCCCGCGAGGTGGTTCGTCGAGCGCAGGCGATGGCGTACTGACCCCGGTTTCCGGCACCGGGGCCTTGGCGAGCCAGTACCACGCACCTGCGGCGCACGCGATGGCCAGGAGCACGCGCACCCACGAGTACATCCCGTGCGCACCGTCGGGGTTCCAGATCACGGTGATCCACGTCGACACGCCGGCGATGAGCGCGATCGCCCGCCGCGACTGGGCCACCGCGGCGACGATCGCCAGCGGCCAGGTGTAGTACCACGGCAGCGCGGCCGGCACGAAAAGCACCACGACGCCCATCAGCAACGCGATCCCCACCAGCGCGTCCCGGTCGGTGCGGCGGTATCGCCACCACAACAACGGTGCCGAGATCGCGATCGCCGCGATCCCGATGATGCGGGTGGTCTCGAGCACCGCGTAGAAGTTCACCGGGATGAAGAGACCCCCGACCGCGTTGATCAGGTTGGCGGTCGCGGTGGGCACGGTCAGCCAGTTGATGATCTTGACCGACCCGGCGAGCGCGGTGAGCCAGCCCAGTCCGACTCCGGCAACGAGGGAGAGCACGGCGAACACCGCGACGAACACCATCAGCGAGGCGGCGGTGGCCGCGGCGAACGCCTTCACGCCGGAAAAGCCGCGGCGGTCGCGCAGCCCGCGTGCCCATACCCACACCGTGAATGGAAGTGCCAGTCCCGCCGTCGCTTTCACCGCGACCGCGACCGCGATCAGCGTGACACCCGACACGTGGCGGCCGCGGAAGGTCAGCGCGATGCCCGCCATCATCAGCCCCACCATCAGCATCTCGTTGTGCACGCCGCCCATCAGGTGGATGATCACCAGCGGGTTCAGCGCGCAGATCCACAGCGCGGCCGCGCCGCTGGCGCCGACGTGACGGGCTACTTTCGGCGCCGCCCAGATCAGCAGCGCCAGGCCGGGCAGCATGCACAACCGCAGCAGCATCGTCCCGGCGACGACGTCGTTGCCGACCAGCATCGTGACGAACTTCGCCACCAGGATGAACGCCGGGCCGTACGGCGCCGTCGTCGTAGTCCAGATCGGACTCACGTTGTCCAGCAGCGAGTTCGGATTGTCGATCGGGCCGACGGCATACGGGTCGAAGCCGTCGCGCAGCAGTGCGCCCTGGGCCAGGTACGAGTAGGTGTCGCGGCTGAACACCGGGACGCTCAGCAGCAGCGGAGCCAGCCAGAATCCGGTGGTGGCGATCATCGTGTACTCGGTGGCAGTCCGGTCGACCACTCGCCGGCCCAGCCATAGCCACGCCATGAGCATCAGCGCCACACCGCCCCACAGCAGCAGCGAGGACAGCACCAGCCCGTGCCCGAACCGCAGCCAGGACAGGTGCAGCGATTCGAGCACCGGGTCGTGCAGTCGGGTGCTGCCCGCACCGAGTCCACCCGCGGTGATCAGCGTGGCTCCGAGCGCCCCGACCAGCGCGGGGCGGGCCTCCGGCGACAGCGCGAACGCCTTCAGCCGCCCCAGATGGGGACGGAGCCGCTGCGAGAAATACTCTGGCAGACCGGTTCTCGGGGTCTGGGCCGGCGCGGGCGTCGTCATGCTGCTATGCCGTCCGGTTCGCGGCCAATCTGGCGAGTTCGGAGAGCCCCGACTTGGCGCGCGCGTCGATCGGTGCGGAATTGAGGATGTCGAGCGCGCGGCGCGTCAGTGTGTCGATCCGGCTCTCCACGGCGGCGAGCGCGCCCACCGACTCGATCACCATGCAAACCTCTTTGACCTGCACGTCCGTCAGTTCGGTGCCGATCGAGTCTCGAAGCAGCTTGGCGGCGGCAGGGTCGCGCTTCTCGGCGAGCTCGATCGCCTCGGCCAGCAGCACGGTGCGTTTCCCCGACCGCAGGTCGTCACCGGAGGGCTTGCCGGTGACGGCGGGATCGCCGAACACGCCGAGGACGTCGTCGCGCAGTTGGAACGCCACGCCCAGGCTGGTGCCCAGCTCGTGGAAAGCCTCGAGGATGTCGGGGCGGTCGGCGGCCGCGGCGGCCCCGAGTTGCAGCGGACGCGAGATCGTGTAGGACGCCGTCTTGTAGATGTTGACGGTCAGCGCCGAACCGACGGTCTCCGAACCGCTGGATTCGGAGACGATGTCGAGGTACTGACCGCCGAGCACCTCGGTACGGATCGCCGCCCACACCCGCTGCACCCGCCGCTGGGCCTGTGCGTCGATCTCGGCCGAGGCGACGATGTCGTCGGCCCAGACCAGGGCGAGATCACCGAGGAGTATCGCGGCGGAGAGACCGAACTGCTCCGGGGATCCGTGCCAGTTGTTGGTGCGGTGGCGTTCGGTGAAGATGCGGTGCACGGTGGGCAGACCGCGCCGGGTGGCGGAGGCGTCGATGACGTCGTCGTGCACCAGCGCACAGGCGTGCAGCAGCTCCAGTGCCGAGAAGAGCCGGAGCACGTCGGGGCTCGGCTCGGTGCCGGCCACGGCGCGCCAGCCCCAGTACGCGAACGCCGGGCGTAGCCGTTTGCCGCCGCGAAGGACGAACTCCTCGACGGCCTCGGTCAGCACGGCGTAGTCCGCGCCGATATAGGCGGCATCTCGACGGCGCTCACGGAGGTAAACCCGCAACTGCTCGGTGACGGCTGCGGCCAGCTCGACGGCTGACGGTGCCGCTGCATCCACGGTCAGCGGGCGCCCCTTTCTGTGCTCATCTTCAGTCCGTCGGACTCTGCCCCCGAGTGTCCATCAGAGTAGAGCGTGCGACCGGAGTTGTAGCAAGTCAGGCCGCCCGCGCGCCTACTGCGGGTGCTCGAGTGGTTCGCCCGGCCGGGGGGATCGGTCCCTGCTGTTGTAGGCCAGCACGCCGATGATGCCCGCGACCACGAACGAACCCACCCCCAGCCAGATCGCGGCGCCGGTGAACGAGCGGGCGCTGGGGTCGGTGTAGCGCGCCTGCGCGTTCATCGTGCTGACCACGCCGGGACGAAGCTTCCACTCGACGACCTCGGAGGAGATCTGGTCACCGTTGGTCGACGTCACCTCGCCGGGGAACGACACGCTCAGCGAGACGTCGGCCTCGGGATCGCTGAGCGAGGTGAGGTCGGCTCGGCCTTCGAGGATCACCAGGTCACCGGCGCGGCGCAGCGAGATGTCGACGCCCGCCGCGTCGCGGTTCATCGCCGCGAGCTGCGGCAGTTCGGCGAACGAGAGGTCGGAGAACACCGCCTGCGATCCCACGTAGTCGTCGCGGCTGTATTCGGACACCGCGACCTTCTGCGCGAACGGCAGGCTGTTGAGCAGCTGTGGCCCCTTGTCGTTCTCGTCGCGGGGGATGGCGGCGGCGACGATCTGGCCCGAGACCCGGTCGTCCGGCGACACGGTGATCGACGCCCTGATCCGTACGCAGCCGATGAGCGTCGGCGCCAACATCAACAGCAGCAAAACCAGGGCGAGCAGACGCTTGCGAGTGCGATGACGGGTCGGCACCAGGTCATCGTGCCAGACGACCGGTTACCCGGGGCCGGTGTGCGGCACTACAGCGGCAAAGGGCGACCAAGGATCGCGAATGCCCGCGGATCGCCCGCGAAGTGATAGCCGCGGATGACGTCGGTGAAGCCGAGGCGGCGGTACAGCCGCCATGCCCGGTTGGCCTCGCCGTTGATCTCCGGCGTGGACAGCAGGACGTGCTGTTCGCCGCGATCATCGAGCAACCGCCGCACCAGAGCCTCGCCGAGCCCGCGGCCCTGGGCGCGTGGGTGGATGTGCAGTTCGGTCAGTTCGAAATAGCTGTTCATCAGGTCGGCAATGTGTTCCTGGTCGGCACCGCTGCGGCGGAGTCCCGCGACGACCTGCTGCTGCCACCACTGGTCGGGGGCGCCGCAGTAGCCGTAGGCCACACCGAGCAGCGGCCCCGCGGTCGGCGTGGTGCCGTCGGTGTCCTCGGGGTCTTCGATGGCGGCGACGGCTTTCCAGCCCCGCCTGCGGGTGTGCTCCAGCCACATCGACGCCCGCTGATCCTCGGTGCCACGCGGGTAGCGCATGGCGTCGACGTACACCGCCAAAGCGTCGCCGAGACGGTGCGCCATATCGCTCGGCGACAGTTCGATGAGAGTCGTCGCCAAGGATCTTTTCCTCCCGATGGGTCAGTCGTGCGGCCGCCACCTATTATCCGGTGGGTTGGCGGGTAGGTGAGGTGCCGGTTCCCCGGTGCGGTGTCCGTCATAGAATCGTGCGTCGAACTAGGTGGTACGCGTCAGATTCAGCTCGTATCATTACTGTTAAGTGCGCGTACACGGGCACTCTCCGACTTCGAACGACTGCGACGCCCCACGGCAAGAGGGAGGGACGAATGCCACTCTCCGATCATGAGCAGCGCATGCTCGACCAGATCGAGAGCGCGCTCTATGCCGAGGACCCCAAGTTCGCGTCCAGCGTTCGTGGTGGAACTCTGCGCGCACCATCGACCAGGCGCCGCATTCAGGGCGCCGCGCTCTTCGTCGTTGGGCTGGCAATGCTCGTGTCGGGGGTGGCGTTCAAGGCCACGATGATCGGCAGCTTCCCGATTCTGTCGGTGATCGGCTTCATCGTCATGTTCGCAGGTGTGGTCTTCGCGATCACCGGCCCCCGCGGCGGCGCCGCCCGTGATCGCACGCCCACCGACGTCGGCCCGCAGCGCCAGAAGCGTGCCAAGGGCGGCGGCTCGTTCACCAGCCGGATGGAAGACCGCTTCCGCCGTCGTTTCGACGAGTAGGCCTTTTCTTCGCCGGTTCAGGGGCAGTCCGACAGGACTGCCCCTTCTTTTTGCCCCACATCTCCCCACCTGGTGTGCCTGTGTTCGTTTCAGCCAGTTGAGCTGGCATTTTTCTACGCGGTAGCGGCTTGGTCGGTCGACATGCCGCGGCGCGGCTGGCCGGCCGAGCAGCGTGAGTGGGGAGGTCGGTGAAACGCGGCACAAGATTTGGAGCAAAGTGGGGGATTGTGGGGTAAAGTGGCGGACAACGGAGCGACCGGGGTTCCGTAAGGCGGGCAAGGCGTGAAGTAGAAGGTCTGCGAGGTGACGAGATGTTCTTCGGCACCTACACGCCACGGCTCGACGACAAAGGGCGACTGACGTTGCCCGCCAAGTTCCGCGACGCACTGGCAGGAGGGTTGATGGTCACCAAGAGCCAAGATCACAGCCTGGCTGTCCATCCGCGGGCCGAGTTCGAGGAGATGATCGCCGAGGTCTCGGCCAAGGCCAAGCGGGGAAACCCACAGGCTCGCGCCTATCTGCGGAACCTGGCTGCGAGCACCGACGAGCAGTACCCGGACGCACAAGGCCGGATCACGCTCTCCGCAGAGCACCGCCGCTACGCGAACCTGACCAAGGAGTGCGTGGTGACGGGTTCGATCGAGTTCCTGGAGATCTGGGACGCGCAGGCGTGGAACGACTACCAGGAGCTTCACGAAGAGAACTTCTCCGCGGCCAGCGATGAAGCACTCGGCGACATTCTTTGATCTGGCCACTGGCCCGCAGGCCCGTGCAGTGTGGCCTCTGCCCGAACCGGCCCTGACGTACTTCCCCGACGTCAGGTCCGCTCACTCGGGCAGGGACCACATTGCAGGGGCCGCCACAATCCCTCGGGGTGCTGCGATGGTGGACGACGAGCCACATGTTCCGGTTCTGCTCGACCGCTGTGTCGAGTTGCTCGCCCCGGCGCTGACCCGGCAGGCCTTCGATGGCGCCGGTGCCACGCTGGTGGATGCGACGCTCGGTGCCGGCGGCCATGCGCAGCGATTCCTGACCCGGTTCCCCGGCCTCCGGTTGATCGGCCTCGACCGCGATCCCGATGCGCTGCGCATCGCCGGTGAGCGTCTCGCACCGTACGCCGACCGTGTCACGCTGGTACGCACCCGCTACGACGGTATCGCCGAGGCGATAGCCGGAAGTGGTTGCCCCGCAGGGCAAGTCGACGGAATCCTGTTCGACCTCGGGGTGTCCTCGATGCAACTCGACCGTCCGGAGCGCGGCTTCTCGTACTCGACGGACGCGCCACTGGACATGCGGATGGACCCGGAATCGCCGCTGACCGCGGCGGAGATCCTGAACACCTACGACGAGAAGGCGCTCACGCGCCTGCTGCGCGAGTTCGGCGAGGAGCGCTTCGCCAGTCGCATCGCCGCACACATCGTGCGCCGCCGCGCCTCCACACCGTTCTCGACGACCGGCGAACTGGTCGAGCTGCTGTACCAGGCCATTCCGGCGCCGGCGCGGCGCACCGGCGGGCACCCGGGCAAGCGCACTTTCCAGGCGCTGCGCATCGCGGTCAACGCCGAACTGGAGTCGCTGCGCCACGCCATACCCGCGGCGCTGGCGGCCTTGCGCCCGGGCGGCCGCATCGCGGTGATGGCCTACCAGTCCCTGGAGGACCGGATCGTCAAGACCGAGTTCGCCGCAGCGACCGCTTCCCGGACGCCGCCGGGCCTGCCGGTCGAACTGCCCGGGTACGGGCCGGAATTCGTCGCGCTGACCCGGGGAGCTGAACGGGCAGAGGCCGACGAGATCGAACGGAATCCACGAAGCGCCCCGGTTCGGCTGCGTGCGCTCGAACGAGTTGGGGGAGAACAGCGATGAAGGCAAAGCGGCCTGCACGCGGCACCGCATCGAAGAAGAAGGCGCAGACGCGCCGCGGGCGTGAGTCGGCCCGCGAGGCCAGGCGGATGGTCGACGCGCCGCCCCGCAGGCGCACGCCGACCCGCGACGGCCGACCGCAACGGTCGGCCCCGCAGACCAGCCCGACACCTCGGCCGGTTGATCATCCCGCACGACCGAAGAGCGCCAGCCAGGCCAAGGCTCGTGCCAAGGCGCGCAAGGCCAAGGCACCCAAGGTTGTCCGTCCCCCGCTGCGCGAGCGAATCCTGGTCCGGCTGGCCTCCGTCGAGCTGAACCCCCGCACGCTGGTCGCTCGGGTCCCGTTCGTCGTGCTGATCATCGCCGCCCTGGGGCTCGGACTGGGTGTGACGTTGTGGCTGTCCACCGATGCCGCCGAGCGCTCCTACCAGCTGGGCCACGCCCGCCAGCTCAACGAGGCGCTGATGCAGCAGAAGGAAGCACTCGAGCGCGATGTGCTCGAAGCCCAGGCCGCACCGGCACTGGCCGAGGCCGCGCGCAATCTGGGCATGATCCCGTCGAGGGACACCGCACACCTGGTGCAGGACCCGTCGGGCAACTGGGTCGTGGTCGGCACACCCAAGCCGGCCGAGGGGATCCCGCCACCTCCACTGAATGCGCCGCTGGCAGACCCCGTGCCGCCCCCGCCGCCGGCCCCGCGTGTGGTGGAACCGCGTGAGGTTCCGGTCCGGGTCGCACCACTGACAGGTCCGCTCACCGCGCCCGGTCCGCTGGCGGGTCCGGCCGCGCCCGGCGCACCCCCCGTCCCGCTCGGCGTCGCCCCCGGCGTCGAGGTCCCGCATGCCGCTCCCGGTCAGCTGCCTGCACCGGGACCCGCGCCGCTGCCGCCGCCCCAGGAACCGGCAGCCGGCGTGCTTCCACCGGCTGACCAGCTCGCGGCACCTCCGGTGGGTGCGGACCCGTCGCACCTGGCCCCGGGGGTCGTG
>NZ_JACKSH010000033.1 GCF_025821625.1 Mycolicibacterium pyrenivorans
TCCCTCATCTGCGCAATAACACGCCGAGAACGCTTGAGTCTCAACCAAAAGAACCGCTGAACAGCGAAAAGGCACCCACTAGAACACTAGGAGCGCCATGTTTGTTCGATGTGGATCCGGGGGCGGGTGAGGCTGCGCTGCGGGCCGCGGTGGAACGTTTCGAACAGCTGAAGTGTGTGGCGGCGGCGGCCCAGGCGCGGGCGACGGCGTTGTGGGCGGCCAAACGCCGCGCTGCCGAGGAGGCAGCCGGGGTGCCGGCCCGCAAACGAGGCATGGGGTTGGCGTCGGAGGTGGCGTTGGCCCGCCATGACGCCCCGTCGTGCGGGAACCGGCACCTCGGGTTCGCTCAGGCCCTGGTGCATGAGATGCCGCACACCCTGGCCGCGCTGGAGTCGGGGGTGCTCTCGGAGTGGCGGGCCACCCTGATCGTCAAACAATCCGCCTGCCTGAGCGTCGAGCATCGCCGCGCGTTGGACGCCGAACTGTGCGCTGAGGTCACGGAGTTGGCGGGCTGGGGCAACGACCGGGTCGAGGCCGAAGCCAAGAGGATCGCCGCCCGCCTCGACGCCGCCGCGGTGGTGGCCCGCTCAGCCAAAGCCGCCGCCGATCGTGGGTGTGGA
>NZ_JACKSH010000034.1 GCF_025821625.1 Mycolicibacterium pyrenivorans
GGGGACCGCGGGCGCAGCCGGGGCCGCCACCGACGCAGGCTCGGGGGCCACCTCGTCGCCGGACAGCTCGACCGCTCCACCCTGCGGCTCGATGCCCGCGGCCTTGGCCGCCGCGGTCGCGCGGCGGTTCACCACCCGTCTGGTGTGCTTGCGCACCACGTCGGTGCGCTCCCGCAGGGTCACCAGCAGCGGAGTCGCGAAGAAGATCGACGAGTAGGTTCCGACGATGACACCGACGAACTGGACCAGCGCCAGGTCCATCAGGGTGCCGACGCCGAGCAGCCACACCGCGATCACCATCAGCGCGACGATCGGCAGCACCGAGATCACGCTGGTGTTGATCGAGCGCATGAAGGTCTGGTTGACGGCGAGGTTGGCCTGTTCGGCGAAGGTGCGCCGGGTGGTGTGTTCGAACCCCTCGGTGTTCTCCTCCACCTTGTCGAACACGATGACGGTGTCGTAGAGGGAGAAACCCAGGATCGTGAGCAGTCCGATCACCGTCGCGGGGGTCACCTCGAAGCCGACGAGCGCGTACACACCGGCGGTGACCACTAGGTCGAACACGAGCGTGGTCAGCGCAGCGATCGCCATGTAGCGCTCGTAGCGCACCGTGATGTAGATGGCCGCCAGGACCAGGAACACCACCAGCGCGATCAGCGCCTTCTGGGTGATCTGGCCGCCCCAGGTCTCCGACACCGCCGAATCGCTGATCGCCTGCTTGCTGGGCTGACCATCGGCGCCGCGGGGTTGGAACGCGTCGAACAACGCGGTGCGGAGTTCCTCGGTCTCCTCGTTGCTCAGCGTCTCCGAGCGGATCTGGTACGTCGCCGTGCCACCGCTGCCGACGATCACGACGGACTCCGGCGCCCGACCGACCGCCTCGCTGAAGACGGCTTCGACCTGCTGGGCGGTGGCCTGACCGTCGCCGCGCGGGAACGACACCTTCGTGCCGCCCTCGAAATCGATACCGAAGGTGAAGCCGCGCAGCAGCATCGCGCCGATCGAAACGATGACGATGAGCGCGCTGACCGTGTACCACAGCTTGCGCTTGCCCATGACCTCGAACGCGCCGGTGCCGGTGTACAGCCGCACGAAGAAGCCGTGCTTGGGTGCACCCGCTGCCGTGGCCTCGAGATCGGGCGCCTCGACGGCGTCCGTCGTCGTCTCGGTGCGGTTGTGCGTCTCGGTGCGGTTGTGCTTTGACGCCATCTGCTATCCCCGTCCCGCCGCATGTGCGGCCGCTCGGCGTTCGCGTGCGATCTGCTGGACGGCTCCCAACCCGTTGAGGGACGGCTTGGCCATGGTCGTCGACTTCGACGCGAGGAAGGCCAACGGCCAGGTCACCAGGAACACGACGACGACGTCGAGGATCGTGGTCAGGCCCAGGGTGAACGCGAAGCCCTTCACCTGGCCGATCGCCAGGAAGTACAGCACCGCCGCGGCGAGGAAGGTGACGGCGTTGCCGGACAGGATGGTCTTGCGCGCCCTGGCCCAGCCGCGCGGGACCGCCGACCGGAACGAGCGACCTTCGCGGATCTCGTCCTTGATGCGTTCGAAGAACACCACGAACGAGTCCGCGGTCATACCGATGCCGATGATCAAGCCGGCGATTCCGGCCAGGTCGAGGGTGTAGTTGATGTACCGGCCCAGCAGCACCAGGATCGCGAAGACCATCGCGCCCGAGGCGACCAGGGACAGCGCGACCAGCAACCCGAGCACCCGGTAGTAGAGCAGCGAGTACAGCAGCACCGCCGCCAGACCGACGGCGCCCGCGATCAGCCCCGCCCGCAGCGAGGACAAGCCGAGGGTCGCCGAGACCGTCTCGGCCTCCGAGGACTCGAACGACAGCGGCAGCGAGCCGTACTTCAGCACGTTGGCCAGCTCGCGCGCCGAATCCTGGGTGAACTGTCCGGTGATCTGTGTGCGCCCTCCCGGGATGGCCTCCTGGATCTGGGGTGCGCTGACCACCTGGGAGTCGAGGACGAACGCGGTCTGGGTGCCGACGTTGGCCGCGGTGAAGTCCGCCCAGATCTTGGCCCCGTCGCTCTTGAACTCCACGTCGACGACGTTCTCGCCGCGCTGCGGGTCCATCCCCGAGGTGGCGTTCTCGATCTGCTCACCGGTGAGGATCGACTTGTCGAGCAGGTAGACCTGCTGGCCGTCGGTCGAGCAGGTCACCAACGGCAGGTTGGGGTCGTCGTTGCCTGCCAGCACGTCCTCCTCGCCGCACCGGGTGGCCTGGAACTGCATCGCCAGGATCTGGATGGCCTGCTCACCGCTCTGGCGCAGCCGCTTCTCGTCCTGGATACGGGTCGCCAGGGGCACGTCGTCGTCGTCCTGTGGCGGCGCGGGCGACGTCCCCGGGGCGGGCGGCGCACCGGGACCCGGGCTGGGCGCGGGGCTAGGGCCAGGCGACGGGCTCGGCGCC
>NZ_JACKSH010000035.1 GCF_025821625.1 Mycolicibacterium pyrenivorans
GCACCCGCACCGGCCGCTTCACCAGCCTGACCGAATCGCTGACCGATCTGGTCGTCGCCGGCCTGCAGCGCTGACCCCGGGAGCGGGCCGGTGCCCGTGTGCACTGGGAAAGCCGGCGCGCAGCGCCGCCCACATCTATCCACCAAACCCGCGCGCTGGGCTAAGAAACAACCCCGGTCCATTCTCGCCACCGTGCCGATTGCGCGAAATACCGCCTCGCAGAACCCGTTCGGGGTGAAGGCACTTATAGTGCCAGCCACNGACGGCCCGTCACCTCGCCCGCGCCCCACCTGTCAAGCGGCGCCCGGAGGCGCCGATGCCCGCCTGCGGCGGGCGTGGTCCGTAGCCCCTCACCTTTTAACCGTTCAGCTGGGTCGCCCAGTGTGACCGACGAGGCCCCGTCACGCGCAACCCACACCCGCGCCGAACTCCGCAGGCCGAGTGACCTTTTCGGCCCAACGCCAGCTCGCCAGGGCGCTGCGCGCCGGCTCGCGCGGGCCGAAAACCCTGCTCCGCTCGTCACGGCCTCTTCGNGGTTGCGCGCGCCACCCCGCCGNTCCCCCGCANCCCCAGCGCTAACCGGCGCACCCANCCCGTACACGAACGGAGAACACCATGACCAAGNTCGCCATCCCCGAGTCGCACATCGGCATCCCCGCCGGAGCGATCTCCCAGGCCTACGTACGACTGCGCGGCGCCCAACAGCCCGACATCAGCGTCCATCACGCCCACACCGACATCGCCCGCGTCACCCTCACCTGGGGACGCATCCTGTTCACCTTCTTCAACACCCAAGCAGCCCAGGGCGTGCTGGAAGCCTTCGGAGCCGCCCGCCAGGCGCTGGCCGGGCTCCCCGACAACCTCGCCCCGCGCGACCAACAGCCCTACGACGGGCCCGCCATCGGCGTCGACTGGACCCGACGCCCGCCCTACGCCGTCACCCGCCGCGAAGCCCTCACCCCCGACAAGCGACGCACCATCCGCTGGGTCGAGGTCTACATGCGGCCCGTGACATTCCAGATCGTCGACCTCGCCGCCTACCGCAGCGCTGTCGAAGTCCTCCAACTCGCCCACAAAACAGCCGCCGCCGTCTGCCTCGACGGAGACCAACACCGCTTCGATCCCACCGACGCCAGCTACCGCCCGACCCGGTGATCCACAGGGGCCGCACTTATCCACAACCGGGAGTGCGGCCCCTCCCGCCACCGCCTCCTGGCGGCGATCATCGGAACATGACCATCACCTGGGCAGTGACCAGCAGCGGCCACCCCCGCCCACGCACGCATCCGGCTCACGGCCGCCACCGCGGCCCTGATCGCCCGCGCCGGCGATGACGAATGGCCGCGCTACACACTGCACCTCGGAGCCGACATCGCCGCCATCATCCAGACCGGCCATGCCGTCGACGGCAGCCCCGACCACACCGGCACCGCCGAGCTCCTCGCCTGCCTGCACCACGACAGCCCCCACCCCTTCACGCCGTAACCCCCGCACACCACACCGGCGCGGTGCGGTGTCTTCGCCGTGCGCGGTCGCCGGGGCACTAGGTGCGACCGGCGGAGGCCCGCCTGCGGCGGGCGTGGTCCGTAGCCCCTCACCTTTAACCGTTCAGCTGGGTCGCCCAGTGTGACCGACGAGGCGGGCGTGGTCCGTAGCCCCTCACCTTTAACCGTTCAGCTGGGTCGCCCAGTGTGACCGACGAGGCCCCGTCACGCGCAACCCACACCCGCGCCGAACTNCGCAGGCCGAGTGACCTTTTCGGCCCAACGCCAGCTCGCCAGGGCGCTGCGCGCCGGGCTCGCGCGGGCCGAAAACCCTGCTCCGCTCGTCACGGCCTCTTCGAGGTTGCGCGCGCCACCCCGCCGGTCCCCCGCAACCCCAGCGCTAACCGGCGCACCCAAAACCCTGCTCCGCTCGTCACGGCCTCTTCGAGGTTGCGCGCGCCACCCCGCCGGTCCCCCGCAACCCCAGCGCTAACCGGCGCACCCAACCCGTACACGAACGGAGAACAACCATGACCACCCACACCGACCTCCTCGCCGGCGGCCGCCACACCTACTGGCTGGGCGAACGCCTCGCCGCCATCGCCACCGACCTGCTCTACTTCGTCGAACCCGGCCACGAGGAACTGCACCCCGACGGCATCCCCGACGGGCTGACCATCACCGCNCACCGCCGCAACCACACCTGGGGCTCCACCGCCCAGGTCTGGGCCCGAGACCCCCAGGGAGTCCTGCAGGCCAGCGCCGAATCCAGCGCCGCACACCCCGACCTCGGCCGCTCCNTCTCCGCACGCACCCGCCACTTCCGCGGCGGCGGCCTGCTCTGGACCCACACCGCACCNGTCGTCACCGATGAACCGATCAACCCGCTGGACCCCTGGAGCTACGCCGCTGTTGGCCGCCACCTCTACCAGCTGCGCCCCGAATACCGCCTCGACGGCGCACCCCTATGGCAGCTCCGCACCGACGACCTCGACACCGAGCACCCCCGCTTCGCCGGCATCGACCTCTACCAGCTGCGCCCCGAATACCGCCTCGACGGCGCACCCCTATGGCAGCTCCGCACCGACGACCTCGACACCGAGCACCCCCGCTTCGCCGGCATCGANTCCGCCACCACNCACATCGCCGAGTTCCTCGAACCCGCACCCGCACCGACCCGACGGCGCCGCGGCACCCGTAGCGCCTAACACCCACACCACGCCGGCGGCCGCCAACCCACCGCGGCCGCCGGCACCTCCCCTCCCNCACCACCGAAAGGACCCNACAATGAGCGAGCACGCCACCACCCCCGCAGGCGAGACGACACCCCTGCGACGCGACGGAAACGCCCACTACTACAACCAGATTGACCCGCCAGCANCACATTTCATCGTACCAGCTGCGCCCCGAATACCGCCTCGACGGCGCACCCCTATGGCAGCTCCGCACCGACGACCTCGACACCGAGCACCCCCGCTTCGCCGGCATCGANTCCGCCACCACNCACATCGCCGAGTTCCTCGAACCCGCACCCGCACCGNCCCGNCGGCGCCGCGGCACCCGTAGCGCCTAACACCCACACCACGCCGGCGGCCGCCAACCCACCGCGGGCGCCGGCACCTCCCCTCCCNCACCACCGAAAGGACCCNACAATGAGCGAGCACGCCACCACCCCCGCAGGCGAGACGACACCCCTGCGACGCGACGGAAACGCCCACTACTACAACCAGATTGACCCGCCAGCANCACATTTCATCGAACAGACCGTGGCAGTGCACCTACGGCTCTCCGNCGACGGCACCCGCTGGATCGTCGACGGCCCNAGCGTCGACGGCCACCCGCTCGACAGCACCTACCGCGATCTAAGCGCCACCAACTCCGAATGCGCCTGCAGCCAGCCCAAGGAATGCACCCGGCTCCGCGACCACGCCGACACCCTGCCGCTACCCACCGGCGCCGAACTGCTCACGATGCTCGCCGCCGCCCTCGACGCACCCGCCGAGCTCATCACCGCCGAACAAGCCAGCAGCTGGGCCGGGCGCACCCTCACCGCCGACGAGCTCGACCGCCTCTCCGAAGCGATCCCGCACTCCTCNATCCCCGACGCCATCGACACCATCGCCGCCAGCTGGGACTAAAACTCAGCACCACGGGCCCGGTCACCCACCCCAGGGTGACCGGGCCCCCCTTTTCCTCCGGTCCTACCCGTCCGCAGCAGCCCCTCCGGGGCCCCTGGCGAACGTCCGATATCCGTAACCCCTCACCTATCTACCTGTCAGCAGCCGCCCAGCCTGACCGCAGGACCCCGAGCCGGCTCAACCCACACCCGCGCCGAACTGCACAGGCCGAGTGACCNCCCTCACCTATCTACCTGTCAGCAGCCGCCCAGCCTGACCGCAGGACCCCGAGCCGGCTCAACCCACACCCGCGCCGAACTGCACAGGCCGAGTGACCTTTTCGGCCCTGCCAACTCGCCGAAGGCGCTGGCGCGCCCGGCTCGCGCACGCCGAAAACCCTGCTCCGTCCCGGCGCGGCCTCTGCGGGGTTGACCCGCCCCACCCCACNGTCCANNACGCGGCCGCACTGACCGGCGCACCGCCGGTCACCAACAGTGAGGACCCACCATGTTTGACCCNTTCGACAAGATCGCCGTACCCACCACCGCCGGCACCTACGTCATCGCCCTGTACTACGACATCGACGCCGCCGCACCCGATTACAGCGACGACGGCGGATTCGTCTANCTCGGCACCGCCCGNACCATCAGCGCTCAACTNGGCGACGCCGCCCANGACGTCGCCGCCCTGCTGCGCCAGCACACCGCCGCCAATGACTCCCTCAACGACCATGAGTACCGGTCCGCGGCCGCCCTCTGCCGCTACCTGTGGCTGACCCNCGGACTCACCGGCATCCTGGAAGTCACCCGCAGCGGCGACCGCTACGGCACCGCCGAGCCCAGCGCCGACCGCTACCGCAGCATCGACGGTCTGGCCTGGGCNCTCACCGGCATCCTGGAAGTCACCCGCAGCGGCGACCGCTACGGCACCGCCGAGCCCAGCGCCGACCGCTACCGCAGCATCGACGGTCTGGCCTGGGCNCCCGCCGACGCGACANCACCCCTGGACTACACACGTGGCACCGTGGCCGCCTACGACGCCTGGGCCAACGGCGAGGTCTACGGCTACACCGTCGTCGCCCCCGACNGCCGAGACGTCGCCTCCTGCTGGGACTTTTACGCCGACCCCGACGAGCCGATCACCGCTGACGCTCCCCCCGGCCTGGCCATCATGGTCGCCGAGGCGCGCGAGGAGATCGACCAGGACGTCGAAGCACGGACGGCCCAGGCCAACACCATCGGGTCCGGATTCATCGGGCTCATNTAAAAACACTGTCCCGGCGAGCCGGCCACCGCGACATCCACCGGTGGCCGGCCGCCCTACAGCGACCCACCGCGTGCTGGCGGCCGCCCTGGCGGGCGCCGGATGCCCGCCTGCGGCGGGCGTGGGTTGGGTAGCTACTCACCTTTAACCGTCAGCAGAGGTCGCAGCCTAATCGGCCGGGGGCCCGACCGGTCAACCCACACCGAGGCCGAACTACGCAGGCCGAGTGACCTTTTCGGCCCTATCAAGCTCGCTGCCGCTCGCGGGCCGAAAACCCTGCTCCGTNCGNCGTCGGCTCTTCGGGGTTGACCGCCCACCCTCACCCGATTGACCGCTCCCCAGCGCTGACCGGCGCACCACTCACCACGAGAAACGGGAGAACAATGGACCACGCATTCGAACTCGCCTTCGACCTTCTCGCCGAAGCCGCCGACCGCATCCAGCACCAGCAGTACGGCATCACCCGNAACCTGCACCACAACCACGGACCGATCCAGCTGACCACCGTCCACGAGTACAGCCCCGAACAGGGACACCACCTCGTCCTGCTCGCCAACGACGACTACGGACTCCTGGCCGCCATCGANGCCACCGCACCCGACCTCGACACCACCCCCGACACCCGCATCCAGAAAGTCCGGGCCGGCGACCTGACCTTCCACGCCGTGCCCGGCACCTGGTCCTACCGCGCCACNGGCGCCCACACCTACACCCTGACCGCCGGANTCGGCGACGAGCCGATGTGGACCCTCACCATCGACCACGCACCCCTGGCCCTGGCCTACGACGACCTCCACCAGGCCATCGACGACGTGCTCACCACCGAACCCGTCGCCGCCTAACCGATCCCGGCCGGGCCCGCCACCACCAGGCGGTGGGCCCGGCCCCATCCACCCACTCACCACGGAAGGACCNACCATGACCAACACCAACGACGCCGACTGGCAGGCCGACTGGGCAATCGAGATCGACCGAGGCCGCCTGGCCCTCGACGGCAGCCTGGTCGACGCCATCAACGCCCTCACCCGCGCACAGCAGGCGCTGGCCACNTTGACCAGCACACACGTCTACGACANCGAGTTCGCCGAGAACCCCCAAGGCGACGACATCGCCTCGTTCCTGTCCGACAGCCTGCGCAACACCCGAGCCGCCTACCACATCGCTCACCGCGTCATCGAGGACGAACGCACCT
>NZ_JACKSH010000036.1 GCF_025821625.1 Mycolicibacterium pyrenivorans
GGCCGACTGCCCGACCACCTCGCCCAACCCTGATACCTGCAAACATGTCACGTTTCAACGCCACTTCCGCACAGGTTCGCGCGAACAAGTGCGCTTTTCCCACCCCGCGGTTGGTAGTGATGACGATGCTGGTCTTCAAATACCGTTGGGAGACAACCTGAAACAACGCCGAAGCGGCCTCGGCGGGCAACGGCAAGTACCCCAGCTCATCGATCACGAGCAGCGTTGGGCCGGCGAAGAACCGCATGGTGGTGGCCCAGCGCCCCTCGATCGCGGCACGATGACACCGCGCGGCTAGATCGGCGGCGGTGGTGAAATAGGTCCGGTAGCCGGCATGTGCTGCAGCCCTTGCCAATCCGACGGATAGGTGCGTCTTTCCGGTGCCCGGCGTTATCAACGGGTAGCAACACGCTCGAATCTATGTATGCAACAAGGGGGTTGATGCTGGGCAAGTCATCGTTGTTGCCGGTTTATCGGCGGGTGTTCT
>NZ_JACKSH010000037.1 GCF_025821625.1 Mycolicibacterium pyrenivorans
GGGCCATCATCTGATCCCGCACAACGGCCCACCCCGACTCCAAAGCGCACAACCGAATTCGCCCCCACGCCGAGGGTCGATCGGTGAATCAAGGCTAAAACACTCCTTGATGTTCACGTCCCCAGGTGGGGGCGCCAGCAATGCGACTCTCTCAACGCTACCCCGGAATTTGTCCACGATTGCACGCACCGTGTCGGACCAATCACGTGCCGACACGTATCGTTCTTCACCAACGATCTGACTGCGCAGATACAGATTCGATACGACCACCAAATTTGGTCTGAGCCTGTTGATCTCGTCGACTGCGTACTGCTTGCGAGCCGTGCAATTCGGTAATAATGCCGCCCGGTACATGAGGTCATTGGTGAAGGCGCATGACGCCATCGCGAGGTTCAGCAACTGAATCTTCCCGCCCGAATTGACCGCGATCTCGCGCAACGCCGCCGCGTAACCTAACCCAACCGAGTCGCCCACGATGACGATGCGGAAAGGCGCCGAAGCGTCCCCGTAAGTGCACGCCGAGCCCACCTCCACCTGATCGCTGACGCACCCATCCAGAGCGGGATGGAGGAGCTTGCCTGTGATCACTTCCTCCAGCGACGGTTGTAGGTCTGGCCACTCGCGCGCCTTCAGCGCTTCTATGATTTGACCCTGCAAGTCTGCGGCCAACGGCCCAACCTGCGGTTCCGGCCCGGAGGGATCCAGCTCCTGAGGCGCAACCACAGCCATCGGTGGCGGCGTGGACTCCTCATATGCATCCGGGCGCTGGGCGTACCCCACTAATGCGATGGTTATCAGGGTGAGCGCCGTGAGTGCTGCATATCCGCTGGATCGTTGCGGGTGGTAGCGCCGCTTTCGAATATCACGAATAACCGCCCGGAGTTTCGCTAGATCGGCTCTCCTCAGCGGCGTTTCCACAAACTGGTACGACGCGATTGCGAGCCCGAATCCCAGTCCGATTGCGGCTAGATAGTAGGACCAACTGACGTCCATGAGCGAGCCGAGAATTACGATCACCGGCCAGTGCACCAGATAGAGCGAGTAAGAGATGTCCCCGATGTAGCCGCTCACGGGGTTACGGAGAAACGGCTGATACGCCGGCTCACCATTAACGCCCGCCGCGATCACCAAAGCCGAACCCAGCACCGGGAGCAGAGCCCACGGCGCCGGGAACCCGCCAGAATCGTCGCCGATCAACAGCACCGACGCGCCAATCAGCGCCACACCACCCCACGACAGCAACGGCTTCCATGCCACAGGGGTACGGCCGAGCCCGCCGACCGCCGTGGCCAACAACGCCCCCACCCCCAACTCCCACACACGGGCGAACGTGTTGAAATACGCCCACGTCGGTGACACGACCGTCTCGTACCACGCCCACCCGAAGGACAGCCCCACGATGACCGCCATTGTGCAACCGGCGATCCGCATTCGATGCTCATGCGTCCACGCCTTCTTCGCCACGTATAGGCCTATCACGAAGATAACTGCTGGCCATACAAAGTAAAATTGTTCCTCGATCGACAGCGACCAGTAGTGTTGCAACGGCGACACGGTGTCGGCCGCGGCTCGGAAGTAGTCGGTGCCTTCGACGGCGAACCACCAGTTCGATAGGAATGCGAAGGCCCAGAGCGCATCGACGCCAATCTCTTGGGCGCGGAAGGGCAAAAACGCGACGGTACCCACGAGGTAGGTCAGCAGGAGGACGACCGTCGCGGCCGGCACAATCCGGCGGATGCGATTCCAGTAGAACGTCCAAAAGAATAGCTTGGCTGAGGCACTCTGCATATTTTCGGCAGCGCGCAGGAGGTTGCTGGTGATGAGAAATCCTGAAATCACGAAGAACACGTCGACGCCGACGAAGCCGCCCCGGGGGAAATCCCAGAGGTGGTTGGCGAACACCGTCAGTACCGCCATCATCCGCAAGCCCTGAATGTCCAGGCGCTGATGTGCGCGTTCAGCGCGGCGCCTCCGCCGACGCGAGTATCGGTTGTATTTTGCCAACGGAGCTACCACTGAACGTTCCCCCTCAACAAAACCTCGGCGCAACATTTCGAGATCGCCCGGCTCAAGCGCCGGCCCGAGATTTCCGTGATTTACATTAGATCGTATGCATGAGGCGCGCGATCTGGTGAGGTTTGCGCGCGGTTGCTAGTCACCGCCCCGCCCAGCCCCTAAGACGGCTCGCTTGGCACCGGCAGAAATTCGCCTTGCCATGGCGCCTGCACCGACCTACGGCGTGGGCGCACGCGACCAGACGTGCGCTACCGACACGCGATAGAGTCAGCCCGGTCCATTGAAATCAATGGGTCGGTTGGTAGGCCGGTGGCTCATCCCACTCCTCGGTGGCAATTTGTTCGGCCGTGCCGCCGCCCGCACGCAACCTCGCGGTCGACCTTCGCCCTGATTACACGCGGTCGCAATGCCCGACGGCCTAGATCGCCGTCCAGTCTGCATTAAACATCGAGATGAACAAACACCAAATTCCGCGCGCGGCTTGGCAATCCTCTCCGAGTGCGAAGCGACGAGTCTTGGCAGCACTCCTAGATTGGCACGGCAGTGAGGTGCCCAAGACCTGACTTCGGACATGGTCTCCGAGATTTCGATCCGTTAGTTCTGTGACCTGTGGGTTTGCTTGCTGGGGCGTGTTGTTTGGGGTACTAGGCGGGT
>NZ_JACKSH010000038.1 GCF_025821625.1 Mycolicibacterium pyrenivorans
AGCAGCCTGACCCACAACACCAACACCCCCGCCGTCACCACACGGCCATACCGACGCGCAGACTCCACACCCAACTCACCGCCATTTTCGGATTAGCAGGAGTTCTCTCGGTCTTCTGCTGCGTAGCTGCGATCTCGGCGCCAGAGGCGTGCCCTACTTGATCCCGCCGGCCATGAACGCCGCGCCGGGAATGGCCAGCGCCACCAGCATCAGCAGCATCAGGAACCAGCCCGCGCCCTGCCAGGCCGCCCAACCGCGCTCGGCCTTCCACTCGCCGTAGGTCCGGACGAACGCGCCGACACCACCGAAGAACAGGAACGCGGGCACCAGGGCTGCGGCGAACACCGAATCGCGTGCGCCGAACGCGTAGAACGCGAACGCGACGCCTGCCAGCGCGACGACGACGAGCGTGTACGTGGCCGCCGCCCGGAACGTACCGGGGCTGTTGAAGCGCTTCTCGGCGAAATCACGGTCGTTGGTCATCTCTGCGGAGTTCCCGCCGCCCGCCCCGTGAAACCGGTCCTAGGGATCGCGCGGCAGCCCGAGCAGTCGCTCGGCGATGATGTTCAACTGCACCTCGCTGGTGCCGCCGTAGATCGTCGTCGCGCGGCCCGCCAACAGGTACTCGGCCCACTTGCCCGACGGCTCGCCCTGGTCGCCGATGGCCGCGTCGGTGCCGAACGAGGCCACCCCGAACTCGGCGTATCCCTGACCGGTCTTCATCGACAGCAGCTTCGAGATCGCCGCCGCGGGCATCGGATCGCCGCCGGCGAGCGTCAACAACGTCGAGCGCATGTTGAGCAGCTTGGCGGCGTGGCCCTCGGCGATGAGCCTGCCCGCCTCGTTCTGCTCGATCTGGTCGAAGTGCCCGTCCCGCACGAACTCCACGAACTGGTCGAGGCTGGCCAGGAACGGCGGTTCGCTGCTGCCGATCGACACGCGCTCGTTGGTCAGGGTGTTGCGGCTGACCTCCCAGCCCCGGTTCACCTCGCCCAGCACCATGTCGTCGGGCACGAACACGTCGTCGATGAACACCGTGTTGAACATCGCGTTGCCGGTCAGCTCGCGCAGCGGCTTGACTTCGACGCCCTCGGCCTTCATGTCGAGCAGGAAGTACGTGATCCCTTGATGTTTCGGAGCGTTCGGGTCCGTTCGGGCCAGCAGTGCACCCCACTGCGAGTACTGCGCGCCGGTGGTCCAGATCTTCTGGCCGGTGATCCGCCACCCGCCGTCGACCTTGGTGGCCTTGGTGGTCAGGCTGGCCAGGTCCGAGCCGGCGCCGGGCTCGGAGAACAGCTGGCACCAGATCATCTCCCCGCGGAAGGTCGGCGGCAGGAAGCGCTGCTGCTGGTCGTTGGTGCCGTAGGCGACGATCGACGGGATGATCCAGGCGGCGATGCCCATCTGCGGCCGCTTGACCCGCCCGGTCGAGAACTCCTGGGCGATGATGATCTGCTCGATCGGGTTCGAGGCCCGGCCCCACGGCTTGGGCAGGTGCGGTTGCACCCAGCCGCCCTCGGCGATCGCGGTGTTGCGTTCTTCCTTCGGAATCGCCTTCAGCGCAGCGACTTCCGCGCGGATCTCGTCGCGCAGCTTCTCCGTCTCCGGGTCGAGGTCGATGTTGAGCGACCGCATGCCGGTGGTCGTCGCGGTGTCGACCACCTGCTGCGGGTAGTCCGCGTGCCGGCCGAAGGAGGCCGCCAGCACGATCGCGCGACGGTAGTACACGTTGGTGTCGTGCTCCCAGGTGAAGCCGATGCCGCCGTGCACCTGGATGCAGTCCTGGGCACAGTGTTGCGCGGCGACGGGCGCCAGCGTCGCGGCGACGGCGGCGGCGAACTCGTAGTGGCTGCCGTTGTCTCCGGTGTCACCGCGCAACTGCTCGTCGATGGCGCGGGCAGCGTCCCAGACCGCGCTGGTGGCGCGCTCGGTTTCGGCGATCATCCCGGCGCACTTGTGCTTGATGGCCTGGAACTGACCGATCGGCCGGCCGAACTGTTCGCGGATCTTCGCGTACTCCGCTGCGGTGTCGGTGGCCCACCGGGCGACGCCGATGCACTCGGCCGACAGCAGCGTCGACATCAGGGCCCGGGCCAGCGTGCGGCTGAGGTTGGACAGCACCCGGTCGTCGGACACCTCGACGGCGTTGGCACGCACATGGGCGATGGGGCGCAGCGGGTCGACGCCGGCGACGGGCTCGATCTCGAGTTGATCGGCATCGATGACGACCCACTCCTCACCCGACTCGATCGCGACCGGCAGCACCAGCACCGACGCCTGGGCGGCGCCGGGTACCGCTCGCACCTCACCGCGGATCACCAGCCCGTCGCCGTGACGGGTCGCGGTCAACCCGGAATCGATTGCGTAGGCGGCGATGACGTCACCGGAAGCCAGGTCCCTGAGGACTGCCGCGTTCGCGTCGTGGGCCGAGATCAGCGCGCTGGCGATGGCCGACGGCACGAACGGGCCGGGGACGGCGCCGTACCCGAACTCGGCGATGACGATCGCCAGCTCGAGGATGCCGAAGCCCTGCCCGCCGGCCGACTCGGCGAGGTGGACGCCCTGCAGTCCTTGGTCGGCTGCCGCCTTCCAGTACGGCGGCGGATTCGGGATGGGGGTTTCGAGCGCCTCGTGCAGAACGTCCGACGGCGCGATGCGTTCCACCAGGGATCGCACCGAGTCGGCGAGGTCGGTGTGCTCTTCAAGGATCGCGATGGGCATAGCTGCTGCACCTGTTCTTCACGTCGTCGTGACTGGTCCCAACCGGTTGGTTGGGACCGAGGTTACCCCGCCACCTGGTTCACCAGGTTCGCCAGGTCCCGGCCGTCACGGAGACGTTCGCAGTTGCCGACGGCCAATTCCAGGTAGCGCCGCATCGTGTCGGCGGTGTACCACGTCACGTGGGGTGTCAGCACGACGTTGTCCAGCCCCAGCAGCGGATTGTCGGCGGGCACCGGTTCGATCGTGAAGACGTCGAGTCCGGCGGCGCCGAGGCGGCCGGAGCGCAACGCGTCGACGAGGGCGTCCTCGTCCACGATCGGCCCGCGGGACGTGTTCACCAGCACCGCGCCCGGCTTCATCCGCGCCAGCGCGTCATGGTCGAGGAGCGAGGTGGTCTGCTCGGTCAGCGGAAGATGAAGCGAGACGATGTCGCTGACGGCGAGCAGGTCGTGCAGGCTGCGCCACCCCGGGTGGCCGTCGTCGCGGGTGCTCGTGTGGAGGATCTCGCCACCCATCGACGCGATGATGCGTTCGACGCGTTTGGCGACGTTGCCGTAACCGACCAGTCCGACCGTGCAGCCTCCGACGTCACGCACCGTCTCACCCAGCGTCGGGTCCGAGGGCCAACCCGTGCCTGCGCGGACGGCCCGGTCCAGCTCCGGAAGCCGGCGCAGCGCGGCCAGCATCAACAGCACCGCACCTTCGGCGACCGATGCCGCGTTGGCGCCGGGCATGTTGGCGACCGCGACGCCGCGAGCGGTCGCGACGTCGACGTCGATGGTGTTCACCCCGGCGCCCAGCTTGTGCACGAGCCGCAACCGGGAGGCCTTGGCGAGGTCGTCGCCGGAGATCGGCCGAAGGACATGCCAGATCACTTCGGCGTCGGGGAGCTCGCGATAGAACGTCTCGTCGTCGTACTCGGCGCAGTACCGGATATCAAGCCAATCCTGCTGTGGTGCAAGGTGGTCCAGCACCTTGTCGCCGGGCACGAAGTGGGCCAGGACCCTCACCAGCGGCGCGCGATCCATGCGGCGATGGTGTCGGCCTTCTCGGTGCGGGCTCCCGGAGTGGTGAAGTAGTGGTCGGTGTCGATCGAGCACTGTGTCTTGTCGGCGCCGCCGAGCGCGTCGTAGATCCGTTGGGCGTCGGAGGGGTACACGCCGGTGTCCTGGTCGGCGTTGATCACCATGGCCGGACACGTGATCCGGGCCAGGTGAGGCTCGGCGCGGGTCTGCGCGTAGCGCAGACTCCACATGCCGATCCAGTTGCGCAGGGTGCACGCCGCGGCGATCCCGTGCGTGGACCTGTTGGCCTTGACGGGAACTCCGGCGTAGCACATGTTGGCGGGCCGCTTGGTCGGCTCCAGCGTGGGATCGACCATCCGCGGGTCGGCCCAGGTGCGCATCACGGTGAACGGCCGGTCGGAGAACCCGGCGGCGCGCACCCGGGCCAGTTCGGCCTCTGCCCAGTCCGTGATCGCTTCGTTCCGCGCTACCTGCGCTTTGCGATACCGGTCCACGAACTGCGCATCGTAGGGTGGTCCGTTGCGCTCGCTGAACAGGTCAAGGTCGGGATCTGTCAGTACCGCATCGTTTTCGTCCACCACGGCCGCGTCCATCCAGGCGGTGAGCACGTCGGGGCGTCCGGGATGTGCGGCGCTGGCCACGTAGCCGTCCGCCGGGGGGAGGTTGTCGAGGCCGGCCGCGGGCCGCATCCCCTCCAGTGGGGTGACGTGCCGGTCGACGGCGTTGGCCTGGTAGGCGGCCATCAGGGATCCGCCTCCCGAATTGCCGAGCAGGATCACCGTTTCGATTCCCTGTACGTCGCGAAGCCAGCGGATGCCGACGCCGATGTCGACGAGGGCGTGGTCGAGCAGGAAGCTGCTCTCGAACCCCCGGAACCGGGTGTTCCAGCCGAGGAAGCCGATGCCGCGGGTGGCCATGTACTCGGCGAGGTAGTGCTCGGAGAAGTCGATCTGGTAGTGGCTCGCGATCATCGCCACTTTCGGTTTGCGACCCACGCCGCGGTGGTAGAGGCCCTGGCACGGATGCCCTCCGGAGCCCGCCTGCCGGGCGGTGGTGGAATCCAGGCCGACGAACTCCCTGGTGACCCCGGGTGTGCGGGTGGACGCTGATCTACTCATGGTTTCCAGCCTCCCGGTGATAGATCGTCCGATAGAAGATGTCGGCGAGCGTCTTGATGCAGGCGGCGTCGTCGACACTGTCGGCGGCGTGGGTGGCCTGGCCGGCGAGCTGGTTGTAGCAGAACTGGTTGAGCATCGACACCAGCGCAACCGAGATCAGCCGTGGATCGCTTCCTGCGCAATACCCTTGCCGTTGCGCCTCTTTCACCAGCGAGGTAATCAACCCGATGGGTACCGAACAGATTTCGCTCCAGTACTGGGCGAAGTCGTCGCTGACCATGGCCATCTGCGACACACTGACGATCTCGGCAAGCCGGTTGCGGTAGGTGTTCCAGTGCGCGGCGGCGGCCTGATACGAGCGTTCCCGGTGGCTGAGCCCCGGCTGCGCCGCCGCCTGCGAACGTTCCCGCGCCTCATCGCGGAAGCGCACCGCCCATTCGCGGACCATCGCCTCCTTGGAGTCGTAGTAGTTGTAGAACGACGCGGTGGACCTGCCCGCCTCTCCGGCGATGTCGGCGACCGTGGTCGCGAGAATTCCCTTGCGTGCCACGACCGCCCGGGCGGCCGCGTCGATCGCGGCCTGGGTCTGACGGCCGCGCAGGGTCGGCAGTTGTTCGCGGGGGGTGACGCTCACCTGCTCCTGCGCTCCTCGCTGCCGTGATTCGATGTGGCCGTATTCGGTCGTTGATTCGAAACTGAACCTGATGTTAGATTCAGTTTCTGCCCGTGGCCAGAGGAGCGCGCAATCGTGATCAAGCCGCAGAACACCAACACAGAGTTCGAGTTCGGCGGCATCAACCATGTCGCCCTGGTGTGCTCGGACATGGCGAAGACCGTCGACTTCTACAGCAACGTGCTGGGCATGCCGCTGGTCAAGTCGCTGGACCTGCCCGGCGGCATGGGCCAGCACTTCTTCTTCGACGCCGGCAACGGCGACTGCGTGGCGTTCTTCTGGTTCGCCGACGCACCCGACCGGGTGCCGGGCATCTCCTCACCCGAAGCGATCCCCGGCATCGGGGACATCGTCAGTGCGGTGAGCACGATGAACCACCTGGCGTTCCACGTGCCCGCGGAGAAGTTCGACGAGTACCGGCAGCGCCTCAAGGCCAAGGGTGTGCGGGTCGGACCGGTGCTCAACCACGACGAGAGCGCGGCCCAGGTGTCAGCGACGGTGCATCCCGGGGTCTACGTGAGGTCGTTCTACTTCCTCGACCCCGACGGCATCACGCTGGAATTCGCCTGCTGGACCAAGGAATTCACCGAGTTCGACACGATGACCACGCCGAAGACGGCGGCCGACCGCCGGGTGCCCACCGCGCACTGATCTCTGGTGCGCCGAGATCGCAGCCACGCAGGCGGCTACTCGAACTTCTTCTGCTGGAATGCCGTTTCGGCGGGGTTGTGGTCGCGGTAGAGGACCGGATCGGCCAGCTGGTCGAGCATCGCCGCGAGTTGGTCCGCCAGTTGCGCGGGGCTGAAGTCGATGTCACCTGCCAGCCAGGCGCTGAGCGTCTGCGCGACGCCGCCCACCACGAAGTGCGAGGCGGCCTTGATCCGGTCATTGTGATCGAGCCGCAGTGCGACACCGGCATGCTGTCCGGAAAGCAGCGCGAACAGCGCGCCGGACTCTGCGCGTTTGCGCACCACCACCGGGTTGGCGAGGCGCGCGCTGAACAGCAGCCGCCCGACCCGGGCGTCGTCGGAGATGGTGCGCACGATGTTGGCCATGCCCGCGCGGCTCTGCTCCCGCGGCGGCGCAGCGGCGACCGCGGCCTGGGTGGTGGCGGCGATGTCGGCGATCACCCAGTCGAACACGGCGCCGACGAACACGTCCTTGTCGGCGAAGCTCTCGTAGAAGTAGCGGGCTGCCAGGCCTGATTGCGAGCAGATCGCCCGGACGGTCAGATCGGCGGGGACGGTCTTCCCGCCGAGCAGGTCCAGACCCGATTCCAGCAGCCGGCGCCTGCGCTCCGCGATCCGCTGCGGAGCCTCCACGCCGCGATACGGACGGACCTGGGCCATCTACCCATATTGACACCGGACCGCCGCGGGAGCAATATCAGGAAACAGGCGTTCGCACAATTGGGTGCTGCTGCGGAAACACAGAGGAGTCGCCATGACGGTGAACGAGTCGGTCGGTGCGCCCGTGCCGGACGTCGAGGGTGCGGTGAACGAGACCGCGGCCCCGGTGCGACCGCAGCGTCGGAACTCCGCCGGGGACGACGACGGCATGCTCGGCCTCGGTCTGCTCGCGGGGCCGGCCAACGTGATCATGCAGCTGTCACGGCCCGGCGTCGGGTACGGCGTGATGGAGAGTCCGGTGGAGAGCGGCCGGGTCGACAGGCACCCGATCAAGCGCGCCCGCACCACCTTCACCTACCTCGCGGTGTCCACCACCGGCACCGACGAACAGAAGGCCGCGTTCCGCCGCGCCGTCAACCGCGCGCACGCCCAGGTGGTGTCCACCGAGTCGAGCCCGGTGAAGTACAACGCCTTCGACAAGGACCTGCAGTTGTGGGTCGGCGCCTGCCTGTACAAGGGCGTCGTCGACGTGCATCGCCTGTTCGTCGGCGAGATGGACGAGCAGACCGCCGACCGGCTCTACCTGCAGGGCCGGTCGCTGGCCACGATGCTCCAGGTGCCCGAGGACATGTGGCCGCCCGACCGGGCGGCGTTCGACCGCTACTGGCAGAAGTCCTTGGACGAGGTGCACATCGACGACGCCATCCGTGAGTACCTGTATCCGATCGCCGCGTCCCGGCTGCGTGGTCTGACGCTGCCCGGGCCGCTGCGCCGCGGTTCCGAGAACCTGGCGTTGTTGATCACCACGGGCTTCCTGCCGCAGCGCTTTCGCGACGAGATGCGGCTGCCCTGGGACGCGGCGCGCCAGCGGCGTTTCGACCGGTTGATCGCTGTGCTGCGCGCCTTCAACAAGGTGTCGCCGCGGTTCGTCCGCGAGTTCCCGTTCAACCTTCTGCTCAAGGACGTCGACTGGCGTATCCGGACGGGCCGTCCACTGGTGTGAGCCCGCTCGAGGCGGGCAGATGGGTGACCTGACTCACCCCGTCGGCGGCACCCGTGCGTCTCGACAGTTTGGTTATGCAATGCTAACTTCAGCAAAAGTTAGCTTAGGCATACATAACCATTCGTAAGGGAGATGGCGGGGGACCGGGGCTCGGTCGATCGACCGGGCGCAGGCAGTCCGCGACACACAGTTCATGGAAATGGCAAGTGACACGCTCGCGGCTCCCGCCACCGGAGCCCCCCGGGTCGATCCCGACGTCGTCAGCCGGTTCGCGACCTGCTGCCGCGCGCTCGGATTGTCCGTGCACGACCGGCAGCGTCCGGCCGACCTGCACGCCGCAAGGTCCGGCTTCGCCGCACTGACGCGCATCGCCAACGACCAGTGCGACGCGTGGACCGGGCTGGCCGCCGCCGGCGACACCTCACCGCAGGTGATCGAGGCCGTCTGGCAAACCTCCGCAACCGCAGGGGTGCTGCAACGCGAGATCGCGCTGGCCCCAGACGCTCTCGGCTTCGCCTACGACACGGGCCTCTACCTCCAGTTCCGCGCCACCACGCGTGACGACTTCGCCCTCGCCTACGCCGCGCGGCTGGCCGACTCCGTCGAGGGATCCGCACGGTGGGCTGCGGCGGACCGTCTGGTGGGCGAACTCCTCGACCGCAAACCCGGCTGGCTGCAAGCCCGCTGGGTGCGCGGGGCGATCTACTACCGCGCCGCGCGATGGTCGGACGTGGTACGGCTCCTGACCCCGGTGGTCGCGAACGAGTCGCTGGAGGAGACCTATGCCCACGCCGCCCGCGTGACGCTCGGCATCGCCCTGGCCCGATTGGGCATGTTCGCCCCGGCGCTGTCGCATCTGGAACGACCCGAAGGACCGATCGCCGTCGCCGCCGTCGACGGCGCGTTCGCCAAGGCGCTCGCACTGCGGGCGCAGGGCGAGGACGAGGACGCCACCGAACTGCTGCAGGAGCTCTACGCCGCCAACCCCGAGAACACCGACATCGAGAACGCGCTGTCGGACACGTCTTTCGGGATCGCCACCACCACCGCTGCGCGCATCGAGGCGCGTTCCGACCCCTGGGATCCGGACAGCGAGCCCGGAGAGGCCGACTTCGTCGACCCCGGCGCCAAGGACCGCAAGGCCCACCTGCTCATCGAGGCCGAGGCCGAGCTGGCCGAGTTCATCGGCCTCGAAGAGGTCAAGTATCAGGTGGCTCGTCTGAAAAGCTCTGTCGCGATGTCGATCAGGCGGCAGGAGCGTGGCCTGACCGTCGCTCAGCGCACCAACCACCTGGTGTTCGCAGGCCCTCCCGGCACCGGCAAGACCACGATCGCGCGCGTGGTGGCCAAGATCTACTGCGGCCTGGGGCTGTTGAAGAAGGAAACCGTCCGCGAGGTGCATCGCGCCGACCTGATCGGCCAGCACATCGGCGAGACCGAGGCCAAGACCAACGCCATCATCGACAGCGCGCTCGACGGGGTGCTGTTCCTCGACGAGGCGTACGCGCTGGTGTCCACCGGCGCCAAGAACGACTTCGGACTGGTCGCGATCGACACGCTGCTCGCCCGTATGGAGAACGACCGTGACCGCTTGGTCGTCATCGTCGCCGGATATCGCAAGGACCTGGACAGGTTCCTGGACACCAACGAGGGTCTGCGGTCCCGGTTCACCCGCAGCATCGACTTCCCGTCGTATACACCGAAGGAGCTCGTCGAAATCGCAACGCGCATGGCCGAGAAGCGCGACTCGCGCTTCGAGGACGCAGCCCGCACCGACATGGAGCGTCTGTTCGCCCACCTGGCGGAGTCGTCGACACCGGACGCCACCGGTGTGGCGCGTCGCAGCCTGGACATCGCGGGCAACGGCAGGTTCGTCCGTAACCTCGTCGAGCGGTCCGAGGAGGAGCGCGAGTATCGACTCGATCACTCCCATCTCGACGACTTCACCGACGACGAGCTGATGACGATCACCGCCACCGATGTCGGCCAGTCGGCCGCACCGTTGCTGCGCGGCCTCGGCCTGTCGGTGCCCGCGTGACCCCGCCGGATGGGGATCGGCGCTCGTTCAGTTCCCGCACCCCGACCAACGAGAACCCCGAGGGTGTCAGCTACCGGCGCGGCTTCGTCACCCGTCATCAGGTCACCGGATGGCGATTCGTCATGCGCCGCATCGCATCCGGCGTAGCCCTGCACGACACCCGGATGCTCGTCGACCCGCTGCGCACCCAGTCCCGCTCGGTGCTCGTCGGTGCGCTGATCCTGGTGACCGGCCTGATCGGTTGCTTCCTGTTCTCGATGATCCGCCCGTCGGGCGCCGCGGGCACCGACTCCGTGCTCGCCGACCGCGAGTCCGCGGCGCTGTACGTCCGGCTCGGGGATCAGCTGCACCCGGTGCTCAACCTGGCCTCGGCGCGCCTCATCACCGGCAGGGCCGACAACCCCACCCTGGTCAAGAGTGGCGAGCTCGACCAGTTCGCGCGGGGGAACATGCTGGGGATACCCGGAGCGCCGGAACGCATGGTCCCCAACAGTATTCGGGACGCCTACTGGACGGTGTGCGACGCCGCAGCGGGGACACCCGGCACCACCGGCGTCACCGTCATCGCGGGCGAACCCGCGCCCGGCGGTGAGCGCGCCGCCGCGCTACCGGCGGGCCACGCCGTGCTCGCCGAGAACGACGGCCGGACCTGGCTGCTGTGGGACGGCAAGCGCAGCCCCATCGACCTCGCCGACCGCGCGGTCACCGACGGCCTCGGTATCGGCGGTGAGGTCCTGGCCCCGCAGCCGATTGCGACCGGACTGTTCAACGCAATTCCTGAAGCTCCCCCGCTGACGTCGCCCGTGATCCCCGGAGCGGGGGGACCCACCACCGTCGCGCTGCCCGTCGCGGTCCCGGTGGGTGGCGTCGTCGTCGCCTACGAGGCCGACAACACGTTGCGCCACTACGTCGTGCTCGCCGACGGGCTGCAGCCGATCTCGGGCGTGCTGGCCTCCGTCCTGCGCAACACCGAATCCTACGGGCTCGATCAGCCGCCGCGCCTGGGCGCCGACGACGTCGCTCGGATTCCGGCGGTCCGTGCGATCGACACCGCCGCCTTCCCGTCGGAACCGGTCACCCTGGTCGACTCCGGCACCGATCCGGTGACGTGCGCCGCCTGGTCGAAACCTGAAGGCGCGCAGACTTCTTCGTTGTCGGTGTTGTCCGGCGCGGCGCTGCCGATCCCGGACGGGGTGCGCACCCTGGAGCTGGTCAGTTCGGGCGTGCCCGGTGGGCCCGCCGACCGGGTGGCACTTCCACCGGGCACCGGCTATTTCGTCGACAGTGCCGGTGCGCTGTTCTGGGTGAGCGACACCGGGGTGCGCTACGGGATCGACACCGGTGAATCGGGATCGGGTTCGGCGGGCGCCGACACCGTCGCCGCCCTCGGCCTCACCTCGGCGCCGCTACCCATTCCGTGGTCGGTGCTGTCGCAGTTCGCCGCGGGACCCACGCTGTCGCGCGTCGACGCACTACTGGCCCACGACGCACTGCCGCCCGACCCGGCGCCGGCGCGCCTGGAAACCCCCGGTTTGGAGAGCCCGTGAGCAGGCTGATCTTCGAGCACCGCAAGCGGATCTCGCCGCCGGTGACACGCAAGGGCACCATCACCATCGAGTCACCGCCGGAGCTTCCGCGGGTCGTGCCGCCGTCGCTGCTGCGCCGGGCGCTGCCGTACCTGATCGTCATCCTGATCGTCGGCATGATCGTCGCGCTGGTTGCGACCGGCATGCGGCTGATCTCGCCCACGACGCTGTTCTTCCCGTTCGTGCTGTTGCTGGCCGCGACCGCGCTGTACCGCGGATCGGACAACAAGATGCGCACCGAGGAGGTCGACGCCGAGCGCGCCGACTACCTGCGCTATCTGTCGGTGGTTCGGGACAACGTACGCGCCCACGCCAACGAACAGCGAGCCGCACTGCTGTGGTCGCACCCGGAACCGGTTGCGCTGGCGAGCATTCCGGGCACCCGCAGGCAGTGGGAGCGGGACCCGCGCGACCCCGACTTCCTGGTCCTGCGTGCCGGCCTGCACGATCAGGCGCTCGACGCCACACTGCGTGTCAAGGACACCGCCGACGAGATCGACCTGGAGCCGGTGTCGCACAGCACCCTGCGCGGACTGCTCGACACCCAGCGCACGGTGCACGACGCGCCTGCCGGCATCGACCTCACCAGGGTCTCCCACGTGACGGTGACCGGCGATGACGAGGAGGTGGCCGCTGCGATGCGCGCGTGGATCGCGCAGGCGATGACGTGGCACGACCCGTCCGTCCTCGGAATCGCCTTTGCCGGAGCCGATCTGGAAGAGAGCGGCTGGTCATGGCTGAAATGGCTGCCGCACGTGGACGTGCCCGGCCAGGTCGACGGCGTCGGCCCGGCCCGCTACCTCGCCACCGAACCGTCCGCGTTGCGCAGGCTGCTGGCCCCGGCCCTCGCCGGTCGCGACCGGTTCACCGGCAACGGCGCTGTCGATGCCAAGCATCTGCTCATCGTGCTCGACGACCCCGATGCGGAGCCCGAGGACTTCGTCGGCCGCGGCCTCGCCGGGGTGACGGTCATCCACCGGTCCGCGCAGGAACCGCACCGCGAACAGTATCCGGATCCCGAGCGCCCCATCCTGCGGATCGCCGACGGCGCGATCCGTCGCTGGCAGAACGGCGGGTGGAACGCCTTCATCGACGCCGCCGACCGGCTCGCCCCCGACGACGCCAGGCACATCGCCCGCAGGTTGTCCCGGTGGGATTCCAACCCCAGCCACGGCAGGTCCGCCACCACCGGCGGTGCCACCTTCTCCACGCTGCTGGGCATCCCCGACGCCTCGGCGCTCGACGTCGCCGACCTGTGGGCCCCCCGCAACCGGGACGACGAGCTGAGGGTCCCCATCGGAGTGACGGCGACCGGCGAACCGTTGTACTTCGACCTCAAGGACGAGGCCGAGGGCGGCATGGGGCCGCACGGCCTGATGATCGGCATGACGGGCTCGGGCAAGTCGCAGACCCTGATGTCGATCCTGCTGGCGCTGTTGACAACTCATTCGGCCGAACGACTCATCGTCATCTACGCCGACTTCAAGGGTGAAGCGGGCGCGGACATCTTCCGCAACTTCCCGCAGGTGGTTGCCGTCATCTCGAACATGGCCGAGAAGCGCTCGCTGGCCGACCGATTCGCCGACACCCTCCGGGGCGAGGTGGCGCGCCGTGAACAACTGCTCAAGGAGTCCGGACGCCGGGTGCAGGGCAGCGCCTTCAACTCGGTGACCGAGTACGAGGCCGCCATCGCGGCGGGTCACGATCTGCCGCCGCTGCCGACGCTGTTCGTCGTCGCCGACGAGTTCACGCTGATGCTCGCCGACCATCCCGAGTACGCGGACCTGTTCGACTACGTTGCGCGCAAGGGCCGTTCGTTCCGCATCCACATCCTGTTCGCATCGCAGACGCTCGATGTCGGCCGAATCAAGGACATCGACAAGAACACCTCGTACCGCATCGGCCTGAAGGTCGCCAGCCCGAGCGTGTCCCGCCAGATCATCGGCGTGGAGGACGCCTATCACATCGAGTCCGGCAGGGAACACAAGGGCGTCGGATTCCTGGTGCCTGCGCCGGGAGCGCGGCCGGTCAAGTTCCGCAGCACCTACGTCGACGGCATCTACGAGCCGCCCAGGGTCGACAGGTCGATCGTCGTGCACGCCATCCCAGCGCCGCAACTGTTCAGCGCGGGCTGGGTGGATCCCGAGCCCGACACCGTCATCGTCGACGACGGCGCGGACGTCGAAGTCCTGCCCCCGCGAAAGCTGATCGCGACGATCGGTGACCAGCTCGCGCACTACGGGCCCCGGGCACCACAGCTGTGGCTTCCCCCGCTGGACGAGACGATGCCGCTCGACGACGTGCTCGAGCGTGCGGGGATCGGTGCGGGGCAGTGGCGCTGGCCGCTGGGGGAGATCGACCGGCCGTTCGAGATGCGCCGCGACCCACTGGTCTTCGATGCCTCTTCGGCCGCCGCCAACATGGTCATCCACGGCGGGCCGAAGTCGGGCAAGTCGACGGCACTGCAGACCTTCGTGCTGTCTGCTGCGGCACTGCACGCACCCGGCGACGTCACGTTCTACTGCCTCGACTACGGCGGCGGGCAGCTGCGTGCCCTCGAGGAGCTCGCCCACGTCGGCAGCGTGGCCTCGCCGCTGGAGTCCGAACGGATCCGCCGGACCTTCGGCGAGCTCGAGCAGCTGCTTCGGGCGCGCCAGAAGGTCGGTGCGACCCGCAACGGCGAGTACCGGGACGGCTACGGCGAGGTGTTCCTGCTCATCGACAACCTCTACGCCTTCAGCCGGGACAACACCGACACCTTCAACACCAGGAACCCGTTGCTGTCGAGGGTGACCGAGCTGGTCAACGCCGGCCTGTCCTACGGCATCCACGTGGTGATCACGACTCCGAACTGGCTCGAGGTGCCGCTGGCGATGCGCGACGGGCTGGGGTTGCGGCTGGAACTGCGCCTGCACGATTCCCGCGACAGCAATGTCCGGGTCATGGGTGCGCTGCGACGCCCCGCCGAAGGGGTACCCGTCGACCAGCCGGGCCGCGGGCTGACCATGGCCGCCGAGCACTTCCTGTTCGCCCTTCCCGCAACCGAATCCATCCCCGCGATCAACGTCCGCTACCCAGGTCTGAGTGCACCTCCGGTGCGCCTACTGCCGACGAACCTGTCGCAAGAGGCCTTCGGCTCGCTGTACCCGGCGCCGGAGCGGGTGGTCATCGGACAGCGCGAGGAGGACCTGGCCGCGGTCAGCGTCGACTTCACCGACAACCCGTTGCTGATGGTCTTCGGTGATGCGAAGACGGGCAAGACCACGCTGCTGCGCCACCTGATCCGCACGATCCGGGAGAACTCGCGCCCCGATCAGGTGGCGTTCACCGTGATCGACCGCCGACTGCAGTTGGTCGACGAGCCTCTGTTCCCAGACAACGAGTACACGCCCAGCATCGACCGGATCACCCCGGCCATGCTGGGGCTGTCCGCACTGCTCGAGAAGCGCCGCCCCCCTGCGGGGTTGAGTCCGCAGGAACTCCGCGGCTGGGACTACAGGTCCACCGCGAACGGCACTGCCGACGGGACCGGCAGCCACATCCACTACCTGATCGTCGACGACGTCGATCAGATCCCGGACGGCCCCGCAGCCTGCGGACCCTTCGTGGGCCAGCGGCCGTGGACCCCGCTGATCGGTCTGCTGGCGCAGGCATCCGATCTCGGATTGCGCGTCATCGTCACCGCCAGGGCAGCAGGCTCGGCCCATGAGGTGATGACGGCGCCGCTGCTGCGGCGGCTCAACGACCTGCAGGCGACGACGCTCATGTTGTCGGGTAATCCCCAGGACAGCGGGAAGATCCGGGGACACAGGTTCAGCAGGCTGCCGGTGGGCCGCGGCATGCTGCTCGACGACCGAAGTGATTCCGACACCCCGACCTACGTCCAACTCGTCAACCCGCTGGCTGCCGAATCGGTGGCAGCGCGAGGACGACACAGTGGAGAGGAATACAGCTGATGACACTGCGAGTAGTGCCCGAAGGCCTGACGGCCGCCAGTGCGGCCGTGGAAGCACTCACCGCGCGGATGGCGGCCGTGCACGCCGCGGCGGCACCCCTGACGAGTGCCGTCGTCCCGCCGGCCGCCGATCCGGTGTCCCTGCAGACCGCCGCCCGGTTCAGCGCCCACGGAGCCGAGCAGCAGACGGTGGCCGCGCAGGCCGTGGAAGAACTCGGCCGCTCGGGCGTCGGCGTCGGCGAGTCGGCGGCCAGCTACGCCAGTGGTGACGCGATGGCCGCGTCCGCGTACCTGATCGCCCGAGGCTGACATGACATCCCCAGTTACATTCCCCGTCGCTTCGCTCGCCCCAGTTACATCCCCAGTGTGGATGGCACTGCCGCCCGAGGTGCACTCCGCGCTGCTGAGCAGCGGCCCCGGTCCGGGGTCACTGATTGCCGCGTCGAGCGCGTGGCAGTCGCTGAGTACCGAGTACGCCTCAGCCGCAGCGGAACTGACCAGCATTCTCGGCGCTGTGCAGGCCGGGTCCTGGGAGGGCGTCAGCTCCGAGCAGTACGTGGCCGCGCACACCCCGTACCTGGCCTGGCTGGCCCAACAGAGCGCGAACAGCGCCGCCGCGGCGGTGCAGCACCAGACGGCGGCCGCGGCCTACACGACCGCTGTGGCGACCATGCCGACGTTGCCCGAACTCGCGCTGAACCACGCCACCCACAGTGTGCTGGTCGCGACGAACTTCCTCGGCATCAACACCATCCCGATCGTCCTCAACGAGGCCGACTACGTCCGCATGTGGATTCAGGCGGCCACCACGATGAGCGCCTACGAAGCCGTGTCGGGTGCGGCGGTCGCCGCGACCCCGGCCTCGACGCCGGCGCCGTTCGTCCTGATCCCCGGTGTCGGTGAGGCGGGAAGGGCCGCAGCGGATCTGATGAACTCCGCGGCGCAGGTGCAGGCCGCCGAAGCGGGATCCGCGTTGAACGTCGGCGACATCATCGCCGACCTCATCAGGGTGTACGGAGAGATTCTCCGGTTCCTGTTCGAGCCGATCATCAACTTCCTGCGGGACCCGATCGGCAACACGATCCAGCTGATCACCGACTTCCTGACCAACCCGGCGGCGGCGCTGGTCACGTGGGGCCCGTTCCTGTTGGCCGTTGTCTACCAGGCGGTCTCGTGGGTGGGTGCCTCGATCCTCTACCCGTCGCTGCTCCTGATGCCGCTGCTGGCGACCACCCTGGCGATCGTGCTCGGCGTGGGCCAGCACCTGCTCAACCAACTGCCCGCGCCGCCGGCCGACACCCCCGCCGAGGAGCAGGCCCCTGCCACCCAGGCTCCGGCAGGGCGCACCGAACAACAGCCCCTGCCGGCGGCGGGCATCGCCACGCCCGCACCGGGCGGAACCGCCGCCGCCCCGGTGAGCACCGTCGCCGCATCGTCCGGATCGGTCGCGGCCGCCCCGGCTGCCGGTGCCGTGCCACTGGTGCCCTACGCCGTCGTGGGTCAGAACCCCGGCGGAGGCTTCTCGCCGACCGTGCGCGATTCGACGGCCGCCAAGGCACCTGCTGCCGGCATTCCCGCGGCCGCGTCGGGCGTCGCGGCCTCGGCAGCGGAGCGGCGCAAGCGCCGGCGCCGCCAGAAGGACGACATCATGGGCCGCGGCTACGCCGACGCGTTCATCGACTACGAGGACGAGCCCGAACAGGACGCACCACCGGCGCCCGACCCGCGGGTGAGCGCCTCGACGCGAGGCGCGGGACCCATGGGCTTCGCCGGCACCGTATCCACGGGCACCGCCGAGGCGTCGGGGCTGACCACTCTGGCGGGCGACTCATTCGGCGGCGGCCCCAAGAGCCCGATGCTGCCCGGCACCTGGGATCCGACCGCCGACGACCAGACTGACCGAGAAGATCGCCACAACCACCACAAGGGAAAGGAAAACCCATGAGCCTCTTGGATGCTCACATCCCCCAGCTCGTCGCGTCAGAGAGCGCGTTCGGCGCCAAGGCGGCGCTGATGCGCAGCACGATCGCGCAGGCCGAGCAGGCGGCCCAGTCGTCGCAGGCCTTCCACATGGGTGAGTCGTCGGCGGCGTTCCAGGCAGCGCACGCCCGCTTCGTCGAGGTCTCCGCGAAGGTCAACGCCCTGCTCGACGTCGCACAGGCCAACATCGGTGACGCCGCGGGCTCGTACGTCGCCGAGGACGCCGCCGCCGCCGGCAACTACACCGGTTTCTGAGCCGGCGCCACCACACGAAAGGGACTTCGATGTCACAGATCATGTACAACTACCCGGCGATGATCGCGCACGCCGGCGAGATGTCCAGTTACGCAGGGGCGTTGCACGCAGTAGGCGCCGATATCGCCAGCGAGCAGGCCGCGCTCCAGGGAGCCTGGCAGGGGGACACCGGGATGACCTACCAGGCATGGCAGGCCCAGTGGAACACCAGCCTCGAGGAGTTGGTCCGCGCCTACCGCGCCATGGCGAGCACACACGAGATGAACACCACCTCGATGGCCGCGCGGGACCAGGCCGAGGGCGCCAAGTGGGGCTGATCGGGTCCAGTGCGCGCTAACGCCGTCGAGCTGAGTGCCGGGGCCGCGTGGTTCCTCGCTGACGTCCTCGGCGCCGGATCGTTTCCGTGGGTGCTGGCCGTCACCCCGCCCTACAGCGACATGGCGCAGCGGGCGGAGTTCGAGGACGATCAGGTCGACGGGCTGACGGGTCTCGGCGTCATGACCGCCGACCGACTCGTAGAACCTGCGGTCGCACAATGGATTCGGATCGTCTGCCGACCGCGCCGGTGGCTCGAGCTCAGGTTCGTCGCCGGGGGCGGCGCGATGCTGCGCGGCATCGTCGCGCGCAACGCCGCAGGCACGGTCGTCGCGCTGCGCAGCGCCGAGCTCATCACGTTCACGGCCATGGACATCGATCACCCGCAGGCGTTGGTGCCGGTGCTCTCGGCCGGACTGTCCGGGCAAGCGCCCGCCCGGTTCGAGGAGTTCGCGTTGCCCGCTCGTGCCGGCGCCAAGGCCGACGAACAGATCCGCCGCGGCGCCTCGGTGCGGGACATGTTGGACTACCTGGGAATTCCTTCGTCCGCGCGCCCGGTGGTGGTGGCCGCGTTCGAGGACAGCCGCAGCTACGTGGAGATCGTGGCGGGCGAGCATCGTGACGGGTACCGGGTCAGCACCGACGTCGGCGTGAGCATCGTGGACACCTCGCTCGGCCGGGTGCTGGTCAGCCCGTCGAAAGCGTTCGACGGGGAGTGGATCTCGACGTTCGCCCCTGGCGCTCCGCTCGCGATCGCCGCTGCTGTCGAACGCCTCACGGCCGCACTGCCCGACGGACCGTGGTTCCCCGACCACGCCCTCACCCGAGACTTCGACACACCCATGCAGAGAGAAGAAGAATGCCAGACCCCGCTTTGATCACACCCAACAACGCGGTGATGCCCATTGTCCGCGTCGCCGTGCTCGCCGCCGCGTCGGGCGAGGATGGCGACGCCGACGGCAGCGGCCGCCTCACCGAGGTCGCGTTGCCCGCCGAACTGCCGCTGCGGGAGGTCATCCCGGCGGTGCGGCGCATCGTGGTCCCCGCCGACGAGGCGGGTGACACCGCGGAACTGATGAGCCTGGCCCCCATCGGCGGGGCGCCTTTCAGTCTCGACGCCACGCTGAACACGGTGGGCGTCGTCGACGGTGACCTGCTGGCGCTGCAACCGGTGCCGGTGGGACCGCCGGCACCGCGGATCGTGGAGGACATCGCCGACGCCGCGATGATCTTCTCGATCGCCCGCGAACGCCCCTGGGGTACCGAGAACATCAAGCGGGCCGCAACGCTGGCCGTCATCGGCCTGATCCTCGTCGCGACCGCGGTGGCCGTCGTGCACCGTGTCGCCACCGGCACGCCGGTCGGGTTGTTCACCGTCAGCGCGGTGGCCGTGGCCACGCTGCTGGGCGCACTGCTGAGCAGGCCCGGTTCACCGCGAGTCGCGACCGCGCTTGCCGGGGCCGCGCTCCCGCCGGTGGCGGCGGCGTTCGCGCTGGCCGTCCCCGGCGACTTCGGTGCGGCGCACATCCTGCTCGCCGCCGCGGGAGTGGCGGCCTGGTCGATCATCAGCATCACGCTCGGTGAGCGTGCCCTTGCGCTGTTCACCGCCACGGCCGCAACCGCCCTCGGTGTCCTGTCGGCCGCCGTCGCTGCGTCGCTGTGGACGCTCTCACCGCTTGCCATCGGATGCGCGCTGATCCTGGTGGCCCTCCTTGTCACCGTGCAGGCCGCGCAACTCTCCGCGCTGTGCGCGCGCCTACCCGTACCGGTGATCCCCGCCCCCGGCGATCCGACGCCGTCGGCACCGCCGCTGCGGGTTCTCGAGGACCTGCCCCGGCGCATCCGCGCCGGTGACTCCCACCAGACCGGCTTCATCGCCGCCGGGGTGCTGCTGGCCGTCCTCGGGTCGGTCGCGGTGGTGTGGCCCGCCGTCAGCGGGGACGGTGCCGCGTCCCCATGGGCCTGGTACCTGGTGGTCGCCGCCGCGTCGGGCGCCGCCCTGCGCGCCCGGGTGTGGGACTCCGCGCCGTGCAAGGCGTGGCTGCTGGGGCACGCATACCTCGTCACCACGGTGCTGCTCGTCTTGTTCGTCACCGCCGGCGGTTACGCCGCGGCGTGGTGGGCGCTGGCGGTGCTCACGGCCTTGGTGGCAGTCTGGGTCGTGGTCGCGCTCAACCCGAGAATCGGTACGCCGGAGACCTATTCGCTGCCGATGCGGCGGCTCCTCGGCTTCCTCGCCACGGCCATCGATGCGTCGCTGATCCCGGTGATGGCCTATGCGGTGGGACTGTTCGCGTTGGTGCTGAATCGGTGATCCGACGCGCAGGCGCCATCGCGGCGGTGACGCTGACGGTGCTGGCGGTCAGCGGACCGTCGGCCGGGGCGATCACTCCGCCCGAGGTGGATCCGGCGGCGGTTCCTCCGTCCGGCAGCGCGGGACCGGTGCAACCCATGGCCCAGCGCGGCGAGTGCGTCGCCAGCGGTGTCGTCCCCGGAAGTGTCCCCGGCGCGGCAAGCCCGAATCAGTTGTCGCTCAACCTGTCTGAGGCGTGGCAGCACAGCAGGGGTGAGGGTCAGCTGATTGCGGTCATCGACACCGGGGTCAAGCCCGGGCCACGGTTGCCCGATGTGGAGCCCGGCGGGGACTTCGTCGAGGCCACCGACGGCCTCACCGACTGTGACGGGCACGGCACGCTGGTGGCAGGTCTGATCGCGGGAAAACCCGGCGGCGACGGCTTCTCCGGGGTGGCTCCCAACGCGCGCATCGTCTCGATCCGGCAGACCTCGGCGCGGTTCGCGCCCCGCGACCCGGGTGAGGACCCGATCGTCGCGCAGGCGGCGATCGACGTCGCGACGCTGGCCCGCGCCGTGGTGCGCGCCGCCGATCTCGGCGCCCGCGTCATCAACATCTCCACGGCGACGTGCATTCCGGCGAACAAGAACATCGACCAGAGTCAGTTGGGTGCCGCGCTGCGGTACGCCGCGGTGGACAAGGACGTGGTGATCGTCGCCGCGGCCGGCGACGCACGGGGCGGCGGGGGCAACGGAACGGCCTGCGAGTCCAACCCGCTCAGCGACCCGGCCAGGCCGTCCGATCCGCGGAACTGGTCGAGCGTCACCTCGGTGTCGGTCCCGTCGTGGTGGCAGCCGTACGTGTTGTCGGTCGGTTCCCTCACCCCCGGTGGGCAGCCGTCGCCGTTCACCATGGCCGGTCCGTGGATGGGGGCGGCCGCACCGGGTGAGAACATCACTTCGGTGAGCAACGACGCCGACGGCGGCCTGGCCAACGGGATGCCGAACAACGAGCAGGAGTTCTCCCCGATCAGCGGCACCGGCTATGCGGCGGCCTACGTCTCCGGCGTTGCGGCCTTGGTGCGCAGCAGGTTTCCCGAACTCAAAGCCGAGCAGGTGGTGAACCGCCTCACCGCGACCGCGCGCACCGCGGCCCGGTCACCGTCGAACCTGGTGGGGCGCGGAACCGTCGACCCCGTCGCAGCGCTGACCTGGCAGGTCCCCCCCGAGGTGGCTCTCGACCCGGCCGCGGTCAGGCAGACCGCAGCACCACCCACGCCCGCGCCGGAGGATCCGACGCCGCGCGTGGTCGCGTTCGCCGGAATGGGCGTGCTCGCGGCTCTGGTTCTCGCCGCGCTCGTGGTGAGCGCGAAACGGAAGGACAGGACTTCATGATCGTCCGAATCACCTTGGCTTTGCTTGTCGCCGTTCCGGCTGCGATGGCCTATCCGTGGCAGTCGCCCGCCGACCGCTGGCTTCTCGGTGTCGCGGTCGCCGTGGCGGTCGTGCTGTTCGCGTGGTGGCGGGGATTGTTCGTGACGACGATCGTCGCCCGCCGGATCGCCATGTGGCGCCGCCGGAACCACATCGGCGGCAGCCATCTGGCCGGCGAGTTCGCCACCGTGGTGCTGCGCGTCGATCCGGGGGAGGCGAGTGACCTTCCACTGGGGTTGATCGCCGGGTACCTCGATCGTTACGGCATCCGCTTCGACAAGGTGCGCGTGACGAGCCGTGACGTCGCGGGCATCCGCACCACCTGGGTGAGCCTGACCATGGGAGCCGCCGACAACGTCGCGGCGCTGGCTGCGCGGTCACCACGAATCCCTTTGCAGGACACCGTCGACATCACAGGGAGGCGGTTGGCCGACCATCTGCGGGAGACGGGGTGGGAGATGGCCGTCGACGACGCGTCCAGGGACGCCGCAGCCACCCCGCTGCCGGGGCAGGGGACGGAGACCTGGCGCGCCGTCAGCGACGATCGGGGCTTCGTGGCGGCCTACCGAATCGGGGTGGACGACGGGCTGGCCGACACCTTGGCCGAGGTGTGGTCGTCGGATGCCGGCGAGATCTGGACGGCGCTCGAATTCACCGGCAGCAGAGCGCAACCGGCGCTGGCGGCGGCGTGCGCCATCCGCACCGGCGAGCGGCCGGGATCGCGCGCCCCGCTGCCGGGGCTGGTGCCCGAGCGCGGCGTG
>NZ_JACKSH010000039.1 GCF_025821625.1 Mycolicibacterium pyrenivorans
GGCTACGGCCATCACACCGCCAAATCACTGACCTCGATGATCTACCTCATGCTCGGCGGAATCAGCCCGAAACTCCCCACAACAAGGTGAGGAGTCGCCGCGATCTTCCATGTCGACGGCGGCATCGACTCGAACAACTCGCCGCTCCCGATCCCCGACTACTGAGCAGGAACGGACACATCAGGATGCGCAGAGTGGTTCAGTTCTCCACCGGTAACGTCGGGCGGCACTCGTTGCAGGCGATCATCGGCAGACCCGATATGGAGCTGGTCGGCGTGCACGCCGCCAACCCCGAGAAGATCGGGCGGGACGCCGCGGAACTGTGCGGTCTGAGCGAACCGACCGGGGTCGTCGCCACGGACGACCTCGACGCGTTGATCGCGCTGAAACCCGATTGCGTGGTCTACACCGCGCTGGGAGAGACGCGGCCGATGGAGGCCATCGAGCAGATGTCGAAGCTGCTCGCCGCGGGTGTCAACGTGGTCGGCACGTCGATGGTGTGGCTGGTGACGCCGAAACAGGCCGACGACTGGCTGCGGACGCCGTTGGAACAGGCGTGCGAGCAGGGCAACGCCTCGCTGTACGTCAACGGCATCGACCCCGGTTACTCGGGGGACACGGCGGTGCACTCCGCGCTGAGTCTGGTCACCCGCGCGCGATCGGTCACCGTCCAGGAGATCTTCGACTACGGCAACTACGACGACTTCGAATACACCGGAACGGCGATGGGCTTCGGTAGCAGCCCGTCCGACGAGCTTCCGATGGCGTTCCAGCCGGGGGTCATCGCGTCACTGTTCGGCGGCTTGGTGCGCAACCTCGCCGCCCACCTCGACGTGGAACTCGACGAAGTGCGTGAGCGGTGCGACCCCTGGTACACACCCGAGCGCATCGAATGCAAGATGACGACGGTCGAACCCGGGCACATGGCCGCCGTGCGGTTCGCAGCCGTTGGGATACGCGACGGCGAACCCGTCATCACCGTCGAACACATCAACAGGCTGACCTCCGCGGCCGGCCCGCAGTGGGAGTTCCCGCCCGAAGGGCACCTCGGCGTGCACAAGGTGATCGTGGAAGGCGAGCCACGGGTGGAGGTGAGCACCCACCTGTCCCATCCCGTTCTCGACGTCACCGACGCCGGGTGTCTCTCCACTGCCGCGCGGGCGGTCAACGCCATCGACTGGGTGTGCCGGGCGCCCGCGGGCCTGGTCGCGGTCGAGGACATCCCGCCCACGGAGATGATCCGCGGGTTGATGTGGTGAGCGGACCGAGACGCGGGCTGCCGCGTTCGTCAGTCGCGGGGTGATGCAATCACCGCGTCGGCGATCGGCGTGTCGCCGGAGATCACCTCGAAGGTCGTTCCGGCGGTGTCCGGGGTGTCGAGAACCTCGAGAAGCACCGCGGCGACGTCTTCGCGGGGAATGCTGTCGCGCCCGGTCGACGATGCGATCCTCACCCGCCCGGTACCCGGATCGTCGGTGAGCAGACCGGGGCGCACGATCGTCGCGTCGAGCGTCTCCCGCCTCCGGACGGCGTCGTCCGCGGCTCCTTTCGCCCGCAGGTACGTGACGAAGACGGGATCCCCGGCGTCGTCGGGCGCCTCCGCGTCGGCCCCCATCGCCGAGATCATCACGTAGCGACGCACCCCTGCTGTCTCCGCGGCATCGGCCAACAGGATCGCGGCGTCCCGGTCGACGGTCTCCTTGCGCGCCGCCCCGCTGCCAGGTCCCGCGCCCGCGGCGAAGACCACCGCGTCGGCGCCGCGAAGATGGGTCGCGACCTCGTCTGCGGACGCTGCCTCGAGGTCCACCACGATGGCATCGGCACCGGCGTCTTCGAGGTCGGCGGTGTGGGCCGGGTTGCGGACGAACCCCCCCACCGAGTCACCGCGCTGCGACAGCAGCCGTTCCAGGAACAGCGCGACCTTCCCGTGCCCACCCGCGATCACCACACGCATGCTCTACCTCCTAAGCGGCGAACACCTGGGAGTCGTCGGCGAACGCCTTGAACTCCAGTGCATTCCCCGCCGGATCGAGAAGAAACATCGTCCACTGCTCACCCGTCTCACCTGCGAAGCGGACATACGGTTCGATGACGAACTCGACGCCGGCGGCGTGCAGTCGCTCGCTCAGCTTGTGGAACTCCGGGATCGTCAGGATCAGGCCGAAGTGGGGGACCGGCACGTCGTGCCCATCGACGGGATTGTGGAGCGCAGCCATCCGGTCGGGCGCCAGATGGGTGACCACCTGGTGCCCCTGAAGGTTCCAGTCGACCCACTGCTCGTCGCTGCGACCCTGCTGCAGGCCGAGGACGTCCCCATAGAACTTGCGAGCCGCCGTCAGATCGTCGACCGGGATGGCCAGATGGAACCGGGGGATCGGGGAGTCGAGCGTGGTCATCCCCCAATGCTAGGAGCCCGGGCCGGCGGCCGAACAGGTTCGACATGAGTAACGTCGGAGTCGATGACTGTCCGAGACCCGCATGCAGAAGATTCCGGCACCATGACGGACGCCCCTGCGGACGTGGTGGAATCCGTCGAACCGTCGCGGCGGTCGCGGCGGCGGTGGCGCCGCACGGCGGTCGTCTTCGGGATCTTGGCGCTGCTGTTCGGCGTGCCGTGGTGGACGCTGCTGGCGACGCCGGCCGACTGGCCGCCCGCCGTCTTCGTGACCGGAACGCTGTTCTTCGCCGCCGCGTTCGTCGCCACGCCGGTTTTGATGAGCCTGGGTCATGGCCGCAGGCATCTCGACTGGGCCGCTGTCACCGCGGTCACTCTGCTGGGTACCGCCTGGGTGTTGTTCGTCTGGTCGATGCTGGGCCAGGTGATGCGACTGGTACTGCAGCTCGTGGGCGTCGAGGATCAGGCGCGGTCGCGGATCGTCTCGCTTGCGGTCGTCACCGTCGCGGTGGCCCTCCTCGGGTGGGGATTCGTCGAAGCGATGCGCGTACCGCGGGTTAAGAAGGTCGATGTCGCAGGCACCCGGTTCGGTCGCGGTCTGGATGGCTTGCGCGTCGCGGTGATCACCGATACCCATTACGGGCCGATCGATCGTGCGCGGTGGTCGGCCGCCGTGGCGGCGCGGGTCAACGAACTGCGCGCCGACATCGTGTGCCACGTCGGCGACATCGCCGACGGGACGGTCGAGATACGCGAAAACCAAGCGGGCGCACTTGCTTCGGTGGAGGCCACATCGGCTCTCGTGTACGTCACCGGCAACCACGAATACTTCAGTGAGGCCCAGGAATGGCTGGACTACATGGAGAGCATCGGGTGGGAGGCCCTGCACAATCGACACATCGTCGTCGAACGCGGCGGTGACCGGCTGATCGTCGCCGGGGTGGACGACGCGACCGCGAAGGCGTCGTTCGTCGACGGACACGGCGAGGACCTGGACGCCGCCCTCGCCGACGCCGACCGCAACCTACCGATCCTCCTGCTGGCGCATCAACCCAAACAGGTCGTGCACGCCGCGCGCGCGGGCGTCGATCTGCAGGTGTCGGGCCACACTCACGGGGGCCAGATCTGGCCGTTCAATTTCTTGGTGCGGCTCGAGCAGCCGGTGGTGCACGGTCTGAGTCGACACGGTGAGCGGACGCAGCTGTACACGAGCCGCGGAACCGGGTTCTGGGGCCCGCCCTTCCGTGTGTTCGCGCCGAGCGAGATCACCCTGCTGACCCTTCGCTGCGCGTGAAGGCCGCACTCTCAGGCCAATCGGGCGCGTAGCTCCCGCTTGAGCACCTTGCCGTAACTGTTCTTGGGCAGCTCGTCGACGAACTCGTAGCGTTTCGGCCGCTTGAACCGCGCGATGCGCTCCAGCAGGTGGGTGTCCAGGTCGTCGGGGGAGACCCGGCCGACGATGAACGCGACCACCACCTCACCCCACTCGTCGTCGGGAGCGCCGACGACGCCGGCCTCCACGACGTCGGGGTGCTCCAGCAGGATCTCCTCGACCTCGCGCGGGTAGATGTTGCTGCCACCGCTGATCACCACGTCCTTGGACCGGTCGCGCAGCGTGAGGAACCCTTGAGCGTCAAACGATCCCATGTCGCCGGTGCGCAACCAGCCGTCCCGCAGCGTCGCCGCGGTGGCGTCGGGGTTGTGCCAGTAACCGGACATCACGACGTCGCCGCGGCAGACGATCTCGCCGATCTCGTCGACCCCCGCAGGCGCGCCGTCCGGACCGAGCACCGCGACGTCGACGCCGGAGCGCGCGTACCCGACCGAGCCGAGCACCGCGTCGGAGGCCCATCCGTCATCGGCGACGTGGTCGCGCTGCCGCAGACCCGTGATCGTCATCGGTGCCTCGCCCTGCCCGTAGAGCTGGACGAAGATCGGACCGAACGCCGCCATCGCCTTCTTCAGGCTGTCGACGTACATCGGACCGCCGCCGTAGACGATCGTCTGCAGGTTGCGCGGCCGCTCCCGCCCCGTCTGGACCAGTCGCGCCACCATGGTGGGCGCCAAGAACGCGCTGCAGCCCGGATGGTGCTCGCACAGGTCGAGGAACTCCAGGGGCTCGAACGCGCCCGATGCGGGCACCACCTGCCGGGCGCCGCGTGCCACGTAGGGCGGCACGTACAGGCCCGACCCGTGTGACATCGGCGCGCCGTGGATGAGGCTGCAGTTCTCGTCGGCGGAATCGAAGTCGGCGAGGTGCGACACCGTCATCGCCATCAGATTGCGGTGCGACAGCATCGCGCCCTTGGAGCGCCCCGTCGTGCCGCTGGTGTAGAACAGCCACGCCAGGCTCGCCGGATCGGTGAACCGGGGCGGGTCCGAAACCTCTGCACCACAGCGGCTTTCGTACTCCCCGCCGCCGATGGTCTCGATGGGCACCGCGGTCTCCGCGGCCAGCTGGGCGCCGAGCTTGGGGGACGCGAAGATCCGGGCGGCGCCCGAGTCGGCGACGATCTGCTCCATCTCGCGGGGGCGCAGCTTGTAGTTGATCGGCACGAAGACGCACTCGGCCGCCCAGATCGCGAACATCAACTCGACGATCTGCGGGCAGTTCTCGCTGGCCACCGCGACACGCGCGCCGGGCCCGAACTCACCGAACGTCGTCGCCAGCCGCAACGCCCGCTCCCGCAGCTGCGACCATGTATGCACCTGGCGCTCACCGTGATACACCGCACCGCGGTCGCCGTGGCGGGCCGCGGTCTGGTCGAGAAGGGCGAACAGGTTCACGACGAACCCCCACCCGGAATCCACTTGGCGTTCAGCGCGAACTCGGACAGGTACTTCGTCGAACTCCAGCCGCCGTCGACGACGATGGTCTGCCCGTTGATGAAGCTCCCGCCCTCGGAGCACAGGAATGCCACCGTGGCGGCGATGTCTTCGACCTTTCCGAGCCGTTGATGCGGCGTCATCTCGGTGTTGATCTTGCGGAAGCGCTCGTCTTCCAGACGGGTGGCGACCATCGGCGTAAGGGTGACGCCGGGAGCGACGGCGTTGCAGCGGATTCCCTGTGCGCCGTACTGGCAGGCGATGTGGGTGGTCAGCGACGTCAGGCCACCCTTGGCTGCTGAGTACGCACCGCCCCGCAGGCCGCCGACGACGGCGAACGTGGAGGTCACGTTGATGATCGCCGACCCCGGCTGCATGTGGACGATGACGTCACGCGCCAGCCGGAACGGTGCGCGCAGCATGAGACCGAGGAAATAGTCCAGTGATTCGTCGTCGGTCTCGTGCAGCGGCTTGGGGCTGCCCACACCGGCGTTGTTGATCAGGAAGTCGATGCGTCCCCACCGATCGAGGGCCGCGGCGACGATGCGTTGTGGCGCGTCGTCCGCGGTGAGGTCCACGGCCACCGTGGCGATCCGGTCGGGCTCGCCGACGGCCCGCTCCAACTCGGCGAGCCGGTCGGGGTCGCGGCCGGTGCCCAGCACCGCCATGCCCTGCTCGGCAAGCATAGTCGCGCAGCCGAACCCGATGCCGCTGCTGGCTCCCGTGACAATCGCTACCTGCATGTCACAACCCGTCTCTCTGTGTTCCGGTCAGCTCAGCCTTGATCTTGTGCTTGAGGACTTTGCCAGCATCGTTCTTCGGCAGCGCCTCGAACAGCACCACGTTCTCGGGAGCCTTGAACTTCGCGACGCCCCTGTCCGCCAGGAACTCCCGTAGTTCCGTGACGTCGGGCGCTGGTGGGGCGGTGGGAACGATGGCCGCGCAGGCCCGCTCACCGGTGCGGATGTCGGGGATGCCGACGATCGCGATCTCGGCGATCCGCGGATGGGTGACGAGAATGTCCTCGACCTCTTTGGGGGAGATGTTCTCGCCGTTGCGGATGATGATGTCCTTGGCGCGGCCCGTCACCACCAGGTAGCCGTCCTCCGTGAGGCGGCCGAGGTCACCGGTGCTGAAATAGCCTGCTTCATCGAAGGATTCACGGTTGTCCTCCGGATGCAGGTAGCCGGTGAGCATCTGGGGTCCGCGGGTCCGGATCTCTCCGTCGACCAGCCTGATGTCGGCAATGCCGGGACGGCCGTCGGTATCGGCGGCGCGGTCGACGTCACAGAGGGAGCCGACGGTGGTCACCGGGACCTCGGTGGACCCGTACACCCGGGTCACGAGGGCGCGCTCGAAGTAGTCTGCGGCGCGGCGGATCAGTGACGGCGGGACCGAGGCGCCGCCACAGATGAAGACCTTGAGATCGGGAAGGCGGGTGCCGGCCCGCTGCGCTGCGGCCAGCAGCCCGTCGAGAAACGGTGTCGCCCCGGCCATGTGGCTGCAACGGTGCGCCAGCATGAGGGCCACGGCGGCGTCGGGATCCCAGCGTTGCATCAGAACGGCCTCGGCGCCCAGCAGCAGCGGGCATTCGAACGCGTAGATCGATCCGCCGATGTGCGCGATGGGGGACGGCACGAGAAATGTGTCGCCGGGCTCGATCTTCCAGTGCTCACCCAGCTGAGTGATCAGCGCGTTCAGTGAGTCATGGCTGTGCAGAACGCCCTTCGGTCGGCCGGTGGTGCCGGACGTGTAGAGGATCATGCGGGTGGCTTCGGGATCCAGGGGCGGCAGCGTCCCGCTGGTCGACTCGCGGAACAGATCCGCGAACGCGGTGTGTTCTCCCGCGTCGCCGCGCACCACCACGACCTGCGGAGGTGACGGCAGCCCGGCGACCACCCGGTCCAGCATCGCGGCGTAGCCGTGGCCGGCGAAGGTGTGCGGGATGAAGATCATCCGGCTGTCGGCGTCGGACAGGATGAATGCCAGCTCGTGGTCACGTAGCGACGGCAGGATCGGGTTGACGGCCATGCCGGCCAGCGTTGCCCCCAGGTAGATGACCGCGGCCTCGCGCCAGTTCGGCACCATGAACGACACCACGCTGCCGACGGCCATCCGCTCGAGCAGCGCGTGCGCCAGTGTGGTCGCCTGATCGAGCAATTCCGCACAGGTCAAGCTGTTTTCGTCGTCCCGGACGAGGATTCGGTCGGGGGTCGCGTGCGCCGCGTCGCGCAGTGCGTCGGCCAGCGTGGCGCACCCGGATTTCATCGGGCGTCCCGGCTCCGGTCTCATTGTGCGTCCCGCACGCGGCTTCACTGTGCGTCCCGGCTCAGGTTTCATCGTGCGTCCCGCACGCGGCGCATCGTCATCGCGTGCCTGAACCTCGACGCCGGATGCGTGTTGACCGTCACCTGGGCGATCTCGCCGTCGGAGGTGGTGTAGCTGCGCTGCATCTGCAGCGCGGCGGTGCCCGCCTCGACCTGCAGGTGCTCGGCGAGCTCGGCGTCGAGGAGCACCGCGGAGATCTCCTGGTGGACCTCGACGACACTGACGCCGAACAGGTCTTCGATGAGCGGGAAGATCGGTCCGGTGTGGCGGTGCAGCAGCCTGCCGACCGCGGCGAAGCTGCGATTGATGTAGTACTCGGTCAGGCAGATCGGCGCCGAGTCGTCATCGGCGCGCCGGTATCCGCTCACCGCAAGCCATTCGGTGCCCGCCGCCAGGCCGGTGCGCTCCGCGAGCGCGCGGTCGACGGTGATCATGGCGTTCGTGTCGATGGCGAAGCGGGCGCCCTGGGCGAAGGCGAGCAGGTCGTCGATCGACATGACGTCCTGCTCGTAGGAGTTGGTGTTGGGGCGGGGAACCACCAGGGTGCCCGCCCGCGGCCGGGACGAGACGAGGTGGTCGTCACGCAGCCGGCGCAACGCCTCGCGAATGGTGTAGCGGCTCACCGAGAACCGCTCGCACAGCTCGTGTTCGGTGGGCAGCTGCGAGCCCACCGGGTAGACGCCGTCGACGATCTCCTTGCGGAGCGCGCGTGCCACCTGCAGGTAGCGGTGGTCGCCGGTCGTGGTCGTCATGTCCGGCGCATCGCCAGCACGCTGCCGTCGCCGTCAGCCGAGATGTACAGGGTGCCATCGGGTCCGCTGGTCACCCCGGCGAACGGCCCCTGCGGTCCGGAGAACGGCGGCATGCCCTTGAGGGGTTTGGGCTCGACACCGGGCGGGGGACCCACGGGCAGGTCCCTGGCGACGGTGCTCCGCGCGTTCGTGCTCAGGTCGACCTCGACGAGTTCCTTTGCGCCGGCGTCCACGATGTAGAGCGTGCCGTCGCGCACGTGGATGCCCTGCGGCCGCTGCAGGCCGTTCACCACCGTGTCCGCCCCGCCGCCGGCCAACCGCACCACCCTGCCCGCCCCTGACTCGGCGACCAGTGGGGCGCCGTCGGGATCGAAGGCCACGCCGACAGGATCACGCAAGCCGGACGCCAGCGTCTCGACGGTGTCGCCGCGCAGACCCAGGACCCGCCCGGTACCGAGTTCGGCGAACACGATCGCGCCGTCGCGGTCGACGGCGACGCCGTAGAGCTGATCGAAGTCGGTTGCCAGATAGTCGGTCTCACCCGCCGCCGGCCGGTACCGCGCGACCTGCCCGCCGGATGTGGTGACGACGAACTCGCCGGAGCCGACCGCCGCGAGGCCGCGCAGGAAGCCTGGGTAGCCCGGGGAGAACAGCATCCCGACGGTCTGCAGTGCGCCCTCGGGGGTGACGACATAGAAGTACGTGCCGTCGGCGACGTACAACTGCCCGTCGTCGGCGACCGTCAGGTCGAGCGGCCAGTTCAGACCGCCGGGCAATACCGTCTTCGTCTGCTGTCCGGGCAGGATCTCGGTGATCTCCCCGGTGAAGTTGGAGGCGAACAGCCGGTCACCCACGAACGTGAGGTTGTCCAGGCCCGGGTTCAGTTGGGCCAGTAGCGTTTTCTCACCGTTGCGCGGATCGATCCGCAGCACCTGTCCGCTGGCCACCTGCGTCGACACCAGGTATCCCTCGGAGTCGAACTTCACGGCGTCCGGAACCCCGAGGTCACCGGTGACGCGCTGCGGCTCGCCCCCCTCGGGATCGATTCGCCAGATCTCGTTGGCCGTCATCAGCGGGTAGTACAACAGCCCGTCGGGGCCCACCTCCATCGCGTTGGGCGAAGCGAGGTTGTCGACCAGGATCCGCGGCTCGCCGCCGTCGAGGGGCAGTTCCATCAGCCGGCCACCGTCTCGGCACTCCCCGACGAACAGGCGGCCCTGGTGCACGGTGATGCCGTTCGCGCACGGTAGGTCGCCGCGCAGCACCCGAGTGCGGCCCGCGGTGTCGCGCGCGCTGACCCGGCCGTCCATCACCTCGGTCGCGTAAAGCGTGCCGTCGGCGCCGAACGCGACGTCGTCCGGCGCGACGATGTCCCCGCCCTTGGCGCTGACGGTGTCCACAACTCCGGTCGCCAGGTCGAGCGCGCTGATCTGACTGCCCGTCACCTGCGCGACGTAGATGCGTCCGTCGGGGCCGGTGCGCAGACCGTTGGCGCCGAACAGCCGGCTCGGTGCAGTGACCCGCTGGAACTGCCATCCCGGAGCGGTGGTCGGGTCCTGCGCGACGTACCTGGCGTTCATGCGTTCGGACGTTAGCAAGCCGCGCTAGTCCAGACAATAGCGCGCAAGTCCGGCCTAAATCGGCCTTGACGTCCAGATAAGTCCTGCGGAATAGTGTTCTGCAATATGCAGAGCACCATTATTTGTCCGGACAATTGAGATGGCCGCGGGTTTGGAAATCAACCTCGCCGGCCGCGTCGTCGTCGTCTCCGGCGCAGGTGGTGGCGGTATCGGGACGACGGTGACGCGCCTGGCCGCCGAGGCGGGCGCCACGGTCGTGGCGGTGAGTCGCTCCACCGAGAACCTCGACCAGCACGTCGCGCCATTGGCGCAGCGCGGGCTGTCCGTGGTGCCCGTCGCCGCCGACGCGTCCACCGACGACGGCATCGCGACGGTCCTCGATCAGGTTCGGCGCACCGACGGGAAGCTCTACGGGCTGGTGAACGTCGCGGGCGGTGCGGCCCCCGCGACGTGGATGCCGTCCACGCGGGTGAGCCGGGACGACTGGCGCGCGCTGTTCACCGCGAACCTGGAGACGGCGTTTTTCATGAGCCAGGCTGTCGCCGCCGAGATCCGCGCCCAGGGAAACCCGGGCTCGATCGTGTCGGTCTCCTCGATCAGCGGGATGAACACCGCCCCGTTCCACATCGCCTACGGCACTGCGAAGGCTGCGGTGGTCGCGATGACGCGCACGATGGCGGTCGAGTTGGCGCTGGACGGCATCCGGGTGAACGCCGTCGCGCCGGGCGTCACCGAGACGGCGGCGTCGGCGACCTACGTCGACGAGGACCCCGAGCGTGACCGGACCGCGATCGCCATGGGCCGTCGCGGCACACCCGAGGAGCAGGCCGGGGCCATCCTGTTCCTGCTGTCCGACATGTCGAGTTACGTCACCGGCCAAACCCTGCTGGTCGACGGTGGCCTGAACCTGAAGTGGACCCATCTGGGCGCCGACAACACGTCGCTGTTCCTCAAAGACGAGTCCTTCCGAGCAGCCATTAGGAGGATCTGATGACCGATCTCGACGCGAACGTGGATGTCGCCGAGGAATTGTCGGAGTCGATGACCATTCCCGTCGACGCCTATATCTCGGAGGACTACGCCCGAGCCGAGAGGGACCGGCTGTGGCGCAAGGTGTGGCAGCAGGTCGGGCGGATCGAGGAGATCCCCGAGGTCGGCAGCTACCTGACCTACGACATCCTCGACGACTCGATCATCGTTGTACGAACGGGACCCAACGAGTTTGCGGCCCACCACAACGTGTGCATGCACCGCGGCCGAAAGCTGGTCGACACTCCCGACGGGGACAAGAACGCGGTCGGTCGCGCCCGCAAGTCCTTCGTGTGCGGATTCCACGGCTGGACATACGGTTTGGACGGTTCCTGCACCCACATCCGCGAACAGGATGACTGGAAGGGCGCGCTGACACCGCAGAACACCCACCTCGTCCCCGTCCGGGTCGACACCTGGGGCGGTTGGCTGTTCGTCAACATGGATCCCGACTGCGAGCCTCTGGCCGACTACCTGTTCCCGGCGGCGAAGATCCTCGACCCGTTCGGGCTGGAGAACATGCGCTACAAGTGGCGCAAGTGGCTGTACTTCGACTGCAACTGGAAAGTCGCGCTCGAGGCCTTCAACGAGACCTACCACGTGTTCACCACGCACCCGGAGTTCAACAGGTTCGGCGAGTTCAAGGGCTGGGCCAAGGCGCAGGGCAAGCACAGCAACATCGGCTACGACGCGCCGAAGGGGATGGACGAGACCAAGTCGAAGATCCGGCTGGGCACCGGCGACGACCCGCGGGTCTCCACCGCGGAGATGCAGATGTACACCTGGGAGCAGACCAACGCCACCACCACCGAGACTCTGGTGAACGCGGCCAAGCGCCTTGTCGACGAGTTGCCGGAGGGCACCCCGGCCGACAAGGTGCTGCAGCACTGGCTGGCCTCGGCCCGTCGTGACGACGAGGCGCGCGGCGTGATCTGGCCGACGATCCCGCCCGACATTCTTGGACAGAGCGGTACGGCGTGGCAGATCTTCCCGAACTTCCAGATCGGCCAGGGCCTGACGAGCGCGCTGTGCTACAGCGCACGGCCCGACCCGAGCTACAACCCCGACAAGTGCATCTTCGAGGTCGCGGTGTTCGAGCTGTACCCCAAAGGTCAAGAGCCGCAGACCGAATGGCAGTACACCCCGAAGGACAGCCCGAACTGGCTGTCGGTGCTGCCGCAGGATTTCTCGAACATGGCGGCGGTGCAGCAGGGCATGAAGTCTTCCGGTTTCCCCGGGACGAGGCCCAACCCGTACCGCGAGCGCAGCACAGTCAACCTGCACTACCAGCTGTCCAAGTACATGGGAACCGGCGAGCCCCGCGAGCTGTGATTTCGGTGTAGTCCGTCAACCTCAGCGTGACCAACTACACCGAAATCGCCAGAAAGAGGAGACATGGAGACCTGCGGGCCTACCGACACGCCCACCGATATCGACATTCCGGCACTGCGCGAGAAGTACGCGCAGGAGCGGGCCAAGCGGCTGCGGCCCGAAGGCGCCAAGCAGTATCTGGAGCTCAAGGACGATTTCGCCGATTTCTACGAGATCGATCCCTACACGACGGTGATGGAGCGTGACCCCGTCGTCGAGAACGCCGAGGTCGTCATCCTCGGCGGAGGATTCGCCGGGCTGCTGGCCGGGGCGTACCTGAAGAAGGCGGGCGTCGAGGGTGTCCGCGTGATCGAGATGGCCGGCGACTTCGGCGGCGTGTGGTACTGGAACCGGTTCCCTGGAATCCAGTGCGACAACGACGCGTACTGCTACATCCCGTTGCTCGAAGAGCTCGACTTCATGCCGTCGAAGAAGTTCGCCGACGGCGCGGAGATCTTCCAGCACTGCCGCAACATCGGTAAGCACTTCGGCCTGTACGACGGCGCACTGTTCTCCACCCAGGTGCGCGAACTACGCTGGGACGACTCGCTCGAGCGGTGGCGGATCAGCACGGACCGCGGTGACGACATCAAGGCCCGCTTCGTGGTCATGGCCCAGGGCTCGTACAACCGTCCGAAGCTGCCCGACATACCGGGCATCAAGGACTTCGCGGGACACGTCTTCCACTCTGCGCGCTGGGATTACGACTACACCGGTGGCGACGCCGACGGTGGCCTGGACAAGTTGGCGGACAAGCGTGTCGCACTGGTCGGCACCGGCGCGACGGGTGTGCAGCTGGTGCCGCACCTGGGCCGAGACGCTAAGCAGCTCTTCGTATTCCAGCGAACCCCGTCGTCGGTGGACGAGCGTGCGAACACCCCGACCGACCCGCAGTGGGCCGCCTCCCTGCAGCCGGGCTGGCAGGAGGAGCGCAAGCGCAACTTTCACAACTGGTCGCCGTTCGTCGCCGTGGTGTTCGGCGAGCCGGATCTGGTGTGCGACTTCTGGACCGAGCTGGGCCGTAACCTCACGGCGCGCATCGCGGGCAGCGAGGATCCCGCGGCGGTGACCGTCGAGCAGATCATGGCTTTCCGGGAAGAGGAGGACTACAAGATCATGGAGAGGCTGCGGCGGCGCGTCGCAGCCGTGGTCGACGATCCGGAGACCGCCGAGGCGCTCAAGCCGTACTACCGGTTCATGTGCAAGCGACCGTGTTCGAGCGAGGAGTACCTGACGGCCTTCAACCGGCCCAACGTGACGCTCGTCGACGTGTCCGCTACCAAGGGAGTGGAACGGTTGACGCAGAACGGGATCGTCGCCGACGGCGTCGAGTACGACGTCGACTGCGTCATCTTCGCGAGCGGGTTCGAGATCTCCACCGAGATCAGCCGACGGTATGCGATCGACACCATCGAGGGGCGAGACGGGCTCTCGCTCTTCGAATACTGGCAGGACAGCTACAAGACCCTCCACGGGATCACCAGCCGCGGATTTCCCAACCTCTTCTTCACCGGCTTCATCCAGGGCGGGGTTTCGGCCAACACCACCGCGATGTTCGAGCAGCAGGCCAAGCACATCGCCTACATCCTCGCCGAGGCGCAGAACCGCGGCGTCACCACCGTCGAGCCGAGTGAGGAGGGACAGAGCACCTGGGTCGCAACCATCAGGGAACTGGCGATCGACAACTCCGCGTTCGAACTCTCCTGCACACCCGGCTATTACAACAATGAAGGCCGTGGCGGCGCCGAAGGCAACGGCTCGTTCCTCGGCGACTTCTATTCGCCGGGCTTCTATGCATTCGACGACCTGCTCGCCGAATGGCGTGACAACGGTGATCTCGATGGCCTGACCCTGAAGAGTGGGAATGGGTGACCTGAGATACGACGGCCGGGTGGCCGTCGTGACCGGCGCCGGCAGAGGTCTGGGCCGCGCCTACGCCCTGCTGCTGGCATCGCAGGGAGCCAAGATCGTCGTCAACGACCCCGGCAGTGCACTCGACGGTGACGGCGCCGACTCGGGCCCCGCCCACGACGTGGTCCGCGAGATCGCCGACGCCGGTGGTGAAGCGGTGGCCAGCACCGACTCGGTGGCGACCCCCGCGGGTGGACAGGCGATCATCGACACCGCACTCGAGCGCTTCGGCGGCCTCGACATCCTCGTGCACAACGCCGGAATCGTGCGTCGGGCGTCCCTGGCGCAGATGACCTACGACGACTTCGACGCGGTGCTCGACGTGCACCTGCGCGGCGCGTTCCACGTGGTCCGACCCGCATTCCCCCGGATGTGCGAAGCAGGCTACGGACGCATCGTGCTGACGTCCTCGATCGGAGGTCTCTACGGCAACCACGAGGTCGCCAACTACGCCGTCGCCAAGGCGGGGGTGATCGGGCTGTCCAACGTCGCGGCGATGGAGGGTGCCGCGCACAACGTGGCCAGCAATGTGATCGTGCCCGCGGCGGTCACCCGGATGGCCGAAGGCATCGACACCTCGGCCTACCCTCCGATGGGTCCCGAACTGGTGGCCCCGGTCGTGGGGTATCTGGCGCACGAAACCTGTTCGGTCACAGGGGAGATGTTCGTCGCGCTCGCCGGCCGGGTGGCGGCCGCCGCCGTCGTCGAGTCGCCAGGTGTCTACCATCCAACATGGACCATCACCGACGTCGCCGAGCACATCTCGGCGATCCGCGACATGTCCGAACCCGTCAGGTTCCCGGTGGTACCCGACGGACACGGCGACCACATCAGGTACAGCTTCGCGATGGCGGCCGCTGCCCATGCCTGAGCAGTCGACGGGACCGCTGGCGGGGGTGCGCGTGGTCGACCTCACCGCGATGGTGATGGGCCCGTACTGCACACAGATCATGGCCGACATGGGCGCCGAGGTCATCAAGATCGAACCGCCGCAGGGTGATAACACCCGCTACATCTCGGTCGGGCCGGTGTCGGGGATGAGCGGGGTCTTCGTCAACGTCAACCGCGGCAAGCGCAGCGTGGTGCTGGACCTGCAGGAGGAATCGGGCAAGGCCGCGATGCGGGCGCTGATCGAACGCGCCGACGTCTTCATCCACTCGATGCGGTCCAAGGCAGTGACCAAGCTCGGGTTCAGCTATGCCGACGTCGCGGAGATCAACCCCTCGATCATCTACACGAACTGTTACGGATACGGCAGGCGGGGACCCGAGCGGGACCGCCCGGCCTACGACGACACCATCCAGGCCGAGTGCGGATTGCCCTATGTGCAAAAGCAACTCACCGGTGAGGCCGACTATGTCGGCACCATCATCGCCGACAAGGTGGCCGGGTTGACGGCGCTCTACGCGACGATGATGGCGCTGTTCCACCGGGAGCGGACCGGCGAGGGACAAGAAGTCGAGGTCGCCATGTTCGAGACGATGGCGTCCTTCATGCTGGTCGAACATGCCAACGGTGCCATGTTCGACCCCCCGCTCGGGCCCGCCGTCTATCCCCGCACGGTCGCGCCGAACCGGCGTCCCTACCGCACCAAGGACGGCCACATCGCGGTGCTGATCTACAACGACAAGCATTGGAACGCCTTCATCGCCGCGGTGCAGCCGCCGTGGGCGTCGGATCTGTACGCCACCCTCGAGATGCGCGCCCACCAGATCGACGCCGTGTACGGACTGGTGGCCGAGACCCTGGCGGAACGCACGACCGACGAATGGCTGGAATTGTTCGGTGAACTGGAGATCCCCGCGGCGCCGCTGAACACGCCCGACTCGTTGTTCGACAACCCTCATCTCAACGCCGTGGGCCTCTTCGAAACCGTGGACACACCGCACGGGAAGGTGCGGTTCCCCGGTGTGCCGACATGGTTCTCCCGCACCCCGGGCAAGGTGCGTGGTCCGGCGCCCGAACTGGGAGCCGACACCGCGACGGTGCTCGAGGAACTGGGGCTGGACCCAGCGGCCGCCGGAGGCACCCCGGTGCCGACACCCGATGCGGTCGGCTCAGGGTAGGGGCACCAATGGATTTCGACATGGGCAAGCGCGCCGCCGATCTGCGCCGCGAACTGCGGGACCTGGTGAACGAGGAAGTACCCGAACACTTTCTCGGCGCCTTCACCGACGATCCTGCTGACCTGCAGACCACGCAGCAGTTCTGTCGCACCCTGGCCGCACGCAACCTGCTGTGCCTGGCGTGGCCCGAGGAGTTCGGCGGTGGCGCAGCGCCGGTCTGGGAGCAGACCGTGGTGCGCGAGGAGATGTGGGCGCACCACGAACCTCGCGGTGCTCAGTACATGGGCGTCAACTGGGTCGGGCCGATCATCATGCGGCACGGCACCGCCCAACAGCAGCGCACCCACCTGCCGCCGATCGCCGCCGGGGAGGTGATCTGGTGCCAGGGCTTCTCCGAGCCCGAGGCGGGTTCTGATCTGGCGTCGCTTCGGACCTATGCCCGGCGGGCCGACGATGGATCAGCGGGCTGGCTGGTCAGCGGCCAGAAGATCTGGACGTCGTACGCGACGATGGCGCAGTGGTGTTTCCTGCTGGCCCGCACCTCCCGAGTGGGAGAAGGCGGCACCCAGAAGAAGCAACAGGGCCTGACCATCTTCCTTGTGCCGATGGATGATCCGGCGATCACGGTGCGGCCCATCGGCTGCATGATGGGCCCGCACCACCTCAACGAGGTGTTCTTCGACGACCTGCGGGTCACCGAGGCCGACGTGCTCGGCACGGTCGATCAGGGCTGGACGATCGTGCAGGACGTGATGTCGTTCGAACGTGTCGGTATCGCAAGGTACGCCCGGTGTGAACGGCTGCTCGCTGCCGCTCCCGAGGTGCTGGGGGAGCGGTGGGACGAGCTGCCCGCCGAGCTGCGCGGCCGCTGGGTCCGGATGCTGACGCACTGCCGTCGCGCCCGGCTGCTGGCCTACCGGGTGGTCGCCCTGCAGGCCAGCGGTCAGATCACGCCCGGCGACGCGGCCGCCTACCGCATCGCGGTGACGAAGCTGGATCAGGACAGCGCCGAGGTCCTGACGGACATCGCGGCGGAGGTGCGGCACTCCGACGTCCGCGCGGAATGGTTCCTCGGTGAGGTCGAGGACCATTGGCGATACTCTCAGGCCTCCACAGTGTCGTCGGGAAGCATTGAGATGCAACGAATTCTGCTGTCCCGTGCGATGCTGGCGGGAGGCAGGAAATGATCCTGGACCTCAGCGAAGACGCACTCGAGTACGGGCGACAGGCCCGGCACGCTTTCGAGGCCGCCGGCGGAGACCGACTCGTGGATCAGGCCCAAGCGGCCCCGGATGTCCGGGAGTCGTTGGTGGCGCCGGTGCTCTCCGGGCTCGGCGCGTGGGAGCTCGATCCGCGCGCCGACACCGACGGCCTGGAAGCCGCCGCCGCACTGTGCCGCAGCGCGGGCTACTGGGCGCTGCCCTATCCGCTGGCCGAGCGCCTTTCCAAACCGGTCGATCTGGAGGTCGACGGCCTGATCGTCATCGGCGCGACCCGGCCAGCCGGCACGGTCGCCGGACTCCGATCACACTGGGCAGCGGTCACAGTGGACGGACAACGCAGCCGGGTCACCGCGGTCGGACCGGCCGGGGCGGGATTCGTCGCCGAACTCGAGTTGGCGCCGATCGACGATGCCGGCTCACGCGACGTGGCGCTGGGTCTGGTGCTGCCGTGCTGGACCCTGCTCGGCATGCTCGATCGCGCGCTGGAACTGACGGTGGCGCATGTGACGCTGCGCAAGCAGTTCGGCCAGCCGCTGTCGTCGTTCCAGGGCGTGCAGTTCCAACTGACCGACGCCGAGGTCGAGCGCAGCGGGCTGGACATCCTGGCCAAACATGCGCTGTGGAGCATCGCCACCGGTCAGCGCGGAGCCCTCGATGACGCACTGGCACTGCGGATGTCCACGATCGAGGCAGCCGACGTGGTGTTCCGGGTGTGCCATCAGTTGCACGGCGCGGTCGGCTTCTGCGACGAGACCACACTGTCCTGGCTGTCGCGCTACAGCCAGCCGTTGCGACGCCTGCCTTTCGGGCTGTCCGCCACCCGTGACCACCTCACGCGAATCGCCGGGCGGCGCGGTCTGACGGGACTGTACTCATGAGCGGCCAAACTGAAGATATGGCCGAGAACTCCTCGGATTCTCGAGAACAAGCTCAGTTTCGGCGGGAGGTTCGGGCCTGGTGCGCCGAGCACATCCCGCGGAACTGGCGCGCAGCGCAGTCCGGGGTCGCCGACGAGGAGTTCGTCCGGTTCCAGAAGGCCTGGTTCGCCGAACTGCACAGCGCGGGGTACGCGGTCCCGCACTGGCCGGCCGAGTGGGGCGGCGGCCTCCCCGTCGAGCGACAGGTGATCCTGTACCAGGAACTGGCCGCACACGACGCGCCCCGGTTGGTGCTGGCGTTCGTCGGGATCCACCACGCGGCGTCGACGTTGCTGGTCGCCGGAACCGAGGAGCAACGACGACGGCATCTGCCCGCGATTCTCGACGGCGAGATCTGGGTGCAGGGGTTCTCCGAACCCGAGGCCGGGTCGGACCTGGCGTCACTGCGCACCACCGCCCGGAGGGTCGGCGACGAGTTCGTGGTCAGCGGGCAGAAGCTCTGGGCCAGCGGCGGTATGCACGCCGACTGGTGTCTGCTGCTGGCCCGCACCGATCCCGAAGCCCCGAAGCGCAAAGGCATCTCGTACTTCCTACTCGACATGACGACACCCGGGGTCGTGGTGCGCCCGATCCGCAACGCGATCGGCGACTCGCACTTCTGCGAGATCTTCCTCGACGAGGTGAAGATCCCGGCCGCCAACCTGATCGGAGCCGAGAACGCCGGTTGGCAGGTGGCGCAGGAGACGCTCGGGGCCGAACGCGGCATGACGATGCTGGAACTGGCCGAACGCCTCGCCAACGCGGGATTCCGGCGGCTTGTCCGGTCCGCGCCGGTCGACGATCCGGTCGTGGCCGACCGGCTCGCCCGGTTCGAGACCGAGATCACCGCGTTGCGCGGACTGTGCCGGCGACTCGTGGAGCACGGCGCGCGCGGTCCGGCCGACGCATCGGTCGTCAAGCTGTACTACAGCGAGCTTCTGCAGCGGCTCACCGACTTCGGCGTCGAGATCGGTGGGCCCGCCGCGCACACCGTTCTGACCAAGCCGATGTCCAGCGGCTGGGAATCCGGTTCGTGGGTCCTGGATTTCGTCGGCTCCTGGGAGTGGACCATCCCCGGCGGCGCCAGCGAGATCCAGCGCACGATCATCGCCGAACGCGGGCTGGGGCTGCCGCGAGAGCCGAGCGTGGTGTGATGGCCGACAGTCGTTTTCGCGAGTTCCACGACGAGCTGCGATCCGTTGCGGCCGGCCTCCTTGCCAAGGACCGCGAGGTCGAATGGGCGGCGCTCATCGATGCCGGGTGGGTCGGGATGGAGGTGCCCGAGGAACTCGGTGGTGCGGGCGCGACGTTCGGCGAGACCGCGGTGATCCTCGACCAGATCGGTCGGGCAGCGAGCACGAACAGCTACCTGGGTTCGGCTGTGCTCGCCGTCGGGCTACTGAACCTGGTGCAGGACAGCCAGATACGAGGCCAGCTGCTCACCGCCGTCGCCGAAGGCGGCAGCAGACTCGCTGCGGTGTCCGGCGACTTCGTGCTCGACGGTGGGCGGGTGACCGGAAGTGCGGAGTACGTCGCCGACGCCGTCGGCGCGGACCGCCTGCTGCTGATCACCGATTCCGGGGTCGCGGTCGTGCAGTCCGCCGGGCTGACCGTGCGGGCGCAACCCGTCGTCGACGAGACACGGCGACTGGCGACCGTCACCGCCGACGCCGCCGTGGTCGACGAGGTGCTCGCCTTCGAAGTGGAACCCGGAGCGGTCCGGCGCGCCCTGGAGGACCGAGCGGCCCTCGCGATCGCCTGTGACAGCCTGGGTGTGGCCGAGCAGATGCTTGCGGCCACCGTCGATTACGTGAAGGTGCGGCACCAGTTCGGCCGTCCGATCGGTTCGTTCCAGGCCGTCAAACACGCCTGCGCGGACATGCTGGTGAGCATCGAGGTGTCGCGCCAACTCGTCGCCGACGCCGCCGCGGCCATCGCGCAGGGTGGCGACGCAGCGGTGGCGGCGGCGATGGCGAAGTCGTACACCTGCTCCGCGGCCGTCGACGTCGCAGGTAAGGCCATGCAGCTACACGGCGGCATCGGCTACACGTGGGAGAGCGGGATCCACACCTACCTCAAACGCGCCGCATTGAACCGTTCCCTCTTCGGTTCCCCTGCAGCACAACGCAACAAACTCGTACAGCGATACCGATGAAGGAGCACTGATGGGCGTACCCGTGTACAAACGCATTCTCGACCTCTTCGAGGCCGAGGGGGTCAACACGCTGTTCGGCATCCCCGACCCCAACTTCGTGCACATGTTCACCGAGGCCGAAGCCAGGGGCTGGTCCGTCGTCGCGCCGCACCACGAGCTCAGCGCCGGCTTCATGGCCGAAGCCGCGTCCCGGATGACGGGCAAGCCCGGTCTGTGCATCGGCACCCTCGGGCCCGGTGTGGCCAACATCGCCGGGGCCATGATGTGCGCGCTGGTCGAGAACTCGCCGGTGATCTTCCTCGGCGGCCAGCGGGCCCGGGTCACCGAACGCCGGGTGCGTCGCGGCCGCATCCAGTTCGTCCAGCAGGAAGGGCTTTTCACCCCGTCGGTCAAGTACAGCAGCTCGATCGAGTACGCCGACCAGACCGACGAGATCGTCCGGGAGGCCATCCGGCGCTCGATGTCCGGCACCCCCGGACCGAGCTACATCGAGTACCCGTCGCACGTCATCCTCGAAGAGCTCGACGTCCCGGAGCCGTTGCCGCCCAACCGGTATCGCCTCGTCAACCAGAGTGCCGGCGAAAGGGAGGTCGCCGAGGCGGTCAAGCTGATCCGCGAGGCCAAGAGCCCGATCCTGCTGGTCGGCCACGGCGTCCACACGTCGCGCACCCAGCAGCAGGTCAAGGAGCTGGCCGAGCTGATGGCCTGCCCGGTGATCCAGACCTCCGGCGGCACGTCGTTCATCCCGGGACTGCAGGAGCGGACCTTCCCCTACCTGTTCTCCCCGGCCGCCAACGAGGCGGTCGAGGATTCCGACCTGTGCGTCGCGCTGGGCACCGAGCTCGGTGAGCCCATGCACTACGGCCGGACCCAGCACTGGGCGGGCAACGACGCGAACCGCAAATGGGTGTACGTCGAGCAGGACCCGACCGCGATCGGCGTGAACCGTCCCGTCGACGTGGCGCTGGTCGGCGATCTGCGCGGCGTCGTGCCGCAGCTCGTCGAGGCGCTGCGCGACACCCCGCGCGCACCCTCGGCCAACCTGGAGACCCTCGTCAAGGCCGACGCCGCCGAACTGGCGCGGGTGGCCGAAGAGGCCCCGAGCGGACGCACCCCCGTGCACCCGGCGCGCTACGTGGTCGAGGCGACCAAGGCGTTCGCTGAACTCGAGGACGGCATCATGGTGCGCGACGGCGGCGCGACCGTGATCTTCCAGTGGACCTACTCGCAGTCCAAGCCCCGCGACGTGATCTGGAACCAGAACTTCGGTCACCTGGGCACGGGCCTGCCCTATGCCGTCGGCGCCTCGGTCGCCGAGGGCGGCAAGCGACCGGTGATGCTGCTGACCAGCGACTCGGCGTTCCTGTTCCACATCGCGGAACTGGAGACCGCGGCACGGCGGAACCTGCCGCTGGTGTGCGTGGTCGGTGTCGACCACCAGTGGGGTCTCGAGGTGGGTGTGTACAAGCGCACCTTCGAGCAGCCGTCCCCTCAGCCCGGAGTGCACTGGAGCAAGGATGTCCGGATGGACAAGATCGCCGAGGGCTTCGGCTGCCACGGTGAGTACGTCGAGAAGGAAGAGGAGATCGGCCCGGCGATCGCCCGCGCGTACGCCAGCGGCAAAGTCGGTGTGGTGCATGTGTGTATCGACCCGACGGCGAACTCCGAGGAGATGCCGAAGTACGACCGATTCCGGACCTGGTATGCAGAAGGTACCCAATAGGCGTTTCGATCTAGCGGACCCCGAGTGAGGATTGGTGCCATGCGCGAATACCTGAAGTTCTACATCAACGGCCAGTGGGTGGACCCCGTCGAGAAGAGGTCACTCGACGTCGACAACCCCACCACCGAACAGGTCTCCGGCCAGATCGCCATCGGGAGTGCCGCCGACGTCGACAAGGCGGTCGAGGCCGCCCGCAATGCGTTCACCACCTGGTCGCAGACGAGCCGCGAGGAACGACTCGAGGTGCTCGGCAACATCATGACCGAGTACCAGAAGCGTGCCGCCGATTTGGCCGACGCCGTCAGCGAGGAGATGGGTGCGCCCGCCTCGCTGGCCGCCGGCCCGCAGGTCAACCTCGGTCTCGGCCACCTGGCCACAGCGATCGACGTGCTGAAGAACTTCTCGTTCGAGGAGCAGCACGGCAGCACGCTGGTGGTCAAGGAGCCGATCGGCGTCTGTGGCCTGATCACGCCGTGGAACTGGCCCATCAACCAGATCGCGTGCAAGGTGTACCCGGCGCTGGCCACCGGTTGCACGATGGTGCTCAAGCCGTCGGAGGTGGCCCCGTACTCCGCGCAGATCTTCACCGAGATCATGGACGCCGCAGGGGTTCCCGCCGGCGTCTTCAACCTCGTCTACGGTGACGGACCCGGCGTCGGTGCGGCGCTGTCGAGTCATCCCGACATCGACATGGTGTCGTTCACCGGATCCACCCGGGCCGGCATCGACGTCGCCAAGAACGCGGCCCCGACCGTCAAGCGGGTGACCCAGGAACTCGGCGGCAAGAGCCCCAACATCGTGCTCGACGACGAGGACTTCGCCAAGAGCGTGGCCGCGGGGACGTCGGTGATGATGATGAACAGCGGGCAGAGCTGCAACGCCCCGTCGCGGATGCTGGTGCCGAACTCCCGCATGGACGAGGCCATGGCGATCGCCCGCGAGACCGCCGGTGCGGTCAAGGTCGGCGACCCGGACGACAAGACCGCGATCGGTCCGGTGGCGTCGAAGGCGCAGTTCGACAAGATCCAGGGTCTGATCCAGAAGGGCATCGACGAGGGCGCCACCGTCGTCATAGGCGGCGTCGGGCGCCCCGACGGACTCGACGCCGGCTACTACGTCAAGCCGACCGTGTTCGCCAACGTCACGAACGACATGACGATCGCGCGGGAGGAGATCTTCGGCCCGGTGTTGTGCATCCTCGGCTACGACGACCTCGACCAGGCCCTCGAGATCGCCAACGACACCGAGTACGGCCTGGCCGGGTACGTCTCGGGAGCCGACCTGGACAAGGCCCGGTCGGTGGCCCGCCGCATCCGCGCCGGGTCGGTCGCGATCAACCACGGTTTCGACATGGCCGCGCCGTTCGGTGGCTACAAGCGCAGCGGCAACGGGCGCGAGTGGGGCCAGTTCGCCTTCGACGAGTACCTGGAGACCAAGGCGGCGCTGGGCTACGCACCGCAGTAGCCGACGGAGCCCCGAAAGTACGGTTTCTGACGAATTTCGGTGGAATCCCGTCAGAATCCGTACGTTCGGCGCACGGCTGCCGAACGATTCGCCCGGAAGCCATACCTCTGCCACGTGACATCGTCGCCCTTGTGGAAATTATGCTGTTTCATGGAGGGGCGGGTACCCGCGGCAACGCCGGCACCCGTGAATAATCGCTGACACAGCGGGTAGTCCCGGCGAGAGAAGTCGTTGGGGTGAGGGTGACGATGACGATGATGGGGAAGTTTCCTGACGTAGTGGTGACCGGGGTCGCGATGACGACCGCCGTCGGCACCGACGTGGAGAGCACGTGGCAGGCACTGCTCGAAGGCCGCAGCGGCATCCGCACGCTGGAAGACTCGTTCATAGAGGAATTCGACCTCCCGGTGCGCATCGGCGGCCACCTGCTGGAGACTTTCGACCATCACCTGACCCCCGACGAGCTCGCCCACTGGTCCTACCTGCAGCGCATGGCGGTCGTGCTCGGGAGGCGGGTATGGGAGAACGCGGGTTCGCCCGAGGTCGACACCAAGCGGTTGGCGGTCTCCATAGGTACCGGTATGGGCGGGATCGAAGAGATCTTGTGGGCTTACGAACACCTTCGTGAGGGCCGGTTGGACCTGGTCAACCCGACCGCGGTCCAGCAGTACGCGCCAAGCGGCCCGGCATCGGCGGTAGCGGTGGAACGCGGGGCGGGTGCCGGGGTGCTCGCGCCCGTCTCGGCGTGCGCATCGGGATCCGAGGGGATCGCGCAGGCCTGGCGGCACATTGCGCTCGGCGAGGCTGACATCGCCATCTGCGGGGGAGTCGAATCCAAGATCGAGGCGGTACCGATCGCCGGGTTCGTCCAGATGCGCATCGTGCTGTCCAAGAACAACGACGATCCGGCCGGCGCGTGCAGACCGTTCGACCGCGACCGGGACGGGTTCGTGTTCGGCGAGGCAGCGGCGCTGATGGTGATCGAGACCGAGGAGCACGCCAGGGCCCGCGGTGCGAACATCCTGGGCCGGTTGATGGGTGTCAGCGTCACCTCCGACGGCTTCCACATGGTGGCTCCGGATCCGAACGGAATGCGGGCCGGGCACGCGATGACCCGGGCGATTCAACTCGCCGGGCTGGCGCCGACCGACATCGACCACGTCAATGCCCACGCCACCGGCACCACCGTCGGTGACGTGGCCGAGTCGGTCGCGATCAACAACGCCCTCGGCGACCACGCGGCCGCCGTCTACGCTCCGAAGAGTGCACTGGGACATTCGGTCGGTGCGGTGGGCGCCGTCGAAGCGATCCTGACGCTGCTGGCGTTGCGGGACGGCATCGTGCCCGCGACCCGCAACCTCAAGAATCTCGACCCGGAGATCCACCTCGACGTCGTCGCAGGCAGCCCGCGACCCGGCAATTACCAGTACGCGGTCAGCAACTCATTCGGTTTCGGCGGCCACAACGTGGCGCTGGTGTTCGGCCGCCCCTGATCAGGGCTTGGTGAGCGTGAACTGCCCCAGCTCGCTGATGCCGCGCTGGAAGAAGTCGCTGCAGCCCGTCAGGTACTTCATGTAGCGCTGGTAGACCTCTTCGGAGGTGGCGGCGACGGCCTCGTCGTGGCGCGCCTCCAGAGCCTCGGCCCACGTGTCGAGCGTGCGCACATAGTGCTCGTTGAGAAGCTGCTTCTGCTCCAGCGAGAAGCCGGCGTCGGCCGACAGCCTGATGATGTCCTCGTCGCAGGGCACCGACCCGCCGGGGAAGATCTCCTTGGCGATGAACCGCATGAACTTCAGGTCGGACATCACGATCGGAATGCCCATCTCGGGCCAGCGCTTCAGGGGGTGCCCCAGGATCGCCTGCAGCACCATGCGGCCGCCCTCGGGCAGGAAGCTGTGGCAGGCCTTGAAGAACGGCGCGTACCGCTCCTGCGGGAACGCCTCGATCGCCTCGAGGCTGATGATGCGGTCGACAGGCTCGTCGAACTGCTCCCAGCCGCGCAGCAACACCCGCCGCGTGCGGTCGGTGTCCATGCCGTCGAGAAGCTCCTGGACGAATTTGGCCTGGTTCTTGCTCAAGGTCAGCCCGATGACGTTCACGTCGTACTTCTCGATCGCCCGCTGCATGACCGAGCCCCAGCCGCAACCGATGTCGAGCAGCGTCATGCCGGCCTCGAGATCCAACTTGCCGAGGGCGAGATCGATCTTCGCCATCTGCGCCTCGGCCAGCGTCATGTCGTCGCGCTCGTAGTACGCACAGCTGTACGTCCGCGACGGATCCTGGAACAGACCGAAGAAGACGTCGGAGAGGTCGTAGTGCGCCTGGACCTCTTCGAAGTGCGGTTCCATGTTGTTACTCGTCTCCCGCGGTTCCCCCGTGCTCTCCACCATCGGTCGACCGACCTCCATCCGAACCATGCGGCCACTAGTTTCGTACGCTGACAATCAGGCTACGTGTGTGGCCACAAGTTACTACACGGTCGTCAGTTACTTCTTCTCGCAGGTGAACTGGACGACGTCGGTATATCCCTCGCGGAACAGATCGGCACATCCGTCCAGGTACTTCAGGAACCGCTCGTAGATCTCCTCGGAGGTGATCCCGATCGCCTCGTCCTTGTTGGCCTCGAGGTTGCGCGCCCAGGTGTCCAGTGTCTTGACGTAATGCGGCTGCAGGTGCTGCTCACGGGTGACGGTGTAACCGGCCTTTTCGGCGTGGTCCTTGACCATCGACGCCAGCGGCAAGCGACCGCCGGGGTAGATCTCGTCCATGATGAACTTGATGAACCGCACCCGCGACATGGTCAGCGGCAGGCCCTTGGCCTTGATCTCCTCATCCTCGGGGATGGTGATCGTGTGCAGCAGCTGCACGCCGTCCTCGGGCATCCAGTCGAAGGTCTTCTTGAAGTAGTCGTCGTACTTGTTGAAGCCGAAGTGCTCGAACGCGCCGATCGAGACGATCCGGTCGACGCGGCCGTCGAAGTCCTCCCACGGCTGCAGCCGGACCTCCATCTTGCGGTCGCTCTTCGAGTTGGCGAACCAGTGGTCCTCGATGTGCTGCTTCTGGTTCTCCGAGAGCGTCAGGCCGATGACGTTGACGTCGTACTTCTCGACGGCGCGCATGATCGTGGCGCCCCAGCCGCAGCCGATGTCGAGCAGCGTCATTCCCGGCTCCAGCCCCAGCTTGCCCAGCGAGAGATCGATCTTTGCCAGTTGCGCCTGTTCGAGCGTGTAGTCGTCTTTTTCGAAGTACGCACAGCTGTAGACCTGGTTCGGGTCCTGCCACAACTTGAAGAAGTCGTTGCTGATGTCGTAGTGGAACTGGACTTCTTTCTTGTCCGACCCGCGGGTCTGCGATGCGGACTTGGACAACCACGCGGATTGCGCGGAGGTCGTCTTCGAGTCTTCGCTTGAGGTGTTCGACATCGCCCCATCCTGTCAGCAGTGCGTACCGCCACGCACCGGTGGCACGCCCCTTTTTTACTACCCGCGCGGCCTCCAGTGAAAACGATCCGGCGGTAGCGGGCCGGGGTAGCGTGCTGCGCGTGGGGGACAGGTACGAGTACGGCATCGATTTCGACCGTGTCGAGGCCATCGACGTCCACACCCACGTCGAGGTGGACAGCCACGGTCACAGGGCGTACGACGACGTGCTCGTCGCGGCGACCAGCAGGTATTTCAAGATGACGCCGGGCGTGACGGCCGGCGTGGATGCCGTCGCCGACCACTACCGGCAACGCAACACCGCGGCGGTGGTGTTCACCATCGACGCCCGTCACGGCATGCGGCATGCACCCAACTCCATCGAGGACCTAGTCGCGGGCGCCGCGCGCAACAACGATGTGCTGATCCCGTTCGGCAGCGTCGACCCGTGGCAGGGCCGGCACGCCGTGCACCGCGTGCACGAACTCGTCCGCGACTTCGGGGTCAAGGGGTTCAAGTTCCACCCCAGCATGCAGGCGTTCGAACCCAACGACCGGTCGCATTACCCGATCTACACCGCGATCGCCGAGGCCGGCGTGCCCGCGCTGTTCCACACCGGGCAGACGGGCATGGGGGCCGGCCTGCCGGGCGGGCACCGGATCAAGCTGCGCTACTCCGATCCGATGCTGCTCGACGACGTCGCCGCGGACTTCCCCGAGCTGACGATCGTGATGGCCCACCCCGCGGTGCCGTGGGTCGATGCGCAGATCTCGATCGCCACCCACAAATCGAACGTCTACGTCGACCTGTCCGGATGGTCGCCGAAGTACTTCCCCCCGCAGCTCGTGCACGCCATGACGCGGCAGCTGCGCACCAAGGTGCTCTTCGGCACCGACTACCCGTACATCCAGATGGACAGGTGGCGCCGCGACTTCGACACCCTCGACGTCGACCCGGCCGTGCTACCCCTGATCTACAAACAGAACGCGCTGCGGGTCCTGGGCCTCACCTCCTGACCGCGCGGGCGATGAGTTTTCGCGGTGGCGCCGGTCTGCCCCTGTGACCGCCCCCGCTACCCGAGGAGTACCGATGCCCGTCCGCGAAACCGCGCCATCCGGCGCACCGATCTGGATCGACCTGGCCACCTCCGACGTCGCCCGTGCCCAAGAGTTCTACGGCGCGGTGTTCGGCTGGACCTTCGAGTCGGCAGGCCCCGAATACGGGGGCTACGTCAACGCCTTCTCGCAGGGACGGCCGGTGGCCGGACTGATGCAGAATGATCCCCGGTGGAACGCCCCCGACGGCTGGACCACCTACCTGCACACCGCCGACATCAAGACCACCGTCGACAAGGCGACGGCGCTGGGCGCGGCGGCGTGCATGGGGCCGATGGAGGTCAAGGACAAGGGCTGGATGGGCATGCTGACCGACCCCGCCGGCGCCGTGTTCGGGTTGTGGCAGCCCGCCGGGCACCGCGGCTTCGAGGTCGTCGGCGAGGCGGGGGCGCCGGCGTACTTCCAGCTGACCACGCGCGACTACGCCGGCTCGCTGGACTTCTACCGGGACACCTTCGGCTGGCAGACCGAGACCGTCTCCGACAACGACGAGTTCCGCTACAGCACAGCGACTTTCGATGGTGAAGCCCTTCTCGGCGTGATGGACGGCACCGCGTTCATCCCCGAAGGCGCGCCGTCGACCTGGACGTTCTTCCTGGGCGCGGACGACGTCGACAAGACCGTTCAGTTGATCGTCGACAACGGCGGCAGCGTCGCCCGCGCCGCCGAGGACACGCCCTATGGACGGCTGGCGGCGGTGGCCGATCCGACGGGAGCCGGCTTCAACCTGTCCAGTCTCGACTCGTAGGTCAAGATTGGGGGTATGCCCCCGAGCCCGAAGATCTACCTCAAGGCATGCATCAACGGTGCCCGCACCCCGGACCAGCATCCGAACCTGCCCGTCACCCCCGAGCAGCTCGCCGCCGAGGCGGCGGCCGCGCACCAGGCGGGCGCCAAAGCGGTGCACATGCATCCCAAGAACGTCGACGGTGTCGACTCGCTGCTGCCCGCGGAGGTGGACGCCGCGGTGGCGGCAGTCCGGCACGCCGTGCCCGGGCTGCCCCTCGGGGTGACGACGGGGTTCTGGGCGCTGTCCGACGCGCGGCAGCGGCTGCGGGCCGTCGAGGGCTGGAGCGTTCTGCCCGACTTCGCCTCGCTGAATTGGCATGAGCCGGGGTCCCCCGAGCTGGCAAGGCTGCTGCTGCGCCGCGGCCTCGGGGTGGAGGTCGGCATCTTCCACGCCGACGCGGCTCAGTCCTGGGCGGCCTCGGACCTCGCACAGCACTGCATGCGCGTGATGATCGAACTGGGCGCCGACGGCGACGTCGCGACGGCCGACGAACTGCTCGCCTTGGTCACCGCGGCGGGCTCACCGGCGCCGATCCTGCTGCACGGACTCGACGAAAGCTGTTGGCCGCTTTTGGAACACGCGGGTGTGCGGGGGGTGCAGACCCGGATCGGGATGGAGGACTCCCTGTCGCTGCCCGACGGTTCCACCGCTGCCGGCAACGCCGCGCTGGTGTCGGCCGCCGTCGACCTGCTCAGTCGCTAGGCGCCCCGAGCTCGAAGTCGGCGAAGTCGAACCCCGGCACCACCACGCAGCTGACCAGGCACGGCTGGTCATCGCGCGGCCGGGCCCGCTGCCAGTGCCCTGGTGGGACGACGAACTGCGGGCTCTCGCCGGCCAGGATGTCGGCCCCCAGCAGATGGGTGGTGGCGGTGTCGTGCGTCGCGCCGACCTCCAGCAGCAGCGGACCACCAGAGTGGTACAGCCACAACTCGGCGCTTCGCACCGTGTGCCACGCGGACTGCTGACCCGGCATGAGCAGGAACAGGATTGCGGTGCCCGCGTCGCGGCACCCGGCATAGTCCGGCGGCAGGGCCGACTGCGGGATGGTCTGCCCACTGCGCCATGTCTCCCGGAACCAGCCGCCCTCGGGATGCGGGGAGAGGTCCAGCCGACGCGCCCATTCCGGAAGATCGGTCATCCGTTCACCCTAGTAGGCTCATCGCATGGCTCGCGTGCGTCCCGGTTGGCTGGTGGCGCTGTGTGCGTTGGCGGTTGCGGTCAGTGCGTGGCTGCCGTGGTTGACCTCCACGGCCGACGGTGGCGGGCGCGCCAATGCGATCGGCGGGATCGCCGGTGCCATGCCGGTGCCGCCGCCCGGGTTCGGGGTTGGTCAGTTCGTCGTGCTGCTCGCGTCGTCGTTGGCCGTCGCCGGCGCGATGTCGGCCCGCGGGATCTCCGCGCGAATGGCTTCGACGGCGGCGCTGGCGATTTCGGTGATCCTGGTGGTGCTCGCCGTCTGGTTCTACCGGCTCTACGTGTACCCGCCGGTATCGGCGGGCTACGGGCTCTACGTCGGCGGTGCCGTCGCCTCGGCCGCGGCGTTGCTGTCGGTGTGGGCGATGCTGGCGGCCTGGAGCAGTTCGGCGGCGGCCACCCGTGGGACGTCGTGAGCGGCTTCGTCGAGCCGGTGACGCTGACCGGTGACCGCTGGGTGACGTTGGAACCCCTTGCCCACGATCATGTTCCGGAGATCGAGGCTGTGGCCGCCGACGGTGAGCTGGGCCGGCTGTGGTTCACCGGCGCGCCGAAGGCAGGTGCGGCAAGGGATTGGGTCGAGATGCGGCTGGCGCTGCAGGCACCCGACACGGGCCTGACGTTCGTGGTACGCGGGCGCGACGGTTCGCTGGTCGGCTCGTCGAGCTACATGAACGTCGACGGCCCGAACCGCCGGCTCGAGATCGGCAACACCTGGTACGCCGCCTCGGCGCGGCGCACCGGGATCAACTCCGAGACGAAGCTGTTGATGCTCGGTCACGCCTTTGACGAGTTGGGTTGCGTCGCAGTGGAGTTCCGCACTCACTACTTCAACTCGGTCAGCCGGTCCGCGATCGAGCGACTGGGCGCCAAGCTCGACGGGGTGCTGCGCAGCCACCAGATCCTGCCCGATGGCTCGCGCCGCGACACCGTCGTCTACTCGATCCTCGACATCGAATGGCCCGCGGTGCGCAACAACCTGCAGTTCCGGCTGGGCCGCAACTCCTGAGCCGCAAGCCTGCGGGCAGATCGCGGGATTCGGCGCTTTGCGATCTGCCCGCAGACTCGACCGCCCGCTATCCCGAGTCGACGGTCGTCGGTCGTATCGACTTCTGCGACGCCGAGTGGGCGACGTCGATCTTGCGCGGCCTCGCCCGCTCGGCGAGCGGGATGGTCACGGTGAGGACGCCGTTCTCGTAGGTCGCGGAGATCGCCGAGGTGTCGACGCCCTCACCCAGCGACAACTGCCTGCGGTAGGTGCCGAAGAACCGCTCGTTGGCCAGCCATTGCACCGACTCCTCGGAGCGCGCGGTGCGGTGCGCCGAGATCGTGAGGGTGCCGTTGTCGACGTTGACGTCGACCGATCCGGGATCGACACCGGGCAGGTCGGCGGTCAACAGGTAGTGGTCATCGATCTTGCACAGGTCCATCGGCATGAACCGGGGGATGCGAGTTGATCCGGTCTGACTGCTCAGCAGACCCCGGGTCACGGCATCAAGGTCATTGAACGGATCAAAGCGAAGCACAGTAATCCACCTCCTATGTCACTCAGAGCCCACCACCTCGGCGGGCAGTCAAATCACTGTGCACCAGCGAGATTAGCACTCCCCACCGGGGAGTGCCAGAAAAATTTCGACCGATTTACGGATCCGGTCTCAGCCTCACTTCGTCGGTGGTGGCGGTCCCCGCCGTGCGCCCCGGCGCGGCCTGGTGCGCCTTCGCGCTCCAGGCCGGTGTCCTCGAACGAGTCTCCGTAGTGCTTCTCCACCGATGCCTCGTCCTCGCCGGGTGACAGTTCGGGCACGATCTGCCACCCGTGGCTGCTCCTGGCGAGGTCGTCGTCGCTGTGCTGCACCCACACCACGGGAACGTCCTCGCGCCGCGCACGTTCGACGAGGGCGGCGATGTTCGCCACGACGTCGTCGCGCCGGTGCGCCCCGTCGACGACGTCGTTCTGCACGTCGACGACGAGCAGCGCGCTGTGTGGCCGGTTATGCAAAGTGGTCATACCTGCATTGTGGCTTGTCGGCACACGGCCTTTGGTGCGCTACACCGGAATGACGTGCGCACCGCGTAGCGCGGTCGAGCATTGGTCGCAGACCAGAACCGGGACGAACCTGCGGCCGCACCCGGTATGCGTCAGGACCACCGCAGGGCCCTCGGCGTCCGGGTACCACCGCTGCGCCCACTGCAGCGCCGTCACCAGGACCGGGAAGAACGCGCCGCCTTTTTCGGTGAGCCCGTACCGGCCGTCGGCGTTGACGAGGATGCCTTCGCCGGTGAACACCGACAACCGGTCGGCGACTGTGGCAGGCGGAGCACCCAGCTGAGACTGGAAGTCGGTGAACCTGGCCATTCCGACGAACGCGGCGACCAGCAGTGCGAACGCCCACCGGTCGCCGATCACGCTCATGGTCTGCGGGAAGAGCAGCCCCGCACCGGAGCGGCGACCACCCGATCGGCGGCGGTTGGTGGTGGCCGGAATGGACCGTTCCCAGGAGCCGCTCGGGCCCCATTGCGCCACAACGTCGTTCCCGCTCGCCGTGGCATCGCATGCCCTGCAGGTGACTCGTGGTGCGAAGTCACCACCGCACGCTCGGTGCCGCATGCCCGGAAGCGGCGGGGAGTGGCCGGGGACCCACCGGCGCTCCCATTCCCAGATCGAGGTCAGCATCGGCCACAGCGACCTGCTCCGCGGCGTCACCAGATACTCCGAACGCGACGGGTTGGTCTGGTACTCACGGCGGTCGAGCAGCCCCTCGGCGGTCAGCGACTGCAGTCGGGCGGTCAGCACCGAGTTCGACACCGGCAGCGCGGCGCCGAATTCGCCGTAGCGGGTTGCGCCCAGGAGCGCCCGCTGAATGATCAGCAGCGTCCATTCGTCGCCGAGCAGCCCGAGCATTCGGGCCACGGCGTTGGGCGGCTGCACCAACTAGAGGCCGATCGCGGCGGCTGCGCTGTCGGTCTCCCGCCAGCGACGGAGGTCGGACCCCGGCGCCCACGTCGAGTGGGTACCACTCGAGATTCGTTCGGGCAGCTGGAGTTTGCATACCGGCCCGTCGCCGAGCCGGGCCGCGTCGAACACCAGGCAGTACGACGCGTCGGCGCCCATGTCAGTGGTCAGGGTCACCAGGTAGCCGTCGTCTTCGGCGGCGACATGTGACCGCGGAGCCGCTCCGGCGGCGACATGTGACCGCGGAGCCGCTCCGGCGGCGACATGTGACCGCGGAGCCGCTCCGGCGGCGACATGTGACCGGGGCGCCATCGCCGTCTCGCTGCCGAAGACACCGTCGCCGAAGCCGAAACGTTCCTCGGCGCCGGTCGCGAGGTCGTGGCGGACCAGGCCGTCGAACAGGAACCAGCCGGGCTTTCCGGTCGCCGCGTAGATGTAGCGGTAGTCGCGCCCGGCGAATCCGGCGTTGATCATGCCGAATTCGGTGATGCTGTCCGACAACTGTTCTTCGCGGACCTGCCCGGTGACCAGGTTGAAGCGCCAGCGGTGCAGCCGGGTCTGCATGCCGTCCAGGGACAGGCCCCGGAACACCTGCTGCCACTTGCGGCTCATCCCGTTGTCGAATCCCTCGGCGGGCTGGGGGTCGCCCTGGAAGAACCCGTCGAGCACGATCTCGTCGCCGTCCTCGTAGGCGTTGGGGAAGTGGAGCACATACGTGGGGTCGGCCTCGAACCACCTGATCTGCGAGGTGTCCCCGTGGCGCGGGATGACCGCGAACCGGGACGCCATGTCGTGGTGGTACTTGGGGAAATGGATGTTGTGTTCGAGCAGCGCCGGATCCCAGAAGAGCGGAAAGTCGTTGAGTATCAGGTAATTCTCGGTGAACGCCATGTCGTGCGGCAACCGCGGCCCCGGCAGCGGGACGTCGACACGGTGCACCACCTCGCCGGCGTCGCTGACGACGCCGTATCGCATGTAGGGGGCGTCCTTGCTGTAGCTGAAGTACAGCAGCTCGCCGGTGCGGTCGTCGACCTTCGGGTGGGCGGACACCCCCCAGTCGGACGGGAAAGCGCCGCGCCAGTCCTCCTTGCCGAGGGCGGCACCGGTGCACGGGTCGGTGCGGTAGAGGTCACCGCACTGGTAGTGACTGGTCAGTGCGGTTCCCCGGTGCACGACGACGTCGGTCGAGGACGCGTCCTTCATCAGAGTCCTTGCGCCCCAGCCGTAGTCGCGGCGGGCGAGTTCGACGGGTTCGGCGATGCCCGGCCACAGCGGCCCGCCTTCCGCGTTCTCCTCGTTGAACGCGTCGGTACGGACGAACCTGTTGCGGTAGAAGGCTTTCCCGTCGCGGAATCCGACGATGTGCAGCATCCCGTCACCGTCGAACGGGTGGTAGTACTTCAGCGCGGGGTGCAACGGGTTCTCGGTGTTGCGCAGGTACACACCGTCGAGATCGGGCGGGATCTCACCCGCGACGACTGTGAGGTCGTCATCGTCCCATTCGGTGGTCTGAGGTCGCCATGGACCGGTGCGGTAGGGGTGATCGTCATCTTCGGGCAAGGTGGACAAGAACTTGCCGACGACCTCGGGGTGGGTGTGAAGCCTCATGGTGTCCTCCCGACGACGAAGCTGACGGTGGTGGCGGTGCTGCCACCGAAGTTGAGTATTGCGAACATCTTTGCGTCTTCGACTTGACAGTCGCCCGCGGTGCCACTGACCTGCCGGGCCGCGTCCAGCAGCATCCGCACCCCGGTGGCTCCGACGGGATGACCGCCGCCGATCAGGCCGCCGCTGGGGTTGATGGGCAGGCGGCCGCCGATGTCGATCTCACCGTTCTCGATGGCTTTCCAAGACTCGCCGGGGCCCGTCAGCCCGATATGGTCGATCGCCAGGTATTCGCTTGGAGTGAAGCAGTCGTGCACCTCGAACCCGTCGACGTCGTCGAGGGTGATGCGAGCGCGGTCGAAGGCGTCGAGGACGGTCGTGCGCACGTGCGGGAGCACATAGGGCTCATCGCGGGAACGGTCGAGTTTCTGGCGCAGGCCGAGGCCGACGGTGCGGTGGCCCCAGCCGTCGATCCTGCCGAGGGGCCGAGCCCCGGGATGGTCGCGCAACCAGTCGTCGCTGACCAGCACGACGCCCGCGCCGCCGTCGGTGATCTGGCTGCAGTCGAAGCGCCGCAGCCGGCCCTCGATGACGGGGTTCTGGACCTCGTCGTCGGTCAGCGGCGTGGGAACGGCCCAGTCGCGGGTCTGCGCCTTCGGGTTGCGCCGGGCATTGGCGAAGTTGAGCTCCGCGATGGCTCTCAGGTGGGTCTCGTCGAGACCGTATCGGCGGTCGTACTCGGCGGCGACGCTGTCGAACATGTGCGGCCACATGAACCTGGCGTCCTGGCCTTCGTGGCCGGTCCACGCCGCCGCGCCGAGGATCGTCGTCGCGGCGTCCCCTGGCACGGTCTTCTCCAGTTCGATCCCCACCACGAGCGCCGTCCGGTACGCGCCGGAGCGGAGGTCGGCGATCGCCGCCAGTGCCGCGGCGCTTCCCGACGCGCACGCGGCTTCGTGGCGGAGCGCGGGGGTGCCCCACAGTCCGTCGCTCACGGTGGCCGGCATGGCCCCGAGGTGCCCCTGACGGGTGAACAGTTCGCCGAAGGCGTTGCCGACGTGCACGACGTCGATGTCGGCGGCGTCGACACGCGCTGCTTCAAGCGCATTCTCGACGACTTCGCTGGTCAGGTCCGCGAAGCCGAGACCCTCTCGGTCGAAGTTGCGAGCGAAATCACTCTGATATCCGCCGAGAATCCATACGTGCGGCGCACCCATGCCCAGCACGGTACTACAACTAACAGAGTGACTGAAGGAGGGGGACGGCCCCGCCGGCTGCAGGTCTGAACCGACGGAACCTGACAGAGGTGACGGTCGACCGTCACATCTGTCTCAGGGCTGCATTGCCCACGCCGGGGCACCGCAAACACCTGTCAGGTGTACTCCGCGGGCGGCATGGGGGATTGTGGGCGGTATGACCGAATCGCTGAACCACGATCTGGCGCACAGGATGGCCGAGCTGGCCCGTACGGTGGCCTCGCCGCGGCGCGTCGAGGACGTGCTGTCCGACGTCACCGCCGAGGCCAAGAAGCTGATCCCCGGGGTGGACGCCGCGGGGGTGCTGTTGATCGGCAAGGCAGGCAGGTTCGAGTCGCTGGCGGCCACGTCGGACCTACCTCATCGCTTGGACGAGCTGCAGATGGAATATCGCGAGGGGCCCTGCGTGCAGGCTGCCCTCGACGACCTCATCGTCCGCAGCGACGATTTCCGCACCGAGCAACGCTGGCCGATGTACTCGGCCGCCGCCGTCGAGCTCGGAGTGCTCAGTGGGGTGTCGTTCAAGCTCTACACGAGCTCCCAGACCGCCGGCGCGCTGAACCTGTTCGCGTTCGAGCCGAATGCGTTCGACGCCGAGGCGGAGACGATCGGGGCGGTGCTGGCGGCGCACGCCGCGGCGGCCATCCTGGCCAGCAGGCAGAACGAGCAGCTGGAGTCCGCGCTGTCCACCAGGGACCGCATCGGGCAGGCCAAGGGCATCATCATGGAGCGCTACAACGTCGACGACGTCAAGGCCTTCGACATGCTGCGCAAGCTGTCGCAGGACAGCAACACCCGGTTGACCGAGGTCGCGGCGAGGGTGATCGAGACGCGGGGGCAGTGACCGCGCGCTGTTCAGCGTGAATCGACGCTCTGGTCTCCGACCACGGCGAGGAGTCGCAGGTCTTCCAGCGCCGACGAACCCGGAGGCGGGGTGAGCACCACCAGATGCTGGTTGTCCGCGGTCGCGAGCACCTCGCAGTCCAGCGTGATCGCTCCCACGCTCGTCAGGAACGTCTTTCGCTGCATCCGCCGGACTGCCACCTCATGACGCGCCCAGAGTTCGGCGAATTCGGTGCTGCGCTCCAGGAGGCCGCCGACGAGTGCCCGCATGTCGGCGTCGTTGCGCCTGCGTGCCCACGCGGCCCGCAGGTCGGCCACCATGGTGCGGCCGTGCTCGTCGTGGTCAGCGGCTGGTGCCGCCTCGCGGATGCGGGGATCGGTGAGCCACTTCCAGGCTATGCTGGATGCCAATCCCGTTCCGTCGCCGACACTCTCACGGGTCAGCGCCTTCGACAGCGTGTTCTGCGCCAGCAGGATGTAGGTGTCCGAGCAGACGAACGCCGCCATCCCGTCGCGATCCATCAGCCCATTGTCACCGACCGGAGGTCGCGCAGACAGGGAGTCGGAGTCCCTGGTCGAACGGGTCGTGGTAGCGCTGCGCATTTCGACGAACACTGGCCGCATGCAAGCAAAGACACTGGGAACTCTGACGACATCGGCGATCGGCCTCGGCTGCATGGGAATGTCTGGGGCCTACGGCGAAGCGGACCGCGGCGAGAGCATCGCCACCGTGCGTACCGCGCTGGAGGTGGGCATCACGCTGCTCGACACCGCCGACTTCTACAGCATGGGACACAACGAACAGCTTCTCGCAGACGCCCTGCGGGACGTGCCGCGAGACGCCTGCCAACTCAGCGTGAAGGTCGACGCCCAGATCGGCACCGACGGATCCTGGCACGGCTTCGATGCCCGTCCTGCGGCGGTGAAGACCGCGGCTGCGTACACGCTGCAGCGTCTCGGCACCGACCACATCGACATCTACCGGCCCGCACGCCTGGATCCCGCCGTGCCGATCGAGGACACCGTCGGCGCCATCGGAGAACTCGTCGACGCCGGCTACGTGCGCCACATCGGACTGTCGGAGGTCGGGTCCGACACGATCGGTCGCGCGGCGGCGGTCAGGCCGATCAGCGACCTGCAGATCGAGTACTCGCTGGCTTCCCGCGGAATCGAGGACGGAATCCTCGACACCTGCCGCGAACTCGGTATCGGCGTGACGGCCTACGGGTTCTCTCGCGCGGGCTGATCAGTGGCCACTGGACGAAATCATCTGGAGGACAGGGAGACTCGCGCAGCATTGGACCACGCTTCTGCGGAGGCAATCTCGACCGTAACCTGGTGCTGGTCGAGGCGCTTCGCGGTGTCGCCGACGAACTCGGAATCACCGTCGCCCAGTCGGCGATCGCGTGGGTGGCCTCGCGCGGGCGCGACATCGTGCCGTTGATCATGCGACACCGAGCACCACCGATTCTCGATCATTGCAGCCGAATAATCGCCGAGCACGTTGACACGCGGAACTAGTGTGGACGCACTGCGGACGGCACAAACCGCGCAGAGGAGTACCGACGGCACCCACGCCGCCGACAACTTCTCAGATGAAGGGGAGCGGGACGTTTCCCGGAGCTGCGTCAGCGAAACCGTCTGCGATACCGCTCAGCCGAATCGTCGCGGACGGCGGTTGCGAAGTCCAGGCGCTCATCTCGCAGGTATCCCACCACGCCAAGCGCGGTGGCAAGGGCGCCAGCCACCCAGGCCGTCCATGCGAGGCTGTCCGCGGTGAACCCAGCCACCCAGGGAGACAAGAACAGTGCGAATCCCGTGATGCCGAGCGTCAGGAAGTTGTGGGTGGGCTCGGAGGCGAGCAGTGACCAGACGGCGACCACGGCGATCAGCCCGCCCAGACCGATGGTGACTGCGGTTCCGGCTGCCGTCGAGCGGAACGCGATACCCAGAAGCACGCTGGCGAGACCGATGATCAATGCCATCCGCCCGATCAAAAAACTCCAGGGGTGTCGCAGCTGTTGGCTGTCTCCCAACTCGGTGATGCCGTACTCGGTCGGCGTTCTGTCATGCGTCCAGGCGAAGCCACCGAGGATTATGGCGAGGCCCCCAGCCACCCAGCACGTCCAGGAGGCCCCCCGGTCGAAGTTGTAGGGGTTGCCAACGAACGGAACGGTGAACATGGCCAGGCCGACGAGGAGCAGGCCCCAGTGATCGGGGGTCCGGTTGTGGGCGAGGACTGACAGTGCCCCGAAGAAGGCGATGAAGGCGCCGAAGCCGAATGCGAATCCCTGTCCCGCCTGAGTCGAACTGACGGCGAACGCCGACACGACGGCGCATACGCCGATGGCTATTGCAGCCCAACCGATCCAGGTCTTCGAATTCACAAGTAACACTTAACACCGTTGTCGTCAGAACGCTAGGGACCAACGGGGTACCTGAAACGCGAAGATAGGGCGAAGACCGAGTCCGGTCTGCGGACCGTGACGCTCCCCAAGTTCAGCGTCAAGGTGCTCGAAGACCGCAAGGGCCGGGCGTTCGTCAGCGAACAGCCGATGATCTCCCGTCATCCACGGGCGGTGGCGCGGTCCCGACAACTTCAACGCGACGTGGGCGAAAGTGCGCGCGGCGCTTGGCGCAGCCGAAATGAGTTCGCATGGTTATCCGATGACGGTGGCGACCTTGCTCTTGCATCGCTGACGTTCTCGACGAGGTCGCCGTCAAAAGTGTTGAATAAGTGACGATCGGGCAGTCTGACGGCGCAGTAGGAGCGACCGACGACACCGTTGAGCTGGAAAATCAGTGCCCCCGGCATGATTCGAACATGCGACACCGGCTTTAGGAGAGCCGTGCTCTATCCCCTGAGCTACGGGGGCTGACCGCTGGCAGCTTACCCGGCAGATGGGAAAGCCCCACAACGACAACGGAGCCTGATCAGGTTATGGCAAAAGTGTCAAAACATCTGCCGCGGGCGGTAGCGTGCCAGCCGTGGAGCTGACACTGCAACGCATCGGCGCCTGGTCGGGCACCGTGATGATCCTTCTCTACGGCGCCAGCTTCTCCGGAATCGCACAACTCTTCCCGCCGCTGTCACCGGCGGCCCCCGCCGACGAGATCGCTGCGTTCTTCGTCGAGCACAAGCTGTGGATCCGGTTCGGTGTCTCCGGCGCACTGCTCAGCGCGGTGCTGGCCCTCCCGTTCCTGGCCGCCATCGTCCTGCGCATCCGCCGGGCCGAAGGCGGCTGGGGCATGCTGTCGATGACCCAGCTGATGGCCGCGACGATCTTCGTGCCCGCGCTGCTGTTCCCGCAGTTCTTCCTCGGCGTGGCCGCCTACCGACCCGAAGAGCGCTCCGCCGAACTCACCCAGGCGCTCAACGACGTGTTCTGGCTGTGGTTCATCGGCATCGTCGGCACCATCATCGTCCAGAACATCACCCTGGCGATCGCGTCGTTCGTCGACAAGGCCGACCCGCCGACCTTTCCGCGCTGGTACGGCTACCTCAACCTGTGGGTGGCCACGCTGTCGCTGCCCGGCTGTGTGGTCGTCGTGTTCAATGACGGCCCGCTGGCCTGGAACGGCGTATTCGCGTTCTACATACCGGGTCTGGTCCTGGTGGTGTGGCTCTTCTCCACCACCGCGGTGATGCTGAAGTCCATCAAGGCAGAGCAGGCCCAACTGGCGTGACAGAGACCGTCAAGTCACCCGCGCCGCCGCAAGACCCGCGGCGAATCCCCGGCGAGAGCGGCACCTGGGTCTTCCTGTTCGGCGACATGCTCGTGTTCGGCGCCTTCTTCGTCACCTTCCTGGTCGAGCGGGCAGGGTCTCCTGCGACGCCCGGAACGTTCGACACCGCCAGGACCACGCTGCACATCGGCGTCGGTGTGTTCAACACCCTCGTCCTGCTCACCAGTTCGCTGTTCGTGGTGCTGGCGCTGGGTGCGATGCGCTCCGGCGCCAGGGCGATCGCCACCCGCGCCGTGGCCGCGGCGATCGCCTGCGGGCTGGTCTTCATCGCTCTCAAGGTGTTCGAGTACGTCTCGCTGGCCACCGCCGGACACGGACCGGGCGCCGACCCCTTCTACCTCTACTACTTCATCCTCACCGGTTTGCACCTGTTCCACGTCTGCCTGGGCCTGGCCGCGCTGACCTTCGTGCTCACCCAGACCCGGCGCGCCGAACTCGGTTCCACCCGCACCGCGCTGGTCGAAGGTGCGGCCTGCTTCTGGCATCTGGTCGATCTGCTGTGGATCTTCCTGTTCGCACTGCTGTACCTGGTGAGCTGATGACGATCACGAACCTGCTGCGCACCCGGGCCACCGTCACGTGGCTGCTGCTCGTCGCGGCCACCGTGCTGTCGTGGGCGATAGGCGCGGAACACGGCACCGGTTCGATGGTCGCGGTCGTGGTTCTGGCGATCGCCGCGATCAAGGTGCGCTACGTCGGGCTCGACTTCATGGAGCTGCGCCACGCCCCGATCCCGCTGCGCGCCGCCTTCGAGTGCTACTGCGTGGGCATGTGGGCGCTGCTGTCCGGCCTGTACCTGTGGCTGTGAAGGGCGCTACTTCAGTAGCGCGATCACCTTCGCGAACGCCTCGGCGTGGCGGTCCTGCACGGTGACGTAGCTGATGCCGTAGACATCGCGGTACCGGCGGATCCGGTCGGCCATCTCGTCGGTCGACCCCGACAGCACCCCCGGGTGCCGCACCAGCTCCTCGTCGGACAGACCGGGCAGGAAGTGACGGGGAATCGTCAGGTCGGGCATCGCGGAGTCGTCGACCGGCATGGCGGTGACGGCGATGTTGAGCTCGAGGGCGTCGAAGCGCTCACCGGCTGCCTCGCGGACGTAGGCGATCCGATCGGCCAGCGGATCCCCGTCGGCGGTCGCTGCTCGGTCCCCTCCGGTGAGCCCGATGATGTCGGCCGACCGCGCCGCGATCCGCAGGACCCGGTCGCCGTTGCCTGCGATCATGATCGGCACATCGGGCAGGTGCTCGGCCATGTACTCGGTCGTCGCACGCAGGTGGTCGACGCGCTCGCCCGCGCTGGGGAACGGAATCCCGGCGGCGTCGAACTCCTCCTTGACGTAGCCGGTGCCGAGCCCCAGATCGAAGCGACCCTCGGTGAGGTCACGCAGCGCGGCCACGTCGCGCGCCAGCAGGGCAGGCCGATAGAACGCCGAGTTGATCACGAACGTGCCGACTCGTAGCCTCGACGTCGCCATCGCGATGGTCGTCATCACCGGGAACGGTGCGGGGCCGCCCAGGTGGTCCGGGACGTGCATGACGTCGAAGCCGAGATCCTCTGCTCGACGCGCCGCCCCCTCCAGAGCAGGGCGCGACGTGCCGCGCATGACTCCGACGCCGAACCGAAGATCCTTGGCCACGAACCCGATCGTAGGCGCGATGTTTGGACCCGATTCGCCCTGGGCATTAAGCCAATCAAGTTGTTCCCCCGATCCGGCCCGTCGTCGAACTATCCGACGGGCCGGATCAGTTTTCTGTCATGCCCAACATCCCCACACTCGGCGTCGAGGAGGAGTTCCTTCTCGTCGATCCCGCGTCCGGAGCCCCGATGGCGCGCAACAGGGCGGTCGCCGACCGCGCGGCCGAGCACGGCGTCGAACTGCAGCTCGAACTCACCAGCTGTCAGGTCGAGACCACATCCGGCGTCGTCACCGACACCGCCGAGTTGCGTGAACAGTTGGTTCGGTTGCGGCGCACCGCCGCCAACGCCGCCGAGCGGACGAGGGCGCAACTGCTTGCCGTCGGGCTTCCGCCGACGCTGCCCAAAGAGTTCCCGATCACCGACACCCCCCGCTATCGCGACATCGGCGAGAGGTTCGGCATGATCGCCCACGAGCAGGGCATCTGCGGCTGCCACGTGCACGTCGCCGTCCCCGACCGCGACGTCGCCATCGCGGTCAGCAACCGGCTGCGGCCCTGGTTGCCCCTGTTGCTGGCCCTGACCGCCAACTCGGCGATCTACCGCAACGCCGACACCGGGCATGCCAGCTGGCGCAGCGTGCTGTGGGCGCGCTGGCCCAGCGCCGGCCCGCCGCCGCATTTCGATTCCGCCGACGAGTACGACGCCGCGGTGCGGATGTTGTGCCGCGCCGACGTGATCCGCGACGAAGGCATGGTCTATTGGGATGTGCGGCCGTCGGAGGATTTCCCGACGGTGGAGGTGCGCGTCGCCGACGTCCCGGCGACGGTGGCGGAGACGGTGCTGTTCGCCGCGCTGGTCCGGGGCTGCGTGATGACGGCGCTGGACGACGAGCAACTCGGTTTGCCGGTGCTTCCGCTGGCGCCGTATGCCCTCAAGGCCGCGTACTGGAAAGCCGCTCGCGACGGACTCGACGGCAACGGCATCGACCTGGAGAGCCACGCGCTCGCGCCCGCGCTGACCCTGCTGGAGGGGCTCGTCGAACGGGTCCGGCCCTCCCTGGAGGCCGCAGGCGACCACGAGCTGGTGACGACGGGCCTGGCCCGGGTCGCGCAGCTCGGCAACGGCGCCATGCGGCAGCGGCGGGCATGGGCTCGTCGTCACGACGTCCGCGATGTGCTCGACGCCGCCGCGGCGGCGACGCTGGAAGCCCCTTAGGTCAGCGGCAGTTCGGCGAACACCGGGCTGGTGGGCCGCGTCGACCCTCCGGGCGGTTCGACGGTGAACGCCAGGGCCTGCGACGAGCCGAGGTCAGGGAGCACCGCGGTGGTCGACGGTGCGACGGCCTCCGCGTCCATGGTCCCGGCCGAGTGCGGACCGTCGGCGTCGACCAACCACATCTGGTAGACGGTGCCCGGCTGCGGTGGCGGCACGTTGTTCATGACGAGGACGCCGGAGTCCCGCTCGCGGGAGAACACCACCGTGGCGATGCCGCCGCCCGGGATCTCCCCGGAGACGGTGCGCACGTCGGGCGCGGCGAAAACCTGATCGGCGGTCGACGGTGCCTGCGCGCCGGGCCGCAGGGCGAGGCCGACGCCGAGTGCGCCGAGCCCGATCGCCACGGTCGCCGCCGCGGCAAGCACCGGCTTGGCCCAGCGCCTGGACCGGTCGGAACTCTCGGGGCGTCTCATCGGGATGGGTTCGTCGGCGACGCGGCGGAGCAGTTGGGCCCGCAGCCGGGCCGGCGGCTCGACCGCGCCTGCAGCCGCCACGACGGCCATCGTCTCCCGCACGGCACGCACCTCGGAGGCGAACGCCTCCGAGGTGTCGGGGGGCACGTCCCCGAGGCGGCGGTCGATGTCGGCGAGGTCGGCGTCGGTCAGCGCGTGCAGCGCGTAGGGCGTCGCGAACGACAACAGGTCGGCTCCGGCGGGTCCGGTGGGTCCGGTGGACTCGGTCATGCCACCCCCAGACACCTGCGTAGGCCGCGAATGGCGTCACGCATCCGCGATTTGATGGTTGCGAGGTTGGCCGACAACCGCTCGGACACCTGGACGTACGTCAGCCCCTCGTAGTACGCGAGCTGAATGCATTCCCGCTGCGTGTCGGTCAACGACCCCAGGCACTCGGTGACCTGACGACGCTCGTCGCTGCCGATGACCGCGTCGGCGACGTGGTCCGACGGCAGGTCCACGTTGGCGGCGCCGTAGCGGGAATCCCGGTTGCTGGCGGCCTGCTCGGAGCGCACCCGGTCCACCGCGCGCCGGTGGGCCAGCGTCATCAGCCAGGCCAGCGCTGAACCGGCCGACGGGTCGTAGCTGTCGGCGCTGCGCCACACCTGCAGATAGACGTCCTGGGTGGTTTCCTCGCTGTACCCGGGATCACGCAACACCCGTGTGACCAGGCCGAACACCCTGGACCGGGTCTGATCGTAGAAGGCTGCGAACGCGTCGACGTCCCTCCGGGCCACCTGGCGCAGGAGCGCGTCGAGTTCGGCGGTCACGAGCGGTAGCCTAGCCACCAGCGGCAACGTCGTCACGTTAATCGGGACTTCGCGGGGGTCGCCATGAAAAATAATGTGCGCGAACGGTATTCGCAGAAGTCCCGGCAAGTCGCCCATTTGCTTCCCGGTGAGCGCGCCCGGCGAGTGTCGCGGGAACGTCGATGGTCACGGTTGCCGCACCTTCTCCCGTTCCGCGCTCGGGTGAGGCACCACGGGCACTCGTCGGAGCCACAGCAGGATTCCCTGCACGCGGATGCTCAGCGTGTTCATCAACGGCGCCATCGGCGCGACGATCTGCAGCCCCACGATCTGGCCGATGCCTGCGCGTCTCCTGGTGCCCCGCATGGTGGCGACGAAGGCGGGCTGATTGTCACGGTGCAGCGAGATCGTGACGTCCAACTGGTCGTCCGGGTGGGGCGCCCGGACGAGATAGTGCCCGTCGACGCCGTTGAACGGTGACGCGTAGAGCTCCTTGGGCACCATCGCGGGCCGATCCTCGGACGGCGGAAGGAGATAGGCGTGGCGCCCGCCGTAGGTGTTGTGCACCTCGGCGATGACGTAGCGCAGCACACCACGGGCGTCGTGGCACCAGTACATGCTCAGCGGATTGAAGACGTAACCGAGCACCCTGGCGTGCATCAGCGCGGTCACCTTGCCGCCCTGCAGGTTGATTCCCTTGTCGGCGAGGAACGCATCGACGCGGCCGCGCAAGGTGTCGTCGTCGTCCCCCCAAAGATGATCGCGGGCATCGAACTTGGCGAACGGCCGCAGCCAGCGGGGCAGCCGCGGCAGCGCGTCGAGGTCGACGAACCAGCTGTAGCTGCGGTGTTCGAAATAGTGGTGCACCGGTGCGCGGCGCAGATGGGTGATCCTGGTCCGGTACAACGCGGCGGTCATCTCGCCACCGCCTCGGCGCCGAAGCCTTCCGCCGACCGGCCTGCGTCCCGCCGCATCGCCTGGAATTCCTGGGAGGCAACGCGTTCCGTACGGTTCGGTGTCGCCGACGACGGCGGTCGACCGGTTTGCTGGGCGTAGGAGTTCCACATAGCCGTATTCGGAGCGGCGGGACCGGCGGATGGGTGTCTTCCTAGGCGAATTCCGACTTCCACGAGCGGGCGGCGGCGATCAGTCCCTGCACCAGCGCGGAGGTGGCGGGGGACAGGCCGTCGTCCCCGGGTATGCCGCTGCGGGGACCGAGGCCGCGCACCCGCGGCGACAGCTCCAGCTGTGCACCGCCGCCGCGCACCCGGTTGACCGGGTTGTCGGGGTGCATGCCGCGTAGTTCGCGGGGTATCGCGTCGAGGTCGGTGACCACCTGGTAGCCGGGGACGTCGATGTGGTGCGCGAGATGTTCGGCGAGCGCTCGGTGGCGGCCGCCGGCGAGGAGGTGCGTGCTGCGGCCGAGGCGGCCGTAACCGTGAACCGACACCGCGACGTCGACGTGATCGAGGAACTCGGCGAGTAGCTCGGACTCGCCGGGTCGGTAGAGCGCGGACGGAAGGTGATGCGGGTAGTGATCTGGGTGGCGCACCACGTACACCGATGCCGCTGCGGCGTCGGCGGCGCGTTCGGCGATCACCTCGGTCATCTGCTCCAGCCCGCCACCGTGGATGGCGAGGAAGCCGAACCGCGACCGCAGGGTGCTGTCCTCCGCCACCGCGGGGTCTGCGAGCAATTCGGAGAAGCTCTGCGGTGCAGCGGAATCGGAGTGATCCCGGCGTTGGGGCCAGCGGGCGGGATCCCAGCGCTCGAGAAACTCGATCCACCGGTGCGGCAGCCCGTGATGGCGGGCGCCGTCGAGGATCCGTTCCAGATAGCCGGGCCGCGGCGGGCCGGGTTCGGCGCGATGGTCGATGTAGACCCAGGCCGGGGCCGGACCCTCGTCGGTGCGCACCGTCAGCCGATCGCGGCGGTAGCGCACCGGCACGCCCTCGGCGCTGTCGAGCGTGGCGAGGTCCCGGTCGGACAGTCGCCACACCACGCCGTGGACCTCGCTACCGGTGAACGGCTCGACGGTGGCGACCCCGCGTTCGTTGATCAACCAGTCGTGGTCGGCCAGCGTGGCACGGCGCGGATCGGTCGCATCGGGGCACCGGTGCGCCATCTGCCGCACGCACAGGTTGGACCCGTACGCGAAGTAGGCGTGCCCGCCTTCTCGCAGCCGCGACATTCAGCCTGTGAGGGTCAGGTAGATGAGGACCACGTTCAGCAGACTAATGACCCCGGCAACACCCCAGCCCAGGGCGGTGGTGACGCGGTGGTTGGTGTCGGCGCCCATCAGGCGCGCATCGGCGGTGAGCCGCACCAGCGGGATCAGCGCGAACGGGATCCCGAACGACAGCACGACCTGCGACAACACCAGCGCCCGGCTCGGGTCGATGCCGACTGCCAGGATCACCAGGGCCGGCAGCAGCGTGATGAGCCGGCGCGCCACCAGGGGTATGGACCGGCGCAGCAACCCCTGCATGATCATCGCGCCCGCGTACGCCCCGACGGACGACGACGCCAGCCCGGATGCCAGCAGGCCGATCGCGAACAGCAGGGCGACGGTATGCCCGAGGGTGCCCTGCACGGCGTCGTGAGCGCCCTCGATGGAGTCGGTGTTCTCCATGCCCTGCAGGTTCGTCGCCGCGACCAGCAGCATCGACATGTTGACCGCGCCGGCGACCAACATCGCGATGCCGACGTCCCATTTGGTGGCGCGCAGCAGGAGCCGTCGCGCCGGGCCGGCGTCGGGGTGGCCGTGGCGGTCGCGTGCCAGGCCGGAGTGCAGGTAGACGGCGTGGGGCATCACGGTGGCGCCGAGCATCGCGGCGGCCAGCAGGATGCTCTCGGCGCCGTCGAACCGCGGTATCAGCCCCGCGGCGGCCTCGTCGATCGGTGGTGGCGCGGCCACCAGGCTGGTGAGGAAGCCGACCGCGATGACGAGTAGCAGGCCGGTGATGACGCGCTCGAACGTGCGCTGGCCGCGCCGGTCCTTCACGACGAGCAGCAGCAGAGACACCGCGCCGGTGATGACGCCGCCGACGAGCAGCGGCAGGTCGAAGAGCAGGTACAGCGCGATCGCACCGCCGACGACTTCGGCGAGATCCGTTGCCATGGCGACCAATTCGGCTTGGACCCAGTAGGCCAGCCGGCTCGTCTGTCCCATCTTCGCCCCGACGGCCTCCGGTAATGACAGGCCTGTGACCAAGCCGAGCTTCGCCGACAGGTACTGCACGAGGCACGCCATCAGGTTGGCGACGACGATGACCCAGACGAGCAGGAAGCCGAACTGGGCGCCGGCGCTGACGTTGGCCGCGACATTGCCGGGGTCGACGTAGGCGATCGCGGCGACGAAGGCGGGCCCGAGCAGGAGCCAACCCGGCCGCGTCCGCTGATGGACGTCCTGCGTCACCGCACCCTCTTCCATCCGGTTGAACGAACAGAAAAGTTAGGGTAGACGAAACCTCGACGTCAGGCCAGCGCCGGGTGAGAGAAGCGGGTCGTCACTCCCCGAGGCCGAAGCCTCCGACCAGCGGCCAGAAGCCGATGCCCTGCCAGCCGCCGTAATTCCACGGAGGCGGGGTGGTGATCAGCTGGGTGCTGCCGTTGGTCTCGCAATAGGTGACGGTGGACCCGATATCGGTGCAGTCGGGAGCCGCGGCTGCCACCGGCGCGCCGCCGATGGCGATCGCGGCGCCGGCGATCGCCAGCGCGAGAGCCTTCATGACCCGCTCCTCGTGAGGGTGTCGGTCCGGGCGTCCGTCAGAGGATGAACATCCCGTAGCCCCACGGGAACATCGACTGGCTGACGTTGGGCGCGAGGACGCTCGGGCGCGAATCGATCTGGGTGTTGCCGGGTGACGTGCACACTGTCGTCGAGCCGCCCTGTGTTCCGCCACCCTGCCCGGTCTCGGTGCAGTTCGGCTGGGCGAGTGCGGCAGGCGCGGCGGCGATCGCCACGGCGGCACCGCCGGCAACAAGGAAAGCAGCGAGGGTGCTGAGGCGAGCCTTCATGTCTTCATGGTCCTTCCAGCGTGAGTTATGCCTCAGCGTACAGCCCGTTTCCAGTTATGGGAGGCAAGTCGATCGCTGTCACGATTCCCGGCGACGCACCCACCACCGCGGGAATGGCGTTGACGACGCGGGCCGCCGTGGCCACGAGCCCCGCATGGTTGTGGTCGCCGTTCGGGCTGCTCAGGCACAGGTCGAGGGTGTAGGACGGCTCGCCGGTGATCTCGATCCGGTAGGAGCCGCCGTGCTGAGCCGGCTGTGGCCAGTCCGGGCACAGATCGTCGCGCAGCCTGGTGACGTGTTCGAGCACCACGGCGACGCGACCGTCCTTGACGCCGCGCACCTCGAAGCGGATCGCGGCGGTGGTGCCTTCCTCGATGCGGCCGGCGGCGATGTCGAAGGCCTCCGGCGCGGGCACCCGCACGTGCGTCTCGGTGACCTCGTCGAGCTCGATGCCGAGGCCGGCGGCGAGCTGTCGCACCACCGAGCCCCACGCCAGGCTCAGCACGCCGGGCTGCAGCAACATCGGGGTGTCCTCGAGGCTGCCGCCGAAGCCCATGACGTCGAACATCACCGTCGCGCTGTCGTAGGTGTCGTAGTTGATGATCTCCATGCAGCGGATCTGCTGGACGCTCTGGCAGGTCCCCGCCAGCGCCATGGGCAACAGGTCGTTGGCGAAGCCCGGGTCGATGCCATTGACGAAAATGGTCGAAGATCCCTTTTGGGCGGCATCCTCGATGGGCGTGACGAGCTCGTCGGGCAGCACTTTCCACGGGTACTGCAGGAACACCGCAGCGCTGCCGACGACGTTGATGCCCGCGGCCAGGATGCGCCGGTAGTCCTCGAGTGCTTCCGGCAGGCGGTTGTCGGCCATCGCGGTGTACACGGCGCACGCCGGGTTGGTCGCCAGGACGGCGTCGAGGTCGGTGGTCGCGATGACGCCCGTCGAATCCTGCAGTCCCGCAAGCTCGGCGGCGTCCTTGCCCGCCTTGGACTCCGAGGAGACCCACACCGCGGTGAGGTCGAACCTCGGGTCCTTGATCAGCTGGGTCAGCGCATGCCTGCCGACGTTTCCGGTGCCGATGGCGGCGACTTCGATGGCCATGTCTGGGTCCTCACAGGTCGGGGATGGGTCACAGGTCGGGGATGGGTCACAGGTCGGGGATGGGTAGGTCGAGGTTCGGGAAGGTGAGCCCGCCGTCCACTTCGAGCATCTTGCCGGTCAGGTACGAACCCGCCGGAGAGGCGAGGTAGACGGCGGCGGCGGCGATGTCGAGCGGGTCGCCGAGTCGACGCATCGGGGTGGCCTGTTCCATCGGCGTGCGCAGATCGTCGTTGCTGGCGACGATGTCGAGGGCCGAGGTGAGGATCGATCCCGGCGCGATCGCGTTGACCCTGATGCGCGGCGCCAGGTCGAGCGCCGACAGTCGCGTGTAGTGCGCCAGCGCAGCTTTGGCGGTGCCGTAGGCGGCGAAGCCGCGGCCGGCGAGTCGCCCCATCGTCGACGTGATGTTGATGACGCTGCCCCCGCCGGAGTGCTCCAGCATCAACGGCACCGCGGCCGTTGTCAGGGCGTGCGCGGTGGCGACGTTGAACGTGAAGGCGTCGCGCATGTCCTTCGTCGAGGTGCTCAACAGAGCGTTCGGCATGGTGCCGCCGACGTTGTTGACGACGATGTCTAGTTTGCCGAATGCCTCGACCGCCTGGTCGGCGAGCGTGGCCGTGTCGTCGGGACGGGCCAGGTCGGCGACGACGACGTGGGCGCGGCGGCCGGTGGCGCCGATCTGCGCGGCGACCTCCTCGAGCTGCGACCGCGTACGGGCCGCGATGACCACGTCAGCACCGGCTTCGGCGAATGCGAGCGCCATAGCGGCGCCCAGGCCCCTGCCGGCTCCGGTGACCACAGCCACCTGACCGTCGAGCCGGAATCTGTCCAAAATCACGTGTCCCTCGCTTCCGTCGCCGCGGGCCACGCTAGCAAGGAGCGCCGGCCCGCGTGCGCAGTTTCTGGAACACGTTCTAATTCATGGCGAGCGTGGGCTCAGGCGGCAGCGGGCGGCGGAAATCAAGAACGTGGTGGGCGAGCGGGCGACCGTTCCCCCACTCGTCCTGCGTCGCCGTCGGCGGAAGAGCATCGAAGAATAAGCCTGCATCACGGCGAAGATGAACGCTTGCGATGGTCAGCACGATGAGCGACAGGCCCAAGACCCAGCTCGCCAGATTCACAGTTCTCCTTCCGTGTGCCAGACCCGCAGACGACCACGGCTCACTGCGGCATTCGCCGACGCAGAACATTTGGAAGCGCCGCTGAGCGCCGGATGCAGTCGAGTGCTATCTACAGCGGTCCAGGAAGTTGACCGCGGGTTGCTTGATGCCCTCCAGTTCAGCTCGAACCTGCGGGTTGGCGTCCAGGTACTCCTGTACCCGAGGTTGCATCTCTTCCCTGGATTGGCCTTCGAGGGTCGCGAAGAAGTCGTTCACCGGGGGGTGGGTGAACAGATAGGCCGACGTGGCCGCGGCCACGCCCGCCCTGACGCCCGCCCAATCCGCGGGCGAGCAATTCGGCGGCGCGGGTGGCGGTGGCGTTGGTGGTTGAGCGGTTGCAGCCGCGGCGCCGCCGAAAAGCGTGGCAACGGCCAGTGCGGCGGCGCCGACGGCGCCCAACGCTGCGCGTTGCCGAATTCGTCCTGAGGACAACATCATGGGTTCTTCTCCTTTATCGATTGATTGGGCGGATTCATCGGGTTCTCGCTCACGTCGAGGGACCACGATGAAGGGGTCCGGCCGTCCAGGTACACGCTCCGCAATGGGCATAGAGGTTGAGATCACTTTTGGCGCAAGTAGATTCAGCTAAACGACATCAGCGTCGCCCGCCGCCACGAGGTCGGGGTGCGGGTCCGGGACGCCCGACACCCGGTCCCGGAGCCCCGATACCTGGAGGCCCGACACCCGGAGGGCCGATACCCGGAGGGCCGGGAAGCGGGATGTCTAGGTCGACGTCGACGATATCCGGGACATAAACCGGCAACCACGGATCGACGTACACCACCGGAGGTGGCGGAAACTCGCAAACAACCGTAGCGAAGTTCCAGTACATGCCCGGCGGGCAAGGTGGTGGTGGTTGGGCGCGGCCGACCGCTGGTGAGGCGAGTTCCATCAGCGGCAGAAACGCCAACACGACGGCCGACACGGCGCTGCGTTGCAGCCAAGGCTTCATTGGACATCTTCTCTCGGTTGGCTCTGCGTGGAGATTCCAGAATTCGTGCACATCCTGGGGGCTCGAACGGGCGCGAAAGCGGCGATGATCGAGACGGCGACCAGGACCCCGTGCCCCATCGAGGGTTAAACGATTCGCTGCTATTTGCGGAACGGGCAGAATGCACCGGGCTGCCACGGTAGTGGGGCGGCCGGGTTGGCGGGGTCAGGTGGGCAGACGCGGTTGCATTGGGTTCCACCGAAGCCGAGCACGGTGACACTTACGCAGTGGTCGTAGCTGCCATCCTCGTACGTGTAGCCGTCGCAGTACTGCCCCCCGCCCCACGGGGTCCAGCCGCCCTGACATTGCGCCGAGACCGGTGCTGCTAGTACGATTCCGCCGGCCGAGAGCGCGAGAACTGTCAAAGCGATAGTGATGCGACACATAATTTCTCCTGCTGCGCAACGGGAGTTACGTCAAAAACTTGTCCTTTCTCGTTTGCTGACCCATCCAGCGGTGCGGACAATCGGCATCCGGCCCCTGCGAGCAGCTGTGGAACTGCTGATTGCAATGCAACCGACCTGGTAGCGGGTTGTGTAGGGCCCATGGGCGCCCCCTCAAGGGCCTTTGGTCCCCCTGACCGCGATAGATCGGGGCCCGAACAGAGCCGGTCGCCGTGCGCTGCTCCTACGAGTGCAATCAGCATGCGCAGGTGCGCATTCATGCAGTGAAGTGGTGGATTGCCGTAGTTTCGTCGCTGTCCGATGGAATGCTGCCCAGCAAACTCCGTCGAGAATTCTGCGTGGGCAATGCGGGCTCCATGACACAGGGACTGGCGGCTCCGAAACCGCCCTTTTGCATGCGCGCGCATGACGGCACAGCTCGCGGAAGGCGGCGCTATTTCTTCGCCGGCGCTTTCTTGGCGGCGGACTTCTTCGCGGGGGCCTTCTTGGCTGCCTTCTTGGCGGGTGCCTTCTTCGCCGGCTTGTCGGAGTCCGAAGAATCCGAATCCGACCCGCCCTTGCGGGCCTTGACGCTGGCCTCGAGTTTGGCCAGCAGATCGGACACGTCCTCGGTCTCGTCGAGCTCTTGCGGTTCCTCTTCGGTGGTGAACGCCTCGCCGCCTTCGAGCTTCGCGTCGATCAGCTCCTGCAGATGCTCCTGGTAGTCGTCGTGATACCGGTCGGGGTTGAAATCATCGGTCATCGAGTCGACGACCTGGCTCGCCATCTTCAGCTCGGCCGGCTTGACGTCGACTTCCTTGTCCAGCACCGGGAAGTCGGGATCGCGGATCTCGTCGGGCCACAGCAACGTGTGGATCATCATGACGTCCCGCTTGCTGAAGTCCTTGACCCGCAGGGCCGCCAGCCGGGTCTTGTTGCGCAGGGCGAAGTTGACGATGGCGACCCGGTCGGTCTCCATGAGCGTCTTGGCAAGCAGCACATAGGATTTCGACGACTTACCTTCGGGCTCGAGGAAGTAGCTCTTGTCGTACATCATCGGGTCGAGGTCGCTGGCAGGTACGAACTCGAGCACCTCGATCTCGCGGCTGCGTTCCTCGGGCAGCGTGGCGATGTCGTCATCGGTGATGATCACGGTCTGGCCGTCGTCGGAGTCGAAGGCCCGCGCGATGTCGCGGTACTCCACGACTTCGCCGCACACCTCGCACACCCGCTTGTACCGGATGCGGCCGTTGTCCTTGGCGTGGACCTGGTGGAACTTGATGTCGTGGTCCTCGGTGGCGCTGTAGACCTTCACCGGTACGTTCACCAGGCCGAAGGCGATCGAACCCTTCCAGATGGATCGCATCAGCCCAGTATTCCCGATTCGGCCGCCGCATCACGCTCAACACGGTCGGGCAGGTCGGCGCCGGCGCGCGCCACCGTCAGCGCGGCCATCAGCGCCGCGGCGCGTACGGCGGTGGTCAACGTGGGGGTGTCGATGGCGGCCAGTTGCGATCGGCGGTCGGCGCCCAGTAGGTCCAGCGACCACAGCGCGTCGATCAGACCGGTCATGAACGCATCGCCGGCGCCCACGGTGTCCACCACATCCACATCGAACGCAGGTACCCGTACCGTGCCCGCCGCACACATCGCGAACGCCCCGGCGTCACCCAAGGTCACCACGACGATCGATGGCCCCATCGCGAGCCACCCGGCGGCGATCTGCTCCGGCGTCCGCGTCGGGTCGATCCAGCGCAGATCCGCGTCGCTGGCCTTGACGACGTCTGCACGCTCCAACAACCCGCCGATGCGGGCGCGGGCGCTATCGGCGTCGGTGATCAACGCCGGCCGCACGTTGGGGTCGAACGTCAGCGTCGCCGACAGGTGATACGTGTCGACAAGTGCGGCGACCGCCAGACAGCCGGGTTCGAGCACTGCTGCGATCGAACCGGTGTGCACCACCACCGGAGGCGGCACCTCCGGCGTGCCGGTCAGCTGCCAGTCGATGTCGAAGGTGTACGTCGCCGAGCCCGCGTCGTCGAGGGTGGCCAGCGCGGTCGGCGTCCGTCCGGCACTCCGGCTGCCCGGAACCAGTTGTGCCCCTGAGGCTTCGACATAATCGCTAATCCGTAGCCCGCGGTCGTCGGTGCCGATGTGGGTGAGGAAGTCGACGTCGCGGCCGAGCCGCGCCAGGCCGACCGCGACGTTGAGTGGGCTGCCGCCGACGTGCTCGGCAGGTCTTGATACTCGCTCGGTGACGCGGCCGCCCTGCTCGACGATGTCGATCAGCGCCTCGCCGATGACCAGTGCCCTCACCGTATTGACGCTACCGCCACTCCGTCTCGGTCCAAGGCTTATACCTTGGATCTATGCCGGAAATGGTGGATCGCTATGGCCGGGTGAAACTGACCAACCCGGACAAGGTGCTGTACCCGGCGACCGGGACCACGAAAGCACACGTCTTCGATTACTACGTCAACGTGGCCGAGGCGATGCTGCCCCACATCGCGGGCCGTGCGGTGACGCGCAAGCGCTGGCCCAACGGTGTGGAGGAGGCGTCCTTCTTCGAGAAGCAACTGGCCTCCTCGGCGCCTGACTGGCTGGACCGGGGCACCATCGCGCACCGGTCGGGCACCACCACCTACCCGATCATCGACACCGTTGAGGGATTGGCCTGGATCGCCCAGCAGGCCGCACTGGAGGTGCACGTGCCGCAGTGGCGGTTCGTCGACCCGGGCGGGCGAAGCGGGGTGGGTGGTGACTCGGGCGGGCGAAGCGAAACGGGCGGTGACGGGGCGGTAGTGGGCCCGGCCACCCGGATCGTGTTCGATCTCGATCCTGGCGAGGGCGTCACGATGCCTCAGCTCTGCCAGGTCGCCCATGAGGTGCGTGATCTGATCACCGACATCGGCCTTCAGACGTTCCCGTTGACCAGTGGAAGCAAGGGCCTGCATCTCTATGTACCGCTGCAGGATCCGATCAGTTCGCGAGGTGCCTCGGTGCTGGCCAAGAGGGTGGCCCAGCAGCTGGAGCAGACCATGCCCAAGCAGGTCACCGCGACGATGACCAGGAGTCTGCGCGAAGGCAAGGTGTTCCTGGACTGGAGCCAGAACAACGGCAACAAGACCACGATCGCGCCGTATTCGCTTCGGGGACGCGATCATCCGACGGTCGCTGCGCCCAGGACGTGGGACGAGATCGAGGACCCGGATCTGCGTCACCTGACCTTCGAGGAGGTGCTCGACCGGTTGGACTCCGACGGGGACCTTCTCGCCGACCTCGATGAACTGCTGCCGGTGGCCGACCGCCTGACGACCTACCGTGGCATGCGGGACACGGCCAAGACCCCTGAGCCGATTCCCGCGAAGCCGCCCACGGTCGGCAACAACGACAAGTTCGTCATCCAGGAACACCACGCCCGTCGCCTGCACTACGACTTCCGTCTGGAACGTGACGGCGTGCTGGTGAGTTGGGCGGTGCCGAAGAACCTGCCCGACACGCCATCGGTCAACCACCTCGCCGTGCACACCGAAGACCATCCGATGGAGTACCTGACGTTCGCCGGCGAGATCCCGAAGGGCGAGTACGGCGGTGGCGAGGTCTACGTCTGGGACACCGGTACCTACGAGACCGAGAAGTTTCGTGACAACCCCCCGGACGGTCCCGAGAAGGGGGGCGAGGTGATCGTCACGCTGCACGGCGAGAAGATCGACGGCCGCTACGCGCTGATCCAGACCGACGGCAAGAACTGGCTCGCGCACCGGATGAAGGACCAGCAACGGCCGACCTTCGCAGACCTCGCGCCGATGCTGACCACCGAGGGGTCGGTGGAGAAGCTCACGAACAAGCAGTGGGCTTTCGAAGGCAAGTGGGACGGCTACCGGCTGCTGGTCGACGCCGACCGCGGCAGGCTGACGCTAAGGTCCCGGCGGGGCCGCGACGTCACCGGCGAGTACCCGCAACTGCAGGCGTTGGCCGCCGACCTCGCCGATCACCACGTGATCCTCGATGGCGAAGCGGTGGCGCTCGACGAGTCGGGCGTGCCCAGCTTCGGCGAGATGCAGAACCGGGCCCGCTCCACCAAGGTGGAGTTCTGGGCGTTCGACATTCTTCACCTCGACGGTCGATCTTTGCTGCGGGCCAAGTACAGCGACCGCAGGCGGGTGCTCGAGGCGCTTGCCGAGGGTGGCGGTCTGATCGTGCCCGACCAGATCGACGGTGACGGACCCGACGCCCTGGAGTTCGCGCGCAAGAAGCGGTGGGAGGGCGTCGTCGCCAAGAAGCGCGACTCCACCTATCAACCGGGCCGACGGTCGTCGTCGTGGATCAAGGACAAGATCTGGAACACCCAGGAAGTCGTGATCGGCGGCTGGCGCGAGGGCACCGGCGGGCGCACGAGCGGAATCGGTGCGCTGATGCTCGGCATTCCCGGCGAGGGCGGACTGCAGTTCGTGGGACGGGTCGGTACCGGATTCACCGAGAAACAGCTCACCGCGCTGAGAAAGTTGCTCGCACCGCTGCACACCGACGAATCACCCTTCGCCACAGAGCTTCCGAAGCAGGATGCGAAAGGCGTGACGTTCGTGCGGCCGGAGCTGGTGGGCGAGGTCCGTTACAGCGAGCGCACCTCGGACGGCAGGCTGCGACAACCGAGTTGGCGCGGCTTGCGCACCGACAAGGTGCCCGACGAAGTCAGGTGGGAGTAGTTCAGTGTGAGAGGGAGTCCGCCATCTCCGCGAGTCCGTCGGCCAGGTTGACGGACGGAGTGTAGCCGAGTTCGCTTCTTGCAGCGCTGATGTCGTAGCTGCGGTCACGGCCCATGAACGTGGTGATCCAATTCGTCAGCATCGGTGGTTCAGGCCGGCGCAACAGGCGTGCCCCTGCTTCAAGGAGCGCTCCGAGGGGGGCCGCCAACGCGAACGGCACACTGCGGGCCGCGCTCACGTCGACCCCTTGGGTGGCCAGTAGCGGGGTGAAGAGATCGCGGGTCGGCATGGGCGTGCCGTCGGTGACGTAGTACGCGCGACCGGCACGGCCACGGGTGAGTGCGAGGCGGACGGACTCGGCGAGGTTGTCGACGTGGACGAAGTCGACCGTGTGCTTGCCGTTGTCGATCCAGCTGAACCGGCCGGCTTCCACCGCGGCGACGAATTCGTCCAGGGTGGACATGCCCGCACCCCAAATGAAAGGCGGCCGAAGTGCCACCGTCGTCATCATCGGTGAGACCGCGTTGAGCAGGATGCGCTCGGTGGCGAGCTTGACGCGGCTGTAGGCGATATTGGGCCGACCTTCATCGGTGCGCTCGTCGACGACCGGCGCGCGCTGGGTGCCGGTGGCCACGCTGGCGGCGCTGATCAAGACGAACCTTCTCACCCCGGATGACGCGGCGACCCGGTGGAGGGCGACGCTGGGCTCGAGATTGGCACGGCGGAAGACGGCATCGCGACCCCAGAACGCCATGTAGGCGGCGCCGTGCACGACGGCATCGACGCCGCGCAGTGCAGACGTCCACTGCGGTGGTCGATCACCGCTGATCAGTTCCGACAGGTCGCCGAGAACTGGCTCAGCCCCAGCCCGGCCGACGAGGTCGGCGGCGCTGTCCGTGCGGGCGAGCGCACGCACCTCGTGCCCCGCACCGACCAGTCGCCTAACCAGGTGCTGCCCGACGAATCCACTGCCACCCGTGACGAAAAGTTGCATCTGTCTCTCCATTCATTCTACTTCAAATCATTTGATATCAAACTATATGGACGCTGATAGTATCTCGTCAACGTGAAAGAGGCGATGAGTGGACGCGCTGCTTCAGGTGCATCGGCGCAGCGCGCGGGGCGCCTGGCCGATGCGTTCGGACGCGCAGGCAAATCGGTTGTGCGGGCCTTCGACGACCGCCTGGGGGAGCACGGCGTCTCGACTCCGAGATCCAAATTGCTCGCCGAAGTGGCCCGGATGCAGCCGGTCCGGCTCGCGGATCTGGCCCGGGAGGTAGGAATCAGCCAGGGTACTGCGTCGACGCTGGTGGAGGCACTTGTTCGCGACGGACTGGTCGCCCGCGGCGTCGACGACAACGATCGCCGCGCGATACGCCTGACTACCACGCCCGAGGGGGAGACGCAGGCGCGAAACTGGCTCCGCGACTACGTCGTCGTCGCGGGGGAGATCTTCAGCTGCCTCACAACCGAGGAACAACGCCAGCTGACCCGACTGCTCGATCGGATCGCCGAGTCCCTGGACCCTCCGGCTTAGCTGAGTGGAGATTCGTCAGCTCAGGCGATAAGTGCGCGGTAGCGGTCCAGGGGAGTTCAGACCTCGAATACTGCACCTCCGCCGGTTAGCCGGGAATAGCGACGCTGGTGAGCACTGACGACAGAAGAAGTTCGAACGCGCGGTCGTCCTGCGGTACCGGGTCTGTCGCGGATCCGCCATCATCGGCAGGCTCCGTCTGCTGTGCTGCGTTGTGCTTCTGTGTCAACCTCGCGAGAAGTACCGACCCCCGGACGAGTTCCGAAACCGCCGAGTACGTGTCGTGAGCGGTCTGCTCGTCGAGGCCGGCTTCGATCATGTTGGCGATCGCCTTCTGCGTCTCCTGTTCACCGAGTCGTCGTGCCATCGGGCTCAGTGCGCCTCTTATGAGGATCAGATCGGTCAACACCGGATCGCCGAGGAACGTCCGGCGCACACCGCGTGCATGCGCCATCAGTGACTCGCGCCAGTCGTCCGACGCGGCATAGGCCGCTAACCCGCTGCGGCGCAGCGCACGGTCGGTCATGGCGTCGAGAAGCTCTGACTTGTTGCGAACGTGCCAGTAGATGCTGGTTACGCCAACGCCAAGTGACTTGGCGATCAGTGGAATGCTCAGCTCGTCGACCGAGGATTCTGCTGCTATCGCGAAGGCGGTCTCAACGATTGTGTCCGCGGTCAGCGAGCCGCGGGCTCGTCGCTGTGTTTGTCGCCGTCGCGACGTCGTTGGGCCTGGCACCCTCACCTTCTTACTCCCGCAAGGTGGCGTCGTCGATCACGTTGTCGAACGGGTCGTTGTACACATCAACGGCTTTCGGAGTCGTCATGTCGGCGGCGGGTTTGCCGGGTGACGATCGACGGACCGGCCAGCGGCGCGGGCAGAAGTCCGGGCGCAGCGTCGATGACCGTCGGGATGGCGTTGATCGCGGCCATCGCCGTCGCCGCGACGCCGGGGTTGGTGGCGTCGTCGGGTGCGGGGTCGAGTCGGAGGTCGAGGGTCATTCTGGGATTTCCCTCGATGCGGAAAACCATGCCGCCCTGGCCGGGTTGAGTCGGGCGCGGCCAGGAGTCGGGCCACGGCGTGGAGGTCACCGCCGCGAAGTACTGAACCGACACCACCGGGCGATCGTCGTGCATCGCAGCGAGCTGCCAGCGGTGACCGCAAATGGTGTCCTTCGGGATCACCCCGAGAGCGGTGTCGAGGTCGTGCGGGGCGAGGATCGTCTCCCAGTCCAGTGCCACTTCGTCGACGTCGACGGTGAGCGTGTCGGCGATGTAGCGCACGACGGGCTCCCAATCGTTGTTCACCTTCCCGACAGCGATGCGGATGGGAACGTGGCCGTCGGGTTTTCCGAAACCCATCGACTCGTGCAGGACTTCCCAGATGGGGTAGGCCAAGTCGAGGTCGAGGGCGTACTCGTCCATGCGGTAGGAGTCGATCGCACCGGCACCGGCCAGCAGCGCGGTGGGCAGGTTCAGGCTCACGAAGCCTGGTTCGCATCCGGTGGCGTAGAAGGTCGCACCGCCTTGCAGTGCGGCGCGTTCGATCGGATCGCGCCAATTCGGAGGGGCCGCTTTGGGATACACCATCGGGATGGCGGAAATGGTGACGACGTTGATCCCAGCTTCCAGGTAGCCGATGATGTCGGCGATGACGTCGTCTTCACGTCGAACCGCGGTCGCGCAGTAGGCGACGCAATCCGGCTTGGTGTCCAGAATGGCCGCCACGTCGTCTGTGGCGGCGACGCCGACATCGGGGCGTCCGCACAGTTGACCGGCGTCGGTGCCCACCTTCGTCGGCGACGACACCTTGAGTCCGACCAGGTCGAGCACGGGGTCGTCGATGATGGCGCGAAGCGCGACGCTGCCCGTCATGCCGGTGCCGACATGCACCACGCGACGTTTCGCGGTGCCAGGAGATGAAGTCACGGTCTTGCCTCTCGGGCGACTCAAGCGGTTGCCAATGCATCGGACAGAGTTTTACTGTAGATGTAACCAGTAAGAGTTACCAGTAGTAGGTTCGGTAGAACGGCGGCGGACGAGGGGTACGCATCTGCGTTGCGGGAGCGAACCTCTGCCCTCGTGAATCGTGAACCCTAGAAGTTCCGTACGTGTGAGACCTCGCGCAGGAGAGGCTTCGCCGCAGCACGGATTTCTCGAATCGTCATGGCGCGCAAAGGATGGATGGCAAGTACCAGGGCAATTCGATCGTCGGCATCGAGTACCGGCGCCGAAATCGTGGCGACGGGGTGTGCTCCGCGGGAGGTGTCGTCCGGCATCGGGTCTGCGGAGGCGAACTCCACCCGCAACTGATGAATGACGGAACGCGGGTTGTGGGGGATGGAGTCTCCGGACAGCGTTCCGATTGCCTGGGCCGCCTGGCTCGAAGTAGGTGTCATCCAGTCGACGTCGTAGCCGCGCTCGCGGGTGCGGGTCAACACCGTTCGCAGGCGCTCGCGCAGACCCTCGTCGTCGGCAGCGCCGCGACGGATCCAGGCTTGCTGCTCGTCGGCGGTATCCCATGCCGCGAAGGCGATACCGAACGGCGGTGCGTCTTGAGGATCGCGTGCGCGGTGCGCTGTGACAGGTCCAGTTCGCGCACGACATCGGAGAATCGGATGTCGCCATGCCCGGGTCGACTGAGCAACTCGATGACGTCGAGGACACGTCCGGTTGGCGCCGAACCGGTCCGATCGTGGTCGCATCGCCGATGAGAAGCTCGGGCTGCTGCGCCGATTATTGGCCGGAGAAGAGGTGGAACACTGCGGCAGGCGGATGAAGGTGACGCCGCGTCCGCGGACGCCGGAGGGGCCGATGCTTAATTGGGGCGGTTCGAGCCACGGTGCGGCGCGGAGTGCGGGACGCAACGGTCTCGGCCTGCTCGCCAAGGGCGGGGTGCCGGGTATGCAGTGGGCGTACGAAAAGGCGTGCCGCAACAACGGTTTTGAGCCAGGCTTCGTGCTCATACCCGACCGGGACGTTGTGGCGAACCTCTTCGTAGCCGAGGATGTCGACGCGGCATGGGACGAAATCGGCAAGTATCTGCTGCACGATGCGATGTCCTATTCGGAGTGGAACCCGGACAATCAGGTGTCGGCCAACATGAGCACCGCCAGAACCGTCGACGAACTCCGCCGCGCGTCGGCGTCCCACGTAATCCTCTCGGTCGAGGAGGCGAGATGGCGCCTCGCGGGTGGAGAGATTTTCAACCTCTCACCGTTGTGCGGCGGGATTCCGCCTGAGATCGCGTGGCGGTACCTGAAGAGATTCGCCGACCGGGGCTAGTGAGGTGGCGGCGGCTGTGGCCAGCCATGCGCCGGATCGTGACATTCGAATCCGGCAGTGGAGTAGGTGGAGTAGGTCGTGAACCAAACTTGTCGGTGGTCGAATGTATGTTCGAAGTATGTCCGGGGAGGCGTTGCAGGAGGCGGTGACCGCGTTGCGTGCTGCGTTCGACGCGTTGGCCGCGTGCGACATCGATTTGCTGACCCGGTCCGATCTTGTCGAGCCCCTTGATGAGCTCGAATCGCTGTGGTGTCAGCTGCCGGCGCTGAGGAACCGTATGCTGGCCCGTTTGCAGGCCGAGGCGACGCCGCAGCAGATGGGTGCCAAGTCCTGGAAGGACGTGCTCGCGATCCGCTGGCGGATCTCCACCAGTGAGGCCCACCGCCGGTTGACCGAGGCCGCATTGTTGGCGCCGCGGCGGGCGTTGACCGGAGCGTCGCTGCCACCGTTGCTGCCCGCGACTGCCGCCGCCCAAGCCCACGGGTTGATCAACGGTGAGCACGTCGAGGTGATCCGCAAGGCCGTCGCCAAGTTGCCGGGTTTCGTGGACGCGGTCACCCGCGCGCAGTTCGAGGTCGGCCTGGTCCGTAGGGCGGTCGGCGTCGGACCCAAGGAACTCAAGGACACCGCCTGCTTGACCCTGTTCCTGCTCGACCAGGATGGCCCCGCACCCGACGACACTGAACGCGCCCGCAAGCGCGGGGTGTCGAAGGGCAAGCAGCGCTCTGATGGGATGTCCTCGATCTACGGGGACCTGACACCCGAAGCGTCGGCGGTATTGGAGGCGATCTTCGCCAAGTACGCGGCGCCGGGGATGTGTAACCCCGACGATCCCGAACCCTGCACCGACCACCGCAGCCTCGCCCAGCGCCAACACGACGCCCTGGTCGCCGTCGGGCGCATCGCGCTGATGAGCGGCGAACTCGGAAAGCTCAACGGGCTACCGGTCTCGATCATCATCCGCACCACCCTGCAGGACCTGGAATCCCGTGCCGGGGTCGGTACCACCGGCGGTGGCACCGTCATGCCGATCGCCGATGTGATCAGGCTGGCCGGCCACGCCAACCACTACCTGGCGGTNTTCGACCGCGCCACNGGCTCGGCCCTGGANCTGTTCCGTGCCAANCGAATCGCNTCCCCGGCGCAGCGGATCATGCTGATCGCACGCGACGGTGGATGCACCAAGCCGTGCTGCACCGTCGGCGCCTACGGCTCCCAGGTGCATCACGCCGCGGCCGACTGGACCGACGGCGGCAACACCAACGTCGACGAACTCGGCCTCGCATGCGGACCCGACAACCGCATGGTCGGCAAGGACGGCGGCTGGACCACCCAGATGAACGACCGCTGCGAAGTCGAATGGATACCGCCACCGCAGTTGGACACCGGCCAAGCCCGGCTCAACTACTATCACCGCCCCGAANGACTCCTGCGCCCGGCCGATCCGGAACCCCAGGGCCACAACAACACCGAGCAGNCCGNACCGATCGAGCCCACCCTCGGCGACGAGCGGGGCGACCCCTCGTCGGGCGACACCGCCGGTGAACCCGGCGGGCCTGCGCCGCCTGACGACCAAGCGGCCTGACGGCTGCCGACTTCACGTATGCATGCCACCGGTTGGTATCGAGTGGTGAGTTGCGCTACGACTGCCTCCACCGGGCGGAGCGACGGCTGCGCGGACGTCGGCGCAGCAATCAACCGTAGGCGCCGATCGCCTCCTGCAGACCCCGCGTGGCCAACTGATCGGCCAGTTCGTTGTCGGCCACACCCGAATGCCCCTTCACCCAGAACCACTCGACTTGGTGCAGCGCGCAGGCCATCTGAAGCCGCTTCCAGAGGTCGACGTTCTTCACCGGCTGTCTGGCGGCGGTGATCCAGCCGTTGCGTTCCCAGCCCATGACCCACCTGGTGATTCCGTTCCGGACATAGGTGCTGTCGGTGTAGAGGTGCACCACCACAGGTCTGGTGAGCGCCTCGAGCGCCATGATCGGTGCGGTCAACTCCATCCGGTTGTTGCTGGTCTCGCCGGGCTCGCCGCCGCACATCTCACGGACGTGCTCACGCAGGCGCAGCACCGCCCCCCAACCGCCGGGGCCGGGGTTGGGTCTGCACCCGCCGTCGGTGTGGATGACCACTACATCGTTGATGGACTTGATGTACTCGCCCATGACAGTCAATCCGCCTGCGCCTGCCGGAGCAGACGCACCGCCTTCGGCCCGACTCCGTGGAGGGCGAGGAGTCCCTCCAGGTCGGCGGGCAGGTCCGCGAGGGTGCGGTAGCCGGCGTCGAGGAGCGCACCGGTCGCCGGCCTGCCGATCGGGACGCCGTCGAAGACGGGGCCACGGTCCGCGGGATCGATCATTCGCCGAGGATAGGCATTGCGTCGAGCTGTCCGCTCAGCGACGCGCCGAGATCATCGCCGTCCGCACCGACATCCCGAACTCGTGATGCCGCAGCGTGGTGATCCGCCGCCCGGGCTGCACCGCGTCCCTGACCGGTGCCGTGCGGTCACCGAAGAACGCGGCAGTCGCGTCGATGTCCGCGACGACGTACGTGATTCCCCAGAGCTTCGATGGACCGCTGCCGGCCGTGTCCGGCGAACCGACGACCTCGACGATCACCTCCCCGACCCGATAGAAGATCTGGCGGATCGGCCGGCCGCCGAGTTCGCCGTCGCGCTCCCGTCGCGGCTCCAGGCCGACCGCGGCCAGCGACTCGACCGTTCGACCGAGGTCCGGTGACAGCAGCACGACGTGATCGATCGCGGTCACGCCGTTCGCGTGCCCGGCAGGCGTTGAAGCGATCCCGTCCGACCCGACCGTGGGGATACCGTCGAGGTCGTGGATCGAGTCGTCCGATGGTAGTCCGCGCAACGACCACCCGACGATGCCGGTGCCACGCTCGCGTCCGAGCAGTCGGATGCGGACGCCGCCGATCCGGCAGATCCCCGAGGTGCCCACGGCAGAATCGACACTGAATCCGGCCCCGATCCAGGCGTCTGCGGGGTCGGCGACCTCGAACTCGTCGACCTCGACGGGCATGGACGCGCTGCCGCCATGGGTGGTCTCAAAGTGGTTGATGCGGCTCAGAGTACTTCGGGACGGCGGATTGCCGCTGGGGTGGGAGGAGATGCGCTAGTCGTCGCTCTTCGAGTCCTCGCCCTCGGACTTCTCGGAATCTTCGTCGTCTGAATCTTCGGAGGCTTTGTCGTCGCCGTCCTTGTCGTCCTTGGCGTCGTCGCTGTCGCGCGACTTCGCCTCCACGAACTCGATCACGGCCCAGTGACTCGGGGAGAGCAGCACCGACCATTTGCCTTCTTCGCGGCCCAGCTTGAGGACGCCGTCGTCGAGCTCCCACACGGTGTCGTCGTCGTGGTGGCTCTCTTGTCCATCGGAGTAAGTGAGTTTGAATGCCATGTTCGTGGATGCCCAGATGACAGGTGTGTTAACCACTCCCGAGTGGCACACCGTCTTTGCAGCGCGTCGGACCGAGTCTCGCAGACCTACCGGGCGTGCACGTCGGACGGATGCTGCGCCAGCGGCGTCACCCGGATCTCCATGTAGGGGAACAGGGGAAGCCGCGAAAGTATCTGGTGCAGTTCATCGTTGGATTCGACGTCGAAGATTGAGTAGTTCGCGTACTCACCGACCACCCGCCAGATGTGCGGCCACTTGCCCTCGCGCTGCAATCCCTGCGAGTAGGCCTTCTCCCGGCCGACCAGCTCGGTCCGCACCTGCGGGTCCATGTCGACCGGGAGGTTCACGTCCATGCGTACGTGGAACAGCACATCAGCTCCACTCGGGGTCGAGCGCGAAGTCGTAGGTGACGGACTGAGAGCCGTCGGCTTCGACCTGAGGGTCGAGGATCAGTTCCGGCTTCACCGCGCTGGCGATGTCGTCCTCGTTGTGCTCATCGCCCGGGAAATACAACTGGGCCGTCAGCAGTTCGTGTCCAGGAGCCGACACCTTGACGTGCAGATGCGCCGGCCGCCACGCGTGCCAGCCGGCCGCGGCGATCAGCTTCCCGCACGACCCGTCGGTCGGGATCTGGTATGGCGCAGGGCGAATCGTGGTGATCTCGAAGACCCCATCCGGTCCGGTGGAGAAGCTGCCCCGCAGGTTCCACTCCGGGATGCCCGGCGCGAACTGCGAGTAGTAGCCGGCGTCGTCGGCGTGCCACAGTTCGACCTTTCCCTGCAGTGGCGCGCCGTCGGTGTCGGTGATCCGGCCATGCCACACCAGCGGCGTGCCCTGCTCACCGTCGCGCATCGGGATGGTGCCCTTCGGGCCCAGCTCCGGCGAGCCGGGCACGTAGTACGGGCCCTCGATGCTGCCCTTGTTGCCCACGCGGTGGTCGGTGGCCACATCCTCGACGGCGTGCTCGACCCAGACATCGAGGAACAACGGCCATTCGCCGTCCTGCCCGACGTTGATCAGCCACGCCTTGAGGGCGTTGTACTCGTCGTAGGTGACGCGGTGACGGCGGATGGTGTCGTGCACGGCGCCCAGCACCTCGCGGGCAAGCAGGTCGACCCGCTCGGCCGGGGTGTCCTTGACGGCCGCAAACGGCGACTTGTCGGCATGGAACCGATCGGTGGCCGACGCCCCCGAGGCTGCTGCGCTGGCGACACCGGAAGGGGCGGGCGCAGCGACGGGGGATGGTGTGCTGTGTTCGACGGTGGTCATGATCAGTTCTTCTTTCTCTTGTTCTCCAGCTTGTGCAGGGGCTGCCTGCGGGGAAGTTTCAGTGCCGGTCCGTGCGGTACCGGGTGAGCTTGTCGGGGTCGATGTCGATGCCGAGGCCCGGGCCGGCCGGTACGCGTAGCAGCCCGTCACGGATGCGCAGCGGCTCGGTGAGCAGGTCGTCGGACATGTCCAAGAAGTTGGACAGCTCGCCGGCCCGGCGCGAGGTGAGTTGGAATGCCGCCCCGAAAGCGACGGCGCACGCGCTGCCGATCTGCCCGTCGATCTGATTTCCCATCACGACCTCCAGGCCCAGGCCTTCGGCCAGGTGGTGCACGCGCTGGGATGTGGTGAAGCCGGTGCGCGCCGTCTTGATGCTGATCGCGGTGGCGGATCTGCCCAGCACCTCCCGCGTCACGTCGGCCGGTGTCGGGACGGACTCGTCGGCGATGAACGGCACATCCAGGCGTTCCACCAGCCAGCGGCGGCCCAGGACATCGTCGGCGGGACAGAGCTCCTCGGCGAACAGCAGATCGAGGTCGGCCATCTCCTGCATGGCGCGCAGCGACTCCGCCGCCGTCCATCCGCGGTTGGCGTCGACATACAGTTCGATCGAGTCGCCGAAGCGGTCGCGCAGGGCCCGCACCACGGCGGTGTCCAGAGTCACGGGCCTGCGGCCGACCTTGACCTTGAAGGTGTTGATGCCGTGGATGTCCCGCATCTTCTCGGCCTCGGCGACCATCGCAGCCGGATCCGCGAAGCCCAGCATGTGGCTGACCCGCATCCGGTCCGTGTAGCCGCCGAGCAGGCTGGTGACGGGTAGTTCGAGGGTACGCCCCAGCGCATCCCAGATCGCCATGTCGACAGCGGATTTCGCGGCCGGGTTGCCGATGGTGCGCGCCAGCCGGGCGTTGGCCACCTCACGTTCGAGCAAGGTCAGGCCGACGAGGGCGGGCGCGAACAGCTGCTCGATGACCGCGATGATCCCGGCCTGAGTCTCGCCGTAGGTGAACGGCCGGGGCGGTGCCTCTGCCACACCGACGATCCCGTCGTCGGTGTGGACACGGACCAGCACGTGCTCGGCGGTGTGGACTTCGCCTGAGGCGAACTTCAGCGGCTTGGAGTACGGGATGGCGAACGGAATCGCCTCGACGGCAGTGATTTTCATATCAGCGTCTCCGCAACGCCGGGCGCGAAGGCCGGCGCGAAAGTTGAGGACAGCACGTTGACGACCGCATCGACGACGGGATTGTCGCCGCCGCGGCGCCAGGCAAGGGCGAGTGCGATGCTGCCGCCGTCGGTCAGGTCGCGAAAGACGACCCCCTGCAACGGCAATGCTCGGACCGAGGCCGGCAGTACTGCGACGCCGAAGCCCGCGGCCACCAGCGCCAACAGCACCGCGGTACCCGGTGCGGCATGTTCGCGGTGAGGCACGAAACCGGCACGCTTGCAGCTGCGCAGTACGGCGTCGTTGACTGCCGAGTCCCGGCTTGCGTAGGCAACGAATGACTCGCTACGAAGGTCGGTCAACGACACCACGGGCTCGACGGCCAGGCGGTGGTCCGCCGATACCGCGAGGACGAGGGGTTCGACGTCGATGGAGCGAAGCTCGATGCCGTCGCCGACGGCCGGGGGGCGGAGCACGCCGACGTCCAGCGCGCCCGCACGGAGCTGTTCACATTGCAGCGGCGTGAGCATGTCGGCCTGAATCTCCATCGCCACGTCCGGCAGTTCCTGACGGAGGATGCGGGCGATGCGCGGCAGATGAGAGAACGCGGCCGTTCCTGTCAGCCCGACCCGCAGCAGACCGCTGCGGCCGGCGGCGATCCTGCGCACGCCGCGCTCGGCGTCATCCACCCCGGACAGGATCCGGGCCGCTTCCGCCTTCAGGAACTCCCCGGCCGGAGTCAGCGACACCTGTCGCGTCGTCCGGTTGAACAAGGTGACGCCGAGTTCGTCCTCGAGCTGGCGAATCGCGTAGGACAGGGCGGGCTGCGCGACGACCAGCTGCTCGGCCGCCTGGCCGAAATGGCAGGTCTCGGCCACCGCGGCGAAGTATCGCAGGTGACGCAGCTCCATGTGCTTTCCGTCCGTTCCCGGGCCATGTGTGATGACCGACACCTCAGACGGTAGGGCTCAGACCAATAGAGAACAAGGACACATTTCCGCTCTATTGATCGACACCATCGATCAATCTGACGCCTAGCCAGGACTAGGCAATTGCCTAGTGTGACGAGTGCCACTCGGTGTCAGAGTGCCAACAGGGATCACTTCTGGAGGCATACATGACCGCATCGATCGAACGCACAAGCCATGTGGCGGCTGTCCTGGCCGACGCCGTCATCGACGACGCCGAGGCCGGCATCTACCGCACCAACCGCAGGATCTTCACCGACGAGGAGATCTTCGAACTGGAGATCAAGCACATCTTCGAGGGCAACTGGATCTACCTGGCGCACGAAAGTCAGGTGCCCGACCCGGGTGACTACATCACCACCTACATCGGCAGGCAGCCCGTCGTCGTCACCCGGGACAAATCCGGAGAGTTGCACTGCCTGGTGAACGCCTGCGCGCACCGCGGCGCGATGATCTGCCGCCGCAAGACTGACAACCGGATGACGCTGACGTGTCCGTTCCACGGGTGGACGTTCCGCAACGACGGCACCCTGCTCAAGGTCAAGGATCCCGACGGTGCCGGCTACCCGGACACGTTCAACTCAGGTGGCAGCCACAACATGACCAAGGTCGCGCGGTTCGAGGGGTACCGCGGCTTCCTGTTCGCCAGCCTCAACGACGACGTACTGCCGCTTTCCGAACACCTCGGTGACACCACCAAGGTGATCGACATGCTCGTCGACCAGTCGCCCGACGGGTTGGAGGTACTGCGCGGCTCGTCGACCTACACTTACGACGGCAACTGGAAGGTGCAGGCCGAGAACGGGGCCGACGGCTATCACGTCACCGCGACGCACTGGAACTACGCCGCGACCACGAGCCGGCGCAGTACGGGGGAGTCGACGAACGACACCAAAGCGCTCGATGCGGGCAGCTGGGGTAAGTCCGGCGGCGGCTATTGGTCGTATCCCCACGGTCACCTGTGCCTGTGGACCTGGGCGGGCAACCCGCAGGACCGGCCGTTGTGGGACAAGCTCGACGAATTGAAGGCCCGCTTCGGCGACGCCAAGGGCGAGTTCATGGTCAAGGGTTCCCGTAATCTCTGCCTCTACCCGAATGTCTATGTGATGGACCAGTTCTCGACCCAGATCCGGCACTTCCGGCCCATCGCGCCGGACAAGACCGAGGTCACCATCTACTGCATCGCCCCGAAGGGCGAGAGCGACGCGGCCCGTGCGCACCGGATCCGGCAGTACGAGGACTTCTTCAACGCTTCCGGCATGGCCACCCCCGACGACCTCGAGGAGTTCCGCTCCTGCCAGTTGACCTTCCGTGCGCAGGCCGCGCCCTGGAACGACATGAGCCGGGGTGCCGAGCACTGGCTGACCGGCCCCGATGACGTCGCTCGATCACTCGGCATGGACGGTGTGATCTCGTCCGGGGTCAAGAACGAGGACGAGGGGCTGTACCCGGTGCAGCACGGTTATTGGCTGGACACCATGCGGAGCGCGCTGGCCCGCGAGACCACAAAGGAGAGCTGACGTGACGACCACCGAAGCGGCAACACTCATCACGCAGAACATGATCGAACAGTTCCTCTACCGGGAAGCGCGTTATCTCGACGACCGCGAGTTCGAGAAGTGGCTGCAGTGCTACGCCGACGACGTCGTGTACTGGATGCCCTCCTGGGACGACAACGACACGCTCGTCGAAGACCCGCAACGCGACATCTCGCTGATCTACTACGCGAACAAGGGCGGGCTGGAGGACCGAGTGTTCCGCATCCGCACCGAACGCTCGTCGGCGACGTCCCTGCCCGAACCCCGCACCAGCCACAACATCAGCAACGTCGAGGTCATCGAGCGTCGTGGTGACCTCGTCGATGTCCGATTCAACTGGCACACAATGTATTTCCGCTACAGGACGATCGATCCCTATTACGGGACCTCGTTCTACACGATCGACTTCACTGGTGAGCAGCCCCTGATCCGGCGCAAGACCGTCGTACTCAAGAACGACTACATCCACCACGTGGTGGACGTCTACCACTTCTAGGAGCGCGCCATGACCGCCCAGATCGACACCCAAAGCTTCTCCGTCGCACTGTCCTTCGAGGACGGGGTGACGCGGTTCATCACCTGCCGGGACGACCAGACCATCGCCGACGCGTCCTACCGGCAGCGCATCAACATCCCGCTGGACTGCCGCGACGGGGCCTGCGGCACCTGCAAGGCGCTGTGCGAGTCGGGCAGTTACGACGGCGGCACCTACATCGACGACGCGCTCCCACCCGACGAGGCGGCGGCGGGCTATGTGCTGCCGTGCAGCATGAGGCCGCGCTCGGATCTCGTGCTGCAGATCGCCAGCACCTCCGACGTCGCCAAGACCCAGGCGGCGACCTACACCGGCACCGTCGCCCAGCTCGATCGACTGTCGGCGACCACGGTGGCTCTCGGTGTCGAGATCCCGAACCGCGGCGAGTTGGCATTCCTGCCGGGGCAGTACGTGAACATCGCGGTGCCGGGTACCGACCAGACCCGGTCGTATTCGTTCTCCAACGCACCAGATGACGAGGTCCTCACGTTCCTCGTGAAGCTCACGCCGGGTGGCGTGATGTCCGATTACCTGAGTCACCGTGCGGCGGTCGGTGACACCATCTCGTTCGCCGGCCCCAACGGATCGTTCTTTCTCCGCGATACCGACCGCCCGGTGTTACTGCTGGCCGGCGGGACGGGACTGGCCCCGGTGCTGTCGATGCTGCGCACCCTGCGGGACGGCTCGAGTCGGCGCAAGGCCCACCTAGTCTACGGCGTCAGCACCGACGAGGACCTGGTGGCGCTCGACCAGATCGAGGAGATCGCCTCCAGCCTCACCGGATTCACCTGGGACCACTGTGTCTCGGATCCCGACTCGCGTGCCGCCAACAAGGGCTATGTCACGAGCCTGATCGAGCCGGCGCATCTGCACGGCGGTGACGTCGCGGTGTATCTCTGCGGACCGCCCCCGATGGTGGAAGCGGTGCGCACCCACGTGACGGAGGCCGGCATCGAGCCGACCGGCTTCTACTACGAGAAGTTCGCGCTGGCCCATTCCGGCCCTGCGCCGGAGTTGGCTTCCGTGCCCGCCGCGTCGACCTCGTCCGAGCAGGCGCTGCTGCTGTCCGCGGATGCCCGCGCCGTCGCCGGTCAGGTGATGCTGCCGCAACGCGACATCGGTGCGTACCCCGGCTCTGCCGAGAGGATCGAGGACGACCGGTCGATCCGATCGGTCGCCGGGCAGCTGATGGTTCCCGCGAGACAACACGGTGATCCGGAGCCTCTTGATGCCGACGACGGTTCACTGATCGCGAGTGGCGCAAGGCTTCTGGCCGGGCAAGTGGTCTTCGACAGTATCGAGGCAGCCGAGGAGGCCAACGTGATCGAGGCCGTGTCCGCACCGGTGCGGGCTGTCGTCGCCGCCGACGGGTATCAGATCGGCGAGGAGCCCCCCGACGTCCACGCCTCGGATGCGCTCTTCGAGGCCCGGCAGGCGCTGGAACTCGGGGCCCTCGAGCTGACCCTGGGACGGCTGAACTCCCAGCAACTCGCCGGCTACCGGCTACTCGCCGAATCGACCCTGCCCTTCGTCGACGGCGATCGGTTCGTCGACGCCGCCCAGTACACCGAGACGAACGCGGCGTTCCACGACTACCTGTTCACCCTCACCGGGAACGCCCACCTGCTTCAGGCCTATCAGGCGCTGGACGTCAAGGGGCGGATGAGCGAGGTGTTGCGGCACGCCACGTGGTGTCACCCACTGTGCGCACAGGATCACGTCCGCATCGTCGACGCGTTCGAAGCCGGTGACCGCACCGCGGCGCGGACCTTGATCATGGCCCACGCCGAATGCTCCAAGCAGACCATGCGAAGAGCCTTGTCCGATCTGGAATCTGCGCGCGCTGCACAGAGGCCGAGGTTCGTCACGCCCGGCCGGTTTGCCGGAAAGGTCGTGGTGGTCACGGGCGCCGCCCAGGGTATCGGCGAGCAGACAGCGCGCCGCATCGGCGCCGAAGGCGGCATCCTGGTGCTCGCCGATCGGTCCGAGCTGGTCGAGGAACTCGCCGACGAGCTGGGCGACCGCGGTGGCGGGGCACAGGCCGTCACCGCCGACCTCGAGCACTGGGAGGGGGCCGAATCGCTGGTGAAGCAGGCGCTTTCGACGTTCGGCCGCATCGACGTGCTGATCAACAACGTCGGTGGAGCGATCAACTTCAAGCCGTTCACCCAGTTCACCGACGCCGAGATCCGCGCGGAGATCGACCGCTCGCTGATGACCACGCTCTACGCCTGCCGCGCCGCGCTGCCGTCGATGGTCGACCGCGGGCAGGGCGTCATCGTCAACGTGTCCTCGGCTGCGACCAAGGGGATTCACCGGATCCCGTACTCGGCGGCCAAGGGCGGCATCAACGCCATCACGGCGTCGTTGGCGATGGAGTACGCCGGCGACGGGATACGGGTGGTCGCCACCGCACCAGGTGGTACCGCTGCCCCCGCGCGCCGCATCTCGCGCGGTACCCCGGAGCCGCGCAACGACGCCGAGCGCGCCTGGTTCGACGCGCACATCGAGCAGACGATCGGGTCGTCGCTGATGAAGCGATATGGCACCCTCGACGAGCAAGCGGCCGCTATCTGTTTCCTTGCCTCCGACGAGGCCGGCTACATCACCGGCTCGGTGCTCCCGGTTGCCGGCGGCGACGCGGGCTGACCGGGCCCGGCCGCGGCGTCTCGCCACTACGATGTGATGGTGCTCATCGGGCCGACCGGCTGCGTCGGGCGTGACGACGAACTCTGCGAACTCGCCGCACGTCTTCATGGGACCGTCAGCGGCGGCGCAGGTGTGGTGGCGGTGGTGGGCGGACCGGGCACCGGCAAGACCGCACTGCTCCGGGCTCTGGCCGGCGGGTCCGGCACGACGTTGTGGGCCCGCGCCGCCCCGTGGGAGTCCGACCTTCCCGGCGGAGTGCTCGCGCAGATGCTGCAGGACGACGTGCCCGCCGACCCGGTGGAGGCGGCAGCGCAGCTCGTCGACCGGTTGCGGGCACCGGGGCCGGTGCTGCTGATCATCGACGACGCCGAGCACGCCGATTCCGAGTCGCTCCAAGCCATCTCGACGCTGGTGCGACATCAGCGGGAACTGCCCGTCCTCGTCGTGCTCGCGACGACCTCACCGACACCGGCGTTGACCGACCTCGCCGATGAGAGACTGGACCTGGCCGGGCTGTCGGAACGCGCGGTCGCCGCGCTCGCCGCCGCCCGCGGCCGGACCCTGCACCCGTCGGTCGTCAGCGCGCTGACCCGGCACACGGCGGGGAATCCGCGCGATGTGCTCGCACTGCTCGACGAGGTGCCCGATTCCGTATGGTCGCAGCCCGACGCGGCACTGCCCGCGCCGAGCCACCTCAGGGCGCAGACCCGCGAGCGGCTGGCGGATTGCACACCCGACGGCCGCGCGCTCGTCGAGGCGTTGGCGGTCCTCGGCGAGGATGCCTCGCTCGCCGACGCTGCCGCGCTGGCAGGATTGGTCGACCCGCTGCCCGGCTTGGACTCGGCCGCCACCGCGGGGCTGGTCACCGCGGCGACACCGTTCGAGCCGCGGTTGTGCGATTCCGCGACCCGGGTCTCGGTGGTCGACCTGATGGGCGTGCATGCTCTCGCCGACGCGCACCGGCGGGCGGCCGGCATCGTCAGCGATCCGGTGAAGCGGCTCGGCCATCTCGTGGCGGCGACGCCGACACCGGATTCCGCGCTCGCCGACGACGTCGCGCAGTTGGCACACGACCGCGGCGCGGAAGGCGCCTGGGCGCAGGCGGCGACCCTGTTCCGCGACTCCGCGCGGCTCACCGCCGACCCGCTCCTGCACGACGAACGGCTGACCCGCTCGGTCGACGCCCTGGTCGCGGCCGGTGACTGTGTGGCCGCGGCCGCGAAAGTCCCTGCGGTGGAGAGCCTGCGGGAGACACCGCTGCGCAATGCCGTCCTGGCCTACCTGGCCATTCTCCGCGGCCGGTCGGCCGAAGCCGAGGTCCGGTTGGCGCGCGCATGGGACATCGTCAACGCCGAGCGTGATCCCGACACCGCGGCGCTGGTGGCGCAACGTCATGTGCTGCATTCGCTGATCCGTTGCCGCGGCGAGGAATTGATTGCCTGGGCAGACCGCGCGCTGAGCTTGGCCGACAGCGACTCACCCGCCGGGATCGAGTCGGCGGCGATCCGGGGTCTCGGGCTGCTGGCGGCCGGACATCCCCGCCGCGCCGGCGCGGCCTACGACGATCTCGGTGCGCGTGTCCGGCACGGCGCCCAGGCTCAGCGTGTCGTCATGGGGCGCGGCTGGGTGCAGTTCATCCGCGACGACGTCGACGGTGCGCGCGCGAGCCTGGAGAGCGCGGTCGCGGTCGCCGGCCTCGGCGGATCGGCGCGAATCACGCTGTGGGCGTTGGCATGGCTGGGTCGAGTCCAGTTCGCGATCGGTGAGTGGGACAAGGCGTCGGACACCGTCGAACGTGGGCGCGCGCTGGCGACGTCCAGCGGGATCGTGGTCACCACACCGCTGCTGGAGTGGACGGCGGCACAGATCGCCGCGCTCCGGGGCGACTGGCCCGCTGCCGCGTCGGCGCTGCACTCGGCAACCTCGGTCACCGGCGACTACGAGATGATGGTGATCCCGACGGTGCTGGCGCGCGCGCAGATCGCCGAAGCGGAGGCCGATTACTCCAAGGTCCGTCGGATCGCCACCCCGTTGGCCGCCATGGCCGCCGGTACCTCGCTGCAGGAACCGGGCTATTGGCCGTGGCCCGACCTGTTGGCCAATGCGCTGGTGCTCGACGGCCAACTCGCAGAAGCCGACACCTTCCTGCAGCCGCATGAACAACGGGCCAGGGCCCGCGGCCATCGATCGGCACGGGCCCGCCTCGGTTATGCCCGTGGCCGATTGCACGGCGCGCTCGGTGACATCCACGCGGCCCGAAGGTCGTTCGAAGAGTCGCTGGAACTGCTGCAGGGGCTGCCGCTGCGGTACGACACCGCGCGGGTCAACTTCGCCTTCGGGCAGACGCTGCGGCGCGCCGGGAAGCGACGCCAAGCCGACGCGGTGATCAGCGCCGCCCGTGAGCTCTACCTGTCCCTGGGTGCGCACACCTATGTCGCCCGCTGCGACCGGGAACTCAAGGCGGGCGGCCTGCACCGGGTCCGTGGCTCACGTGACGACGTGGATCTCACGCCGCAGGAGGAGGCGGTGACCGCCCTTGTCGCCCAGGGCTTCTCGAACCGCGAGGTGGCTGCGGAACTTTACGTGTCCCCGAAGACGGTGCAGTACCACCTCACCCGCGTCTACGCCAAGCTCGGCGTGCGGTCCCGCTCGGAGCTCGCCGCGCTGCGGCGCTGACGGTCATCGCTCACCGGAGCGGCGGTCTTGGCCGCAACCTCGTCGAAGTCCACGCCGTCGGCGAGTTCGACGACCGCGAACCCGGTGCCGGTCACGTCGAACACCCCAAGGTCGGAGATCACCCGGCTGACCACCGCCTTGCCGGTCAACGGCAGATCGCAGTGGAGAACAAGCTTGGCGGCACCGGATTTCGCCACGTGGTCCATCAGCACGATGACGCGCTCCGCGCCGCTGACGAGGTCCATCGCGCCGCCCATACCCTTGACCATCGACCCCGGCACCATCCAGTTGGCCAGGTCGCCGTTGGCCGCCACCTGCATACCGCCCAGCACCGCCACGTCGACGTGGCCGCCGCGGATCATCGCGAAACTGGTGGCCGAATCGAAGTACGACGCCCCGTCGACCACGGACACGGTCTGCTTGCCCGCGTTCACCAGGTCCGGGTCCACCTCGTCGTCGTACGGGAACGGGCCGACGCCGAGGATGCCGTTCTCGGCGTGCAGCGTGACGTCCGAGCCCTCCGGTAGATGGTCCGGGATCAGGGTCGGCAGGCCGATGCCGAGGTTGACGTAGTCGCCGTCGCGGAGTTCGAGGGCCGCCCGCGCGGCCATCTGCTCACGGGTCCAACTCATGGGGAGACCTCCTGGGGTGTCGGCCGGGGCCGGGTGGTGCGCTTCTCGATTCCCTTGCGGGAGGCCTGTTCCGGCGACAGCTCGACGACGCGCTGCACGAAGATGCCCGGCAGGTGGACCTCGTCGGGATGAAGGTCGCCGACCTCCACGACCTTCTCCGCCTCGACGACGGTGAGCCGGCCCGCCATAGCCGCCGGGGGATTGAAGTTGCGTGCCGCGGAGTGGAAGACGCAGTTGCCCGCCTTGTCGGCGACGGCCGCCCGCACCAACGCGTAATCGGTGACGATGGACTCCTCGAGCAGCATCTGGCGGCCACCGAACGTCCGCACCTCCTTCGGGGGTGACGCCAGCGCGACACTTCCATCGGGGTGATAGCGCCAGGGCAGACCCCCGTCGGCGACCAGCGTGCCCACCCCGGTCGGGGTGAAGAACGCACCGATGCCGCTGCCGCCGGCACGCAGTCGTTCGGCCAGGGTGCCCTGCGGGGTCAGCTCGACCGTCAACTCGCCGGACAGGTACTGGCGGGCGAATTCCTTGTTCTCGCCGACATAGGACGCGACGACGCGGGTGATCCGGTGCGCTTCGAGGAGCAGTCCGAGGCCGCCGCCGTCGACGCCGCAGTTGTTGCTGACGATCGTCAGGTCACCAGCACCCTGTTCCAACAGGGCCTCGATGAGGAACCAAGGAATCCCGGCCAGTCCGAAGCCGCCGACGGCCAGGCTCGCGCCATCGGGGATGTCGGCAACCGCTGCGGCCGGTGAACCCACGACCTTGTTCAAAGTCATTGTCGCTCCAGGTGTTCGATGAGGGCGGGGGTGACGATGCCGGGCTGCTCGGCGTTGGCCAGGTGCGCGGCCCGCGGTACGGAGAGCAGTCGCGCACCGGGTATCCGGGCGGCGATGTCCTCGAGTTTCGCCGGCGGCGTCGCCGGGTCGTCCTCGCCGGCGATGACGAGAGTCGGCGCGGTGATGGCGGGAAGCTGCTCTCGCAGATCGAGTGTCGCGATGGCCTCACAACAGCCCGCGTAGCCTTCGGCGGGGGTGGACCCGATCATCTGTTCGTACGTGCGGCGCTCGTCGGGATGCGCGGTGAGATAGGCCGAGGTGAACCAGCGCTCGACGACGGCGGGAGCCACCGCCCGACTGCCCCGCGCGCGCACGACGGCCGCACGCTCCGTCCAGGCTTCCGCGGGCGCCAACTGCGCCCCGGTGCACAACAACACGATTCGCGCCACGCGGTCCGGGTCACGGGCAGCCACCCGCATGACCGTCATGCCGCCGAGCGACAAGCCGACCAACGAGGCCCGTGCGACACCGAGCCGGTCGAGCAGCGCGACGAGGTCGTCGGCCAGGTCGTCGATCGAATACGGTCCGGCGGGCACCGGGGAGTCGCCGTGGCCGCGGGTGTCATACCGCACCACCCGAAAACGCCGTTCCAGGTCGGCGATCTGGGGGTCCCACATGCAATGGGTCGAGCCCAGCGAGTTGGACAGCACCACGACCGGCGCGTCGGCGGGTCCGCTGACGACCGCGTGCACGTCGACCGCGCGCGGCTGCCGACTGCTCGTCGCGCGAGCGCTCACGACACCACCTCGAAGACGGCCGCCAGTCCCTGCCCGCCGCCGATGCACATCGTCTCCAGGACGGTGCGCGCGCCGCGGCGGCGTGCCTCGTGGGCCGCCGTGGCCAGGATCCGGGCACCCGTCGCCCCGACCGGATGGCCCAGCGAGATCCCGGATCCGTTCGGGTTCAGCCGGTCGTCGAGCGGGTCCATTTTCCACTCGGCCAGCACCGCAAGCACCTGCGCGGCGAACGCCTCGTTGAGTTCGATCAGGTCGACGTCGTCGAGCGTCAGCCCGGCCCGGTCGAGGGCGGCCGCGGTGGCGCTCACCGGGCCGATGCCCATGGTCTCCGGGCGGCATCCCGTCACCGCCCAGGACCGCAACGCCAGCATCGGGATCAACCCCAGCCTCGCGGCGGCGGCGGCCGTGGTGACCACGCACATCGCCGCGCCGTCGTTCTGGCCGGAGGCATTGCCGGCGGTGACGGTGGAATCGGCGTCGACCGTCGCCCTCACCGCGCGCAGGCCCGCCAGTTTCTCGGCGCTGACGTCGGCGCGGGGATGTTCGTCACGATCGACGACGATGTCGGGCTTTCCGCGTTTCCCGGGCACGGACACCGGGACCAGTTCCTCGGCGAAACGGCCCGCGTCGTGGGCGGCGATCGCGCGCTGATGGGACCGCACGGACAGCTCGTCCTGCTCCTCGCGGGGGATGCCGTACCGGCGTCGCAGGTTCTCCGCGGTCTCGATCATGCCGCCCGCGATGGGATGCGAGGCGCCGCCCGCTGTTTCGCGGGCCCGGTCGAGTCGGTCGGCAAGGGCGATGCCTCCCTGGCGCACGCCGGTGCGAAGGCCGAGGGCGTAGTGCTCAACAGTGGACATCGACTCGGCCCCGCCCGCGACGACGACTTCGGCCGCACCGGTCGCCACCTGACCGGCGGCGTAGAGCACCGCCTGCAGACCCGATCCGCACCGTCGGTCGATCTGCAGGCCGGGCACGTCGGTTCCGAGTCCGGCGTCCAGGGCTGCGATGCGGCCGATCGCCGGCGCCTCACCGTTGGGATAGCCGTTGCCGAGCACGACGTCGTCGACATCACCTTCGCCGAGGCCGGTCTGTTCGACGAGCGCGCGCAACGTCGCGGTGGCCAGATCTGCGGCCGTCAGCGTCGACAGTGCCCCGCCCATCCGTCCCACCGGGGTGCGGAGGGGATTGCAGATCACGACGTCCATGCTTCGACGGTAGGACCAAAGAGCGATATTCTGAAATACTCAAATAAGCTCGATTGATATGTCTAGAGTCCTATCGGGGCGGTGAGTGTGGAACTGCGACACCTGCGGTACTTCCGAGCGGTCGCCGAAGAGCTGCACTTCGGCCGGGCCGCGGAACGGCTGCACATCGCGCAGCCGCCGCTGTCCCAGCAGATCCGCCAACTCGAGCGCGAACTGCGGGTCACCTTGCTGACTCGCTCCACCCGCAGTGTCGAACTCACCGCGGCCGGCCGGGCCTTTCTCGACCGGACCATCGAGATCCTCGACGCCGTGGACGACGCCGGCAAGCAGGCCCGCCGGGTCGCCGAAGGTGCGCAGGGGCGCCTGGTGATCGGCTGCGTCGGCTCCGCCACCTACTCGCTGCTCCCACAGCTGGTGCGTGCGCTGCGCAGGACGCTGCCGGACATCGACGTGAGTGTGCGCGGCGAGATGCTGGCTCCGGCGCAGCTCGCCGCGCTGCACATCGGCGAGATCGACCTGGGGCTGCTGCGACCGCCGGTCACCGACCCCGACATCACCGTCGAAACGGTCCGGCGGGATCGCCTTCTGGTGGCCGTGCCCGCCGGACACCGCTACGCCGAACGCGACGAACTGAGGATCGGCGACCTGCGTGACGAGGACTTCATCAGCCACGCGGGCCGGGGGCGCTCGCGGATGAGCGCACTCGTGACCACCCTGTGCACGGACGCCGGGTTCACGCCGCGTATCCGTCACGAGGTGGAGGAGACGTCCACGCTGGTGACCCTGGTCGCCGCGGGCCTGGGCGTGGCGGTGGTTCCCGAACCGACCGCGGAGCTGGACATCGCAGGCGTCTGCTATCGGCCCCTGTCGCCGGCGTCGAATTCGATAGACCTGCTCGCGGCCTATTCCAGTACGCGCGGGTCCGCGCTGATCGCCAATGTTCTCGAGGTGCTGCGCACCCTCGAATAGTTTCGCTTCGCGGTCCGCTTCTGCAGAAGCACCGACACCGTCAGCACGGCGATTCCCGCCAACGCGAGCAGCGCGCCCGCGGCTGCCGGTGCCGTGTAGCCGAGACCGGCGGCGATCACCATGCCCCCGACCAGCGCGCCCGTCGCGTTGCCGATGTTGAGCGCTGAATGGTTCAGCGCCGCGGCGAGAGTCTGGGCGTCATGGGCGACGTCCATCAGCCGGGTCTGCAGCGCCGGGGCGACCGCAGAGCCCGACGCGCCGATGCCGAAGAGCACCACCAGCGCCGTCCATGGGTTGTGCGAGGCCACGACGAAGACGGCGAGTACCGCGCTCAGCGCGCCCATCGACAGGTACAGCGCCCGGATCACCGAGCCGTCGGCCAGTCGGCCGCCGAGCAGGTTTCCGGCGACCATGCCGAGACCGAACACCATGAGCGCCACCGGGACCAGCGCGCGCGGCATGCCCGCGACGTCGGTCATCGTGGTGGTGATGTAGGTGTAGACGGCGAACATGCCGCCGAAGCCGATCATGCCGACCAGCAGCGCCAGCCAGACCTGGACGCGGCGCAGCGCGGTGAGTTCGGCCAGCGGACTGGTCGACGGGATGAAGCGCAGCTGGAACGGGAGCCAGAACCACAGTGCCGTCAGGGCGACCACGCCCACGGCGACCACAAGGCCGAAAGCGGAACGCCAGCCCAGTGATTGGCCCAGCCAGGAGGCCATCGGCACGCCGAGCACCGTCGCGATCGTCAGCCCGGACATCACGTGGGCGACCGCCTTGGCCCGGTTCTGCGGACCCATCAGGTGAGCGGCCACCAACGCGGCCACGCCGAAGAACGCCCCGTGCGGAAGACCCGCGAAGAACCGGGCCGCGATCAGCGTCTCGTAGGTCGGTGCCAGCATGCTTGCCAGGTTGCCGAGGGTGAACACCGCCATCAGCGCGAGCAGCAGCTTGCGGCGCGCCATCCTCGCGGTGACGGCGGCGATCAGCGGGGCGCCGACGACGACTCCCAGCGCGTACGCCGAGATGACATGTCCCGCTGCGGGTTCGGACACACCGAGGCCATTCGCGATGTCGGGGAGCAGGCCCATGGCGACGAACTCGGTGGTGCCGATGCCGAATCCACCGAGTGCGAGCGCGACGACGGCGAGCCAGCGCACCACCGGATCGGGCGCCACCACCGAAACGGGGCCCGAGGCGCGGTCGAGGGTCACGGTCATAGTGCTCGAACAGCGGTGACCGCGGGCCTGCTCAGCGTGACGGCGACCTCGGCGAGACGACGGATCCGGCCCCAGTCGCCTCGGCGGACGGCATCTGCCGGGTGCAGGACCATGTCGGTGTAACCGTCGTCGAGCAACTGCATGGCTTCCGGTGCTGTCGCCACACCGGGCAGGTGGGGGAGTTCGGTGTCGCGCATCGCCGCGCACAGAGGCGCGGCGCCGAGGGTGGCGACCAGGAACTCCGCTCCCACCGCCCGTGCGAGTGCGGGCTGGTCGCGCACGCTGATCACGGGCATCACCGGTGCGACGTCCAGCAGCGATCTCGGTTCCTTCATCTGGACAACGGTAATCCCGGATAAGGTACTTCTCAATCTGACTTATGTATTTGAAAATCATAAGTGTCTGGAGTTAGGCTCCGCCCGTGCCCTTGTTCCGGACGGCGTCTGCGGTTTCTGTCGGGGACCTGTATGCCCTGATCAGGGACAAACGCGAGGTGACGCGCGCCGAGGTCGGCAAACTGACCGGGTTGTCGCGGACCGCGGTCTCGGCGAGGGTGAGGGAACTCACCGCACGCAACCTGGTCTTCGAGCGGGAGCAGGCGGTGTCGACGGGTGGGCGGCCTCCCGCGCTGCTGAGCTTCAACGCCGACGCCGGGGTGGTGCTGGCAGCGGCCATCGGCGGCAGCCGCGCACGGCTCGGGGTCTGCAATCTGGCCGGCGACGTGCTGGTAACCGCCGACATCGATCAGGAGCCGGGGCTTCGCGCCGAGGATCTGATGCCCGATGTGGTCAAGCGCCTGGATCTGATGCTGGCCGACTCGGGCTACTCGCCGGCGCAGGTCTTCGGTGTCGGGCTCAGCCTGCCCGGCACCGTCGACCGGCAGCGGGGGTGCAGCGTCGACACGCCCGTGCTGAGCGGCTGGGACGGGGCACCGCTGGTGCCGTACTTCCGTGAGCTCACCGACGCGCCGGTGGTGCTGGACAACGACGCCAACGTCATCGCCCTCGCCGAATGGCGCGCCGGAGCAGGCGGCTTCCACGACATCGTGGTCATCAAGGCGTCGACCGGCCTCGGGGCGGGCATCATCGCAGGCGGGGTGCTGCAGCGCGGCGCGATCGGGGCGGCAGGCGAGTTCGGCCACGACAAGACCGCCGCGGCGGCGGGGCGGGTCTGCCGGTGCGGCGACACCGGATGCCTGGAGGCCGTCGCCGGCGGCTGGGCGTTGGTGCGCAGCCTGCGCGAGGAAGGCAGGCAGGTCGGGAACCTTCGCGACGTCGTCGAGTTGGCACACGGTGGCGACGTGTTGGCACGGCGGTTGATCCGCGACAGCGGCCGCCACGTCGGCGAGGTGCTGGCCGCGGCGGTCAACCTGCTCAACCCCGCTGCGCTGGTGGTGGCGGGCGACGTCGCGGGCGCCTACGACTTCTTCGTCGCCGGGCTGCGAGAAACGTTGTACGGCAACGCCACAACGCTGGCCACCAGAATGCTCGAGGTCGTGCCGGCCGCATTAGGGGACCGGGCCGGGGTCCTCGGCACCGCCATGGTGGTGCTCGACCAGGTCCTCGGCCCCGAAACCATCGATGCGCTGGTCACTCCGTCGCGGTGATCTTCGGCGCGTATCCGACTCTGCCGACGGATGTTCCGTAGGCTGCTTGAATCGTTGAAGCATCGTTTGATTGGGAGACCGGCGGGTAACAATGACGGTTGTGAGCCACGAGGAACGTGTGGTGCTGCTCGACGAAGCGGGCAATGCCGTGGGCAGCGCCGCCAAGGCCACCGTGCACCATGCCGAAACGCCGTTGCACCTCGGATTCTCCTGCTACCTCTTCGACGGGACCGGCCGCGCGCTGCTGACCCGGCGGGCGCTGACCAAGCAGACCTGGCCGGGGGTGTGGACCAATGCCTTCTGCGGTCATCCCGCGCCGGGGGAGTCCGTCGAGGATGCGGTGCGCCGCCGCGCCCGTCAGGAACTGGGAACCACGCTCGCCGAGGTGGTCTGCGTGCTGCCCGATTTCCGTTACCGGGCACAGGCCGCCGACGGGACCGTGGAGAACGAGGTCTGCCCGGTTTTCTGTGCCTTGGCCGCGAGCCGGGTGGACGCCGCCCCGGACGAGGTGATGGACCTGGTGTGGGTGGGCTGGGACGACGTGCGCGCCGCCGCGGCCCTGGACTGGGCGATCAGCCCGTGGGCCCGCAGCCAGGTGCCGCTCCTGGATGCCGCGGGTCTGCCGTCGTGGGCGCGTCCAGCGGCTTGAGCAGATCCGCCGTTTTATCGGTGTCCTGCCTGCGCACCGTGTGCAGGCGCTCGGCGTAGCGCAGATCGTCGCGCCACAGTCGGTGCGCCGCGCGGCGCATGAACGGTGTGATGGCCGGTGCGGCACGTAGCGCACGGGCGAACCCCGGACGGTCGGAGTGCGCGATGACCGCCTCCAGAACTGTGCTTCGGGGCTGACCGTCCGGTCCGAATCCAGCTGGCGTGGCGTGGGTTTCGACGACGCTGCCGGCGCCTTCCCCGTCGACGATGCGCATGACCAGGGTGCGCGGCTCGGGACTGGTGAACTCGGCGATCACCGGGACGCCGAGCCGTCCGATGCGGAACGTCACCGCGACCAGGAAGCGGTCCAGTTCGTCGGGCACCACCTCACCGTCGGGCGGCGCGCTGAGGACCTCGAGTCGGGTGAACGAATAGGGATGGAACCAAGCGCCGTGCCAGGGATCCATCCGGTTGGCGATGATGTCGGCGGGTTCGCAGGTGCCGGTGAGGCTGGTGACGGCGGCGATTTGCGGACCCTCGGGCCGCACCGGCAGGATCGGCGCCGGCGTGGGCGCCGCCCCGCCGATGCGGTCGAGCCGGACCCAGGCCAGCACGCCGTCGTCGTACGCGGGCAGTGCCGGCCAGTCCGGCCGGGAGCGGCCGGTCAGCCGCAGGCCGTGCCACGGACAGATCAGGGCGCCGCGGTCCACGGAGCCGGTGCACAGGTCCGCGCCGAGGTGCGGGCAGCGGGCCGGACCGATGAGCAGTTGACCGTCGACACCGCGCCAGCACACCAACTCGGCGCCGGCCACGTTGGCGCCGTGGGGCTTCGAGGCGATGTCAGAACTGGCGGCGACGACGAACCAGTTGCCGCCCGGCCGCTTCTGCGACCGTGCGAGCGCCGCGTCGATCACCGACGGTGACGCCTGCCGATAGGTCGGGGTTTGCCGCGCCCACGGCGTGCGCGGCAGGATCTCGAACGGCCACGCCTTACGCGCGGAGGTCGCGAACCGGTTCAGCCCGTTCACTGCGATGTCCCCCTCTCGACGCGGCCGGCGAGATGGCGCAGGACGCGTGACCGTCCGCGCACCGGCACGGTGTACATATCGTGCCCCCTCACACCGAAGTGGTCGAGCAGGGCGTTGGCTGCCGCCAGACCCGTGGTGGCGGCGCGCTCCATCAACGCCACCGGCAGGTCTATCCGGATGCCGTCACCGGCCAGCGCCAGACCCGGATACGGACTGATCACCGACGGCCGGCTCCCGAAATCTCCCGGCGCCAGCCGGGGACAGTCGTTGCGGCACAGTGTCTGTTCGAAGACGACGCGAGCCGACGAGGTCTCCGGATACAGGGCGTGCAGCCGGGCCACCAGGTCCCGGCGCAGTTGCGGGGTGTCCTCGGCGACCGAATAGGCGTGCAGTTCGACGACGGACCCGCCGGTGCGCTCGGCCCATTCGGTGGCTTCGCGTTCGTACCGGTTCAGCACGCTGACATTGTCCAGCGGCATCTGACCCCCGGTGCCGAGGAAAGCCGGTCGGTCGGCACGCACCGGACGGTCCAGCCACAGACGCTGCACGAGGAACGGTGCCGCGGTGCCCATCTGGTCGATTCGGGAGCGCCACCCGGGATCGTCGAGGCCCGTCGAATTCGCCACGATCGACTGCAGGGCTGCGACGTCGGTGGCGAGCACCACGCCGTCGGCGTCGATGTCGGTACCGGCCTCATCCGTCACGGCGAACCCGCCGGGGGCGGTCACCGCAAGGTGGCGTACCGCTGTCCCGGTGCGCACCCGAACCCCGAGGTCCTGCAGATGCTCACCGAGGGGCCGCCACAGTGCCATGTCGAAGTCGGCGGTGGCGACGTCGAACACCAGACCTTCGCTGGAGCCGAGGAAGTAGATGTGGAACATGGTGGCCAGTTCGGCTGCCGACAAGGCGGCCGGGCGGGTGAAGAAGCTGCGGGAGAACACCTCGAAGGCCAGATGCCTGGCGGCCTCGGGAAAGTTGATGTCGCGCAGGAACCTCTCGGCGTCCAGGTCGTCGAGTTCGTGGTAGGTCTGAGGTACCGACACCGCCGCCAGCGGCGCCGCGGCGCGGGCGTCGAGGCGGACGAGGTCGCGGAGCCGGAATGTGGGGCTGCGCAACGCGAAAGCCACCGCGTTCAGTGGTGGGGTACGGGGCAGGCCGCGGAACGTGTCGCGCCGACCCTGCCCGTCGACCAGTGGATAGTCGTCCAGCGGACTGAGCATCGATAGGTCGGGATCGATGCGCCTCAATAGGTTTCGCAGGTTGTAGTACTGACGGAAGAACGCGTGGAAGCCGCGGTTCATCGACACCGGTGTGCCGTCGGGCAGCGTCTCGCGCCAGCCTCCGACCCGGCCGCCGAGGTAGTTCTGCTTCTCGATCAGGTCGACGGCCACGCCCCGTTCGGCGAGCGCGGCCGCCGCGGCCAGTCCCGCGATACCTGCGCCGATGACCACGGCCCGGGGGCGGGTGGGCAGCGCGGCGGCGTCTGGCAGTCCTGGCGCGGCGGGGTGCAGGACTCGGCGAGAGTCTCTCACCGCGGCGCCCGGCCGAGGAAGGTGTGCACGATGTTGTGCTGCCAACCGGGGACCGAGAGGCTGTGCACATCGGTGAAGCCGTTGCGCTGCATCCGATTCCGGAACTCGGCTGCGCCGTCGAAGTCATTGACGCTGCGGCGCAGGTAGCGGTACAACCCGGCGTCGCCGGAGCGTAGCCGGCCGGCCGGGATGATGATCGCCGAGCTCACCATGTTCCAGATGGCGGTGGCCACCCGGGAGTCGGACACCGAGTACTCGTGGGCGGCGAAGACACCGCCGGGTCGCAGGAGGGCGCACAACGACTGCAGCACCGCGTCCGGGTCGGCGACGTTGCGCACCAGATAGGCCGCCAGGATGCCGTCGAACGGGCCGGCGACACCCGCCTCGGCGAGGCCTTCGGCGCGGCTGTGGACGAAAGTCACCGTCGCCGGCCACTGCTTGGCCCGCGCCCGTGCCAGCATGCCCGCAGAGCCGTCGGCGGCGACGATCTCGGCGTGCGGTGCGACGTGCAGCAGAGCTGCGGTGGATGCCCCTGTGCCGCAGCCGATGTCGAGCAGACGTAGGCCACGTCCTTTGTCGGGCAGCTGCATTCGCTGTGCCGACATGCGCAGGTGCCTGTGGTAGCCCGGATTCGCGCCGACCAGGCCGTCGTAGGCATCCGCGCCCGCATCGAATGCGTTGGGAACGTCATACGGTCCTGCGCTCATGTCGCTCCCTGTTCGGTCGTGTCCCGGTGGCGTTCCCGCAGCAGCAGGTACTGGTACCGGTCGATGGTCACACCTCCTGCCGGCGGGCCCGCAAGGCCTTGACCAGCCCGGTGCCCGCGACCTGCAGCCGGCGGGCCGTCGAAACGCGCGCCCGCTCGGTGAACACGGCGAAATCCAGTTCCTCGATGCGGTCCAGTATCCCCGAGTACAACGTCAGCGCGGCGTCGACGCACGGGCGTGACCGCGGATGCAGCAGCGCGATGCCGCCTTTCGCCTGCGTGTAGATCCGCCGGGTCACGGCGTGCTGTTCGGTCAGGGCCGACCGCACCCGCGGGTCGGTGCGACGATTCCTCTGGCACCACGCCAGCACGTCGCGGTCGACCCCGTGGCCTGCGAGTTCATCGGCGGGCAGGTAGACCCGCCCGCGAGTCAGATCCTCGTCGATGTCGCGCAGAAAGTTGGTGAGCTGGAAGGCTTTCCCGAGGGCAGCTGCGTACGGCGCCGCCTCGTCCCGCGGGGCGACGGTACCCAGCACCGGCAGGAGTTGCAGGCCGATCACCTCGGCGGAGCCGTACATGTAGCGGTCCAGCGCGGCTCGGTCGGGATAGTCGGTGACCGTGAGGTCCATCCTCATCGAACCGAGAAAGTCGTCGAAGAGCTGCCAGTCCAGTTCGTAGTTGTTGGCGGTGTCCACGACCGCCTCCAGGATCGGGTCGTCTCCGGCCGGTCGCTTCTCGACCAATCGGGTGAACAGCGCCGTGGCCAGCGCCTGTAGCTCTCGGGCGCGCTGATCCGTGCTGCGCGAGTCGAAACCGTCGAGTACGTCGTCGGCCCGCCGGGCGAACCCGTACAGCGCATGCACGGCCGGTCGCTGGGCCGGCGAGAGCAGCCGGGTCGCGAGGAAGAAGGTCCGGCCGTGCTGGGCATTGATGGCGCGGCAGCGGCGGTAGGCCTCCCGCAGCGCCTGGTCGTGCACGCCGGCGGCGTCGAGTTCAGAGCCGATCACCGTTGCCCGCCAATCACTTCGACACCGCGCGTGGATGGGTCCGGCTGACGAGTCCGGTGACGCGGTCGGCGGCGAGGCGACCCGACACGATCGCGGTGGGAATGCCGACACCGGGCACGGTGGACGACCCGGCCAGCACCGCGTTGTCGACACCGCGCACGGTGTTACCCGGCCGGAACGGACCGGTCTGGCCGAACGTGTGCGCAAGGGCGAACGGGGTGCCCGCGGCCATGCCCTGCCTGGCCCAGTCCTGCGGCGTGACGACGTGCAGGATCTCGGCGTCGTCGCCGAGGTGCGGCATGCGCGTGGTGACGGTGTCGAGCATGTGCTGCACGTATCCGTCCCGTTCGCCATCCCAATCCTTGTGCCCGACAGCCGTATTGGGTGCCGGTGCGAGCACGTAGAGCAGGTCGCGCCCCGGCGGCGCCAGGCTGGGGTCACCGGCGGTCGGCCGGGTGACCAGCAGCGACGGGTCCACCATCGGGCGGCCCGCATCGATGATGTCGTGGAAGGTCTGCTGCCAGGCGTCACCGAACAGGATCGTGTGGTGGGACTGGTCGGCAGCGGAGGCGACGCCGCGGCAGCCGAGGTGCGCCACGACCGCCGACGGTGCGGGGCGCAGCGTCAGCAACCGGCGGGGGGTGCGTCCGAGCAGTCGGTACGTGTCGGGCAGTTCGGTGGTGAGGACCACGGCGTCGGCGGGAAACCGCTCGCCGCCGGCGGTGCGCACGGCCGTGACCCGGCTGCCCGAGCGTTCCAATTCGGTGATCGCGCAGTTGTAGCGGAACTCGACTCCGGCGTCGGCGGCGGCCGCGGCCAGTGCGTCGGGCAGCGCGCGCATCCCGCCGCGGGGAAAGTACACGCCCGACACCGTGTCCATGTAGGCGATCACGGCGTAGGCCGCCAGCGCCTTCCGCGGCGGGACCCCGACGTAGAGGGCCTGGAACGTGAACACGCGCAGCAGTCGTTCGTCGCTGATGAACCGCCGCACCATCGGCTCCCAGCGCCGGAATCCGCCGATGGCGGCCAGCCGGGCGAGCTGCGGGGTCAGCAGGGACAGCGGGGAGTCGAAGTTGGCGCCGATGAAACCGTCGAACTCGAGGTCGTAGAGCCGGGTGAGCCACTGTCGCAGCCGCAGGTAGCCCGCGGCTTCGCCGGGTCCGGCGAAGCGCTCGATCTCGGCGGCCATCGCCGCCGCATCGGTGTGTACGTCCAGGCTGCTGCCGTCGGCGAAGGCGGCGCGGTATGCGGGCATCACCGGCAGCAGGTCGAGCCGCGCGGCGGTGGACTCTCCGACGGCCGCGAAGGTGTCGTCGATGATGTCGGGCATCGTCAGCACCGTGGGTCCGGTGTCGATCCGGTAGCCGTCGATGTCGGCGCGCCCGACGCGGCCGCCGGGATGGGCGCCGCGTTCGACGACGGTGACGGTTCGCCCGCGTCCGGCCAGGTGAAGCGCCGCCGACAGCCCTGCCAATCCTGCGCCGACAACCACCACGCGGTCGGTGGATCCGGTGACGGACCGCATCAGTTCTCCCGCTGGGTACAGGCCGCGGCCATGCCGGTGAGCGCCGAATGCGCGTCACTGTTCAGCGGCGCGGCGTCAAGCCTGTCCAGCGCACGCTTCAGTCGTTGGTCGATGAGATGCTCGATCCACTCCACGGTACCTATGTCGGCGATGAGCGTCTGCCAGCCGGCGATATCGGCCGGGGTCAATTGATCGGCGGTCATCAGCCTGCACAGTTGTCGCCGCTGCGCGGCGGTGGCGAGCTGGTGGGCGGCCACGACCACGGTGGTCGCCTTGCGCGCGCAGAGGTCGGCGCCGGCGGGCTTCCCGGTCGTCTTCGGAGAGCCGAACACCCCGAGGAGGTCGTCTCGCAGCTGGAACGCCTCGCCGACCGCCTCGCCGTAGTCACCGAGCGCGGTCAGGACCTGATCGTCACACCCTGCCAACGTGGCTCCGATCTCCAGTGGACGGCGGACCGTGTAGTTGCCCGACTTGCGCCGGGCGACGTCGAGCACCTCGTCGAGCGAGGGAAATGCGGCGGTGTCGTTGACCAGGTCGGCGAACTGCCCGACCGCCAATTCGATGCGCATTGCGTCGTATCGCGGCCAGGCCCTGGCCAGGGCGGCGTCGTCCAGTCCGCTCTCCCGGAGCATCTGCTCGGCCCAGACCAGGCACAGGTCACCGAGCAGGACCGCCGCCGATTCCCCGAATCGCGCGGGCGACCCGGACAGTCCGCGGCGGCGATGCCAGTGTGCGAGGGCATGGTGGGCGCTGGGCCGGCCGCGGCGCAGCGGTGAACAATCCATCACGTCGTCCTGCATCAAGGCGAACGCGTGCAGGAACTCCAGGCTGGCGGCGGCCCGCACCGCGGCGCGCCCCGGTTCGGCACCACACAGCCAGCCCAGATACAGGAAGGTCGAGCGCAGGCACTTGCCGTCGGTCAGCAGGCCGCGCAGCACGTCCACGGCGATGTCCACCCGGCTGTACTCGAGTGCCGCAGCGCAGTGGGTGTCGACGAACTCCGCCACCGCAGCGAGCACGTCCTCGCGCACCTGCCTGCGGAACACGGGCGAACCGGCCGCCCGCGTCGAGCGCGCGGCGGCGCCGTCGTTTACCGCCGCCAAATGAGCGCGGTCGGTCGCGAATCCCCCACCGGATGTCATCGGTGTGACTCATTACCCAGTTTCGCCCCGGTTATGCATCGTCAGCAGCATGGATCCCCAGGGTTCCGCGACCCGGGACTCCAGGTACCGTCGTGCACACCGCTCGATCCGACGCGGGCGGGCCCAGGAGCCACCGGTTCCGAGAGCACGAAGGATCAGGTTTGGCCCGCTATCTGCTTGCAGTGAGCCCGCTTCGGGGGCACGTGCTCCCGATGGTGAACGTCGGCGCGGGCCTGAAGTCGCTCGGCCACGACGTCACCGTTCTGACGGGAGCCGAGTTCGCGGGCGACGTCGATCACGCCGGTCTCCGGATGGCGTCCCTGCCCGAGGAGGTTCGGATCGCTCCGCCGGACGCCGCGCCCGCATGGCTGCGCAGGCTGCCAGTGCAGGTGCGGCGCTTCTGGCTGGGACGCGCCGAGCTCGACTCGGTGTTCGCCGAACCGCTTGTGGCAGCGGCCGAATCACTACGGGATCAGCTGCGGTCGGGACCCGTCGACGCAATCCTTGCCGATGTGACGTTCACCGGCGCGCTGCCGATACTGCTGTCCGAGGGCCCGCGCCCGCCGCTGCTGGTGTGCGGAGTCGGGCCGTTGACGATCTCCAGTGCGGACACCCCGCCGTTCGGCATGGCGTGGCGACCGGAAGCGGGCGTCGACTACCGGCCGATGACGGCCGTGGCACACCGCGTGATCATGCGCTCCAGTCAGCGCAGGTTCAATCGTGCACTGCGGCAAGCGAACTGCCGGCCGTCGCCGGTGTTCGTCAGTGACTGGCCGCGGTTGGCCGACGGTGTCCTGCAACTGGCGGTCGAGGGCTTCGAATACCCGCGCGGTGACCTGCCCGCCGACGTGGAGTTCGTCGGTCCGGTGCTGCCGGAGGCCGCGGGCGACTTCACCCCACCGCCATGGTGGTCCGACGTCACCGAAGCCACCACCGTCGTCCACGTCACCCAGGGCACCTTCGACAACGGCGACCTCGACCAGTTGATCGCACCCACGCTCGTGGCGCTCGGCGATCGACCGGACCTGCTGGTGGTGGCGACCACCGGCGGACGTCCCGGCCAGCAGGTGCGCGGCCGGATACCGGCCAACGCGCGGGTCGTCGACTGGCTGCCCTATCCCGAGTTGATGCCGCACGTCGACGTGATGATCACCAACGGCGGCTACGGGGGTGTGCAGTACGCGCTGAGCCACGGGGTGCCGCTGATCGTCGCCGGGGAGACCTCGGACAAAGCCGAGGTTGCCGCGCGGGTGAACCACAGCGGTGTCGGCGTCGACCTGGGTACGGCCACACCGTCACCCGACGCGATCCGCGCCGCGGTGGACCGGATCTGTCGCGAGGGCGGATACCGCGCCGCCGCGCAACGTCTGCGTTCGCAGATCGAGTCGGCGACGCCGGTCGACTCGATCGCCAACGCGCTCAAGCGGTGCTGCGATGTGTGAGTGTCCGTTCACACCTTCGCGATGACGTTCTCGGCGAACATCTCCAGGTTGCGGATCTTCGCGTCGAGCGGTTCGGTGTCCTGGCCCATGATGTACGGGATCCGGAAGCCGACGATCACGTCGGTGACGCCCTTGTCCTCCAGTCGCTTGATGCCGTCGGGCGTGTAGGCGTCGATCGAGATCACGTGGATCTCATAGGGGCCGGTCTGGCCCGCTTCCTCGCGGAACCGGTTGAGTTTCGCGAGGAGAGCGTCGAGTTCTTCAGGGTCGCCGCCGCCGTGCATCCAGCCGTCGTTGCGGGCGGCGCGCCTCAGTGCGGCGTCGGCGTGCCCGCCGATGAGGATCGGCAACGGCTTCGACGGCGCGGGCGTCATCTTGGTCTTGGGGATGTCGTAGAACTCGCCGTGGTACTCGAAGTACTCGCCCGACGTCAGGCCCCTGATGATGTCGATGCACTCGTCCATCCGCTTGCCGCGCCTGGCGAACGGCACGTTCATCAGCTCGTAGTCCTCGGGCCACGGGCTGGTGCCGACACCGAGGCCGAGCCGATTGTCGAACATCGCCGCCAGCGAGCCTGCCTGTTTGGCGACCAGGGCGGGAGGGCGGATCGGCAGCTTGAGCACGAAGTGGTTGAACTTCAGCGTCGTCGTCACGGCGCACAGCGCGGCGGTCAGCACGAAGGATTCGATGAACGCCTTGCCGTCCAGGAACTCGCGGTTCCCGTCGGGGGTGTACGGATACTTCGAGTCCGACTCGAAGGGGTAGGCGACGCTGTCGGGGATCGTCATCGCGTGATAGCCGGCGGCTTCGGCGGCCTTGGCCAGCGGGATGTAGAACGCCGGGTCGGTCATCGCTTCCGCGTAGGTGAACCGCACATCGCCTCCTGCTCGTCGGTGAGCGAATACTAGAACGCGTTCTAGTCCGGCGGCAGTGGATTGCCCTATAACAGTGGGACGTCGATCTCGACGTCGTCCAGGGCGAACGGTGGCGCGCCGACGCCGACGACCGAGTGGGTCGACCACGGGGTACGTTCGGTCAGCCGCGCGGCGGCCGCACGCCGACCGATCGACACGGTCACATCCTGGGGCAGTCGCACGTCGAACGTGGCTTCGAAAACCGTTCCTTGCCAATGGTATCGGCCGTCGATCGGGTCGAGACGGCCAGTGAGCCTGACGTGGGCCCGGTGGCGGTCGCCGCCGATCTGGACCGTAGCGGGTCCGTCGTAGTCGGCGCCGCCTGCGATGGGTTCGCCGGTGTGCGAGCCGACCTCGAATGCCGACGGGATCCGCCTGCCCACCCGCCGCCAGTAATGACCCCGCCGGGGATGGAGATCCCGGCGGCGGCGCGAACGGTCGTTGTAGAACCGCTGCGCCCCGGGCCGCACCTCGATGCGGGTGCTGTCGCTGCGGCTCATGTAGGCCAGGCACTTGGCGACGTAGGCCTTCTTGGCGGCGACGTCCGGGTCGGTGAGCAGGAAGTAGTTCGGCACGCCGTGCACGGCGACACCGAGATACGGCTCCAGGTCGGCGGTCCGCAACGCCGAGGCGGTGGGAAGCGTGCCGTCGGTCGCGATGACCACCCGGGCGCGGCGGTCACCGACGGTCCACGTGTGGGACGCCTCGTCGAACCCGGCGCTCGCCGCGTCCTGCCCGCTCGCGAACACCACCGTCTCGGTGTCCGTCACAGGAAGCGGCTGCGCTTCCACATGCGGCGCGCAACGGGCCCCATCAAGCCGACCTCCTGCAGGAAGGCCGCCAGCGGGGCGAAACCGGAAACCTGCACCTGATGGCGGTGCGGGCTGGTCCGGGCGGCGCGACGGGCCTCCCGCGGGTCGAGTCCGGCCCGGCGGTACTGCACGGGGTTGCTGAACAGGTACTGGAAGAAGACCCCGCCGACACCGTTGACGTTGGCCACGAACATCTTCGGGATGCGTCGCAGATGGGGCGCGCGCTTGCGCAGTCCGTCGCGGGCGAACTGGATGTGCCGCGCCTCCTCGGCGACGTGGATCCGCATCAGCCGCTGCACCATCGGCTGCAGGTCGGGGTCGTCCATCATCTGCCGCTGTAGCGAGTCGAAGATCTCCTCGCCGATGAGCGCTGCGACCCACAGCGCCGAGCCCTGGAAGGCGAAGGGCAGCGCGTTGATGATGACGCGCTGATATCGCTTTGGCCGCACCGGTTTGGCGCCCACCCGCTCGATGGCCTTGCCGAACATCACCATGTGCCGGGTCTCGTCGCCGAGCTCGGTCAGCTCGTAATGCGTGGCGCGGGCCGTCGGATCCTGGTGCATCATCTTGCGCAGCAGCGCCTGGTTGAGGATGTTCTCGAACCAGATCCCCGCCGACAGGGTATTGACAAGCTCCTGCCGCGAGAGCTCGATCTGCTGCTCCCGTGTCATGCCGTCCCACAGCGGTGTGCCGTACAGCGACACGGTTTTCGGCGGCAGGAAGAACTTGTCCGGGTCGAGGGGGGCGTCCCAGTCGATGTCGACGACCGGCGCGTAGGACTTCTTGACCGAGCCCTTCAGCAGGCGCTCGGCGAACTCGTCGCGGGTCGGACCGGCGGGCGGCGGCGCGGAGGGCGGTGTCGTCGGAGCGGTCATCGCGAACGTCCCTTCGTCGACGTGAGGTGAATCGAAACTATGGAGCGCCCCGCGCGATGTCAATACCTCGGGTATCGCATACCTCTGGTATCGCAACATGTGCGCCCCGGAATCAGGGGCGATGGTCGATCATGGTGGCCATGGGATCTTTTCTGCTGCGCGCCGCGCTGACCGGGCTCGCGTTGTGGGTCGTCACGCTCCTCGTCCCCGGCATCGAATTCGTCGGCGGCGACTCGACGGCGGCCAGGGTCGGCATCATCTTCGTCGTCGCGGTGATCTTCGGCCTGGTCAACGCGGTCATCAAGCCGATCGTCCAGATCATCTCGATCCCGCTCTACATCCTGACGCTCGGCCTGTTCCACGTCGTCATCAACGCGTTCATGTTGTGGATCACCTCGTGGATCACCGAACACACCACCCACTGGGGTCTGTTCATCGACGACTTCTGGTGGACGGCGATCTGGGCCGCGATCGTGCTGTCGGTCGTGAGTTGGCTTCTCTCGCTTGTCGTGAAGGCAGACTGAGTGACATGCCCGAACTGCCGGAGATCGAGGCCCTCGCCGATCATCTGCGTCGGCACGCGGTCGGACTGACCGTGAGCCGCGTCGACGTCGCGGCGCTGTCGGTGCTCAAGACGTTCGACCCGCCGGTGTCCGCGCTGGCCGGGCGTCAGGTGACGGGCGCGAACCGGTGGGGCAAGTACCTCGGGCTGCAGGCGGGAGACATTCACCTGATCACCCATCTGTCCCGGGCCGGCTGGCTGCGGTGGTCGGACAAGCTGGCCGCCGCCCCGCTCAAGCCGGGGAAGGGGCCGATCGCGCTGCGGGTGCACTTGGAGAATCCGGGCACACCGGACCACACGGTGGGCTTCGACCTGACCGAAGCCGGGACCCAGAAACGCCTGGCGGTCTGGCTCGTCACCGACCCGATGGCGGTTCCGCAGATCGCGGCCCTCGGGCCCGACGCGCTGTCGCTGAGCCCCGAAGCACTGGCCGAGGCGCTGCGGGGGAACTCGGGACGGATCAAGTCGGTCATCACCGATCAGAAGGTGATCGCGGGCGTCGGCAATGCCTACAGCGACGAGATCCTGCACGTCGCCAAGCTGTCGCCGTTCGCGACGTCCAACAAGCTCACCGAGGTGCAGCTCGCGGCGCTGCACGACGCGATGATCTCGGTGCTCACCGACGCGGTGACGAGGTCGGTGGGTCAGCAGGCGGCGACGCTGAAGGGGGAGAAGCGCTCCGGGTTGCGGGTGCACGCACGCACCGGGCTGCCGTGCCCCGTCTGCGGGGACACCGTGCGGGAGGTGTCGTTCGCCGACAAGTCCTTTCAGTACTGCCCCACTTGCCAGACCGGCGGCAAGGTGCTCGCCGACCGCAGGATGTCCCGGCTGCTCAAGTAGCGCTCGGTACTTTCGCCGGAATTGCATTCCAGCAGGTCGTAACCCGCATTCTTACTGCTGGAATGCAATTCCGGCGGGGAGACGATTACTCGGCACTTGTCTAACTCGGTTATCCTGCCCGCATGACTCGGCAGAAGATCCTGATCACCGGTGCCAGCTCGGGGCTAGGTGCGGGAATGGCCCGCCAATTCGCCGCGAAGGGCCGTGACCTGGCGCTGTGCGCGCGTCGCGTCGACAACCTCGATGAGTTGAGGGCCGAACTCACCGCCCGCCATCCCAACATCAAGGTCGCCGTGGCGGCGCTGGACGTCAACGATCACGAGCAGGTGCCGAAGGTCTTCGGGGAGCTCTCCGACGAACTCGGCGGGATCGACTGCGTCATCGTCAACGCAGGCATCGGCAAGGGCTACCCGCTCGGCGGGGGCAAGCCGTGGGCCAACAAGGCCACGATCGAAACCAATCTCGTTGCGGCACTGGTGCAGATCGAGACGGCGATGGAGATGTTCAAGAAGGCGGGCGAGGGGCATCTGGTGTTGGTGGCCTCGGTGCTGGGCAATGTCGGCGTGCCCGGGCACAAGGCCGCCTACTCCGCCAGCAAGGCGGGCGTGATCTCGCTCGGCCAGTCGCTGCGCGCCGAGTATCCCTCGGGCCCGATCAAGATCACCGTGCTCGAACCCGGCTACATCGAGTCGGAGATGACCGCGAAGTCCAACTCGACCATGCTCATGGTGGATAACGAGACCGGCGTCAAGGCCATGGTCGACGCGATCGAGAAGGAGAAGGGCCGCGCCGTCGTCCCCGGGTGGCCGTGGTGGCCGCTCGTGGAGTTGATGAAGGTGCTGCCGCCCCGGTTCACCAACCGCTTCGCCTGAACAGTAGTCAATTACGCAGAACTGTCTATTCGGCGGTCCGGGTTTTCCTATTCTCGAACCATGTCCGATCCGACGAGCGTGGATCGGCGGCGCGAAGAGCGCAGCTTCCACTTCGACCGCCACACCCCGCAGTACCGCGACCGATTCGAAGAGATCACCGCGGAGATGCACGACCGGTGTCCGCTCGCGTGGACCGACACCTACGGCGGGCACTGGGTGGCTGCGGGTACGACGGAAGTCTTCGAACTCGCACGGTGCCCCCACGTCTCCAACGACAACGACGTGACCGGCGAACGCAACGGTTACACCGGCATCAACATCCCTCGCGGGGACTACAGCGCGGCCATCCGCGGCGGCATGCTGGAGATGGACGACCCCGAGCACCGGGAGTACCGCACCCCGCTCAACGCCTATCTGTCGCCCGCCGCGGTGCAACGGTGGGTCCCTGTCGTCGACGAGATCGTCAAGGCCTGCCTGGACGAGAAGATCGAGGAGGGCCGGATCGACTTCGTCGACGACCTGGCCAACATCGTCCCCGCGGTGCTCACCCTCGGACTGTTGGGCGTCCCGCTGAAGGACTGGGAGATCTATTGCGAGCCCGCCCACGCCATGGTGTACACCCCCGCCGACTCGCCTGACTTCCCCCGAGTCGCCGACCTGGCGATCGCTTCGGCCATGGGCATGATGCGCCACGTCGCCGAGATCCGGGAGACGCCGCGGCCCGGCCTGATCGACGCGCTGGTGCGGTGCCGGATCGACGGCGAACCGGCGCCGGACGCCGAGATCATGGGCATGCTGATGTTGCTGATCGGCGGCGGCTTCGACACCACCACCGCGCTGACGGCGCACGCGCTGGAGTGGCTCTCGCAGCACCCCGACGAACGCGAGCGCCTGAGCCGGGACCGTGACACGTTGCTCAACCCGGCGACCGAGGAGTTCCTGCGCTACTTCACGCCGGCCCCGGGGGACGGCCGCACCGTCGCGGCGGACCTCGAGGTCGACGGCGTCCTCCTCAAAGAGGGTGAGCGGCTCTGGCTGTCATGGGCGATGGCGAACCGCGACCCCGAGCTCTTCGAGAACCCCGACGAGCTGATCCTCGACCGGAAAGGCAACCGCCACTTCAGTTTCGGACTCGGTGTGCACCGGTGCATCGGCTCCAACGTCGCCCGGACCGTCTTCAAGTCGATGCTCACCGCAGTGCTCGACCGGATGCCCGACTTCCGTTGCGACCCCGACGGCGCCGTGCACTACGAGACGATCGGCGTCATCCAGGGCATGCAGCATCTGCCCGCGACGTTCACGCCGGGACCTCGGCTCGGGCCCGGCCTCGATGCCACGCTCGACAAGCTGCAGCGCATCTGCGACGAACAGCAGCTCGCGGCGCCCATCACCGTGCGCAAGGCTGCCGCGGTCATCGACTGAGCTGCGGCCACACTTGACAAATCGTTGGGTTTTCCCCCGATTGATTAGGTGAGTCCGGTAAGGCGAGGGAAAACGTTCCCGATATACAACCGCATCGGTGTGCTCCGCGCCGAACGGAAGATGAGTCGGGCGCAGCTCGCTGACCTCATCGACGTCGGTCAACCACAGCGTGACCAGCGGCACCGAAATCACGCGCTGCGGCCGCGCTCCGTGCGGTAGCGGCGCACCAGGGCGTCCGTCGACGAGTCGGTCTGCTCTGCGGGTGAGGTGTCACTGGTGATCACCGGCAGCAGCGCCTTGGCCTGGGTCTTGCCCAGCTCCACGCCCCACTGGTCGAACGAGTCGATGCCCCAGATGACGCCCTCGACGAACACCTGGTGCTCGTAGAGCGCGATCAGCTGGCCGACCACAGACGGCGTCAGCTTGGTCCCCAGGATCGACGTGCTCGGACGATTGCCGGGCATCACCTTGTGCGGCACCACCTCGGGGGCGGTGCCCGCTGGGAGATCTCGGATGATCTCCGCCGCATCTCTGCCGAACGCCAGCACCTGTGTCTGGGCGAAGAAGTTGCTCATGAGCAGGTCGTGCATGCTGCCGGTGCCGTCGGCGGTGGGCAGGTCGTCGGTGGGCTCGCTGAACCCGATGAAGTCGGCGGGAACCAGCCGGGTGCCCTGGTGCAACAGTTGGTAGAAGGCGTGCTGGCCGTTGGTGCCCGGTTCGCCCCAGAAGATCTCGCCCGTATCGGAGGTGACCGGGGTGCCGTCGGCGCGCACCGACTTGCCGTTGGACTCCATCGTCAGCTGCTGCAGGTAGGCCGCGAACCGCGACAGATCGTTCGAATACGGCAGCACCGCACGGATTCCGGCGTCGAAGAAGTTGTTGTACCAGAGGCCGATGAGGCCGAGCAGCACTGGGGCGTTGGCCTCGAGCGGCGCGGTCCGGAAGTGCTCGTCCACGAGGTGGAAACCGGCGAGGAACTCCGCGAACCGCTCGCGGCCGATCACCGCCATCACCGACAGCCCGATCGCCGAGTCCACCGAATAGCGCCCGCCGACCCAGTCCCAGAACCCGAACATGTTGGCGGTGTCGATACCGAAGTCGTCGACCAGCTTGCTGTTCGTCGACACCGCGACGAAGTGCTTGGACACCGCGTCCTGTCCGGCACCGCCGCCGAGTCCGTCAATCAGCCAGCGGCGCGCCGCGGTGGCGTTGGTCAGCGTCTCCAACGTGGAGAACGTCTTCGACGCGATGACGAAAAGCGTTGTCGCCGGGTCGAGTCCGTCGAGTTTGGCGACGAGATCGGCCGGGTCGACGTTGGAGACGAACCGGGCCGAGATGCCGGCGTCGGCGTAGTGCCGCAACGCCTGGTACACCATCACCGGACCCAGATCCGAACCGCCGATGCCGATGTTGACCACCGTCGTGATGCGCTCACCGGTCGCGCCCACCCACTGGCCGCCGCGCAGCCGGTCGGTGAACTCACCCATGCGGTCGAGAACCTCGTGGACGTCGGCGACGACGTCCTGGCCGTCGACCTCCAGCGCGGCCCCGCGCGGCAGTCGCAGCGCGGTGTGCAACACGGCCCGGTTCTCGGAGGTGTTGATGTGCGCACCGGAGAACATCGCATCGCGGCGTTCCGTGAGGCGGGCGATGCGGGCGAGATCGAGCAGCAACGTCAGTGTGTCGCGCGTGATGCGGTGTTTGCTGTAGTCGATGTAGAGGTCGCCGACCGTCAGCGTCAGCTCGCTTCCGCGGGCGGGATCCTGGGCGAACAGGTCGCGCAGATGGGTGGCGCCGATCTCGTCGTGATGCCGGGAGAGTGCCTGCCATGCCGGAGTGGTGGTGACGTCGGGGATGTGGGAGGTCTCAGAACCCATGTGCAGAACCCTAGATGAGTGATTCCAAGGGTTAGTGGTCGTAGGCGGTCAGTGATCGGCGGACGGTGGCGCCGATGGTGTCGTTGTGCCAGATGGCTGCGGTGAGC
>NZ_JACKSH010000040.1 GCF_025821625.1 Mycolicibacterium pyrenivorans
TTCTTGGAGGTGCTGCAGTTGTGCGGTGATGTAGTCGAGTCGGCGGGCGCTGATCGGGTCGTTGTGGGCGTGATCTTCAAGCCGATCGAGCCAGGTGTTGAACTCGTCGGACCAGTCGATCAACATACGGTGATACTACTCTGAGGGAATACGCCTTGCAACGCATATTGTGGGTGTGGAGCGGTTCGCATTGTCGGGCCTCCATGGTCGAGATGTGTTGGTGCAGAGCTGTTGTCTGGACTGCGGAGCCGGGCCCACCAGGTGGCGGTGGGCCCGGCCCCTGACGTCTCAGGTGCGTTCGTCCTCGATGACGCGGTGAGCGATGTGGTAGGCGGCTCGGGTGTTGCGCAGGCTGTCGGACAGGAACGAGGCGATGTCGTCGCCTTGG